>JBHBZU010000020.1:0-22744 GCA_041797745.1 Bacillota bacterium
GCTGAAAATTCCAATACAGCAAGACATGCATCTGAATTTTGGATGATTGAACCGGAAATTGCTTTCGCTGATTTGGAAGACAATATGGTTATTGCCGAAGAAATGATAAAATACATCATTAAAGACGTTTTAGAAAATTGTCCGGAAGAAATGGACTTCTTTAACCAGCGCGTTGATAAGGGTCTGCTTGAAAGATTAAATAAGATTGTAAACGCGGATTTTGGTCGCGTTACATATACAGAAGCTGTTGAATTGTTAAAGAAGAGCGGTAAGGACTTTCAGTATCCGGTTGAGTGGGGTATTGACCTGCAAACAGAACATGAAAGATATCTTACAGAAGAAATCTTCAACAAACCACTTTTCGTTACCGATTATCCAAAGGATATAAAGGCATTCTACATGAGAATGAACGAAGATGGAAAGACTGTTGCGGCATGTGACTTATTAGTTCCCGGCGTAGGTGAAATTATTGGCGGCTCCCAGAGGGAAGAAAGATATGACCTCTTGGTAAAGCGCATGAAAGAGCTTGGGCTTAATGAAGAAGATTACTGGTGGTATCTTGACCTCCGCAGATTTGGCGGCGTAAAGCATTCAGGATACGGTCTGGGCTTTGAAAGAATAATCATGTACATTACAGGAATGGCTAATATCCGTGATGTGCAGCTTCTTCCAAGAACACCTAAGAGTGCAGAATTCTAATTGAGAGTATTTCGCGTAGAGGGTTCGAAAACCCATTTAGGAGGAATTTAAAATGCTTGTTACATTAATCCCTATGTTTGACAAGGAGATGAAAGTCAGTGCTTATTCCATTAAGGCACAGAAAGACAATTACTTTTTAAACCCTGAGCTGACAGGTATCGAAAGACACGTTCAGGCATCTAAAGTAGTAGGTCTTGAAGCCCTCAATGAAGTGGGCGTTGAGACTTTATCGCCGGGAACAGACGTATTTTTACCTTTGAGCAAGATTGCTCTTTTCAAGGATATTGCTTCCATTTGTAAGGTTCCTCATGAGAGATTGGTACTTTTGATTGAAGATAATGTTCCGGCAGAGCCGGCATATGTGGGGCGCATGGTAGAACTCAAGAAGCTGGGCTACCGGCTGGCGCTTAAAAACTTACCTGTAACCGCATATATTGAGCATGCGTCGGTCATTAAGCTGCTGGATTATGTAGTGCTGGACAGCGCTACTATGGATGTTCAGAAAGCAAAGGTTTTCTTTAAGAAAGCTTATCCCGGCATTAAGCTCATGGTTTCCCATATAGCAAGTCAGGAGTTTTTCGACTTAATAAAGGATGAAAAAGAGTTCGTGCTTTTTGAGGGCTCATTCTATCGTATGCCTGTTACAGTAGGGGAGACTGATGTGACACCGCTGAAAGCTACATATTTGCAGCTGTTAAATGTTGTAAATGATGAAGATTACGACTTACAGGCTGCGGCGGATGTTATTGCAAGAGATACCGCTTTAACCATTTCCTTTTTGAAGATGGTTGGAACCCAAATGGGAGGGAGTGAAATTTCTTCCATTAGGCATGCAGCTGCCATTTTAGGACAGAAAGAATTAAAGAAGTGGATAAATGCTGTAGTAACCAAGGAGCTGTGTGCAGACAGACCAAGTGAAATCATGAGATTGTCACTTCTTCGTGCTAAATTTGCAGAAGAGCTGGCGCCTGTATTTGAAATGGGCATGAGCACTCAAGAACTGTTCCTCATGGGTCTGTTTTCGGTACTGGATCTTATCTTAAGATGTCCTATGGAAGAGGCACTGGGAAAGGTTAAGGTTAGCAAGGAAATAAGGCAGGCTCTTGTTGAGGGCAAAGGAAGATTTGCTCCAATCATGGGATTCATAAAGAGATATGAAGAGGCTGACTGGCAGGAAATTTCACGAGTACTAATCGTAGGAAATATAGACATGGACGAGGTTTACAGAGCTTATGTGGACTCTCTCCGCTGGTTCAACAATCTTCTTAAAGCGTAGAATTGAAAAACATCAAATAAAAGTCTTATAACTATAGGGCGACTTATAGCAAAATGTTGATAAAACCGCTGTAAACATTGAAAAAATCAGTGTATGCAGCGGTTTTGGTTTGTTTGGAACAACTTTAAGGATGACAAAAGAGGTTGGGCATTTTAGTTTATGCCTTTTATTTCGAATTTAGTTTTAGAGTACATTTTAAGAACTGTTCTTTTAAAATTCGGTTTTGAAATTCTAAGGCTATATTTTATGCGTTACTTTTCAAACAACCACAACATAGTCGGAAATAGCCCTGGACTAATAACAAGATTGACTCATTTGCTGTTTACATACAATGAAACAGATGGTGTACAATACTGAAAGGAATATATTGATATAAACCGAGAAATTGCGAATTTTTAAGGGTTGAGACTTTATCGAAAGCGAGATGAGAAAAGAGGTAAAATAAAAATTGTACGAGTTTGTTGCTTAAATGAGTAAATTGTCAGAAAAGAAAATATTGATTAACTAATTTGAAAATGCTATAATTTTCTTGTAAAGCGTCACTTTACGAGTAAATTATTTGGGAGGGTCTTATTATGAAAGGCTATACAGGCGAAACTATTAGAAATGTTGCACTTCTCGGGCATGGTGGTTGCGGAAAGACCACTTTCTTGGACGCTGCACTTTTGGCAACCGGAGTAATTAATAGATTAGGAAAAGTCGAAGATGGAAATACAGTTTCCGATTACGACAAGATGGAGATAGAAAAAGGTTATTCAATTCGTGCGACTCTAGTGCCGGTTGAATTTAATAAAACTAAAATCAACTTTGTGGATACACCGGGATTCTTTGATTTTGTAGGTGAAGTAAGGTCCGCACTTTCTGCTGTTGAAGCGGCAGCTATTTTAGTAGACGCTTCCGCAGGTATTCAGGTTGGTACCGAAAAGGCTTGGGGAGAAGCAACAGAAGCCGGTATATCCAAGTTCTTCATTCTCACCAAGACGGATAAAGAAAACGTAGACATTGAGAAAACCATTGCAGAGTTAAAAGAAAAGTTCGGCACATCCGTAGTAACATTAGACGATAGAGAAGCTCTTTCAGAAGCGATTGCGGAAACTGATGAAGAGCTGATGGATATATTTTTCGATAAGGGAGAATTTACCGACGAGGAATTTAACCGCGGTATGTCCAAGGGTATTGCCCAGGGTGATATCGTTCCGGTATTTACCTCTTCCTCTTTCAAAAATGAGGGCATTAAAGAAGTTCTCCAGCACATCATTGACTTAGTTCCTACACCTACTTCCGTAGCACCGCTTAAGGCTATTGACGCTAAGGACAATGAAGTGGAAGTGGCAGTAGACCCTACAGGAAAACCGGTAGTATATGTATTCAAGACTTTAGCCGACGCTTTCCTGGGCAAGATTTCTTTTGCTAAGGTTATTTCCGGCAACATCAATCCGGGCATGGAACTTTACAATGCTGAAAATGAAAAGTCAGAAAAACTGGGTTCAGTCTTTTTCTTAAGAGGAAAGACTCAAGGCGAAGCTCCTACAGTAGCAGCAGGAGATATTGTCGCTTTAGGTAAACTTCAAAATACAAAAACAGGCGACACTCTTTGTGAAAAGGGTAATCTGCTAAAGCTGAAGCCTGTAGAATTTCCACAGCCTACCTTGTTCGAAGCTATTGTTGCAAACGAAAAGGGAGCTGACGAAAAGATGGCTACGGGTCTCCATAAGCTGATTGAAGAAGATCCGTCTTTGGTTCTCACACGCAATACTGAAACTCATCAGACCTTAGTCGGCGGACAGGGAGAAATTCAGTTGGCGATAGCACTTTCCAAGTTAAAGGATAAGTATGGCGTAACAGTAGATGTAGTGCCTCAAAAGATTGCATACCGCGAAACTATTAAGGGACAGTCCGATGTGCAGGGTAAGCATAAGAAACAGTCCGGTGGTGCAGGTCAGTACGGTGACGTACATATCAGATTTTCACCGTCAGAGCAGGAATTTGAATTTTCCGAAGAACTTTTCGGCGGTTCAGTGCCAAAGCAGTATGTTCCGGCAGTTGAAAAGGGTCTCCTTGAATGTATGGAAAAGGGACCTCTTGCAGGCTGTAAGTGTCAAAACATTAAGGCGGTTCTCTACGATGGCTCTTATCATGATGTAGACTCCAACGAAGTGTCTTTCAAGATTGCTGCTTCTTTAGCGTTTAAGAAAGGTATTGTTGAGGCTAAGCCTTGCCTTTTAGAGCCTATCATGAAGCTGGACATCAAGGTTCCTGATGACAATGTGGGTGCGGTAATGGGAGATTTACCAACACGTCGCGGTATTGTGCTGGGTATGGACCCTATGGCTGGTGGCTGGCAGATGTTGCACGCAACAGCACCACAGGCAGAACTTTTCACCTATGCGGTACAGCTTCGTTCTATGACTCAGGCGAGAGGTTCATTTATCATGGAATTTGAACGTTATGATGAGGTTCCGGCAGATAAGGCTCAGAAAATTATCGAAGCGTACAAAGCTACACAAGCAGAATAGGAACACATATTTATTATATGCGTATAAAGGGCTCCGAAATAACGGAGTCCTTTTTGTGTGCAAAGAGGAAAAATAAAGGCTTGCGGCGCACTGGTAATATATGGTATAATGACCCCAAGTTGCATAGTCATTTCACCATATCTTCATTTAAAAATTATGATGAGAGATATGGTATAATGGCCGCAAACGCAGTCATTATACAAAATCATATAGCCGTGCGAATATTTTGCTTCGTAAACTTCGGCAAAAACGCACATGGCTGAATTATATCATGTAAACATGATATAATGATATGTATTGGAGGTTAGGAACATTATGACAAATTTTTTTGTAAGATACCGTGCAGCCAGTCTGGATACTTTGGTCAGATTCTACGCAGAATTGCAACTTAGCGGAGCGGTAGAAAAGACCAGAGAAGAAAAGGGCTGTATTAGATATGAATATTTTTTCCCTGCATATACGCTTTTTGATACAACGGTGCTGGAACAAAAGGATGGTTTGAAAAGAGAAGTTGAGCTTCTACTTTGGGAGCAATGGGAAAGTATCGAAGACCAAGAGGCGCATATGAAAATGCCGCATTTTAAGGTTTTTGGAGAATTAAAAGAAAAATACGGGGTTGAAACTTCCTTTGAGGTTCAAAACATAGCAGAAAAATAGCGGATGTCGTTGACATTTGCTTTTTATTTGCGCAGGGCTAGGGCGGCAGTAAAGCGCCATGGATTAAAAGACCTGTGCTTCTTGTACGAGACCTGCCGCTGCTCTGACTTTCGTCAATCGCAGGGACAGGGCTTCGAACAAATGTTTGCAAATGTGGGTGGGGAGTGATATAATATAGGAAGTAATTAGGAGGCGGCTATGGCGAAAACAAAAGCTAAGACGGTATTTGTCTGTAATGAGTGCGGATATGAGAGCCCGAAGTGGATGGGGCAGTGTGTCTGCGGTGCGTGGAACTCTTTTTTTGAACAGAAAGTAGTTAATATAGATATTGATGATAAACGAAGCCGTTCCAGAGCCGGAAGAACAACAGCTTCTACGAATCAAACAGGAGGAGCAAACTCACCAACGGGAAGAGGGGGTAGCCCAAGCAGGATTTCTGAAATTATATCAGGGAATCATGATCGCATGGATACCGGTATTGGAGAGCTAAATCGTGTGCTGGGAGGCGGTATTGTTCGAGGGTCGCTTACTCTAATCAGTGGGGAGCCCGGTATCGGTAAATCTACTATTATCTTGCAGACCGCAGCCAACATAACTCAAAAGTACGGGAGGGTTCTTTATGTTTCGGGTGAAGAGTCGGAAGAACAGATAAAACTGCGAGCAGAAAGAATTTGCCCGACAGCCCCGGAAGAGCTTTACGTTTTATCTGAAACCAACATGGAAAACATCGAGGCTGCCGTGGATAATCTCCAGCCGCGATTGCTCATTATAGATTCTATCCAGACCATGTATAGTGAGGAACTGGAATCTGCCCCGGGCAGCGTATCTCAAGTGAGAGCTTGCGGAAATGAGCTTATGCGCTTGGGAAAGGTTACAGGCATACCTGTTTTTATTGTTGCACATGTTACCAAAAGCGGCGATTTGGCGGGACCTAAAATTGTAGAGCATTTAGTTGATTGCGTATTGTCTTTTACGGGAGAAAGGAACCACGATCTTCGCATTCTTAGAGCATATAAAAATCGCTTCGGAACCACCAGTGAGATTGGCGCATTTGAAATGGCGGAGAAAGGTTTACAAGAGATAGAAAATTTATCTCAGAGCTTCATGGAAGAGGCTTCGGTAGATTCGGAGGGTTCGGTTACCACTGCGGTATATGAGGGTACAAGACCGTTGATTATTGAGATACAGGCCTTAACGGCAGCGGCAAATATAGGCTTTGCAAGGCGCACCGCTGTAGGAGTGGAAAGCTCACGACTAAATATGATTATTGCGGTACTGGAACGTCGCGCAGGGATTTCGCTTATGAATCAGGATATATACGTAAATGTTGTAGGTGGACTGCGTCCCGAGGGAACTTCCATAGATTTAGCCATAGCAATGGCATTGTTTTCTTCTTTCAGAGGAGTGCCTATGCCCTCTGACACTCTCATTTTAGGAGAGGTTGGACTTACGGGAGAACTTAGAACCATACAAAATGCTGAAAAAATAGTAAAGGAAGCTGAACGAATGGGGCTTAAGAGAGTTATTCTTCCGAAGAGAAATGCTGAAAAACTGGCACATTTAAGGTTGTCAGAGATTAGGATTGTCGGTGTCGAAACTGTTCGACAAGCTATCGCGGCTATATCCAAATAGTAAATAGAACTAAATAAAAAATGCAGTTAGATATTTCTAACTGCATTTTTGTATAAAGAAGCAACCAACTAACGACAGAAGAACAGCCGACGAAACAAGTGGAAAAGCAAATGCTTTAATCAAAAAATTTAATTTTATCATATGTAACATATGTTTGCGGTCTCCTTATCCACACCGTTTTTTCGGGTTAAAATCTATACGGAATCTCTTCCCGAAGTAAGTTCTGTTCAAAATTTCAATGTGAAACCTAATCTGGGAATTTACGTGGAAATTTACAAATGTTTTAATCGTACAAACAGCATTGACATTTGTGAGGATTTAGGCATATACTCTAATATGAATAGGTAGCTTTAGCATGGGGTAGTGTGCGTATGAGGATTTCGATTATTATGCTCAAACGCATGTGACTCACGGATAAAAGCCTTATTCAAAATAAAAAGAAAGGAGGAACTATTATGATAAGAAAGTTCTTAACTTGTCTTTGGACCCTTGTGGGAGGGTTGGTAGGAGTCGGCTTTGTTTATTTGGTTAAGGCCTGTGTGCACATTATGGCGCCGGAAGGGTCTGTTTTCGGTGTTTCTAATACGGAGCTAATAACCACCGCAATTATAAGTTCATTAATATTTGCGCTGATATTCTACAGACTTACGTCCTATATAGGTCTTAAGAGTAAAAAGGTGGCGGACAATATTGAAAATGAGCTTCAGGGCATACCGACTAACAATTTGGCAGCCGGTATTGTAGGACTCATTGTGGGGCTGCTGGTGGCGTCATTGCTCCAGGGCGCATTTTCAGCCATTAAGATTTTTTGGGTACAGCTGGCACTGGATGTATTAGTTTATGTATTCTGCGGCTTTGTAGGAGTTATCATAACCACCCGCAAGCTGTCCGAATTGTTTGCGGTGGCTCTTGCGAAAACCAAGAGCAGCCAAACCGGTAATAAGCGCCATAGAGGCGGAGACAATTCGGCTAAAATTTTAGACACTTCTGTAATCATTGACGGTCGAATCATGGACATTATGAAAACGGGCTTCTTAGAGGGAAACATTATTATTCCTGAATTTGTCTTAATCGAACTCCAGCATATTGCTGATTCCCATGACGCACTTAAAAGGCAGCGTGGACGCAGAGGGCTGGATATCTTGGATAAGATTCAGACGGAATACGGAATTGAAATTTACAACACTTCTCAAGAAAGAGCCTTGGAAGAGATTCCGGAAGTAGATATTAAACTTTTGAAGCTGGCACAGATTATAGGGGGAAAAGTTGTTACCAACGACTTTAACTTAAACAAAGTTGCTTCCATCAAGGGTGTTGAGGTTCTCAACATTAACGAGCTGGCAAATACTTTAAAGCCGGTGGTTCTCCCCGGGGAAGAAATGAACGTTTTCCTTGTAAAAGAGGGAAAAGAGCAAAATCAGGCGGTGGCATTTTTGGATGACGGCACAATGATTGTTGTGGAAGACGGCAGGCGTTTTATCGGCAATAATGTTACTACTATTGTAACCAGCGTTCTTCAGACTGCGGCAGGACGTATGATTTTTGCCAAGGCCAAGAAATAATAAGCGAGGCGATTATGTATAAAGGGAAAAAGGTAGTTGCAATAATTGCAGCAGGTGGAAGCGGTACCAGACTAGGAGCCAACAAGCCAAAACAGTTTATCAAACTGAATGGGGAACCTATGCTGTGCAAAACTACCGATGTTTTCGAAAAAAATTCTTATGTGGACGGCATTTGTGTTGTCACAAATAAGGATTACATAAACACAACGAAAGACATGCTTAAAGGCTATTCAAAAGTTCTGGAAGTGATTTCGGGAGGCGCTCAACGTCAAGACTCGGTAGCAGAGGGACTTAGAAGGGTGAAAGAAAGCATGCCGGATTATGAGTATGTCTTGATTCATGACGCTGTAAGACCTTTCGTAACTGCGGAAATTATCGAAAGCTGTTTGGAAGAGACGGAAATAGTGGGGGCGGCTGTAGCGGGAGTACCTGTGAAAGATACAATACGCTATTTGGGCATGACCTTGGAACGTAAGGAATTAGTGAGTGTGCAGACCCCTCAAGGTTTTCGCCGTGAAATTATTGAGGAAGCGTACAGAAAGGCCTATTCTGACGGCTATTACGGTACAGATGACGGTGGACTGGTGGAAAGGCTTGGTCGCAAAGTCGCCGTATCGGAGGGCGATTATGCCAATATAAAGATTACCACCATGGAGGATTTAAAAGTGAGTAGCAGAGTAGGAATCGGTTTCGATGTTCACAGATTTGCGGAGGGGAGAAAGTGTGTCCTTGGTGGTGTTTCCATACCTTATGAAAAAGGGCTTCAAGGTCATTCCGACGCGGATGTACTTACCCATGCTGTTATGGACGCTTTGCTAGGTGCAGCCGGACTTGGAGATATCGGGAAACTTTTTCCTGACAGCGACCCTGAATTTGAGAATATATCCAGTTTGATACTTTTGGAAAGAGTCAGAGAAGCGCTGGAGAAAAAGGGCTTCCGACCCGGCAATATAGATGCGACGGTTATTTGTGAAAGACCCAAGATATCCGCATATACAGACTCTATGAGGGACAATATTGCCAAGGCGCTTAAAATCAGTCCGAATGTGGTGAATATTAAAGGCACTACAACAGAAAAACTCGGTTTTGCCGGCAGAGGCGAGGGTATCGCAGCGCAGGCTATAACTATGATTGAAGGAGAATAGACTATTATGAGAATGAGTGATATGCACTTAAAGACCTTACGCGAGGTTCCAAATGAAGCTGAAATTGCCAGCCACATTCTACTCCTGCGTAGCGGTATGATGAAGAAGTTGGTTTCCGGAGTTTACGGCTTTATGCCGCTTGGTTGGAGAACCATCAGAAAGATAGAAGACATTATCCGTTCCGAAATGGATGCTAAAGGCGCGCAGGAAATACATTGTTCCGCATTGCAACCCTCTGAACTTTGGGAAGAATCAGGTCGCTGGGCAAAGTATGGACCTGAACTCATGCGATTAAAGGACAGAAACGGCAGAGATTTTTGTTTGGGACCGACCCATGAAGAAATTTTCACTGATATTGTTAGAAATGATGTAACTTCCCATAGACAGCTTCCTTTGAATCTTTACCAGATTCAGACCAAGTACCGCGACGAAGCTCGTCCTCGTTTTGGGCTTATGAGATCCAGAGAGTTTATAATGAAAGATGACTACTCTTTTGATAAGGACGAGGCGGGTTTGGATGTATCATATAAAAATATGTATGACGCATATACTAAAATCTTTACCCGCTGCGGTCTTAAATTCAGACCAGTTGAAGCGGATACAGGAGCCATCGGCGGAAGCAATTCACATGAGTTTACTGCGCTTTCTGAAGTGGGTGAATCTGAAATTGCATATTGCGATAACTGCGATATGGCGGCAACCACTGAAAGAGCGGAGTTTAAGGACACACCTGTACAGGAAGTGGAAATGTTGCCTCTTGAAGAGGTTCACACTCCTGGAACCAAGACCATTGAAGAAGTTGCTAAATTTTTAGATATACCTACATCACAGACTGTCAAGGCTCTTATCTTTGTTAAATACAACGATGATTTGACTGAAAAAGACGGTTATGTCATTGCTTTCATAAGAGGCGACAGAGAGCTGAATATGATTAAGCTGGTAAATGCTTTGGATATTCCTGAACATGCCATTGAGTTTGCCGATGAGGCGGAAGTTTCAGCAGTAACAGGCTGTGTGGGCGGTTTTACGGGACCAATGGGGCTTCATGACTGCACTGTTGTAGTAGACAGCGAATTGGCTGGGATGAAAAACCTTTGTGCCGGAGCTAACAAAGAAAACTATCATGTTAAAAATGTTAACTACGGTCGTGACTATAAAGGCGATATTGTTGTGGACATTAAGCTCATAAGAGAGGGAGACCCTTGTCCGAACTGCGAACAACCGATTAAGGTTGCAAGAGGTATTGAAGTTGGACAGGTATTTAAACTTGGAACTAAATATTCCGAACCTATGAAAGCTTATTACAAGGACGAAAATCAACAGGATCAGCTCATTGTTATGGGTTGCTACGGTATCGGTGTTACAAGAACTATGGCTGCTATCGTTGAACAACATCACGACGACAATGGTATAATCTGGCCTATGTCCGTGGCACCATATCATGTTGTTATTACCTTGGTAGGAATAACGGATGAGGTTCAAAAGGTTGTAGCGGAAGACATCTACGAAAAACTTCAGGCAGCAGGTGTCGAAGTTATTCTCGATGACAGAGATGAACGTCCCGGCGTTAAATTTAAGGACGCAGACCTTTTGGGTATTCCTGTTCGCATTACAGTGGGACGTGGTGCCGCAAACGGCGTTGTAGAGTATAAACTAAGACGTGATGTGGATAAGGTTGAGAAGACTCCGCAGCAGGCGATTGCTGACGCTATTGCAATCGTTAATGCAGAACGCAGAGGCTAAAAGAAATTGAGGTATCATGGTGGGAGAAGCGCTAAAGGAAAAGAGGAAAACGAATGTGAATTTTGAAAAAGCAGGGTGCTTGCAGATGTTCCTGGCTTTCTTCAAGTTGGGGCTCTTTACTATTGGCGGAGGCTTAGCGATGATACCTATATTGCAGCACAAAGCGGTGGAGGAATATCGCTGGATGAGCGAGTCGGAGATGGTGGACTGCATTGCGGTAAGTCAGAGCTTGCCGGGGGTGGTTGCTATAAATATGGCTACCTATGTAGGAATGCGCAAGAGAGGGCTTTTGGGAGCCTTTTGTGCAACCTTGGGAGTGGTGGCACCGTCTTTGATTATTATAGTTATTATTGCGGCTTTCTTGGGAAGAATCGACCAAATAACCTATGTTCAAGGGGCTTTGGCGGGGATTCGGTCGGCTGCGGTGGGGCTCATTGCATGGGCTACATGGAAGATGGCGAAAGCGGTGCTGGTGGGAAAGGGCATTTTTGCGTGGACACTGGCTATTGCGGCTTTTATATTAATTACGTTTTTGAAGCTCAGCGCGGTCTGGGCGATTATTGGCGGCATTGTATTAGGGATTGGCTATTACTACCTGACCGAGAGAGGCGGTGGTAAGGAATGATTTATTTTCAGTTAATCCTTACTTTTATGAAAATCGGATTTATAGGCTTTGGCGGAGGTTTGGCAATTTTACCCTTGATATATCAAGGAGTATCAACTTTCGCGCCCATTGCACCCGAACAATTTGCTAATTTGGTGGGAATTTCTCAAGCCACACCCGGTCCAATAGCTGTCAATGCCGCTACTTATGTAGGCTACCTGTCAGCAGGGGTGGCGGGAGCGTTTGCGGCTACTTTCGGAGTGGTTTTACCCTCCTTTATACTTGTATCCTTGGCTGTAAGGTTTCTCACTGCAAATCAAGACAGCGCTTTGGTACGCGGAGCGTTTTTGGGAATTAGACCGGCTGCTATGGGGATGATTGCTTCGGCTTTAATCTTTGTGGCTCAAAGTTCTCTCTTTGAGAAAATGCAATTAAATATCGGAACTACAATCTTTGCGGTTATCACCTTTGCTTTGGCGGCAAAAACCAAGATTGGTCCGATTTGGACAATTATTATTATGGGAATCGCAGGAGCTTTATTTTTGCGATAGAATCGATGGTGGCGGTGGCCATACGGTATTAAATGCGGAGGAAATATATGTTATATGTAAGAATTGAAATGGAAAACGGCGATGTAATGCGTGGGGAGCTTTATCCTGAAAAGGCGCCTAAAACAGTTGAAAACTTCACAAAACTTGTAAAGGATGGGTTTTATGACGGCTTGATTTTCCACAGATGTATACCGGGATTTATGATTCAGGGTGGAGATCCGCAGGGGACAGGCATGGGCGGTCCCGGCTGGGAAATTGAGGGTGAATTTGCAGGAAACGGTCATCCTGAAAATGATATTAAACATGAAAGAGGCGTTCTTTCCATGGCAAGAGCGCAAGATCCAAATTCAGCAGGCTCGCAGTTCTTTATTATGGTAGCGGACGCCAAATACCTAGACGGACAGTACGCGGCTTTCGGAAAGATAATTGAGGGAATGGAAGCGGCTGACACTATTGTTAATCAGAAAACCAATTTTATGGATAAACCTAAAAACGAACAAAAGATGGTAAAGGTTACTATTGAAGAAGAGTAATTTTATAAATGTACTATCTTGCGGTATGTAATATGTTTGTAATATAGTAATTTGCGCACCGAAAAGTTGACCTGAAAAAAATAAAAAATTCCGAGTGACCGTTGAAATTACAACAATTACTCGGAATTTTCAATGTGGGGATTTAGTGAAAATTTACCCATTAAGGTTGACTTTAACACCATATTGATGTACCATAAAGCATGTCGGTACGGTGAAACTTGCTGCTGCAAGGCTCACGAGAACCGAGGTTTTATTTAGCAGTTGTAACTAAAAGCGACAGAAAAGGATAAGTAAACTATGAAGATCAAAACAGCAGTAGCTGCCAGACTATTAGGTAAATTATCGCAATGGCGCAGCCGGTTAGCTCCGATTGGAGATATGACTGAAGCTCAAATTAAAAAGTTGGCTATGCGTGGAGCATATGCGGCTTCTATCATGGGCTTGGCAGTAGTGTTAGTGATAAGCGGAAATTCCATGGTGATTCCTGAAACAATGGATACATCGGATGTTCCAACAACGTATGAATCGGTTTACGGTGCATATTATGACGTCAGCAACGTTGATCCAGGCAAAGTTTGTACTATTAACGTTAACGGTCAGAAAATAGTTTATATGGCAGATGCCCAAGCTGCGCAGGCAGTACTTGACGGCATTATAGCAAAGTATGTGTGGGCGGGCACACAGTTAAATTCCGCCACATTCTCCGAAGATATTAAGATAGAACCTGCAACAGATTATGTTACAGCAGAGATGGCGGCTAAAGACAAAACGGTTTCTGAAACTTACATTTGCAATGTAGACGAAGCGATAAATTTCCTGCTTACAGGATGTGCTGAATACAAGTCCTATGTTGTAAAGGGCGGAGACACCATGTGGGATATTGCTAAAGCAAGCGGTATGAGCATTGACAGTATCATTGCCTTGAATCCGGGACTTAACGCGGATAGACTAACAATAGGAACGGTAGTAAACCTTTCCGAGTCAAGACCTTTTGTAAATGTAAGCACTGTAGAGGTGAGCACTGAAACTGAAACTATCCCGTTTACTACTCAATATACGGATTCAGATTCTCTTTATAAGGGACAGACAAAGGTTACTTCCGTAGGTGTTAACGGTTCCAAAGAAAAGATTACCAAATATGTAAAACAAAACGGTGTGATTGTATCTTCCCAGACTCTTTCTGAAACCATTACCGCTCAACCTGTAATGCAGCTGGCGGTTAAGGGTACTGCCGCTATGCCGGTAAATACAGGTTCCGGCACATTGATGTCACCTTTAGGAAGCACTCAATTGTCCTCTTCCGCAGGCAGCTTCGGAGCAAGCCGAGGCAGTCGCAGACATTTGGGCGTTGACCTTAAAGGAAACTGTGGCGACCCTATCGTTGCAGCGGATGCGGGAACTGTTACTTTTGCAGGTTGGTCAAATTCCTATGGTAATCTCATTAAGATTAGCCATGGAAACGGCATAGAAACCAGATATGCGCATTGCAATTCCATCAGCGTTTCGGTAGGAACTTCCGTAGAAAAGGGAGAGCAGATTGGAACGGTGGGAAAGACAGGAAATGCCACCGGTTATCTTTGTCATTTTGAGGTTAGAGTTAACGGAACTGCTGTTAATCCCCTTAAATATATTTAATTAACTTGCTAAAACTTGCTAAAATGATTAAAAATCCTTTGTAATTGGGGATAAAAAAGTATATAATGTTAGGTGAGTGTATCCACTTACCTAACATTTTTTTATACAGTTAGGCGAGGGGGTTCATGTTTGCGTGCTTGTTTTACGCAAAATTACGTTTTAGAGAGGTCCATAAATGAAGATTTACAATACCTTAACCAGAAAAAAAGAAGAGTTTAAACCTATTGACCCAAATGAAATTAAGATTTACGTTTGCGGTCCTACGGTTTACAACTTTTTCCATATTGGAAATGCCAGACCTTTCGTGGTGTTTGACACTTTCCGCAGATACCTGGAATTTCGTGGTAATCAGGTTAAGTTTGTTCAGAATTTTACAGACGTTGATGATAAGATTATAAACCGCGCAAGAGAAGAGGGTATTACTGCACCGGAAGTTGCAGACAAGTACATTGCAGAATATTATAAGGACGCGGCGGCATTAAATGTAAAGATTGCTACGGTTCACCCAAGGGTATCCGAACATATTCCTGAAATTATTGATTTCGTAAAGACTCTTATAGACAAGGGCTTTGCTTATGAGGTAAACGGCGATGTTTATTACTCTACACGTAAGTTTAAAGGCTACGGAAAACTTTCAGGTCAGAATATAGACGAGCTTGAAGCAGGTGCACGTATTGAGGTGGGCGATATTAAGCAGGATCCCCTGGATTTTGCACTTTGGAAAGCTCGCAAGTCAGAAGACGAAATTGCATGGGAATCTCCATGGGGCATGGGTCGTCCGGGCTGGCATATAGAGTGTTCAGCCATGAGCAAAAAGCACCTTGGGGACACCATTGATATACATGCAGGGGGCGAAGATCTCCAGTTTCCACATCATGAAAATGAAATAGCACAATCCGAGGCGTGCAACGGCACAACCTTTGCTAACTATTGGATGCACAACGGATTTATTACAATAGACAACGAAAAAATGAGCAAGTCAAAAGGCAACTTCTTCACAGTAAGGGACATCCTTTCTCATTTTGATGGAGAGGTTATGAGATTCTTCTTGCTTTCAGGTCATTATCGCGGACCGATAAACTTCTCGGATACTCTTATGGAACAGGCCAAGAACGGTCTTGCGCGTATGCAGAATGCCAGAGAAAACCTCAAGCACCTTATGGAAAACGGTTCCGATCAGATGTCAGATGGTGAAAAGGCTAATTTGGAGTCTTTGAAACAGTATAAAGACAAATTCTGTGAAAAGATGGATGATGATTTAAATACGGCAGACGCTATAACTGCTATTTTCGAAATGATTACAGCCATCAATACTCAGGTTAAGGATGGTGCCAGCCGAGATTTTGCCAAGGCTGCTTTAGACAGACTTTTAGAACTGGCAAACGTACTGGGGCTTCTTATTCATGAGGCGGAGGAGGGCGTTGACCCTGAAATTCAAGCTCTGATTGATGAAAGACAGGCCGCAAGAAAGGCTAAGGACTTTGCAAGGGCAGACGAGATTAGAGACATTTTGAAAGAAAAGGGGATTACCCTAAAAGACACACCGCAGGGTGTACAAATCATTAAAGGATAGGTATTGACGAATGAATAAGGCGGAAGTCGGAAGCGTCCAGTATTTTAGACGAATGATTACTGTTATTACCTTGGTAATTATTGCAGTGCTCATAGTTCTTTTACTCTTCGTTTCCAGAAACCTAAAATCTGTAAAGGCAGATTTGGACTATTACAAGACACAGAGCAGTGTTGCGGCAGTTAACGTTGAAAAAACCAGTATGCAGGATGGTGAGATATATCCATATCAATCTCTTTATCCGGATATGTATGTGGATGTGCCTAAAGAACGCACTAAATTACTTGACGCGGACAGGTTTTATTATCTGACCTTTACGGGAGGACCCTCAACAGAAACTGAAAAGATTTTAGACACTCTAAAAAAAGAAAAGGTAAAAGCCACATTTTTCGTATATGGTGGAGATACTCAGGAGGGTAGAGCCATCATGAAGAGGATTGTTGATGAGGGGCACACTATCGGTATCTACGGATATGAATCAACTCAAAGTCAGGTGTATGAATCCATTGATACTTATTTGGATGACTTTTGCAAAGAATTTAGAGTGATTTCCGAAGCCACAGGCATTAAGCCTGCCGTCTTTAAGTTTCAGGGAGGAACTACCAACAAATACAATGCTCTCATAAGACAGCAGCTTTCGTCAGAAATGATTAGAAGAGGTTTCACATATTTTGATTGGAATGCCAATTCCGGCGACAACTTTGCAGGAGAAACCACAGAAAGTATTATCAATAACGCTATAGAAACTGGAACGGAAAAACGTCGTATCTTCTTGCAAATGCACGATGATGAATCTTGTACGTATACGGCTAAAGCCTTACCTGAGATTATCAAGTATTTTCAGGACGCAGGCTACACATTCAAACCGATTACAAATGATATCCAGCCTATGGCTTTTGAATAGAAAGAGGTGCAGTATGTCAACAAAAGAAAATTTTGTAAAAGCGCTCAAGGAACTCACCGGTTTTGAAGATAATTCCAGCGAAAATGAACCGACTTCAGACAGACCGTCTGAACGAGTAAAGGTGAAGCCTGTTCATATGAACATTGAAAACCTTGAGGTTAAACCTAGAAAAACCGAGTTCGGACAGGCGGTGACAGAGAGCCTTTCAGAACTTGCAAGAGAAGATTTCGGCGCAAAAAATGAAAGCGGAAGAACTATTATTCCCTCGGGAATGGTAATTAAAGGTAATATTGAAGCCACCGACCGCATTGATATGATGGGGCGTGTTGAGGGGAATGTTTTCACTTCAGGAGATGTGGTGGCTGCCGGAACTATTGTGGGAGACCTTGAAGCTCGTGAACTTCTTCTTCAGGGAAGTGCGGTTAAAGGTAACATCAGAACTACCGGCAGAATTACTATCGAAAAAGACGCCAAGGTAGTAGGCAATGTTACAGCAGAAAGTCTCCATTTGGACGGCAGAGTTAAGGGCAATTTAAACATCAGTCAGACTTCTGAATTAACAGCAGGCGCTATAGTGCTTGGTGATATTGAGACCGGTTATATTTCAACAAGTAAAGGCACTAAAATCAAGGGTAACATCTTTACAAAACAGGATGCTGATTACGGTGACGATGATTTTGATATCGAGGTATAAAAATGGCAACATCAGGAAATAGAAGATCAATTAAATTAAGCAATCTTACTTCCGCTCCTGCTGAAGAAAAGACGGTTGATAAAGAGATTTCCAGCTTTGCTGATAATCTTGAAGCTAAAGAAGCCGAAACATCAACCTATGAAGCAGAGGCTGTTAAGGAAGAACAAAGCATAGAAGAGAGGATTGAGATTGCAGAGGTTCAGGCCACTGCTGAAGAATCAGTTGATTCGGTTAATGAAGAAGAAACCCCTGCAAGGACTTCCGAAGAAATGGCAGCAGAGTTTGCGGCAGCTTTTAACGGAACTTTGGGCGAAGCCACTGTTCAGGAAGCGGCAAAGGAAAGAACCAGAACTTCTGAGGAAATTGAAGAAGATAGAAATCTGGATGCAATAGTTGAAGATACTGAATCCGTAGCAGACGCACTGGCGGAGGTAGAGCGTAGAAAGCTCCAAAAAGAAAGAGAAGAAGAGGAACTCATTGCCTCCATGGTATCTGACGAAGTCGGTTATATCGCAAAAGGTACCAAGGTACATGGTGATATTATTGCAGACGGTCACTTGGAAATTCAAGGCGTGGTTGAGGGCGGTATCAATGCTCGCGGAAACGTTAAGGTTAACGGAGATGTGTATGGCGATATCGCTTGCGGCAATCTCATTATCAATGAGGGCGAGCTGAAAGTGGACGTTCAGGCAAGAGAAGATATCTCTGTGGGAGCTACCGCACGCATAGAGGGTGACATCAGATGTAGGAGAATCTCTGTTGAGGGCATTGTTGTAGGCAATATTGTGGCGACAGAGCTTGTGCAGATTGCAGAGTCTGCTACAGTAACCGGAAACCTCACAACCGGCGGCATTGCTATCGGTATGGGAGCAACCATTAATGGAAACATTAAGATGGTGAAATAAAATATGAATTTAAGGCAGATTAATACGACGGCGCTCGCTTATTTGGGGGACGCCGTCTATGAGGTTTATGTAAGAGAAAAATCAGTACGGAGCAACCCTGCCAAAGTAGATTTAATCCATTATACGAATGTAAAGTACGTAAGAGCAGAGGGTCAGGAACTGGCCATTCGAAGAATTTTTGATACCTTGACCGAAGAGGAGCAAAGCATTGTTCGCAGAGCCAGAAATCACAAAATTTCCTCTAAACCTAAAAATGCCAGTCCTGTTACTTACAAGATGGCTACTGCTTTTGAAGCGCTTATAGGATATCTTTATTTAGATCAGAGAAAAGAGCGAATGGAAGAAATCATATATAGAGCCATAGAAATTATAGATGCTGAGGGTGAAGAATATGTTAGAAAATCAGCAAAATAATAAATCAGCTTCAACCAATACCAGTGTTGAAGAGGGCTTGAAAAATGCTTTTGGAGAAACTGTGGAGGTTGGCAGCGAACGAATCGTGGAAGCCTTTAAGGAGCCTTGGACTGTAAGAGAAAAGGTTTTAGCAGTCTTAACAGGACTTTGTGCTTTGGGTGTTATCGCTAGATTTTTTATATTGAAGTAATGGCAATTTGCCGGAGAAGAGGTAAAAATGAGTAAAGCAGACGGTTTATTTGTGAATATGTGCCGTGAGATTTTAGAGAACGGCTATTCCAGCGAGGGTCAGAAAGTTAGAGCGCATTGGGAGGATGGAACGCCTGCCCATACTGTTAAAACTTTCGGAATCGTGAACAGATACAATCTTTGGGAAGAATTTCCGGCTTTAACCTTAAGACCTACCGCAATTAAGAGTGCAGTAGATGAAATGCTTTGGATTTGGCAAAAGAAGTCCAACAACATTAAGGACTTAAATTCAAGAATATGGGATGAATGGGCTGATGAAACGGGTTCCATCGGAAAGGCTTACGGATATCAACTCGGAGTAAAATATCGTTTTGCTCAAGGGGAGATGGATCAGGTGGACAATGTGATTTGGCAGCTTAAAAATCAGCCATATTCACGCCGCATTATGACTAATATCTATAATTTTGGAGACCTGATGGAAATGGGTTTGGAACCTTGCGCCTATAGCATGACTTTCAATGTTACAGGTGATAGATTAAATGCAATTCTAAATCAGCGTTCACAGGATATTTTGGCAGCTAACAACTGGAATGTCGTTCAGTATTCAGTTTTGGTTATGATGTTAGCGCAGGTGACAGGCTTTAAGCCGGGTACACTGGTTCATGTTATTTCCGATGCTCATATTTATGACAGACATATTGATATTGTCAAGGAAATGATTGAAAGACCTCAGTTTGCGGCACCTACCTTTACTCTTAATCCGGATATCAAGGATTTTTACGATTTTACAGTAGAAGATATTAAGGTAGAAAATTACGAAAAGAATCCGCAGATTAAGAATATTCCTATTGCAATTTAGGGCATATATTTGAGATGATACAGCTCCGGTGACTTACAGTTTGGTAAAAGTTACCGGAGTGTTCATATAGTAAGGAGAGATTATGAAAGCTATAGTAGCGACAGAAAAAAATTGGGGTATAGGAAAGGACAACGACCTCTTAATACATCTTCCGGAGGACTTAAAATTCTTCAGGGAACAGACCCTGGGCAAGACTATTATTATGGGAAGAAAAACTTTGGAGTCACTTCCCTCAGGTAAACCTTTACCAAAGCGAACTACCATACTCCTCACAGGAAACAGGGAGTATAAGTGTGAGGCGGAGATTCCTGAAAGTGCAAGACTGATAGTGGTTCACAGCATAGATGAAATTAAAGAAAAGCTGGAAGAAATGAAAATTGCCGAGGGCTTGTCGGACGAGGATATTATAGTGGCAGGTGGTGCCAGCGTTTATGAACAGTTCCTACCACTTTGTGATGAATTTATAGTAACAAGGATTCATTTGAATTTGGACGCAGACAGATTCTTTCCCGACATGGATGAACTGGTTCAAGAGGGAAAGGTAGAAATTACTTGGACGAGTGATGTTCAGCAGGACTCTAAAACAGGTACGGAATACATATTTGTTAAATATGTTAAAGTTGAAAAACTTAGGGAAATCTCAGAAAGTGCCGGAATCTAGGCAATGAGAGCTCGTGTATTACGAATATGTAATACACTTTGTAATACGGAAAGGAGAGGGGCTTTCAAAGAAAATTAGCCCTCCAAATAACATGAGTAAGAACGAAAATAAATATAGAAGAAACAGCAAAGGCGAATGGGAAGAACGCTTCCCTAGAGGAAGAAAAGACAGAAGCGAGCGTAGTTATGAGAGCGGTCGCAGAGAAAGCAGCTCTCGCGGTGGTAGCTTCGGAAAGGTAGAAGAACGTCGCTCTCGTGGTGGAAGCTTTGGAAAAGGGGAAGAACGCCGCTCTCGCGGAGGAAACTTCGGAAAGGGAGAAGAACGCTACAGTGATGGATATAGCCATAACGGCAACCTTATTATTGGGAGAAATCCTGTAATGGAAGCTTTAAAGTCAGGTCGCGAAATAGATAAGCTGGTGGTTGCAAACGGTGCGGAGGGCAGCATTATAAAGATTGTAGGCATGGCGAAAGATAAGGGTATTCCTATTATGTATTCAGAAAGGAACGGACTGGATAGAATTTCCGAGGGAAGAGTACATCAGGGGGTAGCTGCTTATGTATCTTCCTATGGATATGTAGAGGTTGAAGACATTCTAAAGGTAGCAGAGGAACGAGGAGAAGAACCTTTTATTGTAATTTTGGATAATCTTGAAGACCCGCATAATCTGGGAGCTATTATGAGAACTTGCGAGACCGCCGGTGCACATGGAATCATTATTCCTAAGCGCAGAGCAGTAGGAATTACCGATGTGGTAGTAAAGGCATCAGCAGGCGCCGTAGAATATATTCCGGTGGCTAAGGTGGTAAATATTGCACAAACCATTGAATCTCTTAAAGCAAAAGGCATTTGGGTTGCGGCTTGTGACATGGGAGAGCATATGTATTACGAACAGAACTTAACCGGTCCTATGGCGCTGGTTGTGGGCGCTGAGGGAGAGGGTATCTCAAGACTTGTTCGTGAGAAATGCGATTATGTGGTATCTATTCCGATGAAAGGGAAGATAACCTCATTAAACGCATCCAATGCGGCAGCTATCCTTATATACGAAATATGTAGGCAGAGACTCCAGTCTGGAGTGGAGAAATAGAATGAATCGAAACCTTAAAAATTTTAGTGATGAGGTGCTTGCGAAAATGGCAAAAGAGGGGGACTCCTTTGCAGAGGAGTTCCTTATTCGTAAATATATGGGGAAGCTCAAGTCAAAGGCTCATGTGTATTACATCATGGGCGGTGACAGGGACGACCTGATTCAAGAGGGAATGATTGGCATATTTAAGGCCATTCGTAACTACGATGAAAATTTAAATGTTCCCTTTACAGCATTTATGGAAATGTGCATAAATAAACAAATATATAATGCTATTGAATCGGCAGGAAGAATGAAACATATTCCTCTTAACACATCCCTATCCTTAAACGACGACGAGGGAAAGCACCAGGTTGCTGTAGAAAAGCTTAAGAGCAGCGAACTGGAACAGCCGGAAAAGGCAGTTGTATTCAATGATCTTATGGAGGAATTTTCAAGAGAGGAAAGCACCATATTAAGCCCCTTGGAGCTAAAGGTTTGGAAGCTTTATGTGAAAGGACATTCATACCTTGAAATTGCAACAATTTTGGAGAAATCCCCAAAGACCATAGATAATGCGCTTCAGCGAATAAGAAAGAAGATATCGGCGCATTTGATGTGTTGACATTTCAAGGCAAATATATTAACATTATCATGATATGGCTATTTGGCTGCCTTAGCTCAGTCGGTAGAGCGCATCCTTGGTAAGGATGAGGTCGGCAGTTCAAGTCTGCTAGGTAGCTCCAATTAGAAAACGAATATAAATTTTATAGGAGGAATTAAGCAAAATGGCAAAGCAAAAGTTTGAAAGAACAAAACCACATATTAATATTGGTACAATCGGTCACGTAGACCATGGTAAGACAACACTTACAGCAGCAATCACAAAGACTCTTTACAGCAGATATCATTTGGGCGAATTTGTA
>JBHBZU010000021.1:0-10131 GCA_041797745.1 Bacillota bacterium
TCCAGCGTTTCCGCGGATACTCCAAGCATAGACTGCTTTTCTTCATTGCAATATGTAACAAAACCGCCCTTAAATACCTTGCTGATTCCTGAAACATCTGTAATTCGGGAAGCCAGCATTCCGCCTGTAATGCTTTCTGCCGTAGCGAAAGTAGCACCTTTATCAATGAGCTTCTTTCCCACAACCATCGGCAGTTCTTCATCATCCTCACTATAAATGTATGAACCTACAATTTCAGCCGCTTTAGCCAACATATCATCAACAGCATTCTGTGCTTCTTCAAGTGTCGGTCTCTTTGAAGCTATACGAAAAGTAGATTCTCCCGCCTTTGCATAGGTAGCAACTGTCGGGTCTGTTTGTCCGTTTATTAGTGGCAGCAGTTCTGTCTCAAGCTGTGATTCCCCAATACCAAAGGTTCTGATATTCTTATAAAACAATACACTGTCTTGTTCTTTTTCCAAGAAAGGACGTACTCTCGTATCAAACATGAATTTCATCTCTCTTGGCGGTCCCGGCATACAAATAACCATCTTACCGTGGTCTTCAAGTGCAAATCCCGGAGCAGTGCCTCTAGGATTGCTGAATATGTGGGCTCTGGATGGGAAATAAGCCTGTTTTAAATTGTTTTCAGTCATCTTTCGACCACGAGCAGCAAAATGTGATTTTAGAATTTCCACCTGTTCCGGAAATTCTATTATTTTGTCATTTAAAGCCTCACATACCGTTTCCTTAGTCAAATCATCCTGTGTAGGTCCAAGTCCACCTGTTGTAAGAATCAAGTCACACTCTTTAAATATGTCTAAAATCATATCTTTAAGTCTGGTTGGATTGTCACCCACCGTATAGTGATACATAACATCATATCCCAAAAGCTGTAACTGCTGTGAAAGATAAACGGTATTGGTATTAATAATCTGTCCAAATAGGATTTCCGTTCCTACCGCCAAAATCGCTGTTTTCATCTTAAATCCTCCATATGTCAATATTTAGTTTTAATAAAACTAAATAACAAGAGTTTTTTATTTATATCTGCATTACATACTGAAGCAATGCTTGTTTTTAGCAATATATTCAATCCCTGAGTAAATAGTCATAACCAGTGACGCCCAAAGGAATATCTGCGCCCCCCAATAAACAAACAGACCGAAATCCCCTGTTTGAAATTGATTTACCAGTAGTAAAAACGGTACCGCAATCATTTGAAGCACAGTCTTAATCTTACCGCTCATGGCTGCCGCTACCACAATACCCTCGGCTGCGGCAACAGTTCTCATACCTGATACTGCAAACTCTCTTGTAAGAATAACAATCAGCATCCATCCGGGCATTACCTGATATTGAATCAGTAAGCAGAATGCTGCATAAACCAATATTTTATCTGCCAACGGATCCATGATTTTACCAAAATTAGTTACAAGGTTATATTTTCTTGCTATTTTCCCATCCAGCATATCTGTAAGAGAGGCTGCAATGAAAAGGATAAATGCCGGAATATAAAGCTCCATTATATAAAGAACCACAAATACAGGTACTGCAAATATTCTCGCCAAAGTCAGTTTGTTAGGTAAATTCATTTAGATTTCCCTCCTAAAATTTTTTATTTAAAAGGCTTTTAGCCCCCATTAGTTGTTATAAATACCCACTAAATCATAATCGAAAGCATCGGTAATTTCTACATCAACAATATCTCCGAGCATAAGCTTTACAGGTTTTTTAGTAGTAAAAATCACGGAATTGTCGATTTCCGGAGCATCGTATCTTGTACGACCAATCCATGCCCCGTCTTCATCAACGCCCTCTACAAGCACCTCCAAGGTTTTACCTACAAGGCTGCGATTATGCTCTAAAGAAATTTCCACCTGACATTTCATTATACGGTCTGCGCGATTTTCCTTTACATCCTGTCTGACCTGAGGCTTTGCTTCCGCCGCCGGTGTACCCTCTTCTTTAGAGTAAGCAAATACTCCGAGACGTTCAAATTTTGTTTCTTTTACAAAATTGTACAGTTCTTCAAATTCCTCTTTTCTTTCACCCGGAAACCCCGTAATAAGAGTAGTTCTTATGGTTATGTCGGGCATAGCCTTTCGTAACTTATTAATAGTATTACTTATGGATTCAGACGTTGATCTGCGTTTCATAAGTGCTAAAATCTTATCAGAAGAATGTTGAATAGGAATATCTATATAATGACAGATTTTTTCCTCACTTGTCATAACCTCAATAAGTTCATCTGTAATACGGTCTTCATAGCAATACATAAGTCTAATCCAACGAATACCCTCCACCTTGCAAATCTCGCGCAAAAGCTTCGGTAAACTCATTTCCCCATAGATATCGACTCCATAGTACGTAACATCCTGCGCAATAAGAATTATTTCTTTGCAACCGTTTGCAGCTAAAAGCTTTACCTCGGAAATTACATCCTCCATAGGCTTTGATCTGTAAGCGCCGCGAATGTATGGGATGATACAATAGGTGCACCTGTTGTCACAACCCTCTGCGATTTTTACCGTTGCCGAATATGGATTTTCCCCGAATTTTCTAAGTGTATCCATGTCAAATCCGCATTCTCTATGAGTAACCTCCAGTTTTCTGATAGACTGACCCTTTCCTGCCTGCATTTCCTTTTCCACACTTTCAAGAATTTCCGGAAATTTTCGGTATTCGTTAACCCCAAGTAATATATCAATTTCGGGCATTTCCTTAAAAAGCTCCTCAGAATAACGTTCCGTAAGGCAACCGCTGACTGCCAGTACTCTTTCTTTGCTTCTGTACTGCGATAACTCTAAAATTCTTTCAATAGATTCTTTCTTCGCATCGTTGATAAATCCGCAGGTATTTAACACCATCACCTGTGCCTCCTCAATGGAGTTCGTAATGGTATGCCCTTTATTTTCCAAAAGCCCCATTGTAACCTGTGAATCATTGAAATTCTTGGGACAGCCAAGGGTTTCAAAATAAATTTTCATCTATAATCCTTTCTGATTATCTAAAGCATGCTACTTTCCCTTTAGCATACTACTCCTCCATAGCTTCGGTAGCCTGATTTAATTCCTCAAATTCTTCTAATGTAAGGAGCACCTGTCTTGGTCTGGAACCGTCCGCAGCACCTACAATGCCTCTGGCTTCCATAATATCAACTATGCGTGCCGCACGATTGTATCCGATTCTAAAGCGTCTTTGAAGCATGGAAACGCTGGCCTGTCCGGCTCTAACTACAGTTTCAATAGCTTCCGGCAGCAGTTCATCCCCATCATTATCCAAATCATCAGGAGAAGCATTCGCACGCTCAATAGTATGTATTACATCCGATGAATATTCTGTCTGTAAGCATTGCTTCTTAACGTGTTCAAGCACGTCATGAACTTCTCCGTCGGAAACGAAGTTACCCTGAACTCTGATAGGCTGGCCAAGTCCCAGAGGATTGTAAAGCATATCTCCCTTACCAACCAGCTTTTCCGCACCCGTCTTATCCAAAATAACCCTTGAATCAATCTGTGAACTTACAGCGAAAGCGATTCTTGACGGAATGTTAGCCTTAATCAGTCCTGTTACAACGTCTACGGACGGTCTTTGAGTAGCGACAATCAAATGCATTCCCGCTGCTCTTGCTTTCTGTGCCAGACGGCAAATGGACTCTTCCACTTGAGATGGTGCTGCCATCATAAGATCTGCCAGCTCGTCAATTATTATAACTACCTGAGGCATTACTAAGTCAGCTTCCCCGTTTGTTCTTACATATTCGTTGTAAGATTCCAAATCTCTTACTTCCACATCCGCAAACTTACGATATCTGTCATCCATTTCTGCCACCGCCCAGTTAAGTGCTGCTGCTGCTTTGGCAGGCTCTGTAACCACAGGAATAAGTAAATGCGGAATACCGTTATAGTTGCCTAATTCTACTACCTTAGGGTCAATAAGAACAAACTTAACCTCGTCAGGCTTTGCCTTGTATAAAATACTGATAATAATGCTGTTTACACAAACCGACTTTCCTGAACCGGTAGAACCCGCAATAAGCAGGTGCGGCATGGTCTTTAGGTTGCCCACTATGGCATTTCCTGCAATATCTTTACCAACTGCAAAGGAAATTTTAGATTTAGCCTCCTTAAACTCTTTAGAATCAATAATTTCACGAATATTTACTACGTTTATATTTTCGTTTTCAACTTCAATACCCACAGCGGCTTTACCCGGAATAGGCGCCTCAATACGAATGCTTTTCGCCTCTAAATTAAGTGCAATGTCATCTGCCAGTCTGGTAATACTGGAAACTTTGACGCCTACTGACGGCTGAATCTCATAACGGGTAACTGCCGGTCCTTGAGTAACCGCTACCACCTTGGCATCCACATTGAAGTTTTTCAATGTGTCCTCAAGCTTTTGCGCTTTCTGTCTTAAAATCATATCGGAGTTTCCGGTATTGCCCTTGCTCTTCTTAAGTAAGTCAATATTAGGAAATTCATAAGGTTTTTCCGAAGTTTGAGCATTGCTGTTAATTTCTTCTGCTGAAAGCATAGCACTTGCCGCTTCCGACTTTGAAAGCTTGTTGCCCTCGGTGCTGTGAGTCGGCGTTCCCGTTGTTGCAGGAGCTGCCACTATCCCTTGATTTGACTTTGTATCATTGTTGGCACCTGTCACATTAATGCCGCCACCGACAGTTGTTTCTGACTGTTTTTCCTGAACCGATACATCAAAGAGTGCCTCTGACGGTATGTTTCCTGTATTGTCCAAATCCGCCAATGCAGTATTGCCGAGGGGTTTAGAACCACCTGTTGGCTGAATGATTCCCATATTCATACTGCTTGGAGTATTCAGTTCAATATTTTCCCCATTACTGCTGAAGAGGTCATCATCTTTCATATACCCCATGATATTCTTCTGATTAGCGTAAATTTTAGCCTTGTTGTGACTTGATTCTGCAATGGTTTTTTCAGGAGTCTCCTTTATTAAGTTTGCAGGTACTGGTGCCACAGACGGCATTTCTTTAGCCTTTCTTGCAGCTTCCTTTTCCCTTTGCATTTTCGAATAACGCTCATCAATTTCCCGATTTTTACGACGTTCTTCCTGCTCTTTTTCATAAAGCTCAAGCTCTTCTTCCTTACGAGCGCGGGCTTCAATGCGCTTTATCTTCATATCCTCAAAATATTGAGATATAGGAGTATTTAACACCAAAAGTGCACAGATTATAATGCCTACACAGCATATAATAACCAAACCTACTGTTCCGAGAAACTTGGCAATTAAAGATCCGAAGTACATGCCTACAAGTCCACCGCCTGTCTTGGCCTTTCCGTCTAAAAAATATGTTTTGATAGCTGTAATTCCCAGCTGAATGTTATCTTCTTTTATGTATCTTGCCGCATTTAATAAAGTGGCAAAACAATATATACCAAACATCAACAGGAATGATTTTCCTGTAATATGTGCCGTCTGATTCAGCATAAGTAATATGCCGTATAAAATAAGATAATATGGCAACACATATGCAAGTACGCCAAAAAGCCCGAAGAAGAGATTTTTAATTCCCTCTCCCACAGGTCCTATGGTACTTGTTTGTACAGAAAGCAAAAGCAAAATGCCCACAGCGATGATGATAATAGAGTATATCTCATCTCTCATCTTACTGCCTGTGGCTGCTTTTATCTGTTTTTCAGTTGCTTTACTTCTTGTGGAACTGCCGGATTTCGTACTTTTAGTACTTCTCTTGGCAGAACTTCCGTTTTTTGCTGAAGCCATGCTTACCTCCAACCATTTCAATAATTTTGATATATTTATTTTAATTTATATTATTTAGCTACAAGTAATATATACTAACAGCTTTAATCTATGCAAAGATAGAATAAAGCAAGATAGTTGCACCTAAAGTCCATGTATATATGGAGAAATACAATAACTTCTTATTCTGAACCAATCTAATCATCAGTTTGATAGCAGCAAGTCCCGAAAGTGCGGCTACTGTTACGCCTGCAATGATAGGTCCTATAAGGCTTGGATCTGCACCTGCTTCCACAGCTTTTGGAAGCTCCAAAACCACCGAACCTAAAATGGATGGTATAGAAATAAGAAAGGCAAATCTAACTGCCAGTTTCCTATTAAGACCGCCTGCCAAACCTCCTACCAAGGTAGAGCCTGAACGTGATACTCCGGGACAAATAGCGATTCCTTGCATAACTCCCACAAAGATGGCTGTCTTAAAACTCATATTTTCAATATCTTTAATACCCTTTACCATTTTTTCGGAAAGAAATAAAATAGTACCCGTAAAAATAAGGCCTATACCGATAGGTAGAATTGATAAATACAGACCATTGAAAAAGTCTTCAAACAGAAAACCTATTATAGCGGTAGGAATAGTTGCAACTATAATCATAAAGCCAAGTCTTCTGGTATCATTTGCATTGATTCTTAAACCCTTTCCCGTAAAAATGTCCTTAAACACCGCAAAAAGCTCTTTAATGAGAGCCCATATATCGCTCCTATAAACAATGAATACGGATACCAAGGTTCCCACATGCATTAAAACTGTAAAAAGCAACACTTTATCTGTTTCAACCCCAAAGAAGTGCTGTAAAAGAGAAAGATGTCCGGAACTTGAAATGGGCAGAAACTCCGCAAGCCCCTGAACTAAGCCTAATAATATGGCTTGAAAATAACTCATTATAGTAATCTCCAATCTTCATAAATATGTTTTCTTTTCTGTGTACACTATACACCAGAATATATTTTATCATAATATACTACATTTGTGAATATTCCTCGTATTTTAGAATTTACAAAAAATAAAACGACACCAAGTCTCCTCGGTGTCGGTCTATTTGTTTTTAATTAAGCCTCTGTTACTACTTCCTTACCATCATAGTAGTTGCAGTTAGGGCAAACTCTATGTGGCAGCTTAGGCTCGTGGCACTGTGGACAAATAGATAATCCAGGTGCTGTCATCTTCATGTTCTGTGACTTTCTGCTGTCTCTCTTTGCTTTTGATGTTCTTCTCTTTGGAACTGCCATTTGCTACACCTCCTTACGCATGCATTATCTATAATAATGTTACAATTAATACAAAATTACAACATTGATATTATATATGGTATCGCATGTTTTTGTCAATAACTATTTTTATGAACTTGCCGATTTACTGTGAGCTTACTGTGTTTTTACGATTTCGTATGTGTCCTGCGCAATCATCAGTTCTTCATTGGTAGGAATCAGTAGAACTTTAACCCTTGAATCCTCTGCTGAAATAATGGCTTCTGTTGCGTTTATGTGATTTTTAACTTCGTCCAGCTTAATGCCTAAAAAATCTAAATTGTCACAGATTCTTGCTCGCATAATCCCGTTATTTTCACCCAAGCCGGCTGTAAATACAACAGCATCGCAACCGTTCATCTGTGCCATATAGTTACCCAAGTAACCCTTTACTCTGTGAATATAAACTTCTAACGCCAGCTGCGCCCGCTTGTTTCCCTCATCGGCAGCGCGGTAGATGTCTCTAAAATCTGAAGACACGCCTGAAATTCCTAAAACGCCTGATTCCTTGTTGATAATGCGCTCAATTTCCTGAGCGGAAAGATTTTCCTTGTTCTGTAGGAATGTAAGAATTGCAGGGTCTAAATCACCTGCACGAGTTCCCATTACAAGTCCCTCAAGAGGAGTGAAACCCATAGAAGTGTCAATTACCTTGCCATATTCTACCGCGGCCAAAGAAGCTCCGTTTCCAAGGTGGCAGGTAATGATTTTAAGTTCTTCCGGCTTTTTACCTAGAATTTCAGCGCATTTTGTAGCTACATATTTATGGGATGTACCATGGAAACCGTATCTTCTTACACCATACTCTTCATAATAATTGTATGGAAGCGCATAAATATAGTTCTTAGCAGGCATAGTCTGATGAAAAGCCGTATCAAATACGCCAACCATCAGAGTATTTGGCATAAGTGCTCTGCAAGCTTCAACTCCGGTAAGATTTGCCGGATTGTGAAGAGGTGCCAGTTCAATACAAGCTTCAAGATTTTTTATTACATCTGCGGTGAGTAATTCGGATTTGTTATAATATTCTCCCGCATGAACAATTCTGTGACCTACGGCGTTAATTTCATCCATTGACTTAATTACGCCATGTTCTTTGTCAAGTAATGCTTCCATTACGTGTCCGATAGCTTCCCTGTGATTTTCCATAGGAACTTTCTTCTCGAACTTTTCCATACCGCTTTTTTCATGCTTAATTACGGAGCCCTCAATTCCGATTCTTTCTACTAACCCCTTACAAAGCAGAGTTTCGTTTGTCATATCAAGTAACTGATATTTTAATGAAGAGCTTCCGCAATTAATTACTAAAATTTTCACTTTTATTCCTCCATAGATACATTTAAAATGTTCTTATTTTTGCTTCATGAGCAATACATTTAATTTTACTAAAGCATTTATAAAATTTCAAGAGTTTAATTAAAATTTAGAAATTATCACGGGTCTACGCACAAAATCTGAAAATTTATACGAATCTTTCTTGTTCACTATGTTATATAATGAGGTTGCATTTATTTCAAAATCTAAAAGTTTAAGGGCTTCCTCCGAAAGAAATTCTCTCTCCTTATTTATATTTGTTAAAAGAATCCAGCCCTCAGGAAGAGAGTTCTTTATTTCTCTGATTGCTGTACGTCCTTTTTCAGTAAAGCCCAGTACCCTAATATAGCTGCCCTCTCCTGATATATATTTCTCATAGGCATTTTTCAGTTCATCTTTGTATATCCCCAAAATCGCCTGCATATATAGCCTGTGAAGTCTTGTGACGGAATATCTTTTAGAAACTACCCTTTCATCCAGTTCTTCTATTGTTTTTATTCCCAACAAATTGCTATAAATCCTGTTTGTAATCCCCTCGGACGCACCGTAAAGACTTTCAAGATTTTTTTTAGAACTCGTCAAAAACTTTGCAGACAGAATATCGAAATAATCGTTTATTTCACACTTAACAGTACCATTAATTTCTTCAATCACATCAAGACTTTTTTTCGGCAACAAATCATCAATCTTTGATTTTTCAACGGTTTTATCCATTCGATTTCTGATAGCCGCAGCGGAGGGGTAGCTTCCCTCTTTCAAAGTAAGTTCTCCATAATTCATACCTTTTCTGGCCACAGTTACAGCCTTAACGGATGTCTTTTGAAGTTCAAGCTGCCTAAGATACTCTACCGCCAATATATTATTTGAGCGGTGTAACAAGTCTCCCGCTCCCTGTATCAATTCTTCACAAGCAGCACTTCTGGCTGCGGCAAAAGAAACTCCCTTTTCTAAAAAAACTTTCAACTTTTCCCGATATTCCGCAGGCTCCTCCGCCAAAAGCTCTGCAATCTGCTTTAACTTTGAAATTTCTCCTGCTTCACTTCCAAAGGAAATGCAATCCACTCCCAAAGCTTTTAAAATTGCAACTGCCGCCCCTGCAAAAGTAGACGCGTCTCCTAATACAAATTTGGCAGGTATTTCCACAACCAAATCCACCCCCTGTAAAAGAGCCATTTTAGCCCTGATAAATTTATCTATGGCTGCCGGCTCACCTCTCTGCACATAATTACCGCTCATTACAGCAATTACGGTTTCACCGCCGGTAAGTCTTTTACTTTCTTCTATATGATACTTGTGTCCCTCATGAAACGGATTGTATTCCGCCACAATGCCTATGGTTTTCATGTTTTTTTCTCCAAAAACAAAGGGACTACTCTGATGTAGCCCCATAATTTACTAATTTACTCTTCAGTCTGTGTCTTAAATGCTAAGTCTTTAATTTGATCGCGGTTGTTGGAAAGAGTGCTGTTGATATCATCAAAACCCTTAGCCATCTTATCAACCATATCGCCGAGGTACATAGCAGAGAGCTGATCCATCTTTTCCTGGAAGTTAAAAAGAATGCGATCCACATACTCAAAAGTATTCAGCTTTAACTGCTTGCAGTTGTTTTCAGCAATGTTGATAATTTCCTCCGCTCTGTTTTTAGCTCTTATAACGATATCATCATTTTCAATGAGAGCTTCCGCCTCGGCTTGCGCCCTGCGCAGAGTATCTTCATATTCTTTTTTAGCTTCATCCAAAATTCTCTGACGTTCCTGCTTAATCCACTGCGCCTGCTGTATTTCATCA
>JBHBZU010000022.1:0-3038 GCA_041797745.1 Bacillota bacterium
GTAATGGGCGACGAGCGCACCTACTCTGACGCCGTGGGAATACGCGCCGTCACTTCAGTAGACGGCATGACATCCGACTTTGCGCGCGTGCCTTACGATGTACTCGAAAAAGTTGCTTCCCGCATAGTCAGCGAAGTCCCCAGCGTAAACCGCATACTCTATGACATCACATCAAAACCTCCCGGAACTATTGAGTGGGAGTAAATAAAATAACGCCATGAACCAAGTAAATACAAGGGTTTGTGGCGTTTTTCTGTGTGGTTTGAGTACAGGTTGAGTACAAATCTTATTTGTCAATGCTATCGGATAACAAAGTCTGATTTGATGTAATAGATTGTTTGGTTTCTTCCAGGATAACCTGTGAATGTATTTCCAAGGCGGCTTTATCACTGTCGGATATATTATTGTTATGTCGTGTAATAAAAGACTTGCCATTTTCACTTATTTGACAATCGGAAATCCAGCGTGCCAATAGGTTGTTGACAGTTTCATTTTCAAAATGAATAGAGAGAGTTTTTGTATCTATATCACCGTTTTTTAATCTTGAAAAGGAATATGAGGCTCCAAGTTTATTTTCTAATAACAGTAATAAAGAAGCGGCTTCTCCAGCAGTAGTAATATCCAATGTTGCTAGTGGAATATCAAAAAATATATTTTCTCCAACATCCAAAGCCTGTGCAATCTTTTTTATTTGCGCAGGCTTTGGATTTCTTATCCCCAATTCATATTTACGGATTGTCGCTTCACCAATCCCTGTTGCTTCACCTAATGCTTTTTGGGTCATATTTTTTAATGTGCGAAAGCATTTAATTTTTTCATTTATCGTCATCGAATGTATCACCTCACCATTACAATTTTACCATATCTTGAGAGCAAATTAAATAGCTTATTGACAGTCACAAAAAGGACTGATAAAATATAAATACAGACAGTCACATAAGTGACTTAAAGAAAGGAGAAATAATATGAACACTCAAGAAAAAACTTATATTACTGCGAGTGAACTTTCTGAAAGGCTCGGAATATCTGTCGGACAGGCGTACAAAATTATCCGAGAACTTAATTCAGAGTTGAAAAAGCAAGGCTATATCACGGTGGCAGGCAAATGTCCACGCCGTTATATGGAAAAGAAATGGTATGGTTTTGGAAATGCAAAGGAGAATTAGTCGATGGCTGCAAAAGCGGAAAAAGACCCTAAAACGGGAAAGTGGCTTATTCAATATCGCTATACGGATTGGCAAGGCAATAGAAAAAAATCAATGAAGCGAGGATTTGCTACAAAGCGAGAAGCAGAAGAGTGGTTGCGTCAGTTCCTTGTAACTCAACAGGCAGATTTTAATATGCTTTTTGAGGACTTCTTGAAAATCTACTATGCGGATATGGAAACAAGACTGCGTGAACACACCATGCGTACCAAGAGATATATTATTGACCTAAAGGTATTGCCCTACTTCGGAAAACTGAAGATGAACGAGATTAAAGCGCCTGATATTAGGAAGTGGCAGAATGAGCTGATACAGCAGGGATATGCGCAGACCTATCTTAAAACGATAAATAATCAAGTGGCGGCATTGTTCAATTATGCAGTAAAATACTATGATTTACCGAATAATCCATGTAGAAAAGCAGGAAGCATGGGCAAGAGCAATGCGGAAGAAATGCAGTTTTGGACGCGTGACGAGTTCTCAAGCTTTATTGATGGCGTTATGAACAAACATCAGTCATACATGGCATTCATGACCCTATATTGGACTGGAATGCGTTTAGGAGAGCTTCTCGCGCTTACTGTTGGAGATATTGACCTTGAGAAGAGAACTATAAGTATTAGCAAGTCTTATCAGCGACTTAGTGGGAAAGATATAATCACAGAACCTAAAACGCCGAAAAGCAAGCGTGTTATTACGATACCACAGTTCCTTGCGGTGGATTTACAGGACTATCTTAATGGCATATACAAGCCAGAGAGTGCAGACAGGCTATTTCCGATAACAAAATACTATCTTGAACACGAAATGCAGAGAGGAATTAGAGAAAGTGGGGTAAAGCGTATACGCTTGCACGACCTACGCCATAGTCATGCTTCCATGCTCGTAGAAATGGGATTTTCACCATTGGAAATCGCAGACCGATTAGGACATGAAAAAATTGAAACCACCCTAAATACTTATTCTCATTTATATCCAAATAAGCAGGAAAGGTTGGCGGATAGACTTGATACAGAGTACAAGGAGGGCTTGTAATGAGTGGACTGGACAAAGACCGCTTACGGAATCAAACCGTATGTTTTCGTGCAACTCCAGAAGAACGGCGAAACATTGAAGCAAGGATAAAGGTTAGTGGTATGCCAAAAGGACAGTATTATATACAATCATTACTTTATCAGCAACTAAATATTGTGGTCGGTAAATACCAGAGTGACCGTTTAAGCCTTGAAATTCGTCGTTTAAGGGAACAAATAGAAAAAATGGAGAATAATGCCATCAATACGGATACAACGGTTTTAGAGGACTGTAGAGCCATTCTAAAGCAACTTCTGGAGTTGATGGAAAAAGATAAAATGCCGTATATGGTTACAGCAGATGAATTAAAAACAAAAGAATAAAGCCCTTGTATCTGCAAATACAAGAGCCGCCTGCTTTGATGGATATTTCCCTTTTATTTCTTATATCTTATCACAGCGGGCTTCTAAATACAATACAAAAATGGAGGTCTGAAATGGATAGCAAGCTTAAAATTATCAGTATGGATACTGTACAGGCAGAGGAAATTAAATGGTTGTGGAAGCCTTACATTCCGTTTGGCAAACTAACAATCGTTCAAGGTGACCCCGGTGAGGGAAAAACAACTTTTTCGCTTTGGCTGGCTTCTACGCTCACGCAGGGGAAGGGATTTGATGAAGCAGGGAACATTATACAAACAGAGCCTGTTAATGTTATATACCAAACGGCAGAGGACGGGTTAGCCGATACAGTGAAACCGAGATTAGTCGCAGCAGGTGCGGACTGTTCCAAAGTAAAGGTTATTGATGATACCGAAAA
>JBHBZU010000023.1:0-11726 GCA_041797745.1 Bacillota bacterium
AGTACCTGTTCAGGCGCTGTAGGCTCCAATTTTTCAATTTTTGAAATGGTACCGTCTTCCCCATAATGATGTTCGTAAAAGGACGGCACATATACCCCCTGAAGACCGCAAATTGACCTTAGGAAAGACTTTCTATCCATGGATGAGCCTTTATTTTTTAGGCGTTTTAATACTTCCACAAGGATTTCCTCGCCGTCACCAATGAGTACCACATCCGCAATTAACGCAAGGGGTTCAGGATTGTAGGCACAAGGTCCACCCATTATGATAATCGGTGAGTCCTCGTCACGTTCAGCGGCTCTTACGGGAATACCGCCTAAATTCAGAATATTTAAAATATTGGTAAAGGACATCTCATACTGCAAGGTGAAACCCAGCGCATCCAAATTTTTAAGGGGAATTTTATTTTCTAAAGTAAAAAGTGGCACCTGTCTTTCTCTCATAAGAGCTTCCATATCCAAAGCCGGTGCAAAAACTCTTTCACAGGCAAGCTCCTGATGTAAATTAACATTGTGATATAAAATCTGCAAACCCATATAGGACATACCTATTTCATAGGTATCAGGAAAAGCAAAACCAAATCTCAACACATCTTTATCCATAGGCTTTACTGTTGAATTTATCTCATCTCCAATATATCTGGCAGGCTTTTCAACCAGTTTTAATAATTTATCTAATTCTTTTTTTATATTCATATTAACCGTCCCTTTTGGTGTTGATGTTGCAAATACCCTGCGTTTTTATTAATTTAGCTTAATTTTAACAGTATTTCTGTGCTACGGTACTTACAGCAATACCGTTACATTCTATCATAAAACCTCTTGAATTTGAACCTTTATTTAAATTAGTTTTTTGATTTTACCATTGACTCCTACTACTAATTTTGGTATAGTTAAGTAGATATTTAACACATATGCTACTAGATGATGTGTTTTGATTTACGGAGGTGAACCCATTGACTTACGCTCAAATGCTCGATTCCATCATAGAAAAGAGTGAGCTTTCACTTAGGCAGATTGCTAAGCGCTGTGCCGAGCTTGACTTGACCATTACACCGTCATACATTTCTCAACTGAAAAACGGCAAGTTACCGCCACCAACTGCTGAAGTTTCTATGGTTCTTGCCAAAGCTTGTAATTCCAAGGATGAGTCCAAGCTTATTTTCCAAGGTTATATTGAAAAGGCACCTGATGTCATCAAAGAATATATGTTGGCTTCTTCCGAGCTTAACAAGGTTATGCTTGAATCTCTTTATAAAAAAGAGGGAGATGAAGCCATGGCAGAAGAAGCTCGTAACTATCTTAAAGAGATGGATATTCTTTCAACTTTGGAGCTTTCATCTAAATATATAAAGGACGGTCACATAGATTTTAATCCTGAACTTGCCAAGGAAATCACCCTTGCGTCAGGTGGCATGACTCAAGACGATAACATGATTACCATGTTTCTTGGAGACGGAGCTATGGCACCTACAGTGCCTATTCACTCTTTCCTTTACATTATGCCTACTAAGCTGGAACTTCTTAAATCGAGAGATATCATCATTTTTAATATATATGGAAAAAAACAACCGCTGATTCGTCGTCTATATCTTGAGGGTCAGCAGATTCTTCTTATACCTGATGACCGCACATCTCAAATTTTCATTCTTAATTCATTAGAAGAAATTGATTACATAGGTAAGCTTGTTTCCTATCGTGTAGATGTATAGCAAAAGTGAACAACAGGATATAAACAAATAAGAAAAGCTTTATAATTTTTTCTACATATCTTTGTTTTCAAAGAAACGAATTGAAAGTTTCCATGATACTAAAAACAAAACTACAAGAACTGCTATAACTACTATAAAGCTTGAATTTCCCTGCTTTAATAAAGTTGCGCTTTTTCTCATATTATCAAACATTGTCACGGATACTCCTGCCAAAATTCCTATAATGGCTATATATGCCAAACGAGCCTTTTGTGAGCCAAATTTGAATATCAACGGAAATTCTATGATAGGTATTATTGAGGAGGATATAAGCAGCAATTTAATTGAAACAACCATAAATCCCCATTCCATATTCCCCTTAAGATAGTCTATATAAAAGCAAGCAGAAGCAAGAAGCAAGCCTGAACTTATAATTATTACAGAAAGTATATACTTTTCATTTACAATAGTTTTTCTTGAAATCGGCATAGTCAAAGCGTACAAATTCCAATGAAAATGCTCATCATAAGAAAGAACGGTAATAGGAATAATACATATAAATATCATAGGGTACATGATTAAAAAGCCTTTCACCTCAGTTAATAGAGATGTAGCAAAAAATATTAATATCATTACCAAAAATGCTCTGGTATATCTTAAAATCATATATAAGTCTTTAGTTAATAATCCTCTCATTTTACCTTTCTCCCTTAACCATGTAAATGAACAAGTCTTCGATTGAAACCGGTGCCACCTCAATATTTTCAGCAATCATATCTCTGCGAACGATGGCTTCAATGTTATAAATAGATTTTCTGCTGCCTATCACTGCCTTTGGATCAAGTGATTTAAAAAGTTCCGGAGTTATACAAACAGCACCGAATTGTTCAGTTATAACATCCTTTTCCTCAAATAACATTATCTTCCCCTCATGTAAAAACGCAATGTAATCGCAAACCTTTTCCAAATCGCTTACTATATGCGAAGAAATTAATATTGATTTTTCTTCTTCTCTTGTAAATTCCAAAAACATATCCAAAATTTCATCACGAACAACAGGGTCAAGTCCACTGGTTGCCTCATCCAAAACCAGCAGTTTTGGGTCATGTGACAATGCCACGGCAATTCCGACTTTCATCTTATTTCCCTTTGACAATTTATCAAAGGGTTTATCTGATGGGATTTTCAGTTGTTCTACCAAAGCTTGAAATTTCTTTGAATCCCAATTCCGATAAATTCCGGCCATTACCTTATCTATATGTTTTACCTTGAAGCAGCCAATAATGCCCACCTCGTCAACTACAACACCCACATCTTCCCTAATACTTGCAGAAGCTTCTTCAACATTTTGACCAAGCATATTAATTTTCCCGCTATTTGCCTTTACAATGCCAAGTAAAGCTTTAATGGTGGTAGTTTTCCCTGCTCCGTTTTCACCAACCAATCCGACAATTGAACCTGTTGGTACCTTTAAATTTACATTATCTAAAGAAAATCCCTTATATTCTTTGCAAAGATTTCGGATTTCTATTGCATTTTCATATTTAATATCATTCATTTTATATTCTCCGATTACTCCTTTTCATTCCAAGCGATTTTTACCATTCTCAAGATTTCTTCATATCCTATACCGCAAGAAATAGCCATTTTCTTGATATCCTGCAAATCTTCTTCAATACGACATAGGTGGTCTTCTTTTATAAGTTCCATGTTCTTCGGTGCTACAAAACATCCCTTTGACGGAACGGTATATATAAAACCCTCCTTTTCCAAATCATCGTATGCTCTCTTTGTGGTAATAGCACTTATTCTAAGATCCTTTGCCAAACTCCTAATTGATGGAAGAGCCTCGTCTTCATCAAGTTCTCCACTAATAATCAGACCTTTTAACTGACTGTAAATCTGTGAATAAATAGGCTCTCCGGAGCGATTATTCAATAGAATATTCATCCATTCCCTCCTAAACAGCTTAACGTAATTCTGTATATATACAATATATACATTTGTAACGCTTATGTCAATTATTTTAGTGAAAATATTTTCACTAAAACACAAAAAGAGCTTTGGGTTAAACTATTCAGATTATACTGTTTAGTTCCCCAAAGCTCTTAATTTAAGTCCTTAATCTTACCTTTTAACGAAAATTAAGTATTACAATTCATCCCAAAATTCCATTTCATAGTCGATTATTTTGACTATGTCTCCCTCTTCAAGCCCCATCTCACGCATTTTATCCACTGCGCCGGAATTTTCAATATACTTATAAAGATATCGAAGTGAACCCATGTCATTGAAGTTTGTTGAGTTAAAGATTTTCTGAAGTTGTCCTCCCGTAAGGACAAATATACCCTTTTCCTTTGAAACATAGACTTCTCTGTAGTTTGGATCTATATCATCCACATCTGCATTGAACTCGATATAATCTTCTTTCGGTTCTTCAGGAAGTTCTTCCAACATCTTGGCTGCTTCTGCCAACACTTCCTTTACGCCTAAATTTATCGGTGCCGACATAGGAAATACCTTATAGCCTTTAGCCTCAACATATTCCTTAAATTTAATATATTCTTCAGAATCATCGCCACCTAAAATATCTATCTTATTGGCAACTACAATTTGTGGCTTATGGGTCAACTTTTCGCTGTGAAGCTCCAATTCCTTATTTATCTTTTCAAAATCTTCAATAGGGTCTCTTCCCTCGCAACCTGAAACATCTACAACATGAATTAAAATTCTTGTTCTTTCAATATGTTTTAAGAAGTAATGACCAAGTCCAGCCCCCTCATGAGCGCCCTCAATAATTCCGGCAATATCAGCCATTACAAAGTTTTTATCATACACTTCTACGACGCCTAAATTAGGAGTTATGGTAGTAAAGTGATAGTTTGCAATTTTAGGGTTTGCCTTTGTAGACACGGAAAGAAGTGTGGACTTTCCTACATTTGGAAATCCCACCAGACCTACATCTGCCAAGAGCTTCATTTCTAAAATAACGTTTCTTTCTTTAGCTACACCACCTGCTTCAGCAAAGTTTGGAGCCTGACGAACGGAATTAACGAAGTGAACGTTACCTTTACCGCCCTTGCCGCCTCTTGCAGCAATCAGACGGTCTCCGTCATTTACCAAATCTTTCATTATACGGCCTGTAGCCTCATCAATAATCACAGTTCCTGCCGGCACGCGAATAATGAGGTCTTCACCTTTTTTCCCGTAGCATTTTTTCTTCATGCCGTCTTGACCCGGTTCCGCTTCATATTTTCTCTTATAACGGAAGTCCATGAGCGTACGCATATTACGATCTGCTAAAAAGACAACATCGCCGCCCTTACCGCCGTCACCGCCATCAGGTCCGCCCTCCGGTACGAAAGGCTCGCGTCTGAATGAAACGGCACCATTTCCGCCTTTTCCTGATATAATTGTTATCTTGGCGCGATCAACGAATTGATTCATTGTATCCTCCCTTTCTAAACCGGCTAAACCGGTGGTTACCTGACTTTAACAAGAAAAAAGCCCCTAGAGAGTTCTAGGGGCGCTAGTGAACAAAATTAAGCTTCCTTCGGATAAACGCTTACCTGCTTACGAGTTCTGTCATATCTTTCGAACTTAACCTGACCCTCGATTTTAGCAAATAATGTATCGTCTCCACCGATGCCAACATTGTTACCTGGGTGGAACTTTGTTCCTCTCTGTCTTACAAGAATGCTTCCTGCAGTTACGTACTGTCCGTCGCCTGTCTTAACACCTAATCTTTTACTTTCGGAATCACGACCGTTCTTGGAACTTCCTACACCTTTCTTTGATGCCATCCTTGTACACCTCCATTCTTATGTAACCGTGGCTTATAGCCACCAAAGTTTTAATTTCTTTTTTACTTTAATGCTGCTTCGATAGCTTCGAGAATAACCTGCTTTGTAGCCTTTGCGTCTACTGCAATATTTCTCTCATTTGCGAAAGCAATCAGTTCGTCCTTTTTCATGGACATACTTGGCTTTACATCGTCCTTAACTTCCGCCTTTGGAGCTTCGTCCTTAACTTCAGTCTTGGCAACTGTCTTTTTAGCAGGCTTGTCTGCACCGATACCTGTGATTTCTACCATAGTGTATGGCTGTCTGTGTCCCTGCTTCTTTCTGTAGTCTTTCTTTGCCTTGTACTTGAAGATGATAACTTTCTTTGCCTTACCGTTTTCAACTACATTTCCGAATACTTTTGCGCCCTCGATATATGGTGCGCCAACCTGTAAGTCAGAATCATTATTCATTACTAAAACCTGATCAAATTCAATCTTCTGACCGGCTTCTACGTCTAACTTTTCAATAGTAATAACGTCGCCTTCCTGAACTCTGTACTGCTTACCGCCAGTTTTAATTACTGCGTACATGTTGATTTATTCCTCCTCTAACCAGTCTCGCCCTCATGGGTGTCCTAAAGAATTTTAGGCACTTCAAAAACCCGTTCAGTGCGGCTCAACATTGATATGATACTACAAGATAGATATAATGTCAAATATTTTTTCTTCTAAATGAAGTAGTTTCTAAATGCGTTTCTAAATTATACTTAACTTTTTCCTTTTCTTTTTTATTCTATACAAAAGTCTGTACAAAAGTCACCTGTTTTCCTCTTTCTACATTTTAGAAAGATTGAAAAAGGTGACTTTGATTTTGCACCGAAATTATAAAATCAATCAGATGATTTTACTGTTTCTTTTATGGTTTTATAACGCTTCCGACAGTGTTTACATAATTATAATTTGTGTAAACTTGGTTTTACTCGTAGCGCAATGCTTCAATAGGATCCAGCTTCGCCGCCTTTTTTGCAGGGAGAATACCAAAGAGCAATCCCACACCTGCCGAGAAGACGATGGCAAAGCCTATTGCAGCAGGACTGACAATCAAACCCACACCTGCAATGGTCATTCCGATACCTGCAATACCAAGCCCCAGCAACAGTCCGATGATACCACCTATAACCGAAAGAATCATAGCTTCTATCAAAAACTGCGTAAGAATATCTTTAGTTCTTGCTCCAAGTGACTTTCTGATACCGATTTCTCTGGTTCGTTCGGTAACGGATACAAGCATTATGTTCATAATTCCTATACCGCCTACCAGTAATGAAATAGCTGCAATAGCACCTATAGCCAAAGAAATTACACCAAGAACCTGATTTATTTGAGTCAGCTGACTTTCCGCCGTTTGAGCCATATAGGTATCTTTTTCCTGATCCTTTATTTTTTCATACCATTCGCATATGCGCTTACCTGTGGCATTAATATCACATTCAGGGTCTAGGAAAACTTCAACATAAGAGCTTGGCTCACCGTCATATTCCGCTACAACTGTGTATGGTGCATAACAGTTGTACGTAGGCTCTCCCATGCTCAATTTAGAGAATATAGAATCGGGAACTTCAAAAATACCCACTACCAAATAATCGCCGTAAGAGCCCTCTTTTCCCTCAAGAGTAATCTTTTCTCCTATGATATTTTCTCTATTGTAAAGTTTTTGAGCCATTTTAGTATCTACTACAATGGTATTCTTTCGTTTTTCCACATCGCTTTCATTAACCATGCGACCATATTTCATAGTAATACTCTTATAAAACTTTTCATATTTTGCATTTACGCCCTGAATACTTACGTTTGCTTTAACTTTTCCGGCTCTGAAGAAGCCACCCCTGCTGAAATATGGTGAAGTATATTCAACCTCGCTAAAACGTTCGCTTAAAGCATTTATCTCATCCCATGTAAAAAGAGTTGATGAATCTATATAGCCGTCATCACTGAGTTTTTTCCAGTTTTGCATGATGTACAGGTAGCCTGCACCTACTCCCTCAAACTGCTTTGATACTTCTCCTTTAGCGGAATTACCGATGGAGGTAATAGCAATAACTGAACTGATACCGATTATGATACCCAGCATAGTTAAAAATGACCTGAGTTTATTACTTTTAATAGCTGTCAACGCCAGCTTAATGTTTTCAATAAATAGCATTAGATTCCCACCTCCCCGTAAGGAAGTTCACATCCTCTTTCAATTCCTTTGGCAGTAAGATGTTCCTTGACAATACAACCGTCACGAAATTCTACCACGCGACTTGTGAACTCGGCAATATCCGGTTCGTGAGTTACAACCACTACGGTGTTTCCCATTTCATTCAGTTTCGTAAAAATTTCCATAATCTCCACTGAAGACGCGGAGTCAAGGTTGCCTGTAGGCTCGTCTGCCAATATAATAGGCGGTTTCATTGTAAGTGCTCTTGCAATGGCCACACGTTGTCTCTGACCTCCTGAAAGTTCGTTAGGCATATGTTCAGCACGGGTACCAAGACCCACCATATCAAGAAGTTCAGTTGCTCTCTCTTTTCTTTCTTCTGCCGGAATCTTACCGTAAATCATAGGCAGTTCCACATTTTTCTGTGCACTGGTTCTCGGAATAAGATTGAAAGATTGGAAAACAAAACCCAGCTTTTTATTTCTAATATATGAAAGTTCATCATCACTTTTGTTAATGGTTTCCTCTCCCTCAAGAAGATAGGAGCCCTCAGTGGCTCTATCCAAGCAACCAAGAATGTTCATAAGGGTAGACTTTCCTGAACCGGAAGTACCCATAATGGCTACAAATTCCCCCTCATAAACGGTTAAATTAATATTTTTCAAAGCTTTAACTTCGATCTCACCATTTTTATATATTTTTGATAGATCGCGAACTTTGATTACCTCTTTTTTATTCATAATCAATACCTCGCAAATCTATTATTTATCTGATGCAGCTTTCAAAACTACTGTTGCACCGTCTTCCAAAGACAGTTCCGGTGAAAGAACTACCTGATTTCCCTCTTTAAGTTTGCCCTCGACAATTTCAATATCAAAATCTCCCTCAAGACCTGTCTTAACCTTAACTTTCTTTACAGTATTATCTTTATTTATTACAAAGACACTGGTTTCTCCTGTATCAGGATCTTCGCTTACGGCGTCAATCGGTACGGTAAGAACATTCTTTAATGAATTGGTTTTAATAACGGCCTTTGCTGTAACCCCTGCAATAAGATTAGTATCCCCCTTATCCACATCAATAGTAACAGGGATAACCATATTATTTCCTTGTACGTTGGTTTCACCTGTAGGCGCAATCTGACTAACCACACCTGTTACTTTTTGTTTTCCTAATACTTCAGCAGAAATTTCTACACTCTGACCAACCTTAATGTCCGCAATTTCGCTTTCGCTTACCTTTACTTCCATCTTGAAGCGAGATACATCCTCTACTACAAACATAGCTTCCTTTGCATTAGTATCGTTTGCAATACGACCTACTGTACAATTAACTCTGGTAACTGTACCGTTGATAGGACTTTTTATTACACCCTTTTCTGAGGTATCGTATGAACCTAAAGTAAGTCTGGCTGTTTTATATGCGCTTTCTGCCGCGTCATATTCGCTTTTGGAAATAGCCCCCTCGGAATAAAGAGCCTTTGCTACGTTGTAAGCATTTTTTGCGTCATTATATGTTACAGATTGAATGTTGTACTGATCCATAATTTTGGAAGTGTCAAGCTTAGCCAAAATCTGACCTTTAGTAACCTTTTCTCCCTCTTTAACTAAAATTTGAGTAATGGTAAGATTTTCCGCAGAATATACATTTGCTGATTCTGCTCCTACTACGGTTCCCTTAATAGAAACTGTGGTTTCAAGATCCTGCAATTCCGTTACCCCTGAACTAACCGCTGCAATCCCCGATGTTTTTTCTCGCTTTCCCGAAATAAAACTTGCAAGCAATGCTACGATTACAAGCACAATGACAATAAAAATAACAGCCTTGAGCTTCTTGTGTTTTACCGGCTTCTTTGGCTGTGCCTTTTCTACAGAATAAGACACTCCATCCGCTCCCACCAAATTTACTTTTTGGCTTTCAGATGTAGAATCACTAATATTCTTATTCTTCTTAAACATATTCAGTTCCCCCTAAAAATAATCTCTAATAATAATATTACCAACAATAAATTATACAATTTAATTCAAAGAAATTATACTATTCCCTTACTCCCATTGCAATAGCTAACTCTTACAACTTTCTTACATATTTCTGTTTTTTTCGTAACCTTATTAGGTTTTCATAGAAATAATTCAAGCAGATTCGATTTTGCCGAAGTTTTCAAAAGAAAATCGGAGGCTTTACCACCTCCGATTCTTATCTGATATACTTTTGCCTGTCTTTATATTTAATTAACATCATACTTTTTTAGGTTCAACAAGTACAACTATAATTGGTTTTATTTAGTTCAACCATTAGTTAATTTTTAGCAAATATAATTTCAACCTGTATTTAATTAACATCATACTTATTCTTGGATAACACCATCTTCATCTACGAGAGGTTCTTCAACAGAATCATCCTCGTATCCTGCATATGCATTACGTTCTCTACGAAGTGAATCAAGAAGCTGTCCCTCTAATTTATCCATAATTTCCGGATTTGAGAGCAGGAATACCTTAACGTTTTCACGACCTTGACCAATACGATTACCGTCATAGCTATACCATGAGCCTGCCTTATCAATTAGTCCTGCTTCTGTTGCACAATCAAGAATATCTCCTGCCTTAGAGATACCCTCTCCGTACATAATATCAAACTCCGCCTGCTTAAACGGTGGCGCAACCTTGTTTTTTACAACCTTTACTTTAGTACGATTGCCAAGCATCTGGTCTCCTGATTTAATAGTTTCAACGCGGCGAACTTCAATTCGCATGGAAGAATAAAACTTTAACGCACGACCGCCTGTAGTAACTTCAGGATTTCCGTAAACCACGCCAACCTTTTCACGTAACTGGTTTATGAATACCACAGCAGTATTAGATTTATTTATGACACCTGTCAGCTTACGAAGAGCTTGAGACATGAGGCGCGCCTGCAAGCCTACGTGGGAATCCCCCATACTGCCCTCGATTTCACTCTTTGGCACTAAAGCTGCTACGGAGTCTATAATAACAACATCTAAAGCTCCTGAACGAACCAGCATTTCGCATATTTCAAGTGCCTGTTCTCCCGTATCTGGTTGAGATACTATAAGCTCATCTATATCTACACCTAAATTTGCAGCATATTCCGGATCTAAAGCATGCTCTGCATCAATGAATGCAGCCTTGCCTCCTGCTTTTTGCGCCTCTGCAATTATGTGTAAAGTAAGAGTAGTCTTACCTGAAGATTCAGGTCCATATATTTCAGTGATACGACCCTTTGGAATACCACCGATACCTGTCGCCATATCTACACTGATGGAACCTGTAGAAATAGCTTCAATATTCATACGCAGATTGTCATCTCCAAGCTTCATCACTGCGCCTTTACCAAACTGTTTTTGTATCTGTAACATAGCGGCCTCTAAGGCCTTGTCTCTTTCGTCTTTATTAGTTGCCACAATAAAACCTCCATAACTGTGAACAAATGGTCGAACAGTGTAGAACATCTGTTCTTATTTTAAGAATACATTAAAAGATGAACTACGTCAATACTTTTTTAAAATAATTTCTTTTCCATATATTACCATAAACTTTAAGAGCTTGTCAACCAATATTTTCCAAAATTAAATGGCAAATCACCCGTCATAATTATTCTTCTATGATAAAAAATTTATCTATACCTAAAATGCAGGCACCAAGGGTACCTGCAAATTTTTTACAATATTGAATCTATCAGGCTTAAAATTGCCAGTGTGGTATAATTTCTTACATCATTCCTCTTACGACCGAAAGCCTGAATTTCTTTAACTATAGTTACATATCCGTCCTTACTGTTAAAAATATGTATACCCTCTTTGGAATCTATAGTATAAATATTGCCTCCTGCTGTTGTTTTAGAGCCTGTTTTAAGGGATTCCCTGAACTTAATACCAATGTAAGACTGCCCCACAGGATGTTCTTCCGTATAGCCCTCAGGTCCTGCAACTCCTGTGACGGATACGCAAATATCCGCAAGAGTTTTATTAAAGAGCCCCTCTACCATTTCCAATGCGGTTTCAGGAGAAAATTCCGTATATTTTTCCA
>JBHBZU010000024.1:0-93782 GCA_041797745.1 Bacillota bacterium
AATGATGGTGCGATGTCTATTGGAAAATCATCTGCGCTGTTAGCAATCGATTTTGTCTTTGGCGGAGATACATATGTTAAGAGCGATGGTGTAAAGCAAGAGGGACACCACACGATCCTTTTCACTTTCGAGTTTGATGGCATACCGTATTATTTTGCCAGAAACACAGCAACGCCAGATACAATCTATATCTGCGATGCAGACTATAATGTCACCGGCAATAGTTATAGCAAGCAGGAATTTGCAGACTGGTTGAAAAAGCAATACCACATAGATTTTGAAAGACTCTCTTTCAGAGTGGCGCTTAGTAGTTTTTTCAGAATATATGGAAAGCAAAATACAAATGAATTGAATCCACTACAGGGAATTCCTGGTCAGAACATGGACAAATCGATTACATCGATTCTGGCTCTATTTGACAAGTATAAAGAAATTGAAGTCTACAAGGATCGTGTGGTTGAGGAAAAGAAAAAGCTGGATGCCTATAAGGTAGCGAGAAAATATAACTTTATATCCGATCTTGTAGGTGGTAATAAAAAATATGAAGAGAATCTTGCAACAATTCGTAGCAAAGAATTGGAGCTGAGCACACTGGTAGAAGAAGCTGTACAAGGCCACTCGGAAGAGGACATCGAGAAAAATAAAAAGAAGGTGGAGCTTCGGAACAAGAAGCTCAATCTTGAACGAGATATACAATCAAAAGAAATGCGCCTTCGTCTAGTAAATATGTCTTTGGAGTATGGCTTATATCCAACTGAGGCTGATATGACGGCGTTGCAGGAGTTTTTTCCAGACGTGAACTTAAGAAAACTCTATGAGGTTGAGCAGTATCATAAGAAGCTAGCGCAGATATTAGACTCTCAATTTGCTCTTGAGCGAGAAGCAGTAAACGCAGAAATTAATAGTCTGAAGGAACAACTTGCCTTGGTTAATGCGCAAATAGGCGAGCTTGGCTTCGTTGGAAATATGTCTAAAGAGTTTCTGGATAGGCATTCGGAGATAAAGGGCGAAATAGATGCACTTAGAGAACAGAACAAGGCTTATCTTCTGCAAAAAAGCTTACAGGAAGCAAAAGCTGAGGCTGATGAAATTTTAAGGCAGGCGATTGAAAATACTCTGAGAGAAATTGAAAACAAATTAAATACAAAAATGAAAGAAATCAATGACTCTCTGTTCAGTACACCAAGGAAACCGCCACATATTCAGTTTAGAAAGCATGACAGCTATAAATTTGAAACTCCTGATGATACTGGAACTGGATCGAATTTCAAGGACATGATTGTATATGATCTGGCAATATTGCAAAGTACGGCATTACCAGCTTTGGCGCATGATTCTTTATTGTTCAAGAATCTAGAAAAGGATGTCGAGGATGGGATTATCCGTATCTATGACAGTTGTAAGAATAAGCAGATATTTATTGCATATGACAAGCAGGATGCTTGCAGACCTGCTACTAAGAAAATATTAGAAGAAAATGCAGTAATTTGTCTATCAAATGATGGAAATGAGCTTTACGGTAGGTCTTGGAATAAAGAGGTGAACGAGAATGAAGATGAGCTATAACAAGTTGTGGAAATTGTTGATTGATAAGCAGATGAAAAAGTCTGATCTGAGAAAAAATGCAGGGATAAGCTCTTCCTCATTAGCTAAGCTCGGAAAAGATGAAAATGTCACTACAGAAGTTTTGATGAAAATTTGCAACGAACTGAAATGTGACGTTGGCGACATTATGGAATTTGTTCCAGATGAAGATGCGGGAAAGGTATTTGCTTCTGGGATAGAAAACGATGATTAGGGGCACTCATATAAAATGAAAATGATACATTTAATGAGAGTTGTAATTAGCAATTCTTTAAGAACAACTATAAATAAGGAGGTGGCGGTAAATGGTAAATAGAGAGATTCCCTTTCGGCCAAGGCTAGAAGGTGAATTCAGAGTTCGGTTTTATAACGCCGCATCCAAGATTACTGAAAAAACTCCTACTCTTACTATTGTGAGGGTTGTTGAGCAAGAAATTGAGTGGGTGGAGAATGAATGTCAGTATAATATCGAACAACGCAAAAAGTACCGAGCTGTTTGGCTTTTGTTTCGAGATTTAATTCGTGCTTCATGGAAAGCGTGCTATAGAGACGGCGTTTTATATATGAGTTTGCCGACACTTAACGGAGCCGACATGCATGATACAACCTCTCCAGAGGTTAAAGCATTACTTCGAAGTTGGATGAGCGAAAGCCGACATGAAAGACTTGTGGGCTATACTGAATTTATAAAACGTATGGAAAATTCGGGAACTAACAAACAGAGTATTGCAGCACTCATCGCTGATGGTGTGGAGTTGGCAGAAAGAATGGAATTGGCCCATGCCGGAGTAATAAAGATTGAACAAGCTATTCAGCCATATCTTCAGTTGGTTAGAGAAAATGATAGAGATGAGTTTACAGGCCTGAAAATATCAGAAATATGGAGATACTTTCGTTTGACATGGTCTACGCCTGCTGAGACGACACCAGGAAGAACCATGCAGTATTTAATTCGAGATGCGGCTCATCCGATGCATGCTGTTATGGGTATTGCATCACTTGAAAATTGCGCAGTACAGATTACTTGTCGAGACGATTACATTGGCTGGAATCAGAAAGCATTTATTGACAGAATTATTACTTTAAATACCGGTTGTGCAGAGAAAGAATTTAAACAACTTTTGGTGTACTTGGAGGATGGCATTGCGGGAATCGATTATTCAGAACTCTGTACTAAGATGGTCATTGAAAATCCTACAGATACGGATATTCAGCTCTTATTGGATGAGGCATCTAATGCAGAGCAAAGCCGTCAGCAGCTTTTGCGAAATGAAGTGGAAAGCGATATTGGCGATGAAGAAAGAAGTGAACTTGGTAGCATTTCTATTGATACAGAAAAGGCACTTTATCGTAGAAAACGTGCAGAGCAACTTGCACGCCTTTTGAGTGCAAAAAAGGCAATCATAGAGTTGCTAAACTCAGAAAATTTTGATGAGAACTGGATCGAGTTTTGCAAGAGTGAAGCAGGAAATTCTGCTATTCGAACCGCTCTGGTTGCGCAAAAGACAAAGCACATCGGTTCCAGCCTGATGGAATTGAATGTATGCGGAGCAATTCCTCCGTATAACGAAATCCTGGGTGGTAAGCTTGTTGCACTTTTAGCTACTTCTCCTCAGGTTGTTCATGACTATAAGGAGCGATATGCAAATAAAGCAAGTGAAATTGCAAGTAGACTGAAGGGTGAACCTGTTTGTAGACCGGCAGATCTTGTATATATTGGTACAACATCCTTGTATTACGTGGGTTCCAGCCAGTACAACCGGCTTAAAATACCCGGGGAAATTTTTGGTACAGATTTTGATATTACCTGGAAACGGCTGGGAATGACTATAGGCTTCGGAACGATGCATATAAGCAAAGAAACGACGATGAGTCTTACTGAGGCAACAAGCGATGGTTTCAATCGTATCAACCATGTATTTGGTGAAGGAGCCAGTCCTAAAATGCGACTCCTTACAATGTCGATTCGTGAATTGCTTGAATCAACCAATGAGGATTCAAAGGATTTTTCTAAGCATGCTATGTCAAAAATTGTATACGGTGCGTGCTTGGCAGAAAACACCTTTGATTATCTTTTGGGCAGAGAATCGCAGCCAAAGTACTATACGGATATGACAGATTATGTTGCCGGAACTCAAAAGATTATTGATTTTTGGCGTAATCGATGGCTGAAAAGTCGCTTGAATTATGACCCAATTTATCATAGAATCCGCGATTTTGATAAACAAGGTTTCCTTGTGGGTAATCAGATAGATGAAGACGAAGGAAGGAGTTTTTCCAAACTTAAGGAGGTGCTACACATGCCTACAAACGATGAAACCAAAACAGGTCTTCAGTTTGTAAGAGATTTTTATAGAGGCTCCAGTGCGTATGCTGATCATATAGCATCTGAGCTTCTGTCGACAATACATCTTGAAACAGAACTGGATACTGCCATCATGGATGCTGCACTTAACGGCAAAGATATAGTGCTTACTGGCAATCCGGGTGATGGTAAGACTCATGTTATCCGATTGCTGAAAGATAAATTAGAGAGCACGGGAAAGCCGATTTGTATCGAATTAGACGCAAGCACACTTTCTAATGATGATATTTATTTAAAATGGAAAGTGGCAAGAGAGCACAATACGCCTTTTGTTATTGCAATTAATGCCGCAGTTCTTTACTCGGTGTATCGAAGGTATCCGGATTTCAAGCCTATCAAGGACGCTTATTTCCAGATGAGCCATGCTGTGGTTTTCCATGATGAGAAAAACGAAAGTGGCGATTTGGTTGTTTTTGATTTGAGTAAGAGAGAAGTTCTCACTGCAGATATTCTGAAAAAGGCAATTGAGAAACTGACAGATACTGCGCATTATACCGAATGCTCGTCTTGTCCGTTGAATGAAACCTGCGATGTTCATAAAAATTGTAGCCTGCTTAATAGTACCTTATTTCAAGAGCGACTTTTTGTCATCTTGCAGAGAGTATCTATGCAGGGCTATCATGCAACTGTGCGTGAGTTGCAAAGCCTTATCGCCTATTTGATTTTCGGAAACAGAAGCTGCAAGACAATAGGTCGCACAACCGGAAGCAATCAGTATAACTTAGTTAATCTTGTGTTCTCTGGCAAGGGCGCTCTCTTTGACGCAATTCGCAATGCGATTGATCCAGTTGCCATCTCCCATCCAACATGGGATGAGAGAATTCTGCTCAATGACATTCCTAATGATAGTTGGGTGGATGGGTACGAGGTTCCTGCCGAAGCCATAGCTTATGATAACTACGAGTTGTTTAAGCTGAGAAAAAGACAGTTCTATTTCTTTAACAAAAACGGAGAAGAACTGCTGAAAATAATGGATGATGATGTTACTCGCTTCCAAGAATTCTTAGAACAGGATAATGGTAAGATAATCAAGGAACTGGTTCGTAAGCTCAATACCTTTTTTGGGGCCGTAAAGGCATCTAACTCAGAGTTGCAGATTTGGACAGGTCATAGATATGATAATGAGCCGCGAAAGGTGTTAATATCTATGGGATCAATTAAAAAAAGCGGATTGAAGATTGGTAGACCTGCTCTCTTGAAGAGTATGAAAAGTGGAATCGATATGACAGCCAGCTATATCCGTCTGGAAAAAAAGGATGCTGCACATATCTTCCTGAAAATTGATTTTGATATGTATATGCTTCTGTCAGAGGCTGAACGTGGTGTTCCTGTTCTTTTTATGGAGTCTGACCTTGTCAAAAAGGTATGGCGCTTTGTAGAACAGCTTCAATCCTTTGAAGATTTAGATGAGGATGATACCGTAACGGTTTCCTTACTGGATGTTCAAAATAAAAAGAAAATATCGGTAGCTATTGATAGAGAAGAAAACAAGTATTCTTCTATCGAAGGCGAGCAAGCAAAGGAGGTATAACATGGGTAAGCAAATAAATCTTCATTCTTTTAGAAAAGAAGTCGATAGTACATATGTTGGTTTTACGCCTAATGGTGGCTCAATTAAGCCTGTCCATGTTGCCAGCGGAGCTCAGAGATGTATATATGGCGGCTACAACACTACAATGCAGATAAAGAGACTTGCTTTAGTATCAGATGCTAAGGGTAATGTACCTGCCGGAAGTGAACTCGAAACGATATATTCTGCACTTGCTGAAAATGAGACAATCGAGGATGGAATCACTGAAGGCTCTGTTGAATCCATGCGAAATGTTATGCAGAGATTGCTTTCTGCAGATAAGGGCGTATATGTAGTAAAGGGGCTTAAGGATGATATGATATCCTTTACTGCTGGCTCAAAGTATTTCCTGACAAGAACCTCCATCTATGAGGATACAGGAGAGTTTATTGGCGGTTTGATTCGTTCTTACTGTCCGCAATTAGCAGAATACATTAAAGAACTGCTCGATAAGGCAAATGACCCGATTTCTCTTCTCTTTGAACCGGTTTTAGAAAGCTCTATGCAGGTGTTTGAGAAGAGCAGACATGAGGATTTACCGGCATTTAAGGCTCCCAATGATGCTGTAAAGTGGTATTTGAAGGGCCTCAATGAAAGCGGCTTATGCCTGATGAAAAACCTGAATCAGCATCCAAATACATTAACGCAGCTGCGTCTTTTCAATTTCTTCTGTATTTTTCAGTTGATTCGTTATATGGCGCTTCTTGAAGCTTTTTATTGCGGCGAAAATATTAGACCGGTTCTGCTGGACTTTTCAGGTATGGCTCCCAGTCAAAGTAGCGTAGCGCGTGCATCGGAGATGGCATACACACAGATGCATAAATCCATCAATCGTTTTTATGCGTGGGGCTATGCGCAGAAGCTCAAGGAAAAGGATTACAGCAAAGAGGCTCTGTTGGAATCAGAAACTCCTGCTTATGACGAAAAGAAAAAGGCCTCAGTTGAACTTGATACCCTGTGGGCGTTGGCAAAGGAACGTGCAAGTGCGTGCACAACAGATGATGCGGTTAGACTTGTATTTGGCGAGACCATGTACGACATGCTGGCATTAGAAGCATCATCACATCCGGTCAACTGCCTTAAAATTCTGGGAACCTCTGCAGGCGCATTATATCCGCCAGATAAAATGCACCCCAATAAAAGATTTGTATTGTCGCAGGATATTTTGGAGATGATACTTCGTAGTACCGTAAGTCCGGACGAGATACTCAGCGGAAGTGATATGAGAAATCGCTTATGGGAGCGTTTTGGGATTATTGTTGGAGGTAGTACATACGAGCTTGAGAAACTCCAGAATAGCGGCATGCTTCTGCAGATTGACGAGGATTCCCTCGAACGAAATTTTACTTCCTTTGCTGTATTACTTGAATCTATGGACTATGCTGAGGTAATGGCAGACGGCATTCTTCAGATTCGGTTAGGAGGTTCGGATTGATGATAGATAAGCAAAGCCTTGTTATAGGCCTGTTAATAGAAAAGATGGCGGATTCCAAGGTCGGAATTCTTGCTAAAGGAATTGGCGATATTCAGCCTGACGAAATAGCGGTTGAATTGTCTTCTCAAAGAAAATCTCATGTTTACATCGCGGCAGTAGGATATGGTATTTCTGCAGATGTTGAAGAAGCAGAGTATACCTTAACACCATCCATCGAGAAAGCTGTCCTGTGGAGAAGCTTTCCTGAGTATGCAGGAAGCATTGTTGTATTTGTAAAAACCGATACGGACAAGTTACATTCTCTTGCTGAGTTTGATGTTATTTCGTTAAAGGATGTTTCAAAATATCTTCTGGAACAGCAGATTACCAATGAAAGTAATACACCTACACAGAATTTCTGGCGTGCACTGCAGCAGACCTCAGATTATTATTCTTTTGAGGCTATCATGGAATTTGTACAGGCAGTTTTAAATGAAGGGACTGCTGCAGAAGCTATACCCAATAATATGTGGAGATTGAACCTTCTGTGTGATGCCGACATTCTTGGAACAAAATACAAGTCAGATGAACGTTTGACCCGAAATCGCGAGCTGATTTTTGCTATTGGACAGTTAAGTGAGGATTCTCGTAAAAAGCTTAGTCGTTCATTAGCAAGAACAAAGGAAGAAGATAGAGCTCGTCTGCAAAATGCATATAACCTTCTTCAGAACCTTTATAAATACGGAAATCGGGATACTCTAAGACAGTTGGACTTTGCAACAGTACAGGAGCTGTTTTCTGCTTCAAAGGCCAATGAATCTAAGAAAAAGAAGAAGAATCCACCTAAAACTCCAGAGGGAACTGGAATCGATACACCTGATGTAACCTCAGAAGCAGCACCTATCCGTCCAAAGGAGCTGGGACAGCTGATTTCTGATGCGATTGTTAATGGTGACGAGGAAGATACTGCCGCTGTCAAAGAATTGCTTGAGGAACTGAAAAAGCATTTTGACCCTGAAACAGAAGAAAATAATGATAGTATTCCTACCATCAGTGGCGTTTTTGATGATAGAACTATAGTTATCGAAAACCATCAGTCAGATTTGAGAAAACTTGTTGGAACCGTTTGTAATGAGACTGCATGGGGCGGCTTAATGGAAACAGAAGAAAGTGTCCTTAAGGATGCAATCTCTGCAGATATTAAAAGCTTCAGTCCTTTTAATCCTGTGGGCCCAGAATCTATGGTAGCTTTCCACGGTGGAATCGATGGTAGTCAGTCCTTGTTTGATTTCATCACACAGTTTGATGCTCAGTTTAAGGCTAAGAATATTGAAACCGCTGAGATGTTCATTCCTATTATCGAGGAACTGCTGACTCTTCGAGGCAAACTGCTTAGTAATTTGGATATGATAATGTATTATCCTGTTCTTAGCTTTGGCGTTGATGAAGAGGCCCGTCAAACACTTATTGGATATATTGAGGCATGGGCAAAACTATATCATGCCTTCAGTATTAACGAGCCTGTTATGCGAGAGATGAGCCCAAGTAGCACCAGCTTTATTGCAAGAGCTCTATTATTGCTTGATGTATTGTATGTTAAAACTCCAAAGGAATGGAAGGCCATTCTCCTTCCGCTACATCCAATCTTCTTGTGGCGATACTATGAAATTTTCAAAACTCTCCCTTCAAAGAAGGCACAACTCAGTGAAGATGATGCGACTGCTTTGACTGCTGTATTAACCCAACTTCCTCAAATTTTGAGCTTTGTTATTGCTAACAGCATTGTTACTGAAACTTCGGATGACAAGGTTTTACCATGCTCCGGAAATATTGAAATGCTGCCAACCTTTGAAAACAAGACCAATAGATATTTGGGCGATGACGGAACACAGTCGATTGGAGAGATTCTGACACGATGGATTGGTTTTGCTCCGTACACTAAAAATGAGATTAGAATTTGTTCTGTAGACGCTCCAGACCTGATTGCTAATATTCGTGCAATTAAGTCCTTTATGGACAAGAATGGCTGCGAAAGAGTGGTTTATGACGTATACTTGACAAGAAAGCAGAACGGAAATACCGAACTTTCAAAGCTGGATTACTCTGGTAAGGATTATGAAATTGGCGAATTTATACGACAGAATAAGATTGCTATTAGTATTCGCAATGTAGAATCTGCAAGTGAAGTAAAGACTGCTCTTTCTGAAAAGCCGGTTCATGTCGCATTCTATTTCGACCAGTCTGCATACGCAATTGAATTTGGGCCAAACAATAAGAATCTGTATATTAATCCGCTTGTTGTTACCTATGATTATGATTTTGATGAAATTCAGCATAGAGGAAGCATTTTCCCTTCGTCTGAAATGGATTCTGGGTTAATCGGAGACTACCATAAGCTGATGAAGTCAGCCGATGTTATTAGTAACAACATGAATCCACGCACAACATACAATGGAAGCACAGATATGACAGCGGTGGTTTCTACCATTCAGGAGGGCATGGTTCAGTGGTTGGTTGCTGCTGATAGGGACACAAATAATTATGACCCTCATGGTGCCATTCCAATTGGAGAAATGCAGTACGACCGTCGCATGGTAAATGTATGGGCATCCAGTGACTCCAGAATTATTACACAGTATTTAACTATGCTTCGTGCCTACAATTTGTATCCGCAGCCAGAGACGCTTATTGGTATTTTGAAAAACTTCGGTCATATTGCGTCTAATGGTCTCATCAGCATTCCTAAGTTCGGTGCCGATGCACAAGCCATAGACAATAAGAAAAAGGGCCTCATAGTAACTCTTTTTGCTGCAACATGGTATACGAGAAATAATGAGGATTCACTTGTAGCCTCTCTCGATGATGATAAGGCTCGCCTGTGGCTTCAGGATAGTCGTTTCGGAAACGAACGCGCTGACCTTGTTGGTCTGAAGTACATTGCAGAAACCAACACCCTGTTAATCCAGCCAATAGAGGTTAAAACAAGGGATGAATCGCCAGATGCCACCATTACAAAGGGTGATGACGGAAGACAGTTAATTTCTGGCCATGCTGCTGGACAAATTGCGTCAATTGTAGGAATGCTTAAGGAGATTTTTTCTGTTGATGAAAACTCCTCTGATATGTTTATCTCTGCAAGGCGAGAAGTTCTTAAATATCAGATTGTATCCGAATGCTTCAGAAATGTTCATGACTCTGAGTGGCAGAAGAGATGGTGCGCAATTCTGAAAAAGGCTTTCGGAAACGGAGCGAGCGGAAATATTAATATTCAGGTTTCAGGTTTACTCATGCATATTAAGCTGAGTGAGGTTTCTGGTGGCAAGGTTGTTCAGTGTGTCTATGCAGATGCAGATGAAGGGCCGATTGAATATAGATTGTTAAGCGCAAAGGAAATACAGCAGGAAGTGCTTGGAGAAGGCACTGTTCTGAAGGAAACACTTCCAGCGGATTATGATTCTGATGAGGTTCCTGAATCAAACGATGATGGAACGGTTATCTATGAATTCGGGAATCCATCCTATTCTATGGTGGCGGAGTCACAGATTGAATATGGAACTGGCATAGAAGAAGCCGTTGCGGAAATGGAGGCGGTTCAGACAGAATCGGTCGAAATAAAGATTCCTGAGAAAATGGAAGAATTGAAGGGCGTTCCGACAGAAGAGATTGAACAGCTGGTAAAAGACTTCAAACGCTCCTGCGGCGATTATCACGTTAGTCTTCGTGAGTGTGATGCAAAATCGGCTGTAGTCGGGCCAAGTGTTATTCGTCTTAAGTTTAAACTCGGACGCGGTCAAGCATTACAGGGATTGGCAAGTCATCTTGAGGATATCGGTCGCGAAATGAAGCGAACTGGCGTTATTATTCAGCAGGTTCCCAACTCAGATGAATTACTGCTGGACGTTCCAAGACTCCAGAGGGAGAAGGTTCTCTTCAAAGATGTCATTAGTTCCATTCCAGCAGTAACATCACCGGAGCAATTGTTCTTCCCTCTTGGCAGAACACCAAACGGAAAGGATTTGATTGAGGATTTGAGCCAAATGCCTCACATGCTCGTTGGTGGTAGTACTGGCTCCGGCAAATCGGTATTCTTATTCACTATGCTGGCGGCAATGCTGATGACCCATCCTAAGAAAGAGGATATGCAGTTAATTTTATCATCCTCAAAATTGGAGGACTTTATCCATTTTGAAGGTCTCCCTCATCTGTACTCAGGAAGAATCATCTCTGATGCAGCTGAGGCCACAAAGGTAATCAAAGAGGTTATTTTTGAAGAGTCAGAACGCAGAGGTAGACTTCTTGCCGAAGCGAGGGTTGCAAATATTATCGAATACAACAAAAGGGCAACAGAAAAGCTTGCTCCAATCGTTGTAGTAATTGATGAGTTCGCAGACTTAGCTGACCAATTGGAAACAACAAAGGAAAAGAATGCTTTTTATAAGCCTGTTCAGCGAATAGCTCAGGCAGGAAGAAGTAGAGGTATCCACCTTGTAATTTGTACACAAAGACCAGAGGCAAAGCTTGTTCCGTCTACAACAAAGGCGCAGTTGAATGGTCGTGTGGCATTACGCGTTAATGACGGAATCTCTTCAAGAATGATAATTGAAGAGCCAGACGCTCAGTACCTTCAGAAGCATGGAGATATGATTTATCGTAATGGAGATATTGTCGAGCGAGCACAGGGATATCTGATTGAAATTGAAGAATTGGATAAAATCGTAGATGATGTAATCCATGGTAGATTGTAAGAAAGGAGGAGTGTAGCAGGTGACGAATATAAAATATATTGACTATGTATATGGAACCTTTCGGACGGAAATTAAGAACAGATTTTTATGTAACGTAAATATTGCTGGAGAGGAAGTGACCTGCTATATTCCATCATCCTGCAGACTGAGTAATTTTATTGATATGACAGGAAGAATGGTTTTGCTCAGGCCGATAGAAACGCCTAATGCGAGAACACCATATGCGGTGTATGCTGTAAAATACCGAAAAAACTTTATTTTACTAAATTTGGCACAGGCAAATAGAATAATAGAGGCACAAATTCACCGAAGATATTTTTCATTTTTGGGAATGAGAAAAAATGTGCAGCGCGAATATAAGATAGGAAACTATAAAACAGACCTTTTTATTCACGATACAAATACGCTAATCGAAATAAAAAGTACATTATCGTTTTCAAGAAAATCGATCTTTCCGACGGTGTATTCTGAAAGAGCTGTTAAGCAACTAAAAGAAATTTCCAGATTATTGGATGAAGGATATCGTGCTTGCTATATTCTGGTTTCGCTAAACCCGTCAGTGAAAGAAATAGTGATTAATGCGGAGGTAAAGGATTATTATAATACTTTTATGGAGTGTATAGAAAAAGGAATGACTTATTGTGCGTTTTCGGTTCGGCTGCGAGAGTTGGCTCCAGAGTTGTATGCCAAAATCAAGGTCATCGTATAATCTTTTGATTATTTTTAGTCCTATGTACCAGTGCACTGGTTGTACAGCAACCAGAAATTATAGTGGATAAATATCAGGATATTCTGGCGACTGAAAAATAATAGAAATTTTACAGCAACCCTTTGATGCACAGGTAATATAACCAAGCCGAAATTATTACAAAGTAAGGAGGCGCTTTATTTGGCAAAGAAAAAAGATGAGATAACCATCCGCTCAAGCGCAGCGGAATACCTGACCTATGTTGCCTCTGTTGGTGATCAGCATGACAGCATAGAGATGCGCTATGAGGATGAGAATATATGGCTGACACAGAAGATGATGGCCACCTTGTACGATGTGGATGTTCGTACAATCAATGAGCATATCAAGAATATTTATTCTGATTCGGAGCTTGAGGAAGATTCAACTATCCGGAATTTCCGGATAGTTCAAACCGAAGGTTCTCGTCAGGTCACACGCGATACCAAGCACTATAGCCTTCAAATGATCATTGCCGTAGGCTTCAAGGTCAATTCCGAGCGTGCCGTACAGTTTCGTAAATGGGTAAACCAGATCGCAAAGGACTACACCATCAAGGGCTGGGTCATGGATGATGAGCGGCTAAAGCGCGGAACGTATCTGACAGAAAAGTATTTCGATGAGCAGCTAGAGCGCATCCGAGAGATCCGTGCCAGCGAAAGAAAATTCTATCAGAAGATCACTGACCTTTATGCCACAGCTATTGATTATGATAAAAATTCTGCAACGACGAGAAGATTTTATGCGACCGTTCAGAATAAAATGCATTACGCAGTGCATGGACATACGGCAGCTGAGCTGATCGTGGAAAGAGCCGATCACACAAAGGAGCATATGGGATTAACCACCTGGGCAGATGCGCCGGAAGGAAAGATTAAAAAAAGCGATGTCACGGTTGCTAAGAATTATCTGAGTCAGGATGAAATGAAGCAGCTGAATCGTATGGTGACGGCATACCTGGATTTCGCGGAAAACATGACATTGCGGCATATTCCGCTTACGATGCAGGACTGGGAAAAGAGGCTCAACAGCTTCATTGAAATGTTTGACTATGGTATTTTACAGGATGCGGGTAAGGTGTCCGCAGAAATTGCAAAGCTTCATGCTGAGACAGAATTTGAAAAATACCGTGTCATCCAGGATAGATTGTTCATGTCTGATTTTGATAGGTACATGCTGGAGTTGGAAGAAAGCGCAAAGAAATAAGGATCGGATTCCAGGTCGAGACGGTGAAATCCGGCAACTCAACTCCCTGCGAGTGTATGGCAAATTCGTGCTCAGAGCGAATGAATTGTGTAGAAGTTGAGCGGCTTTCACTGTCTCAACGGTCGAGACAGTGGCAGGTGGCAGCAGTGTAAGCTTGCCTTGCATTATATTAAGTAGAAAAGACCTTATACTGACTTGTTCCCATAGACTTCAATGGTCAAGACCTTGGTATGAATGTCAATTTTGCCACAGATTGCATCTGTTTGCATCTGTGAATGCGCGGTTTCAGAAGGTGTGGACATGTTCCCGGTTTGACAGGATATGTTTCCGCGAACGGGCACAAAGCCTGACATCAATCAGAAGGTATCGTGCCACGTGGAGACAGTAGTATTGCTGGCAGGCGTACTGTTTTTCCTCATGTATTTCAGGACATTAAGAGAAAACTGACGGAGCTTTTCATGAGAAAAGAAAAGGAAAATGCAAAATGGTGTAAAGAAGCTGACTGCGGCTTTCAAATATGTATACAAGTATAATTAAAACAAGTAATACAAAATAGCGAAAATGTGAAAATAGTGAAAAGAGAAAACTATGGGACTATTTGATTCACTGAATAAGCAGGGACAAAACAAATCGGAGACATTCACTTTTGCGGCATTGCCAACCAATTTAGAAGAGCTTAAGGCTTTGCCGGAGGCTACGCTGGATTCCCCTTACAAAACGGCGGCGCTAGCAATTGCTGCCCTTTGCCAATTTGAGCAAAACGAGCGCGCTGTTTATGAAATGCTGGATTTTTTAAAGGGTCCGGACAGTCTCTCCAATTTGGAGAAGCAATTCTTAAGGGACAGGTTATGCGGTAAGGGCTATAAGAGCTTTTCGTTTTTCGCCGGAGTCACACCAAGCAACAGCTATGTGCCTACTGTGCCGTATCAGATTACAATCAGCTCAAACCCATATTCCTTTGGAACGGAAAACAGGGCAACTTTATATGCGCAAAGCGGCGGAGCGGACAACCCAAGAACAATCAAACTGAGGCAGAAAGTATCCACGGGGCAATGGTTCTTAAATGAGATACAATGTCTCAGCGATATTCGCATTCCGGCTGCGGAAGACCCTTGGGCGTAAGCGGAAAGGCGTGCATAAAGGCTATGTTGCACTTTCTCGCCGGAAGCAAAGGCATATGGGCAATATCACATAAATGAGACTTTAAGGATAAAAGGCAAAAGAAACCCTTGATGACAGTTTGAGGTATTAGTGCAAAGAAGCTATTACAATACCAAATCATTAATAGCAAATCACAGAAGCTTTTTAAGTGGGAATTTTACTGCTCCAAGCTTCTGTGTTTTTTGATTAATTCTTTATGAATATTTCTTAATTAACAGTTTAAATCAACAGCTTGAATTAATTTGCAGATTTTTTTGCCAATTTAATTGAGAAATCAGCGCTTTTCTTGACAGTTTCAAGTAAAAAAGCTATTATTATACCAAATAATTGTATTTTAAAAGGGTGCTGTTAAACAGGTGGCGCCGTATTGAAGGTGTGATAAATGTACAATAAGAATTATAAAAATAAAAAAGGATTTACTTTACTTGAGCTTTTGATTGTGGTTGCAATAATCGCAGTGCTTGTATCCATAGCTATTCCTGTCTTAACTGTTCAACTGGAAAAGACCAGAGAAGCAACTGACCTTGCCAATGTCAGAGCCGCCTACGCAAAAGTTATGGCGGCAGCAATGCTTGAGGACAAATCAGCCGAAGTATTCAAGGACGGAATGTACCAAATGACCGTTTCCTTAAAGCAAAAGCAGGACGATTGGCAGAGCTACCCGGTGACTATTGCAAACGTAACGGTTACAAAGGGAAAGCCCCAAAATGATAATTGGAAAGGCTATCCGAAGCCTAACGGAAGTTGCACGGTGTCTTATAAGGAAGAACGAGGCGTTTTGTTTGATTGGAACGGAACTCCTGACGGTAGCACTTCAGGTGGGCAGGCATTGGCGAATAATATCCTGTCAAACGGAGGTTTTTCCGAAAGCGACAATGGCTGGGAATTGATTAACGGTGCCAAAATCGAAGATGCCAAGGCAACATTAAGTTCGGGACATAAGGGCGGAGTAATTAAACAGAATGTCAACTTGGAAGAGGGGAAGGAATACATTTTTACTGTAGATGTAGAAAAGTGCGGAGCCCCATTAGATATACGTATAAGCAACAGAAATGGCAACGTTAATTATTTGACGGAAAACGTTACAAAGGACGGAAAAGTAGAATACCGCTATAAACATGAAAAAAATAGAGATAACAATGTACAGGTATCATTGCATGTATTTGAAAGCAGTGAAAAATTACCTGTGACAATAAAGTATGTCCATCTCACCGAAGCTAAGTAGCAAAGGTTTTAAGTTTAAGAACGGTAAACCATTTGTGAAAAGCAGATATAACAAACAAAAATCAGCTTGAACTTAAGAAATATAAACGTCCAACAATAAAGTATGTCCATCTCACCGAAGCTAAGTAGCAAAGGCTTTTAAGTTCAAGAATTATAAACATCTCTTTTGAAACAATGAAAAATTCCGTATCACTTTTGGAAAAGAAACCGAGGACCTTGACGGCATGGTGCTTAAGAAAGAATATATTGAAATTTATGATCAAAGCGGCAATTCCATTTGCAAAAAGGAGGACGTTTTTGTGGGAGCTCTTGGTGCTGAATAGGTGCGGAACCTGTTTCGGAATGGGCAGTGTAAAAAGTCTTTAAACAGCTGAAAGTTTTGAGAAACACGGGAATAGGGCTGAAAGCAAGTTGAAAACTCCACTCAAAATAAAATCATAAAGGAAAATAACAAAAGGACAATAGCAAAAGGACAATGGAAAAATAACCATTGTCCTTTTTTAGCATTTTAAACATTGCCTTACATTAAATTTAAATAAACTTTACAAACTCACTGTTGAACCGTAGGTGGAATGATGTTATGATTTGATTGGAAAGCGTTGGTGTTTTACCATTTTGAGTTAGGTATCCTATACCGACCGAAATAAAAAGTAAAAAATATTGGGAGCTGTTTAGTAATGAAATGCAAAATTTACAAACCTCATAATATACGCGAGAACAAGAGGTTATATTTACTGTCTGTTATTTTGGCAATACTCATTCTTACGAGCGTTGCATGCTTTCTTATTTCAAAATTTTGGTTACGTTCTGATTATGTAGCTACGGAAAGTCCGGATAATGTGATTTCAATGTGGCTTTTCCCCATAGGCGAATTTAGCAATCCGGAAACGGTGGAGACCTTTATCGGTGATTTCAACAAAAAATATCCGGATATAAAAGTAGATGTGGAATATCTTGATTACGAAAGCGGGGACGACACAATAAGTGCGGCTATTTCCGCCGGCATTGCTCCGGATATCGTAATGGAGGGACCGGAACGTATTGTGGCAAAATGGGGTTCCAAAGGCTACATGGCTGATTTGTCGGATATGTGGACAAAGCAGGTTAAAGAGGATATTTCCTTTACAGAAGACAGTGTTGAAAAAGCTTGCAGGGGCTCCTCCGGCATTTATTATGAATATCCGCTATGCAAAACCGTTCATTGCATGGCTATTAATTATGATGTTTTTAAGCAGGCAGGAGCATTGAAATATCTTGATTTGGAAAACCGCACTTGGAGTACGGAAGACTTTAGACAGGCTTGCCAAGCAGTCGCAGCTTCAGGACTTGTGAAAACTCCGGGAATTATATATTGCGGAGGGCAAGGCGGGGATCAAGGCACAAGAGCCTTGGTCAGCAACCTCTTCGGAGCCGAATTTACCAATAAAGAAAACACAACTTACACGATTGGAAGTCCGGAGGGGGTGAAAGCCTTAAGCTTCCTCAGAGACATGACTAAAGAGGGTTCCCTTTCTTTTGATACAACCATTCAGGCAAGCGAAGCCATTGAACTGTTTGCAGAGGAAAAGACTGCTATGACTTTCGCGTGGAACTCATCCATTGCCAAGAATTACATATCTAAAGCAAAGTTTAATATGTTTCCTATGGCATTTCCTACTGACGAAAATCAGCCGGAGCTTTGCAGCGGCATATGGGGCTTTGGAGTCTTCGACAACGGAAACCCTAGAAAGCTTGAGAATGCCAAGAAGCTGATTGACTTTTTATGTAATGATGAGGAGCAGGCAATTAAAAGTGTGCAGGCGACAGGTCATTCTCCTGTTCGCTCTTCTCTCGATGACATCTATGACGGCACTCAATTCGAGGCGGTAGTTGAACCTTTTAACGAATTGACTAAGTTCGTGGGGGAATATTACAATGTGGCCCCGGGGTGGGTGCTCCAAAGAACTGTTTGGTGGTCAATGCTCCAAAAAGTCTTTAGCGGAGCAAACATTAATGTTACAATGGCGGAGTATTCTTCCATGGTAAATTCTTCAATAGACACCATCGGGCAAAATAATGAATCGGGGAAAAAGAACGGCAACAGTCGTGTGCTTTTCATAAGTTCAAATTCCATGGACTACCCCGGTATCGATAAAGAAATAGAGGGAATACGGGAAAGCTTAAGTGATGACGCCTTTCTTCATTGCGAATTTATGGATTCCACTTCTATTTACAGTGATGTATTTATAGAAAAGTTTTATCAGTATATTAGTGACAAATACGAAAGAATAGGAAATATCGGAGCGATTATAGTCGGTGGTGACAATGCTTTGAAAATGGTGCTAAGATATCGTAACGGCTTTTTCAAGGATATTCCGATTATATATGAAAGCGTGAACAGCGCTTCCCTTGCAGAGCTTGCCGAACTATACGGCATTAAAGGGGTGCATATTCCAAATACCATAATTGACAATTTGGATTTGGCTTGTAAGCTGAAACCGGATATGAAAAAAATATATGTGATTTCGGATAACAGTTATGCAGGTAAAGCACTAACGGCTTATGTCAACGGAATAAAGGCAAGATACGCGAAACGTGAAATTGTGATTATAGACACTTCACTGTATTCCGGCTCGGAAATAAAGAAAAATTTGTCTGAAATAGGCGAAGAATCCATGGTGCTTTATATCACCTTTACCACGGACTCTACAGGAAAGAGGTATAGGTATGACCAAGCTATAAAGGAAGTAACGGAAAATACAAAGGCGCCTGTTATGTCTCTTAAGTGGCTTGGTAATGACACTTTGGGCAGTATCTCAATTGATTATATCAGTATCGGAAGACAAGCGGGAGTGCTGGCGAATGAAGCCATTGGAATATCGGTGCCTAAAGACATGGAAAAAGTAGGCTTGGGAAATAAAAAGGATAGCCGTACGCTTTCGTCCTTTGATGTAAAGACGATGAAAAAATTCGGTATATCTAAAAGATTCTTGCCAAATGGCACGGTTTATTACAGAGACCGCAGTACGCAAGAAATTTTATGGTATATAATTAGCGGGCTTGTTCTGGCAATTCTACTTTTCATGTTACGGATGTTCCTATATAGAGAAGACAATAAACGCAGGATTTTAATGCTTGAAAAATTAAAAGCACAAAATAAGAAGATATCTGAAGACGCTGAAATTGACGCGCTTACAGGGCTGGGCAACCGAAGACTTTTCAATACGGATATTCAAAAGAGTTTAAACTCAGGAAGAAGTCTTTCACTGTTCTTGTTTGATTTGGATAGATTTAAGAATATAAACGACACTTACGGACATCTTGTGGGAGACGCAGTCCTTAGAGAAACCGGAAACCGACTTCTTGCAATGAAAGAGAGGAATTTTTCGCCTTATAGATATGGAGGAGATGAGTTTGCAGTTTTGTATTTTCATTCTGAAAAGGATGATGTACCTGAAAAGCTGGAACAGCTGTTTTCTGCTTTTGACGCGCCTGTCAAATTAGATGATCGGGAAATAAAAGTAGATGTAAGTATCGGTTCCGCTGATTTTCCGGACAATGCAACCACTACGGATGAACTGGTGCAGTTTGCCGATGAAGCCCTTTACTATGTAAAGGAAAATGGACGAAATACCATCAAGAGATATTCGGAGATTAAGGGCTTATAGGTAAAACTCAAGGAAAAAACCAAAGGAAAAATTTAATATTATAGGTTTATGAAAAATATGCATCGGCAAAATGAAAACTGTTTTCATATTGACGGTGCATATTTTATGTGATAAAATTGAAAGCGGTTTTCAATTTGAGGTGAAAAGATATGCAAAAAGGAAGATATAATACAAAACAAAGAGAAGAATTGCTAATCTATTTAAAAAAGGTAGCAGGAGAGCATATTACCGTAAATGATGTTTACAATCATTTTAAGGAAATAGGCGCAAACGTTGGAATGACAACGATTTATCGGCAACTGGAAAAGATGATTGATGAGGGTCTTGTGAAAAAATATGTGCTGGATTCTTCGTCAGCTGCCTGCTTTGAATATATAGAGGGAAATGTGGAATGTGCTGAACAGGGATGTACACATCTTAAATGCACAAGCTGCGGCAGGCTTATACATCTTCACTGCAATGATTTGAAAGCTACTGAAAAACATCTGCTTGAAGAACATGATTTTAAGGTGAATATGGCACGAACGGTTATTTACGGTTTGTGCGAAAAGTGTAAGTAAAAAATTATGAAAGGAGAGTAATTACCTATGAATAAAAAACAGAAACGCAGAATAATTGCGCTGATAATATTAGTGGCTATTTTATCGGTAATGCTCCTTTCCATAGCATATATTTTGGAACATTCAGGTCACGAATGTACAGGAAGTAAATGCCCTATTTGCGCGGCTATAGAACAATGTTGTGATAATCTTAAAATCCTTGACACTGCTATTACCGCCTGCATTTTGGTATTCCTTTTTATGAGAGTTGTAAAATCGGAGCAATGCGTAAGTCTTGTGTATTTTAACAACTCATTAATTTCGCAAAAGGTAAGAATGAATAATTGAATTGACCGGTAGACATTTATTAAAAAATAAAATTTCGAGAAAATGAATTTGGAGGAACTGAAAATGAAAAAAATTATATCCATTCTTTTAATGATTACATTGGTTTTTACCTTACTGGTAGGCTGCGGAGAAACAGATAACGATAAACCTGATGAAAGCAAAATTTCTGTAGTTACAACTATCTTCCCTGAATATGACTGGGTGAAAGAAATAACTAAAGGTAATGAAAACATTGAGCTTACCATGCTTCTTGACGACGGTGTGGATCTTCACAGCTTCCAGCCCACAGCCGATGACATTGTCAAGCTGTCAACCTGCGATATGTTTATATACGTTGGCGGTGAATCTGACGAATGGGTTAAAGATGCTCTTTCCGAGGCTACAAATAGCGATATGGTCGTAATCAACCTCCTTGAAGTCCTTGGAGACAATGTAAAAGAGGAAGAATTTGTAGAGGGTATGGAAAGCGAAGAAGGGGGCGAAGAAGCTGAAGAAGAGGAAGAAATAGAATATGATGAACACGTATGGCTTTCTCTTAAAAACGCAAAAATCCTTTGCCAGTTTATTTCAGATGAATTAGGGAAAATTGATGAAGGAAACAAGGCTTTATATGAGGAAAATGTTAAAAATTACATTGCAGAGCTTGATGTGTTAGATAAAGATTATGAAAAAACTGTAAGCAACGCAGCTACAAAAACTATATTATTCGGCGACAGATTCCCATTTAGATATATGGTTGAAGATTACGGCTTAAAGTATTATGCAGCCTTTGTTGGATGTTCTGCGGAATCAGAAGCAAGCTTTGAGACTATCAAATTCCTTGCAAATAAGGTTGATGAACTTGGATTAAAGGCGATTCTTCAGATAGAAAGTGCAGACGGCAAGATAGCCGAAACCATTAAGAATGCAACTAAAAACAAGAATCAGGAGATTCTTACTTTAGATTCCATGCAGTCCGTTACTGCAAATGACGTTGCAAATGGAGCAACATATATCGGTACTATGAACAGCAATCTTGCAGTATTGGAAAATGTAATAATTTAAAGGTGGTACTTGTATGTCTATACTAATCGGGAATAATCTTTCTCTGGGTTACGATGGGAAAGAAATAATTAGCGGAGTAAATTTTAAAATTGAAAAGGGCGATTATATCTGTATCGTAGGTGAAAACGGAGCGGGCAAATCTACATTGATAAAGACAATGCTCGGTCTTATAGAAGCTGTTAAAGGAGATATCATATTCAGCGAAGATTTAAGCAAAAATGAAATAGGATACCTGCCGCAGCAGACCCTTGTGCAGAAAGACTTTCCGGCTTCGGTGGAAGAGATTGTTTTATCCGGTTGTCAGGGGCGTATGGGCATGAGACCTTTTTACACAAAAGAAGAAAGGCAACTGGCAAAGGAAAAGATGGAGAGCATGAAAATATCCCATCTTTCCAAACGTTGCTATCGAGAGCTATCCGGCGGACAGCAACAAAGGGTTCTGCTTGCAAGAACCCTTTGTGCCACCGGAAAAATGCTTTTGCTTGATGAACCGGTGGCGGGGCTTGACCCTAAAGCAATGTCGGAGCTGTATGAGCTTATTAAAAAACTCAACGATGAGGGCGTGACAATAGTCATGATTTCCCATGATATAGCCTTTGCAATTAATTTTGCGAGCCACGTACTTCATTTAGACAAAGACTCCTTTTTCGGAACGAAAGAGGAATATCTGAAAAGCGACGCGGGAAAAAGATTTTTAATTATGCAGGAAATGGAGGGAAAAGTATAATGGAAAAGCTGTTTTTATATTTGGAATATCCCTTTGTAAGATATGCATTAATTGTAGGTGTTTTAATTGCCCTTTGTTCTTCTCTCCTTGGAGTGACTTTGGTGTTAAAACGATTTTCCTTTATCGGAGACGGATTATCCCATGTTGCTTTCGGAGCAATGTCACTATCAGCTATATTGGGAATGACTAATGACACGACGGTGGTGCTTCCCGTAACTGTGGCATGTGCGGTGGTTCTTCTTAAAACAGGGCAAAATGCTAAAATCAAGGGGGACGCGGCAATCGCTATGATTTCGGTAGGGGCTTTAGCCTTTGGATATTTAATTATGAACGTATTTTCTACTTCATCGAATCTTTCAGGAGACGTATGTTCAACACTTTTCGGTTCAACATCAATTTTAACGCTTCAAGAAAATGAGGTATGGCTTTGTGCAGTATTATCAGTATTGGTAGTGCTGTTTTTCGTCTTTTTTTACAATAAAATTTTCTATGTTACCTTTGATGAAAATTTTGCAAGGTCGGTAGGAACAAAGGTGGATTTGTACAATCTTATAATAGCAGTGATTATTGCGGTAATAATTGTTCTTGCAATGAACCTTGTAGGCTCACTTTTGATATCGGCTTTGATTATTTTCCCTGCTTTATCAGCAATGAGACTGTTTCATTGTTTTAAGAGTGTAACCATATGCTCTGCAATTATTTCCGTGATTTGTGCCTTTAGCGGAATCATCGTGTCAATTCTTGCAGGGACACCCGTAGGCTCCACAATTGTTGCGATAGATGTTTTGGCATTCTTTATTTGCTATTTTGCAGGAAAGCTTTTAGGAGGTATCAGAGCATGAAAAAGAAAAGTATTAAGTTAATAGCTGTGCTTTGCATATTACTTTCAGCTACTTTTTTAACGGCATGCGGAAATGAAAATTCAAAGGTTGATCAAGTTATTCAGAACCAAATACAAGGGGGAGAGACAAAGCCGGATAGAAATGCGGGTGAGGGAGTTGTGGAAACTGCGACGAAAAGTGCAACATATATGCCGGAAATAAAAAATCAGGAAACGGGAAAGTCTAAAAAAAAGGAACCTAAGATTGATGTGGACCTTACCAAGCTAAGCAGTACGATGGTATATTCAGAAGTATATAATATGATGTTTTCGCCGGATGATTATGTGGGTGAAAGGATAAAAATGAGGGGGATTTTTGATGCATATGCAAATCCTGACACAGCGGAGGTTTATTTTGCCTGTATAATCAGTGATGCAATGGCGTGTTGTTCTCAAGGAATAGAATTTCAACTTGCGGGAGAACATAAATACCCTGAAGATTACCCTAAACCTGGGGAGGAAATAACAGTGACAGGGGTATTTGACACCTTTTATGAAGATGATTATTTATACTGTATATTACGAGAATCTAAATTAGAATAAATTCATAGAAAATTTTAAATGACTTTGTGGAAAAAACAGGATATTATAATATATATGAAAGTTCCTAAACCTGTTAGAATTATTATTTCATCTCAAAAGGTGAGGGCAGATAAACGGGCGGATTAATAAACTATCAAATTTATACGTGAGAGTAGGAGGACCAAAATGGCTACAAATAAAGGAATACTCGATATTTTACGAGAAATAGTGGCTGTTCAAAGCGATACAGGTACAAGTTTGGAATGTGATATGGCGGAAAAACTTTTATCACTGTTCGCAGAAGATGAATATTTCAAAAATCACCCTGACTGTTTCGGAAAGTATGAATTTGGCGATGTGTTTGAAAGACCTGTGATATGGGCTTTGAAAAAGGGCAGGGGTAAAAAGGTTCTTATTATTTCCGGACATATGGATATAGTTGAAATTGAAAGCTACGGGAAATTAAAGCCGTGGGCATTAAAGCCTGAAGAACTGGCGAAAAAAATATCTGAAGAGGGAATGGCAACAGGAGAAACTCTTGAACACCTCAATTCAGGGCAGTGGTTGTTCGGGCGAGGAACGGCAGACATGAAAGGCGGACTGGCGGTAGGCATTCACGAGATTTTGAATATGGACGAAAATGATGAGGCAGGCATACTTTTTGTGGCGGTGCCTGATGAGGAAAATCTGTCAGCCGGTGCAAGAGGTGCCTTAGGTCTTATCAACAAAATTCGTGAGGATTTCGACTTGGAATATATAGCAAGTGTTATTCCGGAGCCGCAGTTTAAGGACGCCACAGATGATTTTTTAGTATATAACGGTTCAATCGGCAAGATGATGCCTTTAATTGTTGCAAAGGGGAAATTGGCACATTGCGGAGAGTCGTTTAGAGGGGTAAATGCGGCGCATATTATAGCGGATTTAGTAACAAGAATAGATATGAATCCGGAGCTTATGACGGAAGACCTCGGATTTTCAACGCAGGTTCCAATCTGTCAGATAGTAAAGGATCTTAAAACCACATATGACGTATCCATTCCGGAATATGCGGCGACTTGTGTAAATCTGCTGTTTTTCGGACAGGACATGACGGCGGAACTTTTAGCCAAGATTAAGAAATCAGCTGAGGAAACTGCTACCGATATTATGGAAAAATATAATAAGGCTTTTGAAATAGGGTTGTCTAAAGGGGCTGTAAGAGAGGACGACCGTGCTGCAAAAAGCATTAGAGTTATGGAATTAAGAGAATTAGAGGATGAACTGGGGGGAGAAACGGAGTTTACGAAATTCAAACAGGAGCTTATCGAAAATCTTCAGAAAAAGATTACCAAAGGGGAAATTAATATTCAAAACGCCTCCATTGAGTATATCAAGACTTTGCTCGAGGTAGCGGGAATTGAGGAACCTGCCATTGTGGTAGGAATTGCGCCGCCATACTATCCTTGCGTATCAAATACCTATTTTGATAATGAAAGCGAGAGACTTTTAGAGGTGGTAAGAGAGGTTGCGGAGAAGAAGTCGGGACAAAAGATGAGAGCATTGCCGTTCTTCACGGGAATCGGAGATTGCAGTTACTTTGTCCCGTCAAACCCTGAATCAGAAAGAAAACTGATGAAAAATGTTGTACTGGCAGGAAAATGCTATGATATCCCCTTTGAAGAAGCTTACAAGTTAAACACACCTTGCTTTTTCATAGGTCCACGAGGCAGAGCTGTACATCAGTGGAGCGAAAGAGTATACATAAAGGATTTAGTAGAAACAGTTCCCGCCATTTTTAAGGCGTTAAGGAATGTATAAAGGCATAAAAATGACAAATTTAATTGAAGTGGCAAAGAACCCAAGCTATAAAACAAATCACATAATGAAAACCATCTCCGTAGCCATATTTGTATCGCTGGCGTCAAGACTCAGCTTTGAAATTATAACGGACGGGTTTATTGTGGCGTTTTCTGTTGTGGTAATGGCTATCTTCATCTATTGTTATAATGACTTGTCTCCGGCATTTATAGCCATGCTTTCAGGTGTGTTTTCACCTATGTTAAGAATTTTTTTGCTATATCTTGAGCGGGGCAATATAGAAGACAGTTTAAGCTCCGCCATGCCGGATGTAGCTTTCTTTTTCAGCTATGCTCTATTTTATACCTTTATTTACAAATGGATTATTTTAGATCCTAAAAGCATGAAAAACTTTCCTTTCGCAATATTCTTTTGCGATGCTTTGTCAAATATATTCGAGATGACATGCAGAAGTATTTTGGCGGAGCATATGCTTGTTAATGTGCAGGTATTGCTGTATTTAGTTATAATAGCATTAATTCGTACAGGTTTTATCATGTTTATTATAGTGGCAATAGAAGCCTATTCTTCTTTCCTTTTACAAATGGAACACGACGAAGAGTATAAGAAGCTTTTGACCCAAGCCTCCATTTTTGAAAGTGAGTTAAGACTCATGGAAAAGAATGCGGCGGAAATCGAAGATATTATGAAAAAGGCATATGACCTGCACAAATCATCCCAAGGAAGAACCGACATTCCTGAAAATTATAAAAGTGCTTTTTTAGACATAGCAAGAGAGGCACATGAAGTAAAGGGCGATTATATTTCAGCCATTGATATGCTTAGGGAAACCTATTCAGGAGTTGTCAGCGATGAGGGCATGAAGATGAGCGACATAATTGCTTTAGAACGTGCAAACGCCTTTTCCATCATTAGAAAAAACAACTTGAAGATTGAAATTTCCTTAAAACTGCAATGCGATTTTATGGTGATTGACAGTTTTCCGATGATGTCCATCATACGAAATCTCCTTACAAATGCTGTGGAAGCCATAGGCAGAAAACCGGGAACTATCCAAGTACAGTTGTATCTTGAGAAAAAAGATAATGTGGCTGAAAATTATATAATTAAAGTAAGGGATGATGGCAATGGAATTGCAGAAAATGAGTTAGACAGCGTTTTCATCCAATTTTACAGTACGAAGTTTAACCCTGAAACAGGAAATATTCAGCGAGGCATAGGTCTTAGTTTGGTAAAAGATTATGTGGAAGAAATCTTCGGAGGGCGCGTTTGTGTAGAAAGCGAGCCTGAAAAGTTTGCGGAATTTACCATTGTAATTCCTGCAAAGCGTGAGGAGGTAATTGCATGAAATATTATGTGATAGACGACAATTTAGGAACAGCTAAGGGGCTGAAAAGTATTATCGGCGCGCGAAAAGGAGCTGTGGTCTGCGGCTTTGCAACAGACCCAAGGGACGCACTTAAGGATATTGACGTCGACAGACCGGAAGTTGTTTTAGTTGACCTCTTAATGCAGGAAATGGATGGAATCACCCTTGTAAAAGAGGTTAAGAAAAAGCACCCCAATATTTATTTTGTCATGATTTCAAAGATACAGGACAAAGAGATGGTGCAGCAAGCCTACGAAGCAGGGATAGAATATTTTATACACAAACCCATAAATATGGTTGAAGTGGATAAAATCCTTTCTCATGTGGAGGAAAAGGCCATGCTTACAGGAATTATGCAAAACATCCAAAGCCTAGTAACCCATACGGAACCTGTCAAAGAAGAAAATATGCCAAAGCGCAGCTATGCAGACGAAATAGACATTATTTTGGGCAGTTTGGGTATGCTTGGGGAAAAGGGAACTAAAGAGATAAGAGAAGTATATGAGCTTGTGGCAAGACGAGGCGGAGCCTACAACAAGGAAATGTTAAGCGAGGTGGCGCAGGCTGAGGGCAGTACCGTTAGAAATGTAGAACAGCGAGTAAGACGCGCCATTAAAAAAGGGATGACAAATGCCGCCCACGTAGGTCTTGATGATTTCGACAATGAAACCTTTGCGGTTTATGCAAATTATGTATTTGATTTCACCAATCTCAAGGAAGAAATGAATTTCATATTAGGAAAGAGCAGCTGCGGAGGACGGGTAAATATAACAAGATTTATGGAGGGACTTATAGTTTATTCCAAAAATAAGTAAGAAAAAAATCTTTTTGCAATTTATATATATTATAAAATTTGAATATTTCTGAATATTTTTGAGAGAAATATGTAAAATCTGACTAACAAATGAATCCCCATTTTCATAACGAAAGGAGAATACTATGTTAGACAATTTTGCATCATGGATTAACGGGTACTTATGGTCACCGTTCCTAGTGTATCTCGCAATTGCGGTTGGATTATTCTTATCCATCGGACTCAAATTTCCGCAGTTCAGATTAATCAAGGATATGGTTGGTCAACTCACAAAGGGGTCCGGAAGTGACACAGGAGTTTCATCATTTCAGGGCTTTTGCATGGCTTTAGGAGGTCGTGTCGGAACAGGAAATATCGCAGGTGTTGCCTCTGCCATCGGTACAGGCGGACCGGGAGCTGTTTTCTGGATGTGGATGATTGCCCTTTTCGGCGCAGGTTCAGCTTTTGCCGAGTCCTCTCTTGCACAGGTTTATAAGACCACTGCTATGGGCGAATATCGTGGAGGTCCTGCTTTCTACATTGAAAGAGGTCTTAGATGTAAGCCGCTCGCAATTGTTTTTGCTCTTGCAACCATTCTTGCTATGACTATCACAGGTCCTACAGTACAGGCAAATGCTATTTCAACTGCATTTAAGGGAATTAACCTTAACATAAGCCCTGTAGTAATCGGTGTAATAGTTGCTTTATTATTCATCGCTGTTACAATTGGCGGAGTAAAGAGAATCGGTTCCTTTGCAAGCCTTGTTGTTCCTATTATGGCTGGAGTATATTTGATTCTTGCAATAATTATTTTAATAGTAAATTTCCAGCAGATTATTCCAATGTTTGTTTTAATCTTTAAGTGTGCTTTTAACGCAGAAGCTGCCTTTGGCGGTGTATTCGGTTCTTGTATTATGATGGGCGTTAAGAGAGGTATCTACTCCAACGAAGCAGGTTGGGGTTCAGGTGCTCATGCAGCTGCAACAGCTGAGGTTTCTCATCCGGCTAAGCAGGGACTTGCACAGGCTTTCTCAGTTTACATCGACACACTTCTTGTTTGTACAGCAACAGCTATCATGTTACTTTCCACAGGCTGCTACAATGTATTAGATTCCAACGGAAATGCAATTTATGAGGGTCTTGCAGGAGTTGAAGCAGGTCCGGGATTTGTACAGGGAGCTATAAACAGCTTCATACCGGGATTTGGTGCTCCGTTTGTAACTATTGCAATGTTCTTCTTTGCATTCACAACTTTACTTTCTTTCGCAGTTTATGCAGACTCAGCAATACAGTATATCGCTGAAAACACAAACGATAAAATTAAGAAATCTTGCTACTATATCGGATGTATGGTTATTGCCGTACTGGCACTGATGGCATCAATGAAAGACATGACAACTGCATGGAACTATGCTGACGTTGGCGTAGGCTTAATGTGCTGGCTCAACTTCCCTGTTCTTATTCTCATGGCGCCACAGACTTTCAGACTTCTTAAGGACTATGAAAAGCAAAAGAAGATGGGTTTAGACCCTGTATTTATCCCTGAAGAAGCAGGCTTCAAAAATTGCGACTTATGGGATGAAATCGTAAGAGAAAAGTATCAGGATCTTGTAGATGCAAAGCATCAGGCAGAGGGAAGGAGCGTATAAAATGGCAGTTAATCTGAAAGGAAGACATTTCTTAACATTAATGGATTTTACACCTGTTGAAATCAGATATTTGCTGGATTTATCCCATGATTTGAAAGCTAAGAAAAGAGCGGGAATCATAGGCGAAACTATGAAAGGAAAGAACGTAGTTCTTCTCTTTGAAAAGACATCAACAAGAACAAGATGTGCTTTTGAAGTTGCAGCTCTTGACGAGGGGGCACATGTAACTTTCCTTGATTCAAAATCTTCCCAGATGGGAAAGAAAGAAACCATAGCCGATACAGCTAAGGTTCTCGGAAGATTCTACGACGGTATCGAATACAGAGGCTTTAAGCAGTCTGTTGTAGAAGAACTTGCAACTAATGCAGGAGTTCCGGTATGGAACGGTCTTACAGACGTAGACCATCCGACTCAGATTCTCGCGGATCTTCTTACCATTGAAGAACACGTGGCTAAGCCGTTAAACAAGGTTAAGGTAGTGTTCTGCGGAGACATCAGAAATAATATGGCATATGCATGGATGTACGGCTGTGCTAAAATGGGTATGCATTTTGTAGCATACGGTCCTAAAACTTTAGCTGACGCCATAGATAAGGATGTGCTGAAAAAAGCAGGCGAAGTGGCAAAGGAAACAGGTGCTGTAATTGAGGTTTCCTCCGACAAGGAATGTCTTAAGGGTGCAGATGTTATCTACACAGACATTTGGGCGTCCATGGGAGAAGAAGCACAGATTCCTGAAAGAGTTAAGCTGCTGACACCGTTTAAGGTAACAGGAGAAATGCTTAAGGACACAGGAAATCCTGATGTAATCTTTATGCACTGCCTCCCATCTTTCCATGATTTTGACACTACTATGGCGGCAGAACAAAATGAACTTGGATATGATATTCGCGAAGTAACGGATGAAGTATTCATGTCTAAACATTCTGTGGTTTTCGATGAAGCGGAAAACAGAATGCACACAATCAAAGCTGTTATGGTGGCAACCATAGGTAAGTAAAAAAGGGCAAATATAATAAAAGGCGTTTGAATTGATTCAAGCGCCTTTTGTGTTTTTGCTATATAAGCCTGTTTTTTATTTAATTTTACCAAAGCCCCATTACATACTGGAGTAAAAGGCTGACACCTGTGATACCTGACCAGCAAAGCGCACCAAGAAGAATAGGCTTACCGCCGGACTTTATCAGCTTAATCATATTGCTGTTTAAGCCGATGGCAGCCATCGCCATGATGATACAGAACTTGGAAAGTTCTTTAAGGGGGGCAAAGAACGTTGCCGAAACACCTGAACCTACGGCAATGGTAGTTATGATGGAGGCGATAATAAAGTAAAGAATGAACATAGGTAAAGATTTTTTTAGACTGAAACCCGAACCTCCCTCAGAGCTTTTGCCGGAGGTTCTCGCTTTTGAAAGCGCCAATACCAAAGTGATGGGGATAATAGCCAAAGTTCTGGTGAGCTTCACCGTCACAGCCTTGTCGAGAGTCTGTGTTCCCAGATTCCACATACTGTCCCAAGTGGAAGCGGCTGCGGTAACGGAAGAAGTATCGTTTACAGCAGTTCCTGCGAAAATACCAAAGGCTTCACCGCTTAAAGTGTCAAAGCCTATCAGATTTCCCAGCATTGGAAATAAAATCGCAGCCAGAACATTGAAGAAGAAAATAACGGAAATGGCTTGAGCTACTTCCTCATCGTCTGCGTCTATTACGGGAGCGGTTGCGGCAATGGCTGACCCTCCACAGATTGAGGAACCCACACCCACCAGGGTGGAAATGCTTTTAGGAATTTTCAATGCACGGTGGAATACATAAGCGATGATTAAAGAAGTGGAGATGGTGCAAAGAATTATAGGCAGAGATTGTTTGCCGGTTTGCAGAATAACCCCAAGGTTCAGCCCAAAACCAAGAAGCACTACGGCAATCTGAAGAATATATTTAGAGGTAAACTTTATACCCTTGCCGGCAGAACCCTTATTCTGCCAAAATAACGCAATAACCATGCCTGCAAGAATAGCAATAACAGGTCCGCCTATTATGGAGAATTTCTTTCCAAGCAGCCATGACGGAACTGCAATAAGAAAGCAAACCAACATTCCCAACCAGTTGCTTTTAATAAAATCAGTAATTTTTTTCATTTTCTATGATACCCCCACATTAGATTTATTTTATCCGAAATAAAAATACATATTAAAACACGTACCCTATAATTATAAACCTATTTATGAAAAAGTGAAGTCTATTTTCTGCAAAGAGCAAAGAGTAAAGAAGAAAATGTGTAGTAACTATTTGGATAATGTTCAGCTATTACACAGCTGTTATTCAGTTACGGAAGCATCTATATATTGCAGTTCTGTTGTAACGTTTAATTGGAATTTAGAAAGAATTAATCAATTAATTATAAATCTTCATTTAGCTAAATAAAGATTTTATCTGATTTATTTTTCTTCAGTCCTTAAAATTTTCCAATACTTTGTAAAGCAACTCATACATAACCTTGACATCATCTTTTTTAATAGGAATACAGTTTCCAAGTTTGATAGGAACATCTGCGATTTGCGATTGAAGCGCTTTTCCTGTCGCGGTTAGATTGACTGTAACCTTACGTTCATCCTCTGAATCTCTATCTCTGCTGATATATTCTTTAGCTTCCAACTTTTTCAGAAGAGGTGTCAATGTGCCTGAATCCAGCAAAAGCTTTTCCCCCAATTCGTTTACAGAAGAAGAACCTTTTTCCCATAAAACCATCATGGTTATATATTGTGTATAGGTGAGACCGTAAGGCTCTAAAAGTGGCTTGTATCTGCGTATAATTTCTTTAGAAACCGCATACAGAGGGAAGCAAAGTTGATTTTCCAATTTTAACTGAGGGTAGTCAGACATATTATATTACCTTTCACATTACGTTTTAGTTATTCCTATAGATAATCAATTTCAATATTTTTCGCTAATGGACAAGAAATTAAAACTTATGCACTGATTTATAGTAAAGTTTCAACGAAAACTCGCACTGATTTCATATCCGCAGTGGGCTCAAAGCGTTTTACGACATTACCCTCTCTGTCCACTACAAATTTAGTGAAATTCCACTTTATGTCAGGGTTATTCTTGTAATTAGGGTCGACGGTTTTCAAAAGAGCTGACATTGCAAGTGCTTTAGCTCCTTTTCCAAAACCCTCGAAACCTGCTTGAGATTTGAGGTAAGTATATAGGGGCAGTTCATTTTCGCCGTTAACATCAGATTTTTTCATCTGAGGAAATTGCGTTCCGTAATTTAACTTACAGAACTGATGTATTTCCTCGTCAGAACCCGGCGCTTGTTCTTTAAATTGGTTGCAAGGCACATCTATGATTTCAAGCCCCTTTTCATGTAGTTCCTCGTACATATCTTCAAGCGGTTTATAATGGGGTGTGAAGCCACAGCCTGTTGCAGTGTTTACTATAAGCAAAACTTTCCCCTCGTAATCATGCATGGATACTTCATTCCCGAAAATATCCTTTAATTTGTAATCATAAATTTTCATCTTGTATCTCACTTTCTTAATAGACACGTTTGTCTAAAAATGGTTTGTTAGCCCATGTATAAGCTCGTCTAAATCGCTTCCCATGGAATACAGTTTTCTAATGTCTAAACTTTTAGAAATTCAGCAATTAGATTGCGTACAATTAAATTATACACAATCTAAATTCTCTGTCAACAGGTATTATTTATTTTTTACTTTTTAGAAAACTCTTACTGTGATATAATGATATAAAATATAATCTAAAAGGGACATAGCTTGAACATATTGGGAATGGGAAACAGTTTTATTATGAATTATGAATAGGGAGAAGACGAATGAAAAGAGCTCTTATCAGTTGCTTGGCAGCTACACTTGTGCTTACAAGCGGATTATTCTCATTTGTGGCAGCAGACACTGCCACAGGTCTTGCAGACGTGCAGACCTCAGTGGAAAATTATGATGTAAAACTGGACGTTAAGACTCCTACAGGTATCTTGGTAGACGGCGGTTATTTGTACGTGGTGGATCAGGCATCCAACAGAGTGGTTCGTGCCGCCTTAGACGCAAATGCGGCAGTGGGAACGGCAGGCTACACTTTAAACGCGGCACAGCACCAAGCTGCCAGTGCTTCAGACAATGTGAGAGGCTATAACTGGGAGCTGGTTGCAGGAAAAACCTTGCCAAGAGACCGATACAGTCAGGCGGCAGGCGGATATTTGGACGGTATCAGCAAGTACGCCCTCTTTAACAGCCCAAACAGCATTGTCAAGTACGGAAAGGGCTACGCAGTCAGCGATACGGGTAATAATGTAATAAGATACATTATAGCAGGTCAAACCAGAACCCTTTCAGGTTCAGGCGAGGCAGGTTTTTCCGACGGCAGAGCCGCAGGGGCGTCCTTTAATGCGCCAACGGGTCTGGCAGTGGATCCTGAGGGTAACCTTTACATTGCCGACACAGGCAACAACGCCATCAGGTGTATGGACACTAACGGAAATGTAACTACCCTCATTACAGGGCTGGCGGGGCCGAGAGGTTTGGTTTTCGCCGGTGGCACGCTGTACATTACAGACACAGGACGTCAGCGTATCTTAAAATATAACGAAAAGAAAGAACTGTGGATGAGGGCGGGTGACCGTACCTCTGAAAAGGACTATATTGACGCCAACCGCATGACAGAGGGCGGAAATATCAACGGCAATATCAGAAGCGCCCGTTTCGACAATCCTATCGGTATTACAGCAGGTGAAGACGGTGCGACTCTCTATGTCGGCGATACAGGGAACAATTCTATCAGAAAGATTTCGGGGGAGGAAGTAAGCACGATTGCTCAAGCCAACTCCGTCACCCTTGAACGCTTTCCGGGAGACGCAATGGCGTTGTGTTACTGGGGCGGTCAGCTCTTTGTGGCAGACGCGGCGGCAGGCATTACCGCCATGGAAGTCAATGACAAAACAGAGGGCATTTCCGCAAGCAAGACCTTTGGGGATGTACCTGCAACAGCATGGTATAGCGATGCAGTAACTTATGCATATAACCATGGGCTGTTTAACGGTACAAGCCCTAACTCATTCTCTCCTCAGGGAAAGATGACTCGCGGTATGTTCGTTACAGTAATCAGTCGCCTTTATGGAGAAACTTATCCGGGCGACGTTATGGGGGGCAGCAGCACTTTTGCAGATGTGGCTGAAAATCAATACTTTGCGGGACCTGCGGCTTGGGCTGCGGAACGCAAGATTATCGGCGGTATCGGCGGTGGACTGTTTGCTCCAAATGAAAATGTAACTCGCCAACAGATGTCCGTCATTATGTACAACTACGCAAAAAATCTCAACATGGACATTACTCTTACCGACACGGCCATTGCAAAGTTCAATGCTATGCCGGATGCAGACAAAACAGAAAACTGGGCAAAGGAAGCTATGATTTGGGCAATGGGTCACGATATCCTCAAGGGTAAAGATGGCAATTTGGCACCTGAAGCTGCGGCAACTCGCGCCGAAGTAGCTCAAATTGTTAAGAACTTTGCATCAGCCAAGTTGGAAAAGGTAGAAGAGAAGTAATATAGGAGAATATCATGAAAAAGGCAATTAGTTGTATTTTGATATTGGCAATGGTAATTACCATGGGAAGCGCCGGAGCGTTTGCAGAGAGCAAAACCGTTACAGCTACCCAAATGAAGATAGCGGAAGTCAGCGGTAACGTAAGCGTTACAAACAACAAGGGAAAGAGCATTGAAGCCAAAAAGGATTCTCGTGTGCTTTCAGGCTATACCATTCAAACTGACAACGGAGCATACTGCTATCTCAGCTTGGATGATTCCAAGGCTGTAAAATTAGACCAAAACACTAAGGTTGGAATTGAAAAGTCCGGCAAGAAGATTGAACTCAATGTTAAATCAGGACAGATATATTTCGATGTAAGTCAAAAACTTAACGGAGATGAAACTATGAATATCCGCACCTCCAATATGACTACGGGAGTCCGTGGAACTAAGGGTGTGGTAAGAGTTTTCAATATCGACGGCAAAAATGAAACAGGTCAGACAGTAACAGCGCAGCAAACCGAAATTACTTTGCTGGAGGGCAGACTCTTTGTTAATACCATAGATAGAAAATTCTATCTTGAACTGGGTCAACGTGCAGAATTTAACGGCTTAAATTCATCTTCTTCAATCGGGCAGGCGGTGATAAATGAGTTTATACTCCGTGCAGCTTTAGAAATGGAAACCATCCTAAAGGGTAAGACTGCTTCAACAGCTATGAGTGCGAATATTCAGCAGCTTTATTCGGAAATTCAAGTGGCAGAGCTTCCGGAAGTTTTGTCACGTGATTCGGCGGCTTTAGCAGGCATGGTTGCGAAATATGACGATAATATTAAGGCTATCGGGCTTCTTACAGAGCAAAATCAACAGCAACATTTAGCTCAAGTAAATCAAATGAAAGAGAAAAATGATGTGAAAATGAAAGAAGCTCTGAAAGCGGCAGAAACAGCTACAGACGGTGCTTTTGAGAAAATAGATCAGGTATTTCGTGATGAATTTGGAGGTCAAGGAAAGGCACTTGACGCTACGGACGCAGTCTTTGAAGATAAGGGTCAGAGCAATGCAACTTCCGGAGGTGGCGGAGGTGGTGGCAGCAGCAGACCGCAAAATCCGCTTACTGCCATTAAAGGAAAGACAGTAGTGTTTGATGATTCAGAACAATATGTGCTGGAAACTGTAATTTTACCGTCGGCTCACTACAATTATTACTATTTTGAAAATACTTCTGTAGGAGTTAGTAAGTATAATGCGATTTGGGCATTGATTACGAAATACCGCGGAGAAAATAAGGACGGAAACGAAATTACTTATGAATTGAATGCTGATTATGGGGCTTATCAACAACCTCCGAAGAAAAAAGATGCAGGAACCTATACTTACTATTGCGTAGCTCTTGATGAAATGGGAACTGCCGACCAGAGAGGTGCAGCTACAGGAAGGATTGAAAAGTATAAGGTAAATGTTTCATGGGAAGATATTAATGGCACTACGGCTAAAAACAATGCCACATATTCAACACATGGTGGAACATATGATAATCAGGCTCCAATTATAGTGCGTTTATCGGCAGGAGATAATGGTGCTGCTACGTTTGCAACAATGGCTGATGCGATTGCTAATAACGGTGGCGCGGTGTTTGAAATAACCACAACTCCTGATTTGGCAAGTTTGACTGCCGGCGGAGTTACCGCAGGTGTGGAGCAGACCGTTTCAGCGAGGGTAGCTATATCTTCTGCATATCCGAATCTGGCACCAAATGTTACTATCAATCAACCGTCAGCATATAAATTCAAATATACGCCTGATGTAATATACGCAAATGTAACTTATGAAGTGGCAGGAGGTAATATTACCGCTACTTATACCGACGCAGCAGGTGGGAATGATACACAAAATACATTTGTTTATAGTGTAAATGCAATAGTCGACGATTTAGCGGTAGCCAGTGTAACCAAGGGGGCTATCAACAATGTAATCATTGATGGTTCAGGCGTAGTAGCAGCAACGAATATTGAGAACCTGAAGTTGCCGGATGGAAAGAATGTTACATTGAGCGGGAATTTTACAGCGTCAGGAGGCATATTCTCAAATCTTTCAGCACCAACTCAAATTAATCTTGGAAGCGCTTCTTCACAATTAACTCTTGTGTTTGACGGTGATATGGTTATCGGTGCAAATGCTAAAATAACCGCTTACGGTGGAACCACAATCGCAGTTACCGGTGAAACCACCATAAATAGTAGATTTGAAAACAATGGTGACAAATTGGAGGTTACAGACAGTATAAAAGTAGCCGACAGCGGAAGTTATGTCGGTACAAGCCCTATATTCATGAAGCACTCTACTTCGGGAACTGCCATTTTTACAGATTCTTCAGGTAAGGCGAAAGTTATTACAGGAACGGGAACTTTATATAAGAAATGGGATACAGGCATAGCAGCAGTACCACCGGCACTTCCATCAGAAGATGAGGCAAAAGCTTATTATAGTTCATTCTGTGGATATGACAAAGAACATTTTGATAAAGCTTCGGCAGATTGGACAACCGATGTTGGTGGCGAAACATATGTAATGTTTAAGTTGATTAATTAGTTATAAAGCAAATTCAACTACAAATGTCAATCAACAAGGGTTGTTAAAATTACCTATTCAACAAAGTTCTTTATATAGGTGTTTTATAAGCTTATTTTTAGGAGGGCGGTTCCACCGCCCTCCTAGTTTTGCGGTTTGAATTTTTTTTAAGGTGAAATACTGCATGATAAGTGATATAATGACCCAAGTTACATAGTCATTTCATCATATCTTCATCTATAAATTATAATCAAAGATATGATATAATGACTGCTAAGTCAGTCATTATGTAAAAATATAAAATTAAAGCTAAAGGACAGTTTTCATGAAAGGAACTAAGGAGAAATTCAATTATTGTGTAAGATATGTGAGGGTTTTCTGTAAATGGCTCATTATTTCATTGGTGGTGGGAGCTATTGGCGGATTTGTAGGCTCTGTCTTTCATATGGCGGTAAGATACGCCACTGATTTTAGAATGGAAAACCCGATGTTGATATACCTTTTACCCTTAGGAGGCATATTTATTGCTGCTCTTTACGGCAGTTTCAAGGTTTCCGGAAAAGGAACCAACGATGTAATAGATTCCATCCACGATGGAGGAGATGTGCCGATTCTAATGGTTCCGGCTATATTTTTTGCCACAATTATCACCCATTGTTGCGGAGGTTCAGCAGGTAGAGAGGGAGCGGCGCTTCAAATAGGCGGAGGCATAGGAGGCTTTGTAGGCAAGACTTTTAAGCTGGACGAAAAGGAACAGAGATTGGCAATACTTTGCGGCATGAGTGCGGTATTTGCGGCACTTTTCGGAACGCCTCTTACGGCGGCACTATTTCCGCTGGAGTTTGTTAGTGTTGGAGTTATCTACTATTCCGGTTTTTTGCCATGTATCTGCGCATCCCTTACGGCTTTTGAAATTTCCATCTTTCTTGGCTTACCCCCTACAAGATTTACCATCAATGCGGAGGTTCTGACTCCGGAACTTATTATAAAGGTGGCTGTTTTGGCGGTGGGGGCTGCTATGGTTTCGATAATCTTTTGCCTTGCGATGAATGGCGGTGAAAAGCTGGCTAAAAAGATAGAAAACAGATATTTTAGAATAATCACAGGAGGCGTAGCGGTCATACTTTTGACTCTTTTGGCAGGGAATAACTGTTACAATGGTGCAGGTGGCGATATTATCAGTGTGGCAATTCAGGCAGGCGCTTGCCCTAAAGCAGCTTTCCTTTGGAAGATAGCTTTCACTGCCCTTACCCTATGCTTCGGTTACAAAGGGGGAGAAATTGTCCCGACTTTCTTCATTGGCGCCTGCTTTGGCTGTGTGGCGGGACCGCTTCTCAATCTACCTGCGGGATTCGCGGCAGCTATGTCGCTGGCAGGAATGTTCTGCGGTGCGGTGAATTGTCCGATTGCGTCAATCTTCTTGGGAGTGGAGCTCTTCGGTGCAGCCAATATGCCGTATATTGCAGTAATGTGCGGGGTTTCGTATATGCTTTCGGGATATTATGGTATCTACAAGAGCCAAAAAATCATATATTCAAAGACAAATGCAGAATATATAAACAGATTTACCAAGTAGGTTGAACTTTCAAGGTTACATAATTAAGTTGCGAGGAAGCAAATTGAATATAGGCTACAATCAGGCGGACTAAATAAAACGAAATAAAACTAATCATAGATGTATTTGTGAACCTTGCCTAAAGATGATGTTAATTAAATTCGAATGGAAGTTTTAGCGGCTCACGATTAACTAAAGGATGAACTGAATAAAACCAATCATAGCTGAATTTGTGAACCTTGCCTAAAGATGATGTTAATTAAATACAGATGGAAGTTTTAGCGGTTCGTCTTAGCTACAAGTAAATCAGGTGAACTGAAAAAATATGGTATTGCATAGAAATTTGCAAAATTTTATATATCAGTGTATAATCCCTATTGCACAAAGATATTTTAATATTGATATTAAAAAAACTGATATCAGATAAATAAAAAATAAAATAAAGGAGATAAAGTCAATTATGGACAAGAAAAGTAAGGGCAACCCAATAGCCCTTTTGCCTATAGGTGTATTTTTAATCTTATATTTGGGGTTGGGTATTCTTTTTGAATACGGAATGAAGATAGAGATGGGATTTTACAATATTCCTATCGTTGTAGTATTTCTCATTGCACTGCTGGTGGCGTGCATGCAGAACAAAAATTTAGGTTTTGACGAAAAGCTCAAAATTATGGGGACAGGAATCGGTGATAAAAATATTGTTATCATGATTTTAATTTTCCTTGAGGCAGGTATGTTTGTAGGAGTAGTGGGCAGAGGCAGTGCTCAAAGCGTAGCCTACTTCATGCTGTCCGTCATTCCTCCGCAATTTGCTGTAGCGGTGCTCTTCGTAGTAGCTTGTCTGGTATCCGTGTCAATGGGTACTTCTGTAGGAACAATTACCTTAATTACACCGATAGGAGTGGCTGTTGCTGCGACATCAGGCTTTTCCATGCCGCTTTGTATCGCTTCGGTAGTTGGTGGCGCTATGTTCGGCGACAATCTTTCTTTCATTTCAGATACAACAATAGCAGCCTGTAACGGCCAGGGTTGTGACATGAGAGACAAGTTCAAGGAAAACTTTGCCATCGCCTTGCCGGCTGCAATCGTAGCACTGATGATTATTTTGGCAGTTTCCATGTCAAAGGCTCCTGAAATGCTGTCAATACCTGAATATAATTTGATTCAGATTATCCCTTATATCGTAGTGCTTTTAGGTGGAATCATAGGAATCAACGTATTTATAGTGCTTTTAACCGGTATTCTGACCGGTGCTATGATTATGCTGGCAACAGGTGCTATTGCAGGAACTGAACTTCTTTCGAACATGGGTTCAGGTGCTACAGGTATGTTTGAAACTACCATGGTAGCTATTTTGGTATCTGCAATCTGCGCGCTCATCAGAGAACATGGCGGTATGGATGCACTGTTGAACGGTCTTTACAATATGTTCCGCGGCAAACGCGGCGGACTTTTTGGCATGGGAGTTTTAGTAGCCCTGCTGGACATTGCAACAGCTAACAATACAGTGGCCATTGTAATGGCTAACCCTATTGCTAAAGAAATGGCGGAGTCTTATGAAATCAGCCCAAGGAGAGCGGCGTCCATTCTCGACACTTTTTCTTGTGTTGTGCAGGGGATAATTCCTTACGGTGCTCAAATGCTGGTGGCAATTTCTGCGGCGGCGGAAATGGGATATAATGTGTCTGCATTTCAGATTATTCCACTGCTGTTCTATCCTATGCTCCTGTTGGTAAGCTCTTTGATTTTCATTGTGCTTTTTCCGGACAGAGACAAAAAACATTTGGAACAGAGATAGAATATAGATGGAACATAGATAGTGAAAGCTTTAATATTGAAGTTTTAAATTAGATAAAGATAACCAAACTCCTGAACAGGTATATGCTTAATTTTAATCATATGCAGGTTCAGGGGTTTCTATTATTAGGGCATATATAATTTTTGTAAAATCCTTAGGAGAGCAAAAAAGTTGGTTTATAGGACAAAAAGTGCTATAAAAATTCAAAAATTATATATGCTATAAAATCTTTTGTGGTACCTCCAGTTTAAGAGTGTATTACTACTATTATTATTGTTTTTACTGCTATTGTGGGGACATTTGATATTAACATAAAAAGTATGCCTCACAGAGCTGCTTTTAATATAAATTTTATGGCTGCCGCTTTGGTACTAATTTTAAAACCACTGCCTTTAAACTAATTTGCGTACTCATTTTGTTACCGCCACTTTGGCACTCAACTATTGACAGTGCTAACAAAAGTAGTATAATTATTATGTCACAGAAAAACTAAAATATTTAGGAGGCAGGATATAAATGAAAAAGAAACAATTTAAGGCAGAATCCAAGAAACTTTTGGATATGATGATAAATTCCATCTATACTCACAAGGAGATTTTTTTAAGAGAAATTATTTCAAATGCCAGTGACGCGATGGATAAACTTTACTATCAGGAGCTTACTGAAAAAAAGACAGGACTTCACAGGGAAGATTTTAAAATTCACATTGCTGTTGATAAGGACGCGCGCACCATTACCGTTTCGGATAACGGTATCGGTATGAGCGAAGAGGAACTGGAAACCAACTTGGGAGTTATTGCCAAGAGCGGCTCCTTTGACTTTAAAAAAGACATGGCGAGCAATGAAGAAAAACCCTCTGAGGAAGATGAAATCAACATTATCGGTCAGTTCGGAGTAGGCTTTTATTCAGCCTTTATGGTAAGTGACCAAGTAAAAGTAATTACTAAAAAATTTGGCAGTGAAGAAGCTTTTGAGTGGACTTCCGGCGGAGCAGAGGGCTATACTATTCAGCCGACTGCAAAAAACGGACACGGTACAGACGTGGTTATTCATATTAAAGAGGATACGGAAGAAGAAAAATATAGCGAATATTTGCAGCAGTACAGAATACGAAGTCTTATCAAAAAGTACTCCGACTATATTGCCTATCCTATCCTTATGAACGTTGAGACGGAAAAACCGGTAGGAGAATTTAAGGAGGGAGAGGAACCGAAGTTTGAAACTGTGGTTGAAGAGCGCACCTTAAACAGCATGGTTCCTATTTGGAAAAAGAATAAGTCCGAGCTTAAGGATGAAGACTATAACACATATTACAAAGAAAGATTTTATGATTATAAGGACCCTGTCAGCCATATTCACACTAAGGTAGAGGGTCAGGTGTCCTATGACGCCCTTTTATTTTTACCGAGCAGAGCACCCCATGATTATTACACTAAAGAATTTCAGAGAGGTTTAGCTCTCTACACCAATGGTGTACTGATTATGGAAAAGTGCGAGGATTTACTGCCTGAATACTTCGGATTTATGAAAGGAGTAGTGGATAGCGCAGACCTTTCACTTAATATTTCAAGAGAAATGCTCCAGCACGACAGACAGCTGAAACTCATTGAAAAAAATCTGGAAAAGAAAATTAGCGCGGAGCTTAAAAAATTACAGGACAGCCACCGCGAAAAATACATGGAATTTTTCAAGGAATTTGGGGTTCAACTGAAATTCGGCGTATATGACAATTACGGAATGAATAAAGAAAAACTGCAAGATTTATTAGTTTATCCAACATCCTTTGATGAAAAGAAATTTTCCACGCTTAAAGAATATGTTCTTAGAATGAATGAAGAACAGGATAAGATTTATTATGCCTGCGGAGAAACTATTGATAAGATTAAGGCGTTGCCACAGGTTGAAGCTGCTCTTGCAAAGGGATATGAAATTGTCTATATGACAGAAAATGTGGATGAATTTACAGTTCAAATGATGATGGGCTATGAGCAGAAAAATTTTGTGAACGTTTGCGGTGCTGATTTTGACGTTTCCACAGATGAAGAAAAGGAAGCTATACGCAAGCAGAATGAGGACGCCAAAGATATCTTAAAGATTATGAAAGAGGCTTTAGGGGAAAACGTAAATGATGTAAGGTTTACAAATAAATTAGCTAAATACCCAGTTTCTCTTGCCAGCGAGGGAGGTCTTTCCATCGAAATGGCAAAGACTTTAAACGCTATGCCTACGGGTGAAAAAGTGAAAGCCGATTTGGTTCTTGAAATAAATGCAGACCATAAGGTCGCGGAGCGAATAAAAGAAATAGCTTCAGACGAGAAGAAACTTGGCGAATATGCTATAATATTGTATGATATGGCTAGAATTATTTCAGGATTGTCTGTTGAAGATCCTGCAAAGCTAAGCGAGCTGGTTTGCCAGCTCATGTAGGAGGCTGATTATAGTCGGCTGACTGTAGCCGTGGCTGGATATAACAACGCAAGGAGAACTTTATGGGTGATGCGATTTTAAACAAATATATATATAACCAAGAACTGATGGATGTGGCTACTTTCGACGAAAAGTATAAAGCTGTTAACCCCTCTGCCTATGAGGTTATCCGAATAATGAGAGGAGAGCCTCTGTTCCTTGGTGAGCATTATGAAAGACTGGTAAATACAGCAAAGACTGTTGGTGCCGAGCTTCCTGCTACTTTAGAACAGCTTCGCGGTTTACTTTGCGATTTGGCAAAGTCTAATAATGTTGAAAATCACAATGCGAAGATAGTCTTAAATGATATATCGGAGGGAGTTTTCAAGAACTTCTATATCTTCATGCTTCACACTTCTTATCCTACAGATGAGATGTATGAAAACGGGGTTAAAACTGCTTTCTTTGAGGCTGTTAGAAGCAATCCAAATGCAAAAATCATAGATCAGGAACTTCGTGACAGAGAAAATCGCTTTATCGAGGAAAAAGGCATTTTTGAAGCTATTTTGGTAAATGACTCAAATCAAATTACGGAGGGCAGCCGTTCCAACATCTTCTTCATAAAAGGGAGAGAAATTTACACGGCGCCGGCTAAGGATGTACTTTTAGGAGTTACGCGCCAAAGGGTTATAAGAGTTTGCAAGGAGCATGGAATTAATATTCATGAGGAAATTATTGAACGCAAAACTTCTGTGGATTTTGAGGCAGCCTTTATCAGTGGAACCTCACCTAAGGTGCTTCCAATTTCTTGCATAGGTGGGCAAAAGCTGGATGTAAATAATGAAACTTTAAGGGCAGCTATGAAGTTTTACGATGAAGAAATTGAAAAATCTTTATGTAAAATTTAATTGCCATGTGTCAAAGCAAAGACACGGCAAGGCTGAACAGGTTAAAATTGTAAATTTAGAAAATTTATATACTGTATCTTTTAGTATATAAGTAGCATAGGAAAATATAGTGAAATGACTTTGGGAAATGGGGTCGTTATACCATATTTACTATATTTTCATATGAAGATATGGTGAAATAGCTATACAAAATGGGGCTATTATAGCATAAGTTACTGACACTAAAAAATAGAATCGCTGTAACCACTTATTCACAATGGTTACAGCGATTTTTATTAAGCTGTTATTTACTTTTGGATGTTCCTTTATCCGTATTGTTTCCATTTTCCTGCGGTTTTCCGAGGTAATTGGCGAACACGTCCATCACTTCAATCGGGTCGCTTATGTAGTAAGACCTTGCAATATTGCCGTCGGAGTCAAAATCTGCACCGTCCCACCAAACCGCAACCTTGATTCGATTGTAACCCTTGATGTAATAGAACATATTCTTCACCCAAGAAACTTTATTGCCGCCGTAACTTGCGCTGGCAAACTCGGTAATCATAAAGGGCTGATTATAAAGGGCTGAAGCTTTGGCATATACATCGTAGAAACAGGTATTAAAGGACTGCCATGTTTCATTTTTGTAATAGGAACCGGTGTTGTATTTTGTGAGCCCCACTACGTCTACATATTCATCTCCGGGGTAGTAACGACGCTGGTCGTTCCAGTGGTAGTCGGGATAGGATTTACCGTTGGGGTTCCACACCCATATGGTGTTGCGGTTGGCACCTTGAGCTTCAAAGACAGAGTAGATGTATCGGTAGACGCTTTTGTAAATTTCAGTGTCTCTGGAAGTATGGTAAGCGGAATAACTGCACCAGTCTCCGTTCATTTCGTTGAAAGGTCTGAAAAGTATCGGGTGACCGAAGTCTGAAATCATTTTGGCATAATCATTTAAAAATTTGTCATAGTCGCCGTTCAATATGCCGTACATCATATTGCGCCCTGAATAAGAGAGAGGCGGTTGCAGCGAAAGCTCCAGCGTACGACCCTCACTATGAGTACGTTCCAAAAGAGCCTTTTTCCGAATAAGATAAGGGTCGTCGTTTGGATGAATTTCGGTATAGTGAAGCAATATAGGGAATTTATAGCCGATTTTTTCTTCTTTATGTGAGAGGTCGCTCATGTCATATTCATATGCAGGATTAAAGGTACCCCAAAGGAGAGCCGAAGAGCTAGAGAAGCATTGCTGATAGAACTTGGCTGTTTCGGCGTTCCAGTTAGGTTTAGCAACATGATTTCCCTTTATGTCAAGTCCTTGTATTCTTGGTGTGAAGAAATAAAGGGAAGAGGGAATATCTATATATCCTCCGCATTCCGAGAAAGGCACATCGGAGGAGAAGAAAAAGTCATAAACTGTTGTGCCGGAAACTAAAGTAACGCTGGCATAATAGTTGTTATCTTTTTCCATGCGAGCCAGCTTATTTCTCTGCCATTCTTTGATATAGGCGGTTTTACCGGCGATTGTGGTGGTGAATTGATTGGTCAGGCTGTGGTCTGTTGTGTTTTCTAAAAATTTATAGCCATAATTAAAAAAGCCTGCCGGAACGTCTATGGTGCTTTTGTAAATTTCAAGGTGACGGTGTTTATCCTCCAATACGGAGACAAGAGAACAGTGGCTCATGTCCACAGGCTGCATAGTGGTTGGAATAGTGATGGCATAGCCATGGGCACAATTCACAAATTTCAGGTTACCGTCGGGCTTCTTTTCAACCCAAAAGATTCCTTTGGCGGCAGCCTCAGTAATGCCTGCATTGGTAATGCCGTTGTAGGTGACAGTCTGCACAGTTTCGGCAGAAGTTACTTCGGAAGTGCTGTCGGCATAAGAGGCTGTTGCAAAAGTAAAATTCCAAGATAAAGCAGTAACAAGAGTTAAAGCAAAGGCAATAAACTTTTTTAAATTATTCTTTGAGTACATATTTAGCTCCAATACAATTATAAAATATGTTAAAATCCCGAAATTTCAACATCTATAGACTTATATAAATATTAAGCTAAAAGGAATTTCCAGTCAAGAAAAATTCTGTTGCGGAAACTGCATATCTAAATTTTAAAATTATGATAAAAGATATGATATAATGACTGCAAATGCAGTCATTATACAAAAATCATATAGCCGTGCGAATATTTTGCTTTCATAAACTTAAGCAAAAACGCACATGGCTGAATTATATCATGTAAACATGATATAATGACCCCAAGTTACATAGTCATTTCATCATATCTTCCTATGTACCTTATATATTCAAAGATATGATATAATAGCCATATAGCTAAATTAATATACCGCTATATAGAGGGATTTTGAAAAGGGAACTTATGAAACCGATAAACAAGCGTATCGCTGAATTAAGAAGATTGATGAATATGGAAAAGCTCGCCGCTTATGTGGTACCCACAGGCGATTACCATTCTTCTGAATATGCAGGAGAATATTTCAAGGAACGTGAATTTATTACAGGATTTACAGGGTCTGCAGGAGTTGCTGTTATAGGAAACAGCAGTGCGGGTCTTTGGACAGACGGAAGATACTTTTTGCAGGCGGAGGAAGAACTTGAGGATACCTGCATAAATCTTTTTAAAATGCGAAGACCCGGTGTATTAAAAGTTAGCGAATTTTTAGCCAAGACCCTTGGCAGCGGAGCTAGAATCGGGTTTGACGGAAAGACAATTTCCGCAGAATTTGTTAATGAAATTGAAAATGAATTTTCTAAACTTGGAAAGTCTGTTAGCTTCATTCAAAAGAATCTGGTAAACGAGATTTGGGGAGAAAGACCGAAACTTTCTTGCGAAAAAGTCGAAGTTTATCCCGAAAATATGGCAGGGCGCAGTCGGGAAGAAAAGCTGCAAGCTTTGGAAAGGAAGCTTGAAGAGCTTCAAGTGGATACCTTTGTGCTTTCCACTTTAGACGATATAGCGTATCTTTTGAATATTCGAGGCAATGACGTGCAATGCAGTCCGATGGTACTTAGTTATTTTGTCATGGATGAGGGTGCAAAAATCCTTTTTGCACAGAAAGCAGCTTTTCACGGTACAGGTGAGGCGGCGAAAAAGTCTCTTGAAAAAGCAGGAGTAGAGCTTCGGGAATATGACGAAGTCTATGAATATCTAAAAGAAAATATTTCGGGAAAGAGCGTGGCAATAGACATCGAAAAGTCCAATTATGAGCTGGTACAGACTGTAGCTGAAGCAGAGGAAGTAGTGAATATTCATAATTACAGTCTTATTCCCAAATACATCAAAAATATAACAGAAATCGAAAATATGGTGTGTGCACACCTAAAAGACGGTGTGGCGGTAACAAAGTGGATATACTGGTTAAAACGCAAAATAAAGGAAGCTGATGGAGAAGCCCTTACTGAAATTTCAGTAGCGGAAAAACTTTATGAGTTTCGCAGTCAGCAGGAAAATTTTCGCGGGGAAAGCTTTGAAGCCATTATGGGCTACGGTCCTCACGGTGCTATTGTTCACTATTGCGCTACGTCTCAAAGTAATGCGAAGTTGGAGCCTAAAGGCTTGCTTTTGGCAGATACGGGAGGGCAGTATTTAGAGGGCACTACGGATGTGACTCGTACCATTGCGCTGGGCTCTCTTTCAGAAGAGGAGAAAAAACATTATACAGGAGTTCTCTGCGGACATCTTGCCTTGCAGCAGGCTGTATTCAAGGAGGGTACTAGCGGTGCCGAACTGGATCAGCTGGCGCGGAAGCCCATACGGGCTCAAGGCTTGGACTTTAACCATGGAACCGGACACGGTGTGGGTGTTTATTTAAATTGTCATGAGGAGCCTGTGAGGATATCTTTTGGTATGGCTGATGACATTCCGAATTTTGCCGCAGGCATGATTACTTCCGATGAACCGGGGATATATATTGAGGGGAAGCACGGTATCAGAATTGAAAATTTGCTGGTTTGCATGGAAGCAGAGACAGGAAAGGAGGGATACCTGAAGTTTGAGCCCTTGACCCTTATCCCTTATGAAATTGAGGCTTTGGATTTGTCAATTATGGACAAGGATAGCCGCAGGGCATATAATGAATATCAGGCATTGGTTTATGAAAGGCTGTCACCATATCTTAAAGCAGATGAGAAAGAGTGGCTGAAAGAAGCAACACGAAAAATTTGATGGCATAACGACCCCAATTTCACATAGTCGTTTCGCCATATCTACATCTGTAAATTATAATCAGAGATATGGTACAACTAAATAATATCAAGCAGAACAGAATTATTATGGGTGAAAATATGAACGAAAGAAATTTAATTTTGGTTATAAATCCGGGTTCCACTTCCACAAAAGTGGCAATTTATGACGGGGAGAAACAACTCAGTGTTTTAGACCTTACACACAAGGCGGAAGACCTCAAAGGGTTTAATTCAATCAACGACCAGCTGGGTTTCAGAAAAGAAGCAGTTGAGAAATATCTTGCCGACAAGGGCATAAAGCCGTCAGACCTTACAGCTATTGCTTGCAGGGCAGGTGTAGTTGGAGAATTGGAGGCAGGGGCTTATGAGGTGACGGAAAAATTTCGTAATGCTTCCTTAAACTCCGACCAGCCACATCCCGCCAATCTTTCACCGATTATAGGGTATGAGATTGCAAAGGAAGCTAACGCTACAGGCGGTAAGAACGTTAAGGCTTATATCTACGATGCGGTTTGCGGTTGTGGTAAACCGAACCCGATATATCAGCTTACGGGACTTCCTGAAATAGAAAGACCGTTCCTTACTCACGTGCTTAACTCCCGCGCGGTAGCTATTGAGCAGGCAAAGCGGGACGGAGTCAGCATTTACGACCACACCTATATAGTAGCCCACTTGGGCGGAGGTATAACAGTCAACCTTATTTGCAACGGAAAGATTTTGGATTTCGTTGGTGATGATGAGGGTTGCTTTTCACCTGAAAGAACCGGAGGCATTCCTGTAAGACCGTTGGTCAAATATTGCTATCGCAGCGGTCTTGATGAAAAGCAAATGCAGAAAAAGCTCAAGGGACAGGGTGGACTCATGGCATATCTCGGAAAGAATGATATGAGGGATGTCTACAAGATGATTGAAGCAGGAGACGAAAAGGCAAAGATTTGCGTTGAGGCAATGGCTATGCAGGTGGCGCAGGACATTGGTATGATGGCAACGGATGTATGCGGTAAGGTGGACAAAATAATCTTGACGGGAGGTATTGCCCATCAAAAGAGATTTACAGATGATGTAACCGAAAGGGTTCAGTTCATAGCTCCCGTTGCAGTCATTTCAGGAACATACGAAATGGAGGCTTTGGCAGGTGGTGTACTCAGGGTGCTTAAAGGCGAAGAAAAGGCTAAAGTTTTCTAAATTTTAAAATAAGGTGGCAGGTGTTCTTAACAGAAAACTTGCTGCCTTTTTTTAAGGAAAATAGCTTTTAAAACATACAAGTGAAAAGAAATTAATAATAAAAGCGAGCAAACGATTAAATATATGTTTAATCGTAATTTAAAAGGGTAAGAAATATACATAAGAAAAAATTAGGCGGATAAAGGGAAGAAAAACGCCTTAAATATCATATCATAAACTATGAAAAGTCGAAGAAAGTCAAAGAAAATCAAGGAAAGACCACAAGCTTATATAATTTCAGGAGGATGACATGGAAATAAAACAATTACCTCATAATCATGGTGCGAATACGGAAGCACTTATTCGTGAGAGGGAAATGGCACCGGATATAACCACATTTAAAGCGGCAGCAGATACCTTTGCTTTGCTGGGAGATGCCAGCAGGCTTAAAATCTTTTGGCTTCTGTGTCATACGGAAGAATGTGTGGCAAACATAGCTGCGGCAGTTGATATGTCGGCACCGGCAGTATCACACCATTTAAAAGCCTTAAAGAATGCTAAAATTTTGCAGAGCCGTAAAGACGGCAAAGAGGTATATTACAAATTGGCAGATACCTATGAAGCAGATTTGCTCCATAAAGCAGCGGACAGTTTTATGAATATTAAGTGTCCAAGTGAAGTTTTATAAATAAACAAGTGAGATTTTCTAAATAAAGATCTAAATAAAGATGAGGAAGTTGGGAAATACGGAACTTGTAAAATTCCACAAGCTAAATAGAGCTTTTACAGTGTTCTTATCATAATATTTTCATAATAACCTCATCTATAAATTATATAATCAAAAAGCCCAAAAAGGTAAAGGAGAGAAAGAAAATGAAAAGAAGTTATAAACTGGAAAATTTGGATTGTGCCAACTGTGCGGCAAAGATGGAAAACGCAATAAATAAGTTAGAGGGCGTAAAATGTACAGTTACTTTTATGACTGAAAAAATTACCCTTGAGGCTGAGGATGACAAATTTGAGCAGGCACTTTCAGACGCGCAGGACATTATCAGCAGGATAGAACCGGATACAAAGATAGCAAGGCGCTAGTTTGAGGAAAACTTATGACAAGAGGACAGAAAAGAGATTTAATAAAAATTTTTATATCCCTTAGTCTCATGGTCTTTGGAATACTGACAGAAAACCTCTTTCCTACGGAAAAGCTACCCCTTGTGACAGTGGCAGGAACGGAGATAAATTTAGGGATAGCAGCTATCTATGTGACAGCTTACTTAACAGCAGGCTTCGAAACTTTAGGGAAAGCCCTCAATGGAATCTTGAGGGGGCAGATGCTTGATGAAAATTTTCTCATGACAATCGCGTCCATAGGCGCTTTGCTTCTTCAAGATTACAAAGAGGGCGTGGCAGTAATGCTCTTTTACAATGTAGGGGAACTTTTTGAGGACTATGCTGTAAACAAATCAAGAAAATCTATCAAAGACCTTATGGACATCAGACCGGATTATGCAAATTTATACAATGAGCAGACAGGCGAAGTCATGGAGGTGGATCCTTACGAAGTTAAAGTGGGAGATCGGATTCAGATTAAACCGGGAGAAAGAGTCCCTTTGGATGCGAAAATATTAAAGGGAAACTCCTCCGTTCAAACAGCGGCACTGACAGGCGAGTCCGTTCCAAGAGATTTGGGCGAGGGGGATACAATACTGTCAGGCTTCATCAATATGACAGGCGTGCTTTTGGCGGAAGTACAAAAGGACTTTGAGGAGTCCACAGCCTCTAAAATTTTAGAGTTGGTGGAACAGGCGGCGGACAGCAAGGCAGGCACCGAACGCTTCATTACTAAATTTGCCAGAATATATACTCCATGTGTGGTTTTTGCGGCAGCAGCTCTTGCAATAATACCGTCGGTGCTTTTCGGGGAACCCTTTGGAACTTGGAGCTACAGGGCAATGGTGTTTCTGGTAATATCCTGCCCATGCGCATTGGTAATTTCCGTACCCCTCAGCTTTTTCGGCGGCATTGGCGCAGCTTCTAAAGCAGGTATTCTTGTTAAGGGCAGCAATTTTTTAGAAGTTATGAGTCAGGTGGACACTGTTGTATTTGACAAGACAGGCACTCTTACCACAGGAGAATTTAAAGTGACGGAGGTTATTCCCGCTAAATCTGGAACCGGTACGGCAATGGAAGATGGAGAGCAGCTTTTTCGAGATGAGATTATCAATCTGGCGGCACATGCAGAATGTTTCTCACCTCATCCCATTGCAGCTTCCATTCGCGCTGCCTACGGCAAGGAAATTCCTCAAGAAAAGCTTCGTGAGGTGGAAGATATTGCAGGTTACGGCATTCGTGCCAAAGTTATCTCCGACAGCGATACTTTGAGAATGGCGGAAAGACAGGTATTAGTCGGCAATTTGAGATTTATGAGACAGCAGACTGATTTAATTTCCAAAGCAGCGGAGGAAGCTACCGCGGAAGCAGAAAAATCGGGAGTTACGGGCACACTGGTATATGTTGCGGTTGACGGGAAATATAGGGGACTTATTGTCATAGGTGACGAGTTGAAACGGGATACCGCCTATGCAATCAACGGACTTTTAGGAATGGGAATAGACAATATAGTCATGCTTACAGGCGACAGGCGAAAGAATGCGGAAAAGCTTGCAGGTCTTGTGGGAATCAAGGCTGAAAACGTTTACGCAGAGCTTCTCCCCGCAGATAAACTTTCAAAGGTTGAAGAAATTATTGAAAGAGGAAAAATAAACAAGGCAAACCATGCTTTAGTTTATGTGGGAGACGGCTTAAACGATGCGCCTGTGCTTGCAAGGGCAGATGTGGGCATTGCCATGGGGAGTTTAGGTTCAGACGCAGCTATAGACGCGGCAGACGCAGTTATTATGACGGATGAGCCATCGAAACTGTTGACTCTTTTTGCTATTTCTAAAAAAACTTTAGGCATTGCAAAGGAAAATATAGCATTTGCACTAATTATAAAGTTTCTTGTGTTAGCTCTGGGGGCTGTGGGCTTGGCAGGAATGTGGGCGGCAGTTTTTGCTGATGTAGGAGTGTCTATGTTGGCAATATTAAATTCTATGCGAACTTTGAATCTGAGAGATATGGTCTAATGACCCCATTTTGCATAGTCATTTCACCATATCTTCATTTGAAAATTATGATGGGAGATATGGTATAATAACTCCAAGTTGCATAGCTATTTCACCATATCTTCCTCTGTAAAATATACAATAAAAGATATGGTCTAATGAATGCAAAAGCAGTCATTAGACCAAAATCATATAGCTGTGCGAATATTTTGCTTCGTAAACTTCGGCAAAATCGCACATGGCTGAATTAGACCATGTAAACAAGGTCTAATAACCCAAACAATGACAGGAGGGCGAAGAATATCGGTAACATAACTATAGGCATTCTTGCTCATGTAGATGCAGGAAAAACAACTTTATCAGAGGCTATTCTTTATCAGACAGGTACCATCCGAAAGGCAGGGAGAGTTGACCATAAAGACGCCTTTCTCGATACGAATTTTATTGAGCGTGCCAGGGGAATTACAGTATTCTCCAAGGAGGCTCGTTTTGTATTGGGGAAAAAGCAATTTACTCTAATTGATACCCCGGGTCATGCGGATTTTTCCACCGAGATGGAGAGAACCCTTTCGGTAATGGACTATGCCATTTTAGTTATAAGCGGTTCAGAGGGGATTCAGAGCCATACTATGACGCTGTGGAAGCTGTTTGAGAGCTACAAGCTTCCCGTATTTATTTTTGTGAATAAGATGGATAAGGGAGAAATAGATATTCAAATGCTTAAACATCAGATGAATGTTTCACTGGGTGGAGGTCTCGTTCAAATGAGAGGGGCGGAACCTGAAGATATGGAAGAACTGGCAATACATTCGGAAAGAATGCTGGAGGAGTTTTTAGAAACAGGTTCTGTTCGGGATGAGCTGATTCAAGAGGAGATTTTGAACAGACAAATTTTTACGGTTTCCTATGGTTCAGCTCTTAAAATGGAGGGTATAGAAGAATTCCTAAAGGTGATGGAGCGTTACACCGACGAAACTTTGTGGGAAGAAGAACAAGATAGGGATGAGAAATATTCAGAAAAAAATCATTCGGAAAAAAACACATCAACAGACAAGGTCTTAGATAAGCAGGGTGTTATAGGAAAAGTATATAAGATTACAAGGGACAAAACAGGAAACCGGCAAACTCATTTAAAAGTGCTTTCCGGTATTCTTAAAAATAAAATGCTTCTTAAGGGAAAAACTTCAGGTGGCGAAACTTGGGAAGAAAAGGCAGAACAAATCAGGCTTTACAACAGCACGGGTTTTGAAGCCTTGGGAGAAGCTAAGGCAGGCATGATAGTAGCAGTAACAGGCTTATCACAGACCTTTGCAGGAGCGTATATAGGTACTGAAGCGGCGGATGTGGATGAAAGTAAGCCTTTTCTACAGCCTGCACTAACCTACAGAGTAAATTTCGAGGGTGGAGTTGACCTCAAAATCGGTTTCAGTAAGCTTAAGCTTTTAGAAGAGGAACATCCGTCCTACCATTTTCTTTGGGGTGAAGAACATTGTGAAATTCACGTTCAGGTAATGGGAGACATGGAACTTGAAGTGTTAAAAGCAATCATTAAAGAAAGGTTCGATTGGGATACCAACTTTGACAAGGGCAGTATTCTTTACAAGGAAACTGTTGCAAAGGCGGTTATCGGCATAGGACACTATGAACCGCTTCGACACTATGCTGAAGTTCAGTTGCTTTTGGAGCCGCTCCCTGCAGGAAGCGGTTTAGAATGTGGCTCGTTAATCAGTGAAGACCGTCTTGCAAAGAATTGGCAACGTTTGATTCTTACCCACCTTATGGAAAAGTCTCATAGAGGAACTTTAACCAATTCGGAAATCACCGACTTACGTATCAGCATTGTGGCAGGTAAAGCCAGCAATAAGCATACCGAGGGAGGAGATTTCAGAAAGGCTACTTATACAGCCATAAGACAGGGTTTGCGAAAGCTGCTTGAATCGGGCGACATGGTGCTATTGGAACCAATTTACAGTTTTTCCATAGAAATTGACAACCAATATCTTGGTAGAGTAATGACAGATATGGAACGCTTGGGGGCGAAGTGCAAAATGCCTGAACTTATGGATGACGGCGTTACAGGTGTAATTCGGGGAACGGGACCTGTGGCTACCCTTAGAGACTATCAGAGAGAAATCAATACTTTCGCTCGCGGTAGCGGAAGATTCGTAGCAACTTTGGACGGTTATGCGCCTTGTCACAACCAAGAGGAAGTGGTGACTGCCATTGGTTATGACCCTGACAGCGATTCTCGCAACAGAGCAGGTTCGGTGTTTTGCGAACAGGGGGCAGGGGTTTATGTAGACTGGCAGGAAGTTGATGAGCTGGCGCAGGCTGAAAATGATTACATTCTCGGAGAGGATGGCGATGTAAGACAGCTTGCGGGTGAAGAAAAAATTGCTTTAGCCTTAAAAACCTCAGGAGGAGAGGTGACTGCCAAGGAACTGGAGGAGATTTTCCAACGGACTTACGGAAAGTCCAAGAGGGATGAGCAACTGATGAAAGAAAGAAAATCTCGGAGTTCAAGGCTAAAATCCGGAGAAATAGAAAACTTTCCTATGCCAAAGTGGCGTAAAGATGATAAGAAAAGTTCCAATGTGAAATCAAAGGAAGAACTCTTGGTGATAGACGGTTACAATGTAATCTTTGCGTGGGAAGAATTAAAAGCTTTGGCAAAGGAAAATATCGACTCCGCAAGAGAAGCCCTTATTGAAATTGTCAGAAATTATTCGGGAGCTGAGGCTTTGCCTGCGGTTTTGGTGTTTGACGGATATAAGTTGGCGGACAATATCGGAAGCAGCCAAAGCTTTGAAAAGGTGACGGTAGTGTATACTAAAGAGGGAGAAACGGCAGACACCTATATTGAAAAGAAAATCTATCAGGAGGGCAGTTCTAAAACGATAACTGTGGTAACCTCCGATAAACTTGTGCAGATGATGGCGTCGGGAGATGGAGCCATAAGACTTTCTTCACGAGAATTTCTTGAAGAAGTTCAAAATTCCGTAGGAAAGATTAGAAACAGACTTTCAAATCAAAAATTACCCTCGAATAAACCGCTGGAGAGTAAATTTGAAAAGTCCTGATTTTTCAGATTTTATTCGGAAATTTGGGCGAAATGTGATATAATGACCCCAAGCAGTCAGTATATAAAATCATATAGCCGTGGGAATATTTTGCTTTTGTAAACTTCAGCAAAATCGCACATGGCTGAATTATATCATGTTTACATGATATAATAACTGCATAGTTTACTGATAAAATTTCGGGAGGCAATTCTATGAAAATTAAATTTTGTGGAGCATGTAGCGGGGTTACAGGCTCATGCCATCTTATTACAACTGATAAATACAGGATTTTGTTGGACTGTGGACAGTTTCAGGGAAACAAGGCAACAGAGTCTTTGAATTATGAGCCATTTCCTTTTAATCCGAGCGAGATAGATTTTATGATTTTGAGCCATGCTCACATTGACCACTGTGGGCGTATTCCTCTTTTAGTAAAGCAGGGTTTCAAGGGTAAGATTTATTGTACAGACGCTACGGCAGATCTTCTTGAAGTTATGCTTAAGGACAGCGGATACATTCATGAAAAGGAAGCGGAGTGGCAGAACAGAAAAAATGAAAGAGCAGGGCGTCAGAAGATAGAGCCTCTCTACACATATCAGGACGCATTGGATTCACTTCATGGCGTTACTCCTGTTTTGTATGACCAGCTTGTTGAAGTAAATGAGCAGATTAAAATTGTTTTTAATGACGCAGGACATATTTTAGGTTCTGCCATTACAGAACTTTGGGTTACAGAAGAGAATACTACTTCCAAAGTGGTATTTTCAGGAGACATAGGCATGACTGAAAGACCTATTTTAAGAGACCCTGTAATTATTAAAAAGGCTGACTATGTTATCATGGAAACTACTTATGGCAACAGACTCCATGAAAGTAACGGCGAGAGCTTGCAAAAGCTTTTAGACATTGTGATTAAAACCAACAGAAGAGGCGGAAATGTGGTTATTCCGTCCTTTGCAGTAGGTCGTACACAGGAACTGCTTTATGAGTTCAGTAGATTTTATGAAAATTATCCTGAATACAGAAAGGATTTAGATAAAATTACGGTTTACGTTGACTCACCGATGGCTACTACAGCTACTGAAGTATTCAAACGCAATGCGCAGGTATTTGATGAAGAAACAAAGGCTATTATCACCAGCGGTACCAATCCTTTGGACTTCCAGAATCTGAAATTTACCAGAACTTCCGACGAATCAAGAGCTATCAACTTTGACTCTACGCCAAAAGTTATCATTTCCGCCAGCGGTATGTGCGAAGCGGGTCGTATCAGACACCACCTAAAGCACAATCTGTGGGATTCCCGTAACAGCATAGTCTTTGTAGGCTATCAGGCAGAGGGGACTTTAGGAAAGCAGTTGGTTAACGGTTTGGATACCGTATCTCTTTTCGGTGAAGAAATAAAGGTTCGTGCTGAAATTTACAGCTTGGAGGGCTTTTCGGGTCATGCAGACAGAGACGGACTCTATGCATGGCTCAACGGTTTTGTCCAAAAACCTAAGCATGTATTCTTAATTCACGGTGAAACAGATTCCAAAAATGATTTTTCGGATTATGTTCGTGAAAAAATGGGATATGAGTGTACGGTGGTAAACGGTATCAGCGAGTATGAACTCCAGCAGGATCAAGTGGTTTCCATGGACGAAGAAATGCGCGAGCAGTTCAGCGAAGAAGCTATTTACGATATGAAGACACGTATTGCAGATATAAACGAGGGGCTTCAGAGCATTCTTTACAACACAAATCTTGCAGTTGGAGCAAATCCGTCACCTGAAAGACTGGCAGAGATTAACAATCTTATTTTAGAGCTCGAAAAGCAATATATCAATTTAGGTTCTGCGGTTACAAAAGAGGACAGACCTAATGTTGAAGCAGACGCGGCTGCTCAAAACGCAAGCAATCGTAAAGAGGCTTAAAGACGGAGAACTAACCATATGAAAAAAGACGAAGTTATTATTATCGGAATAGCCGGTGGTACTTGTTCAGGGAAGAGTACGCTTATCAACAGGATTAAAGAAGAGTTTGATGAAAGGATTGCCATCATCAGTCATGACTATTATTACAAAGCTCATGATGATCTTCCCTTTGAAGAACGTTGCAAATTAAATTATGACCATCCGGAATCTTTCGATACCGATCTCTTAATACAACATATTAAGCTGCTTAAAGATTGGCAAACTATAGAATGTCCCGTATATGACTACAGCGTACATAATCGTACTAAAGAAATTGTAAGAATAGAGCCTGCCAAGGTCATGATAGTTGAGGGGATTCTGATTTTTGAAAATAAGGAGCTTCGAGATTTGTTCGATATTAAGGTTTTTGTAGACGCTGACGCAGATGTAAGACTTATTCGCCGAATACTGCGAGATGCGCAGGAAAGAGGCAGATCTTTGGATTCGGTAATAAATCAGTATCTGTCTACCGTAAAAGTAATGCATGAGCGATTTATCGAACCAAGCAAAAAATATGCGGATATTATTGTGCCACAGGGTGGACATAATCAAGTGGCTTTCCAAATGCTTACGCACAGAATACAGGCATTGTTAGGCGAGTGAAAATTTGTGTTATAGGTGAATTTAATGAAGAATAACAAAATAATTCTTTACATAGCAGTGCTCATTGAGGCGAGCCTTTGGGGGTTTTCCTTTGTGGGCACTAAAGTGGCTTTAGAAAGTGTTTCGGCTATTGAACTTCTGGCTATGCGTTGGACTATCGGTGCTGTGGCTTTAATTCTCTTGATACCTACAGGGATTGTGAAATTTTGCCTTAAATCAAAACCCTTACTTCCTTTGTTGAGTATTGTCGTTTTTCAACCCTGTGTATACTCCATTACGGAGTGCCTCGGTATAGAACGAACTACAGCTTCAGAAGCTGCTATAATTATAGCCATGGTTCCCATTGCAGTGCTTTTGATTTCTATCGTATTTTTAAAGAAAAAAATAGGTTTTAAAACAGTGCTGGCTATCCTTTGGACTTTTACGGGTGTGACCTTTATGTTTTCTTTCAGTCCGGACTTTTCTTTAGGGGGAAAACTTTGGGGATATCTGTTGCTGCTGGCGGCAGTAATTTCAGGTTCAATATATACTATCAGAACAAGCGGTTTAAGCAGCCTGTACGAGCCAATGGAAATTACCGTAGTTATGGCAACGGTAGGGGCTATATTTTTCAACTTGGTTTCTTTAGCTAAAGGCAACGGTCTTGGGTGCTACAGCCTTATGTTTAGAGATAGCAGCCTTTTTCAATCCATGATTTTTCTGGGCTTTGGTTGCACTGCCTTTTGCTACGTTTGTTACAATCTGGTTATATCCAGCCTGCCGCCACATCAAGCGGCAGCGCTTCAGGTAAATATTATTACTATAGTAGCGGTATTAAGCGGTATCTTTATCAGAGGAGACGCTTTTGGCTGGTATACTGCAATGGGGCTTGTTATGGTGCTTTCAGGGCTGGTTTTAACCAATATAACAGACGTAACAGACATGACAGACTCAAAAAATACGAAAACTTGACACTTTGACTACTATCGTATAAAATGTTTTGTGATTGTCTTCCGGAGTAGTATATTTTATGGGAAGAAATCATGAAAGTATAAGGGAATTTTTATATGGAAATTGAATTAAAGTACAATATTGACGACGAGGAAACCGCAGAAAAGCTATGGCTTGATGATACCCTATCAGCTTGGGAAGAAGAAGACAGTAGAGAAAAGGTGGTTATGAAGTCAGCGTATTTCGATACCGAGGATATGATTCTTTCCAAGAATGATATAGCCTTTCGCGTCAGAAAAGAGGGAAATCGTTTTATTGCTTCATTAAAGTGGGGAGGTAAGAGTGAGGGAGCGCTTTTTCACAGAGGGGAATTAAATGTACCCGTTGATGATGAGGCTTGTTTTTTGAGACCCTCAAAGGAACTCTTCAAGGAGAGCGATATAGGTCAGCATGTGATCGAGTTGGTAGGAGATCAGATGCTTACTTGTATTATTGAAATGGATTTCATCCGCAGAAGATTCAGAGTGGATCACATGGACAACATTATGGAAATATCCATTGACCAGGGTGAAATTGTTACAGACAGCGGAAAAGAGGCTATTTCTGAAATAGAAATCGAACTTTTCTCAGGGGATGAAAATGTTTTAAAGGAAGTTGGCGATGAGCTGGCGGAAAAGTACAATTTAAAGGCGGGTTTATCTAGCAAGTTTGCAAGAGGTTTAGCCCTAATGCGCGGTAGACTTGATAGTTAATACGAAGACAAAAGGTTACATATATTAGGAGGAATTTTTAATGAAAGCTACATTTATTTCAAAAGAAAATAACACTGTTAAATTCTCAATGGAGTTTACAGCTGAAGAATTTGAAAATGCACAGATTAAGGCTTACCAAAGCACAAAGGAGCAGTTCTCAATCGACGGTTTCCGCAAGGGTAAGGCTCCAAGAAAGCTCATTGAGAAGCACTACGGAGAGGGAATCTTCTTTGAGGATGCAATAAACAACTTATTCAATGAAAACTACGGAAAGGCTTTAGACGAACTTAAGCTGGACGTTATTGATAGACCTAATGCTGATTTTTCGGACATTAAGAAAGGTGAGGGCTTTGAAGCTACCATCACTGTTGATGTTTGCCCAATAGTAGAGGTTAAGAACTACAAGGGTATTGAAATCGAAAAGGTTGACGGAACTGTTGCAGATGAACAGTTGGATGCTGAAATTGAAGCACTTCGTAAGAGAAATGCACGCATGGTATCCGTTGAAAGAGCCGTTGAAGATGGCGACACCGTAACTCTTGATTACTCAGGCTTCGTTGGCGAAGAACAATTTGAGGGCGGTACAGCTGAAAACCAGATATTAAAGATTGGTTCAGGCACTTTCATTCCGGGCTTTGAAGAACAGCTGGTAGGCGTTAAAGCAGGGGAATCCAAGGATGTAAAGGTTACTTTCCCTGAAGAATATCATGCGGAAAATCTTGCAGGCAAGGAAGCTGTTTTCAAGTGCACAGTACATGAAGTTAAGTTTGAAGAACTTCCTGTATTGGATGATGAATTTGCTAAGGATATCAGTGAATTTGACACATTAGAAGAATTAAAGGCTGACAAAAAGGCCGAGCTTGAAAAGGCTGCTGCTGAAAAGGCTGAAAACGACATGAAGAACGCATTAGTTGAAAAGCTGGTTGAAGCAACAGAAATAGAAGTTCCTGCCGTAATGGTAGAGGATGAGACTTCAAATATGCTCAACGACTTTGCCCAGCAGCTTTCATATCAGGGAATTTCCATGGATATGTACATGAAATATCTTGGTAAGGATGCAAACGGCATGAAAGAAGAACTCAAGCCTGAAGCTGAAAAGAGAGTAAAGACCAGACTGGTTATCATGGGTGTAGCGGAAGCTGAAAAGATTGAAGTTACCGAAGAAGAAATGAATAAGGAATTTCAGTTCATGGCTGATGCATACAAGATGGAAGTTTCCAAGGTTAAGGAAATCCTCGGAGCTGACAGCATTGCAGCTATTGAAAAGGATGTTAAGCTTAAGTCAACAGTTGACTTCTTATTCAAGAACGCAAAGATTAAATAATTGAATTAAATAAACCAAGAGGGGTTTTGACTTTAGCTTTGGCTTTAATTTTGGTTTTGACTTTGGTTTTAGCTTTAAGTCAATCTCGGTTTTTAGATTTGATAGTTTAGAGGAGGGAAAGCATGGCACTTGTACCATATGTGATTGAACAGACAAGTAGAGGAGAGAGATCTTACGATATATATTCAAGATTGCTCAAGGATCGTATCATCTTTTTGGGCGAAGAAATTGACGACCACGTAGCCAGCGTAGTAGTTGCACAGCTTCTTTTCCTTGAAGCAGAAGATCCTGAAAAGGATATCTGCATATATATCAACAGCCCCGGCGGTAGTGTAACTGCAGGAATGGCTATTTACGACACAATGAAATATATCCGTCCGGACGTTTCTACTATTTGCGTAGGACTTGCTGCAAGCATGGGAGCATTCTTACTTTCAGCCGGCACCAAGGGCAAGCGTTATGCATTGCCAAATGCGGAAATTATGATTCATCAGCCTCTTGGTGGTGCCAGAGGTCAGGCTTCGGACGTGAAGATTCACGCAGACTGGATTATCAGAACTCGTGAAAGATTAAATACGATATTGGCGGAAAACACAGGTCAGAGCATGGAGCAGATTGAGAAAGATACTGATCGTGACAACTTCATGAGCGCTGAGGAAGCTTGCCAATACGGATTAATTGATAAGGTTATCGCTTCCAGATAGAGCGGAGGTTTTTATGGCAAAATATGACGAAACAAGACAACTGAAATGCTCTTTCTGCGGAAAGCCACAGGATCAGGTTCGTAGACTGATTGCCGGTCCGGGTGTGTTTATTTGTGATGAGTGTGTCCAACTTTGTAATGACATATTGTCAGAGGAGTTTACCCAGCAGGAGAACGGGATTCTTTCTGCGGATAAGGGAGATTCTGAATTTAGACTTCCGAAGCCGTCAGAGATTTACAATACTCTTTCGGAATATGTTATCGGGCAGGACAGAGCTAAAAAGGCTCTTTCTGTGGCAGTGTACAACCATTACAAGCGTATCAAGGATCAGACAAGCCTTGCAAAGAACCCTAACGATGAAGTGGAACTTCAGAAGAGTAATATCATCATGCTGGGACCTACAGGCTCAGGTAAGACTTTACTGGCACATACTTTAGCCAAAATACTCAATGTACCTTTTGCTATTGCAGACGCTACGGCGCTTACCGAGGCGGGATATGTAGGGGAGGATGTTGAAAACATTCTCTTGAAGCTCATTCAGGCAGCTGATTTTGATATTGAAAAGGCTCAGAGAGGTATCATCTATGTAGATGAAATTGACAAGATTGCTCGCAAATCCGAAAACCCGAGCATTACTCGTGATGTAAGCGGAGAGGGAGTGCAGCAGGCTTTATTAAAGATATTAGAGGGAACGGTGGCAAGCGTACCGCCTCAAGGAGGGCGCAAACATCCTCATCAGGAGTTTATTCAGTTTGATACCACAAATGTATTATTCATTTGCGGCGGTGCATTTGACGGACTGGATAAGATTATTCAGCGCAGGATGGGTGAAAAAATCATCGGCTTTAATTCCGATATGAAAAAATCCCAGCTTGAGACGGAAGAAATACTCCTTCACATTCAACCTGAGGATTTGCTGAAATTCGGGCTTATTCCTGAATTTATCGGACGTCTTCCTGTTATTGCGTCTTTAGATCAGCTTTCAGAAGACGCTTTGGTTCAGATTATTACTGAGCCTAAGAACGCTTTAAGCAAGCAATATAAAAAGCTCTTTGCTATGGATGGCGTGGAGCTTGAAATCGAAGAAGAAGCCGTTAGAGCGGTGGCTAAAAAAGCTCTTGAACGTAAAACCGGTGCCAGAGGACTCAGAAGCATATTTGAGAGTGTTATGACAGACATCATGTTCGATATTCCGTCAAGAAGCGATGTGCATAAGTGCATAATCACCAAGGAAACTATAGAAAATGAGTCAAGTCCTACATTGGTTTTAGGGGAAGCTGCTAAGGCTTTGGAAGAAGTTGAGACAGAAGAATCTTCTGTTTCCTAATATGTAACTAACATTGTAAAGGACGGCGAGGAGTTACCGTCCTTTAGTTTCACTTAAAAGGAGTAATATGGCAGACGATAATAAAAAATTAAAGGCAATTCTCGACAATATCGGAGATATGCTTGAAGAAAAATTTGGAGACAGTGCCGAAGACCTTGAACTTATTGTTGAGGGCTTGGGTGATGACGACGACGAAGTAACTATATATGATGAGAATGGGCATGCTATTATTCCGGCTATTGCATTGAGAGGGTTTAATATCCTACCGGGGTCAGTAGTACATTTTGACGTGGGAAGAGAAAAATCCATTAAAGCACTTGAAAAAGTCATGGCAAAGAACCAATACATCTTTGTTGTAAGCCAAAAGGATGACAGTGTTGACTCTCCGACACGGGAAGATTTATATGATATTGGAACTCTTATCAAGGTAAAGCAGATGTTAAAGGTTCCGGGAAATATTGTAAGAGTACTTGTTGAGGGTTTGGACAGGGCGGAAATAATTGCAACTATTCAGGAGGATCCTTACTTTGCGTTTGAAATCAACCGTTTACCTGAGGCTGAAACGGAAGAAACCAACGAAAGAGAAGCTACCAGACGAGTTGCTTTGGATCTTTTTGAAGATTATCTGAACTATGTTGGAAAAGATACTTTAGAAAGACTTAGAGAAGCGGCTGCAATTAAGCCTCTTGGAAAATTTGCGGACTTCATAGCATGGCATATGGATATGGGCTATGCAGAACAGCAGAAAATTTTAGAAAAAGTAAATCCTGATGAGAGAATGAGGGATGTTTTAGATTCTTTGGATAAGGAAGTGCAGATTTTAAGACTTGAAGATGAAATCAGCGCCACCGTAAGAAAGAACATCAACCAAAACCAGCAGGAATACTATTTGCGCGAACAGGCAAAGGCAATCAATGAAAAACTTGGCGACAAGGAAGACATGGATTCCGAAATTGAAAAGTGGCGCGACCAGATAAAAAAGAAAAAACTGCCAAAGGAAGTTGCCGAAAAAGTGGAGAAAGAAATCCACAAGCTTTCAAAAATGCCTACAACAACGGCAGAGGGGAACGTGAGTCGAACCTATATTGAAAGTATTTTAGAGCTTCCGTGGAACAAGTTGAGTAAAAGTAAATACGATCTTAACAAGGCGAGAACCGTTCTTGACAAGGATCATTACGGTTTGGAAGATGTTAAGGAAAGAATTTTGGAATATTTGGCGGTAGTTCAGCTTTCAGGCGAGGTCAAGGGGCCTATTCTTTGTCTTGTCGGACCTCCGGGCGTGGGGAAAACTTCCGTGGTTAAGTCCGTGGCAAGTGCTATTGACAGAAAGTATGTCCGTATGTCTCTTGGTGGCGTAAGGGATGAAGCTGAAATCAGAGGGCATAGAAGAACTTACATTTCCGCATATCCCGGTCGAATTATCAACGGTATTAAGGACGCGGGCACCGGCAATCCAGTATTTCTTTTAGATGAAATTGACAAGGTGGGCTCCGACTATAAGGGAGACCCTGCGGCAGCACTTCTGGAAGTTTTAGATCCGGAGCAGAACAAGGCTTTTGTCGACCATTTCTTAGAGGTACCTTATGATTTATCCAAGGTGATATTCATCACAACGGCTAACGACATCAGTACTATTCCAAGACCTCTTTTGGACAGAATGGAACTGATTGAAGTATCAGGCTACACGGAAGAAGACAAGGTTAAAATTGCCAAGAATTATCTAATTCCGAAGCAGATAAAGGAAAACGGCTTAAAATCCGGAGAAATTTCGATTAAAGAAGATGCTATCCGAGATTTGATTAACTACTATACAAGAGAATCAGGAGTCAGAGGTCTTGAAAGAGAAATTGCCAACCTTTGTAGAAAAGTGGCTTTGAAAATAGTTACTAAAAAGGCTAAAAGCTACGGCATTAACGGAAAGAGCCTTGAAAAGTACCTCGGTAAGCATAAATTCAGATATGACCATATTCAAAACCAATTTGAGATGGGAGTTACCACAGGCATGGCATGGACTTCCGTTGGAGGAGATACTCTATTCATTGAATCTGCTATTATGCGGGGAAGCGGCAATCTGGTTTTAACAGGACAGCTTGGAGATGTTATGCAGGAATCCGCTAAGGCGGCAATAAGCTATATTCGTTCCATATCCGAGAGCTTGGCAATTCGCGAGTCTTATCGTGAGTTTTACAAAGAAAACGATTTTCATATTCATGTACCGGAGGGGGCAACTCCTAAAGACGGTCCATCTGCGGGTGTTACCATCTGCATGAGCATTATTTCAACCCTTACGGGAGAAAAGGCTCGTAAAGATGTGGCAATGACAGGAGAAATTACGTTACTTGGAAAGATTCTCGCTGTTGGCGGCATTAAAGAAAAGGTGCTGGCGGCCTACAGGGCAGGAGTAAGAAAGATACTTCTTCCAAGGGAGAATGAACGCGACATTGAAGAAATTCCGGCTAATGTAAGAAAGCAGATTGAGTTTATTCTGTTGGATACGGCTGCGGACGCAATACCGCATGTATTTGAAGACGGCGCTAAAGTTTTTGTTAAGGAAAAATAAATGATTGTAAAAAAAGCAGAACTGGAGGCTGTGGCAGCAAGACCTAACCAGTATCCACCGGAAGATATGTATGAAGTGGCTTTTGCAGGCAGATCCAATGTTGGAAAGTCTTCACTTTTAAATCTTCTGACCAACCGAAAAAGTCTGGCAAGAGTCAGTGGGAATCCGGGAAAAACCCGTACCATTAACTTTTACAGAATTAACGATGAATTTAGAATCGTTGACTTACCGGGATACGGATATGCTAAGGTTTCAAAGTCTGAAAGCGAAAAATGGGGTCAGATGATGGAGTCTTATTTAGAGCATAGACCCAACCTTGTAAAAGTAATTCAACTGGTGGACATAAGACATTTGCCCTCTGCACAGGACATTCAGATGTATGATTATCTGAAATATTTCCATTTGGACGGTATTGTGGTTGCCACAAAGGCTGATAAGGTATCCAGAAATGAGTTGCAAAAATGCATATCTCAAATAAGAAAGACTCTTGGCATGGAAAAGGATGATATTGTAATTCCTGTATCCGCGCTTAAGAGAAACGGTCAGGAAAAGGTTTTAGAAGTTATAGAGGCTTTACTTTCAGAGGATACAGAGGACGAGTAAAATGAGATTCATTTCGATGAATGTTTTGTGGAAAAGAATTAAGGCACTAAAGTTTATGATGATGGACAAGAATGTGGCTTTATGGAAAAAAGCACTGGTTGTCTTCGGTATCATATATCTTTGCATGCCTATAGACCTAATCCCCATAGTTGTATTTCCCATAGGTATTATTGATGACCTGATTTTATGGCTGTGGATACTGATTATGCTAAAGGACACATTGGATACATATTGGCTGGGAGAAAAAAATGAGGATCTTTCCGAAAATTATGATGGAAAGACCATTATCAATGATGTAGAATATGAGGTGAACACAGAGAAAAATCCTGATGTTGACACAAAAAAGGAGACTAACGAAGATGAGTGAGAAGACAATAATTGGTAAGGTTTTAATTTCCGAAGAAGAAATTCAGGAAAAGGCTGCTGAAATAGGCAAGCAAATTTCCGAAAAGTACGCCGGTCAGGAACTGGTGCTGATAGGCATTTTAAAGGGCGCTGTTATGTGGATGGTAGACCTTATGAAGCATATCGACAATACTAACTGCACTATTGATTTTATGTCATGCAGTAGCTATGGTTCCTCAACTAAGACCAGCGGCGTTGTGAAAATCAACAAGGACCTTGACTCTGACATTGAGGGTAAGCACGTTATCATCGTGGAAGATATTATAGATTCGGGAATTACTCTCAATTATCTTAAGGCATATCTTGCAAACAGAGGCCCTGCTTCCGTTGAGATTTGTGCATTGCTAGACAAGCCATCCGGTCGTAAGATTGACCTTAAGGCTGATTATTACGGTTTTGAAGTAGGCGATCAGTTCATAATCGGTTATGGTCTTGATTATGCACAAAAGTATCGCCAGCTCCCTTACATCAGCTTCCTCAGTGAAAATGATCAGGAAGAATTGATGGCTGAATAGTCGCCGATTAAATTTAATTTGTCATAAAATATTTTATATGGTTATATAGTTATATAAAGGAGAGAAACATGGGATATCAAGTTCAGATTGGAATTTCTAACAAACACGTACATCTTAGCAAGGAACATCTTGAATACCTTTTTGGTAAAGATTATGAGCTCACAGTTATGAAAGACTTGGTGCAGCCGGGTCAGTACGCCTCCGAAGAAAGAGTTGACATTACAGGACCTAAAGGAACTCTCAAGGGGCTTAGAGTATTGGGACCTGTTCGTAAGAATACGCAGATTGAGCTGGCTATGACAGACGCCAGAGGAATAGGTATCAAGCCGCCTGTAAGAGAATCAGGTAAGATTGAGGGAACACCGGGATGTACTATTTCTGCCAACGGCAAGGAGCTGGTTGTTGAAGAGGGCGTTATTTTAGCTATGCGCCACATTCACCTTTCTTTAGATGAAGCAAAAGAAGCGGGAGTTAAAGACGGTGACCTTGTAAATGTAAAGGTTGGAAAAGAAAGAGGTTTGATCTTTGAGAACGTTCTCATAAGAGCCAATGAAAATTTTAGAGCGGAAGCTCATTTTGATACAGATGAGGGAAATGCAGCTTTGATTGGAAACAACGAGATGTGCGAAATCATTAAATAATTATCAAACAAAATGTAAAATTAAAAGAGATAATCTGAAAGGATTATCTCTTTTTTATATAGCATGTAGGCAGAAACGTTGAAAAAATAGGGTTGTCTAATATAAACAATTTTGGAACAAAATCAGAATTGAAAATCAATTCGTACTAATATATAATGAGATTGTCAAATTATTGACAACTTACTAATGAAAAATTTGCATAGGCATTATTAAGAATGGAGATTACATATGTATAAGATTTCGGATTTAGCGGCAGAATATAAGAAAAAGCTCATTACTGCTGAAAAAGCAGCTTCTTTTGTAAAGGATGGAGACAGAGTTCACTTCGGTACAGGCTGTGGCGTGGTAATTGATATTGATAGAGCATTATCTAAAAGGGTTAACGAGTTAAAAGATATTTCTATTCTAACCACTGTTGGTATTAGAAACGAACCTTTTGAAACCTACAAGGCTTCTACTTCAAATGAGCAGGTAAGATTTGCCTCTGCGCATTTCAGCTCACACGACAGAACCATGAATAAGGACGGAAGATGTTGGTATATTCCTATGTTGTTCTGTGAACTACCTTATCTTTGGTACAACAACAAAAATGAGATTGATGTAGCATATTTCCAAGTTGCGCCTATGGATGAGTTCGGTAACTTTAATTTAGGACCTCAGATTGCGGATATGTGGGGTGTGATAAAATCAGCTAAACTAAAGATTGTGGAAGTTAATGAAAATATGCCTATTGCGCACGGTTATCAGACACAGTTAAACCTTTACGGTGTTGACTATGTGGTTGAGGGTAGCAATTCTCCACTGGCAGAATTAAAGACTAAACCTGCGTCTGATATTGACGATAAAATTGCTGAACACGTTGTAAAAAATATTCGCAGCCACAGTACCATTCAGTTGGGTATCGGTTCATTACCGCTACGTATAGGTGAAAAGATTGCAAACTCTGATATTCGCAACGTAGAAGCACATACAGAAATGTTTACGGATGCTTACGTAGACTTGTTTGAAGCAGGCAAGCTCACAGGTAACAAACCTATTGATAAAGGCAAGGCGGTTTACACCTTTGCAGGCGGTACCAAGAGGCTCTACGATTTTATCAATGACAACCCTATCTGCTGTGCTGCACCTGTTAACTACGTAAACCAGATAGCGACTATCTCTCAAATTCCTAACTTTGTTTCGGTTAACAGCTGTATTTCAGTTGACCTTTACGGCCAGGTTTGTTCCGAATCTGTGGGCAGACGTCATATCAGCGGTACCGGCGGACAGCTTGACTTCGTTCTGGGGGCATTTCAGTCTGAGGGTGGGCACAGCTTCCTTTGTACACCGTCTACACGTAAAAATCCTGATGGTACAATGGAATCATTGATTACACCGTTCTTGCCACAGGGTGCTATCGTTACTACACCTCGTATGGCAACAGACTTTATCGTTACGGAATACGGTGCGGTTTGCTTAAAGGGTAAGTCCACATGGGAAAGAGCGGAACTCCTCATCAGCATTGCTCATCCTGATTTCCAAGACGGCTTGGTTCAGGCGGCGGAAAAGAACGGTATTTGGAAAAATTCCAGTAAGTGTATCTAAATAGATATAATACGTATTATGCAGTAATTAAGAGGATGGAAAAGACTCTTGAAAACATAAAATGATTAAAAAACCTGAAGTATTTTGCTTCAGGTTTTTTGCTTTTATTATGCGATTGTTCGTTTTATAGGGGGGATATTGTTCAAATAAAAATGTTGTAATTGTCCGCAATTTTTATTTAGATTATTTAATATAGAATATTATATAATAAATAATATTGATTATACATAAAGTACAATATAAAGAAACTAAAGAAAGCCAAAGCTATTTTGCGGACTTTAATATTTCGATGGATGCGGAAGCTCCTATTCTGTCTGCGCCGGCATTAATCATTGCCATGCAGGTCTCGTAGTCGCGAATGCTGCCTGAAGCCTTAACTTGACAAAGGTTACCAACGGTTTTACGCATAAGTTCTACGTGGTGAACCGTTGCTCCGCCGGTACCGAAGCCTGTGGAAGTTTTGACAAATTCTGCACCTGCGGCTACGGAAAGCTCACAAGCCTTTACAATTTGCTCATCTGTAAGATAGCAGGTTTCGAGGATAACCTTGACATCTGCGTCAAATTCATCTGCCGCTGCTACGCAAGCAGCTATTTCATCCTGAACATATTCATAGCGACCCTCTTTAAGAGCACCTACATTCAGCACCATGTCTATCTCTTTAGCGCCTTTTTCGCAAACATCTGTGGTTTCAAAAACCTTGGACTCCAAGCTCATAGCACCCAAAGGGAAGCCTATAACCGTAGCAACCTTTACATCGGTTCCTTTAAGCTGGGATACGGCAAGTTCGGTATAGCAGCCGTTTACGCAAACTGAATAAAAGTCGTATTCTTTTGCTTCTGCGCAGAGCTTTTTTATATCTGCCTCTGAGGCTTCAGCTTTAAGTAATGTGTGATCAAAATATTTGTTAAGCGGTTTCATATTAATCTCCTAAAATTTAATTCTATTGTTTCAAGAACTCCTGTCCTTGAGGTACCATAATAATAGCATATTTTCGACTTTTATGCAATTTGTTCAGAAAGATAGGACTATTGTCATATTTGAGGATACATTCTGACTATTATATGATATAATTTTATATATGGCATAGTAAGGACGGATATGAAACCGTAACCGAGGTGCCACAGAGTACTTTATATTTTTAATATTTCATTAAAGGAGAAAAGACATGAACAAACATTTCAGACACCTTAGTATCGTGCTGGCTGTTATCATGATTCTCACTTGCAGCTTTTCATTTGCCTTTGCCGACGGGCAAAAGACCGATGCAGAGCTGTTTGGGAACATCCACAGCGACGATATCGTAATCCTTTTCACTAATGACGTTCATTGCGCCATTGATAATTACACTTACCTCGCGGCATACAGAGATGATGTTGCAGGCATAGCAAAGAAAGTAATTTTAGCTGACTGCGGTGACGCTGTTCAGGGAAAGGCAGTGGGAACTCTTACTAAGGGTACAGCTATTGTTGACATCATGAACGAAATGAAGTACGACGTTGCCATTCCGGGTAACCACGAGTTTGATTACGGTATGGAACAGTTCTTCGCTAATGCTAAAGCACAAAAGGCAAAGTATATTTGCTCAAACTTCATGAGCAAGGGTCAGCAGGCTATGGATGGATATACTATCTTTACTGTTGGAGACAAAAAGATTGCTTTCGTTGCTGTAGACACACCTGAAACTATTACAAAATCAACACCTACTTTCTTCCAAGACGCTGAGGGAAAATATATCTACAGTTTTTGCGGAGACAAGACAGGCAAGGAACTTTACGCTCAGGTTCAGAAGAATATTGACGCTGTTATGGCTGAAAAGCCTGACTATATTATCGGACTTTTCCACTGCGGTGAAGATCCGGCATCTACTCCTTGGATGAGTGCAGAAATCATTGCAAATACTACCGGCTTCAATGCTGTATTAGACGGACATTCCCATACAGTTGACAAGGGAACTGTGGTAAAGGATAAGGCAGGCAAGGAAGTTCTTTTGGCACAGACAGGTACTGAACTTAAGAACGTAGGTCAGTTGGCAATCCATAGCGACGGCAAGATGAGCGCTTCTTTAGTATCTTTAGGTGCTGAGGGCGAATACACTAAGACCAATGCTTCCATGAGCAAGTTTTTAAAAGCTATCAATGAAAAGAATGATGAACTTTTGAACAAGGTTATCGGTAAATCCGACGTTAATCTCACCTTAAAGGGTTTAGACGGTCAGCGCGGAGTAAGAAAGTATGAATCAAATCTCGGAGATTTCTCCGCAGATGCATACAAGGCGGTTATGGGAGCGGATATTGCGTTCGTAAATGGCGGCGGTATCAGAGCCGACATCAAAAAGGGTGATATTACTTACGGAAATGTAATTGCAGTACATCCTTTCAACAATGCAGCTTGCCTTATCGAAGCAACAGGACAGCAGATTTTGGACGCTTTGGAATTTGCTTATCGCGGTACACCTACTGAAGAAATCGGCGGTTTTCTTCAGGTTTCAGGAATGACTTGTAATGTTAACACTACTATCGCTTCAAGCGTAGTAATGGATGAAAACAAGGCATTCGTTAAGGTTGACGGCGCGCGCAGAGTATCCGACGTAAAGGTTAACGGCGTTGCTCTCGACCCTAAGAAGACATATAAGCTGGCTTCACACAACTATATGCTTAAGAACGGCGGAGACGGATTTACCATGTTCAAGGGTAACAAAATTCTCCTCGACAGCATTATGCTGGATAATGAAGTTCTTATCACATATGTGAAAGAAAACTTAAAGGGAACTATTCCTGCAACTTATGCACAGCCACAGGGACGTATCGTAATATCCGCACCTTTTGTGGATACTTACAACCACTGGGCAGGTGAGTTTGTAGCTTACACTTACCGTGCAGGTATTATCAAGGGTACATCTGCTACAACTTTCTCACCTAAGGCTACCATGACAAAAGAAGCTTTCCTTACTACTCTTGGAAGAATGGGCGGAGTTAAAGAAGCTGCCGAGGGCGAGTACTGGGCAGATCCGTTCGTAAAATGGGCACAGGAAAACAAGATTTGCGAAACTGAGGGCTTTAAGGGTAAAGACGCTATTACCAGAATGGAAATGGCTGAATACATTTACAAGTTCTATATTCACGAGGGAAAGGGTCCGGTAGGCTCTTGGGCGATTAAGCTGGACTACAAGGACATTTCAAATGTGGAGGACACTTCCGCTATTATGTTCAATACCATTAAAGGTTTCTTCGGCGGATATCCTGACGGCACATTCGGAGTTGCAAATACAGCTAACAGAGCTGAAGTTTCCAAGGTTCTGTCACTGGTACATCAGGATTTAAATAAGTAAAAACAATAACGTGGGAAGTCGAATTTCGGCTTCCCGCTTTTTTTATATCAAGCTTTGCTTACATGAATTTAAGAAAAAACGTACACGCTGAACAATAGGCTTATAGGATAAAAACGTACATGCTGAACAATACCGTGGAAACATAGCAAAAAATATATTTTTAAGTAATTTTTACGTAAGGAATTTTTAAGGAATGAAAACCTTGCAAATGCTTTACTTTGCACCTTACAGAGTATAATATTAAATGGGGTATATTTTACCTACGAAAAGGAGAAATTATGGCAAGAGAGTTTAGAATACCTGAAAAGGTTTTCACAGGGGAAAATTCATTGGAGCTGGCAAGTCAGCAGATTGCACAGATGGGCAAGAGGGCACTGATAGTAAGCGGAAAGGTCATGACCAAACTTGGCAATGTTGCCAAGTTGGAGGCAGTACTGGACAAGGTAGACGTAGAGCATATATTGTTCAATGATATTTTAGGGGAACCCACCGATGTTATGATTGAGGCGGGAGCAAAGGCTTACCTTAAGGGTGGCTGCGACTTCCTCATTGCTTTAGGCGGAGGTAGCCCGCTGGATTCGATGAAAGCCATTGGTATACTGGTGGCAGGCGAGAAAAAACTGACCGATTATATGGGGCAGATGGTAGACTTGCCGATTCCGAAAATGGTAGCTATTCCTACAACAGCTGGGACGGGTTCCGAAGCGACACAGTTTACCATTATCACTGACTCTGAAAAGAGCGTAAAGATGTTACTTAAGGGACCTTGTCTTCTTCCGGATATGGCAATTGTGGATTCTCAGTTTACGGTCAGCGCATCCCCCGAAATTACTGCGAATACCGGTCTTGACGCTTTTTGTCATTGCACAGAAAGCTATACTTCAAGAAAGTCTCAGCCCATAGCTGACACCTATGCACTTTCGGCGGTTAGGAGGCTTTATCATAACTTGCCTTTGGCTTTCGACAATGGGGAGAATTTAGAGGCAAGAGAACAGCTGGCTTTGGGTGCATTGGAAGCGGGTTTTTCTTTCAACAACAGCTCCGTTACGGTTATTCATGGAATGAGCAGACCTATCGGTGCCATGTATCACATTCCTCACGGGCTTTCCAACGCAATGCTTTTGAAAGTTTGCTATCGCAATGTGCTGGAGGGCGCATACGAACGTTTCGCTGATTTGGGCAGAGCCATCGGCGTAGCTGAACCTGAGGAGGAGAACAAAATTGCCGCTGAAAAATTCCTTGAAGCCACTGAAAAATTGGTGGAGGACTTGAAAATACCTACCCTTGCAGAGTATGGAATTGACCGTGATGACTTCTTTGCAAATATTGATAAGATGACTCATGACGCAATGGAGTCAGGTAGCCCGCAGAATACAAGAAAAGAGCTTAAAGAAGAGGATATTAAAGAGATGTACCGTCAGCTGTGGGACTAGTTGGCAGTGCTTTTAGCAAGATATTTTTAGTTAGAAAAACATTTAGAGTATTAGACAGAAAGGTATTTTATGAATAATAGGCCAAAGCATAAGCTAAGAAAAAGTTTGCTTTTAGCAGCCATTCCTGTGATTGCAATCGCAATTCTGTGCATTTCCTTAAGCGGAATAGGTATCGGATATATTAAGCCTGCACCGATTCACATCTTTGAAGAGGATATTGCAACTCAAAATTTCGCAGATATTGAGCTGGATATGAAAGCTGTCGATAAGGCGATATCAGATTTTGACGGATATGGGATGATGACTCTCCTGCGAATTTATTTAGGGGGAAGCACCGATGAGATGATTGAAAGATACGACGGAATGTTAACTTTCAGGGAAGAGTTGGATGAGGCTTTATGTATTTTAGGGGTTTTAAGCGACATGGATTTAAGTGATTCCAAAGCCAGAGAAAATTATGAAACCCTTTTTGAAAAATCTTTAGAAATTGATTCAGACATATCGTTATATGTGGACAGTTTACCTTTGCGTTTTGATAAGAACAAGATTTGCAAGGCTTTAGGCTTTGAAAATCTTGAGACAATGGAAACAAGCATATTCGACGAGGAAAACGGGGCTCTTACAAATAGCGAATTAACAAAGCTGGAGGGTGAGTATCTTGCCCAAATGACTGAGGCGGAAAATCAACCTGACGAAAAGCAAAGAAAAGAAATGGCAGAAATTCTTGTAAAGCAGATTGCTGAAAGAAATAAGCTGGCAAAGGATTACGGTTATGATAACTATGCACAGATGGTTTATGATGAAGCCTCCGTGTCCATCGAAGATGTTGAAGCTTTAGAAGAGGCTATAAAAGAAGTAGGTAAAGGCTATCCTCTAATATATGATTATAGATATAGTGCGGTGAGCTTTGAATTTGAATTTCCATTTTATGATATTTCGGAAATTAAGTCTGCTATGAAGAAGCAATTATCACAGTTTGACGGGAAAATGTTATCCGCTTTTGAAAAAATGGACGAAAGAGGGATGATTATTTTTACCAACAGTTCCGACGCTTCAATGAGCGGTTATACCTATGGCGAAATGCGTTTATTGGGTTCGCCTATTATCTATAACTACTATGCTCAAGATTTTAACGGAATGAACGGTTGCTTTCATGAGTTTGGACATGCTTATGCGGGAGTGGTAAGCCAAGGGAAAAAACCTACCTACGTAAGTACGGAGGATTGTGTTCAAGAGATTCAATCAACCGGTCTTGAGGCACTTTTGACCGGCGGATATTCCTCAATATTTAAAAGTAATGAAGTGGACTTTGCCAAATGCGTTGTAGCAGCCTATATATATGACCAGATTGTTATTTCCGCCGCAACGGAAAAGTTTGAACGGGGTTTGTACACCATGAAGAAACCTACTGCTAAAAAAATTAATGCTTGGTATAAAAAATGCTGGGAAGAATTTGATTTGGGCGCCAGTGAGCCTTACGATTTTGTTCATACACATCATTATTTTGATTTACCATGTTACCAGCAAAATTATCTGCTTTCATATTTTGCGTCCTCACAGCTGCTGCTTATGGCGGACAAAGATTTTGCAGGAGCAAAGGCGGCGTACTTAAAGGCTGCAAGTTATGGAGTGGATAGCAACAAGGGCTATAACGAAGTAGTAAGTGATATGGGGCTTACCAACATCGAAGATGTTAAAAATGTAAAGAAGTTCCTGAAAGATTACGGCGGTTTCTTAACAGAAAAGATTGCAAATAACTTGAATATTTCTTAAAATGATAAAGGATATGATGAAATAGATTATCATAAAACAAGTGTTGATTAAATTTTGGATTGGAAGTGTTTGATAATTATGAAAGTAAATGTACTGAATTTCATGGAGGGTATTAGCAAAGCCCAGCACGTAATAAACGAAGAGGTCGGCAGACACCAGCAGCAAGTGGCGTTTCTGTCATATTGTTTGGCAAAAAAGTTACGGTTTTCGCATTTAGAAATTGAGAGACTGGTAGTGGCAGGACTATGTCATGATATAGGAGCCCTTTCTTTAGCGGAGCAGAAAATCGCAATAAAGGGTGTCTCCATAAGCATAAATTCACACGCATTTAGGGGTGCATATCTTATGGAAAGATATATGCCTGAACTTGAAATATCAAATATAATAAAATATCATCATTACAACTGGGACAACGGAAATGCGATTTTAGAAAATCCTGATATGCCGATTCAAAGTGGGCTGGTTCATCTTGCGGATAGGGTATGCTCAAAAATTTTGGCGACATCCTCTGTATTGACTACAATAGATGAAATCAAACAATATGTTGAAAACGGCAGAGGAAAAGAATTTTCTAGTGAACACGTAGACGCTTTTCATGCTTTAGCAGATCAGGAATGGCTTTGGCTTGGGCTTATATCAGACAACCCCGTTGAGAAAATTGATAAAGATTACTTTTCATGTATTGAGGTAGATATTGAGAGAGTTGTTAACTGGTCCAAGTTGTATTCTCAAATCATTGACTTTAGAAGCCCGTTTACAGCCACACATTCTGCCTCGGTTGCCATAACTGCGATGAAATTAGCCGAACTTATGAATTTTTCTTCTAAGGATTGCAAAAAGATGTTGGCTGCCGGTTACCTGCACGATTTAGGTAAGCTAACCGTTGATAATTTAATATTAGAAAAAGATTCCTCTCTCACCAAAGATGAATTTGCTGTAATACGCACACATACTTATTATACGTATTACCTTTTGGATGAAATTTATGGAATGGGTGAAATTAAAGAATGGGCGGCATATCATCATGAGAAAATCAACGGTAACGGCTACCCGTTCCACCTTGCTGAACCGGATTTGAGTTTAGGAGCGAGAATAATGGCTGTTGCTGATGTTTTCTCGGCTCTCACTGAAGAAAGACCATATAAAAAAGCCTTATCAAAGGAGGAAGTAACGGAGATTCTAAATAAAATGGTTAAAAATTTAACTCTGGATGGAAATATTGTAGCCGTTTTGGAAGAAAATTTCGATTTGCTGACTCAAAATTGTTTTTCAGCTAAAGTGTCTGCCATTAAAGAATATGAAATGCTTTATAGCATAAGTTAATCGCATTCTGCGATATTTTCAAAAAGCTACGCAATGCATGGCGGATTTGAAAAGATATTTAGATAATTTTGGAGGTGCATTTCATGGCAGAAGAAAATAAAGAGGTAGTTATTGTAGATGATAAAACTATACAAGAAAAAATATATTTAATTCGTGGGTAAAAAGTAATGCTTGATTTGGTTCATAGATTATCCGGTTAATTACAAGGTGGTGAGACGAATATATGCCTTTCCAAATCGTTAGAAACGACATTACAAAAATGCATGTTGATGCCATAGTGAATACAGCGAACCATATGCATGGATATGGTGCGGGGATTGATAGCGCTGTCTATGGAAAGCAGATATTGATCGTGATTACGAGAAGCGCGGTAAGAAGAACGGAGGGAGGGCAAAATAATGATTGGAGCAATTATTGGAGATATTGTCGGAAGTCCTTATGAATTTGATTGAGGTGAAAAGATAAAGGATTTTGGTTCATTCATCAAAGTATCAAAGGAGACGCGAAAAGCCCATAAAATAAAGACTTTTAAAGGAGATATTAAAGAAATGAAACTAGGGATCGTAGGCTTGCCAAATGTGGGCAAGAGTACACTTTTTAACGCTATAACCAAAGCAGGTGCGGAAGCTGCAAACTACCCCTTTTGCACCATTGAACCGAATGTAGGGGTGGTAACCGTTCCTGATGAACGAATCACTAAACTCCATGAGATTTACAATTCTAAAAAGACCGTATATGCTACTATCGAGTTCTGTGACATTGCAGGCTTGGTTAAGGGTGCCTCAAAGGGAGAGGGACTGGGAAACAAGTTCCTCGGTCATATCAGAGAAGTGGAAGCAATTGTTCATGTAGTAAGATGCTTTGAGAATGAAAACATTGTCCATGTTGACGGGCATATCGACCCTGAAAATGACATAGAAACCATTAACATGGAACTGATTTTATCTGATATGGAAATTTTGGAGCGCCGTATCAATAAGACTAAAAGCGGTATGAAAGGTGGCGACAAGAGTCAGGTTCACGCCCTTACGGTAATGGAAGAAGTCTATGCTTGGCTTGCAGACGGCAAAAATGCCAGAGCAATGGACTTGGAAGAAGAGGATTTAGACTTTGTTAAGTCACTGGGTTTGCTTTCTTTTAAACCCATTATCTACGTTGCAAACGTTTCCGATGATGAAGCTGCCACCGGTAACGAATATACTGAAAAGGTTCGTAAGTTGGCTGAAGCTGAGGGCTCACAGACCGTTGTTATCTGTGCCGAAATTGAAGCTGAACTGGCAGAAATGGAAGATGATGAAAGAGCTGAATTTTTGGCGGATATGGGTATAGAAGAAAGCGGTTTGGACAAACTGGTAAAGGCTTCTTACGCATTGCTGGATTTAATTTCTTTCCTCACCGCAGGTGAGGACGAATGTCGTGCATGGACTATTCGTCGCGGCACTAAAGCTCCGCAGGCTGCGGGAAAGATTCATACAGACTTCGAGAAAGGCTTCATAAGGGCGGAAACTATTGCTTACAATAACTTCATTGAGGTTGGCGGCAGCATGGGGGCGGCTAGAGAAAAGGGGATGTTGCGCTCCGAGGGTAAAGAATACATCGTTAAAGACGGCGACATCATTAACTTCCTCTTTAACGTGTAAAGGGTAAGGACGAACTTGAAATATCGAATGTAAGGGAAAAATTATGAACAGATTAGGAAAACAGCATTTTATAGGCTTCGGGGCAACCATTGCTTCAGCTATTATGTTCGGATTTTTGCCGCTGCTGGTTATAAGCATATGCGCAGGGGGAACCAATACCCTTTCTTGCGTTATTATGAGATTTTCAGTGGCACTTCCCATGGTGCTGGTATATCTTGTGGTCAAAAAAATCCCACTTGGTTTAACCTTACGAGAGTTTTTGGACATTGTGCTCATCAGCGTATTTGGCTTTGGCGGTACTTCGGTGCTTCTTTTCAGCTCTTACAATTATATATCTTCAGGACTTTCAACCACACTTCACTATCTTTATCCTATAATAGTGACCATGGTCTGCCTGTTTATATTTAAGGAAAAGGCGGGAAAAGGTCTTTTCATGGCACTTGGACTTTGTTTTTTCGGGGTGGTAATGTTCTATTCAGGAGACGGAGTGGTTGATACAAGAGGTATCCTTTTGGCTACAGCTTCAGCCATGACTTACAGCTTTTACACTATCTACCTCGGACACTCATCCCTTAAGGGGATGAATGACTACAAGGTCATGTTCTATATTACGCTGGTATCTGACATCGTTATTTTCATTATGGCAACGGCAATGAATCAACTGGACTTCTCCATAACACTCAAGGCTTGGGGAATAGTTTTGCTCTTCGCTTTCTTGGCGGCTTTTGTGGGAACGGTGGGCTATCAGATTGGCGTAAAGTATGTAGGAGGTCAATACGCCTCCATCATCTCCACCTTTGAGCCCTTGACTTCGGTTGTAGTGGGGGCTACGATACTGGAGGAAGCTTTGAATTTCCGTTCTGTAATAGGGATTATTTCTATTTTGACAGCAGTTATAATCATCGGTATTTATGGTGAAAAATTTGATATGTAGATTAGACGCAGCAGTATTAAAACTGTTGCGTTTTTAGTTGGGACTAAAAAGATTAAATATAGAAAAAGTAAATTGCTTCCATTTATCATATATTTACAAAAGAAAAAAGTTGATTTACCTGTAATTTACCTATAATTTTGTAAAACTCCGATTGCTTTTTATTTTTTTAAACTGTACAATTTAGATACAAATATTACGTAAATTTTTATTTATTTAAAAAGAATGATTTACCCTGTTGAGATGAAATTGTTTTTTAGGCGGGTATAGGAGGGAATATAAAATGGATAAAGGTTTTAAAAGGTTTATCTCCTTTCTGATGGTTCTTATTTTAAGTCTGTCAGTATGGAGTTTTCCTGCATTTGCAGAAAACCAAGAGGCATTGCCCAGCGGATTTTTTGATAAGGTAAAGTTTGGTTCAGCCATTAAAGGTAATGGGGAAGATGGTAATCTTGAAGAATTTGGAGCTAATGTAAGTGACAGCGCTTCCTGCGCCCTGTGGTTTCATTACGTTATCCCTGAAGATACCACAATGGCAAGGGGAACACTGTATACCTTTGAAATTGATACTAAGATTAGCGATGATGATGGAAACACATTTGTAAGTAAGAAAGTCATTGATGGAGATGAAACAATTTGCATTAAAGATGAAAATAACGTTAACGTTGCAAATGTCAAATTTACAGAGGCTACAGGTGGAAAAATCAAAGGAGTATTGACTTTTCTTTCTACTGCAAGCGATGAGGCTTTAGCAGGAGGTAGAGAGGGCTGCTTCTTTTATGAGGCAAAGTTTGATGGGGCAAATCTGCCAAAGGGCGGTAAACAACAGGTTCGTTTTGACATTCCGGGAACTGCTGTACAGACTGCGCCTATTACAGTTGACTTTGCAGCACCGAAAGCTACTGCAAAGGTCACCATTTCGGAAAATGCCAATACTTCAGGTGTGAATCTTACAAATCATGAGATTGAGTGGAAGATAAAAGTCACACCAAATGTTGAAAACCAGCCGGATTCAGCAAACGAATATATAAATACGCTGAAAGTAAGTATACCGATATCAGTGGGTGGCAGCAGCTATGTAACGGATTCTGCAATGGTAACTATTCAAGGTGGAACTCCGACAAATGCAGGATTCAGCGTTAAAGATGGAGTTTTGACTTTTGAAGCCACTACTGATACAGGGCTTAAGAAAGCAGCATGGCCTTTGGTTATAACATATAAATCTTCATATAAGCCTGAGGAACTTACTATGGAGGCTGACGGAACTGTAAAATTTAAAGGTTCAGCAAAAGTCGAAATTACTGCTCCTCAGTACGAAAAGGACGCGAACGGTAAGGTTTCATTCGTAGACAGCAGTGCGGAGAAAATTCAAATAACGGCGTCAGCAATAACTTCCGCAGAACCTAAAATTTTATTTGCTAAATTAAGTAAAACAGGTGCACTTATCAGCGGAAGAACTGCAAAATGGGAAGTCTCTGCTACCAATGGTATGTTGCAGGCAAATCCACATATTGTGGACACTTTACCGGTGCATATGACTCTGGTAGACAATTCAGTTACCCTAAACGGCACATCATGTTCTGCGGCTGACTATACATATGATTCATCAACACGGAAGTTAAAGGTTAACTTGGATTCTTCAATTCCGGTAGAACAGATTATAACTTATGAAACAAAATTTGAGGGAACCCCGGCGGATTTAGCAGGGATATCTACAATTAAAAACAATGTAGAATTTAATGTAGGCACAGGAGCTCCTCTTAAAAAAACCTACTCTATTGACCTTGGGGGAGCACTAATGACCCAAAGCGGTACTTACGACGCCAAGACACATACAATTACGTGGACGGCAAATTTAAATACTCAAGGAAAAGGTCTTAGCAATGTAGAACTTGGCTTCATTCCGTCACAGAAGATTGGAAGTTCTGATGTAAGTCAAAGCTATGTGGAGGGTTCTTTAAAGATAAACAATGTAGTTTCAACACCGGATACTGTAGCAGCGGATAAAAAGAACTTTTCTGTAAATATTCCTAATGCGGATGGAACCTATACCATAGAATATAAGACGGTTTTAGGTGATGAAGACGCTGCGAGGAAGTTTTGGGGAGACAACTATAACGGTGAGTTTAGTGTTCAAAGTTGTATTCGCATGACTGCGGCAGGGCTCGATACAGGCAGTGCTAAAATTACTACAACGGTAAAAGGGAAAAGTACAGTTCTTGTAAAGAAATTTATTGCTTATGATTATTTAAATCACCAGATTTTATGGCGCATTACCGTAAATCAGAATCAAATGAAGCTGACAAACGGGACAATTACTGATGTATTATTTGGCGATGACTGGGTATTTGATCAGTCTTCTGTGGTGGTACAGCAGGGTGGAACAGCCTTGAGCGGTGCAGTTGCTACTTTTGCTTCTATCGGTTCAGAAAAAATCATGAAAGTGACTGTGCCTGACTGCGAAAGCGGCAGCGGAGAGATTACCGTTGACTATGCTACAAAATTAGCAAAGCTTTCTGTCTTACAGGCAAACACCAAGCTTTCGGCTTACAACACTGCATTTTTTAGTGCCTTGCAGACTCCGCCGACGGAAGTCAGAGCAAATTGCACCGCTTCTTTCGGGCTCAATGTGTTGTCTAAAAATTCCAGCTCATTGAACGCTGCTAATAATCGCCTCACGTGGACTATTGACATAAATAAGAATTTAGCAGTTATCTCTGCCAGCGGCATTCAGGATACACTACAGCAGGGACTTTGCTTTGAAGAAGACAGCTTGAAAGTATATCAGCTGGATATTACCTTTGCAGGAAAAAATGCGGTAGTAAATACAGGAGCGGCACTTACTAAGGATGTGGATTATAAAGTCATATACAATGAGGTAACTCGTCGTTTGGATGTTGAGATTTTGGATGGAAGCGGTAATACTGTCGATACAATTTCCAAGAGCTATCGCATAGTCTTTGATACTACAGTTTTAGTAAGCGGCAGCTACAGCAATTCAACCAATTTTACCGGTACCTCTACTATTCCTGCGGAATGGCAAAATTCAGAGACTTCAGTGGTGGCTAAATTCAGCGGGGGTAAGACTATTCCGGGACTTGGTAAGATGATAATTAAAGTAGTTGACGGTAATGATGGCAGTAAAACTCTTTCAGATGTGGAATTTGAAATTTACAAAAAATGTGTAAGCGGAGACGTATTAATAGGCAAATTCAAAACCGATTCCAAAGGTGAGATTACAACCGTTCTTAAGCCGGCAGACTATAAACTGAAGAAAGTTTCAACTCCGTCAGGGTACAAAGAAAGCCAATACGAGAGCGAAGTTAAAATTACAAACGGATGTACTAAAAATCAGTTGGTTAAAGAATTTAAGAACAAATATGTAGCAGGATTTACTCCGATTGTAACTGCTGAGGTGCAAGGTCCACCAAACTGGCCGGATTCCACTTTCATCTATCAGCTGACACCTAAGACACCGGGGGCACCAATGCCTCATACTCCTACTGCAAAGGCCATCAAGTCGGACATGGAAGCCAGATTTGGAAGTATGGAGTACACACAAAATGGAGTTTATAGTTATCAGATTAAGCAAATTTCAGCAACAAAAGCGGGCTTTACTTATGATTTTGAAACCTATGATTTAACGGTAACTGTGACTACTGACGGCACAGGACAGAAAACGGCAACAGCTACCTACGGTCCTACGAATGCAGCGAGCCTGAAAATAATCAATTCCTATGAAGTACCTGGCGGTATCGGAGGTGGCGGAGGAAGCGGTGGAGGCGGAAGCTCACCGATTACTCCTGAACCAAAGGGTGATATCATACCGATTGTTACACCGACAGTTGAGCCGATACCTGAACCTGTTATTCCAAAGTACAAAATTGATAAGATTCCGTCACCGGCAGATCCTGCCAGTCCTAAAAAGATTGTTGTGACAGATGGCAAAGGAAAAATAATAGGTGCTTATCATATTGAGAGACAACCTGACGGAAGCTATGTTTACATAGATGAAGAAGGTGTGCCTTTGGGCTTACTGTCATTAGAAATGCCAATGACAGACGGATTAGGGCTTAAACTGTTTTTCATGACAGGAGGATTACTGCTGTTGGCAGGAGTATCCTTGAGACTTAAAGAAAACTAATTTAAGCAGTTAACCAAAGTTAGCTCCTCTGCAAAACAGGTGATAGCTGTAAAGTTTCAAAGCCCAGGAGTTGTTTTTCGGGATATTAGCTTTGGAAAACAGACTTACAGGGACAAATAGAAAAATGTTAATAAAAATCGCTGTACTCATTGTGAACAAATGGGTACAGCGATTTTGAATTTTTAAGAGTATTCAAGCTTTGTTTTTGTCATATAAGCCTGTTTTTGTATATTTATCTATATGTTTAGAGATGTGTTTAGCGATGTATTTTTTAAAGGTTCAGCAAGTACAACTATAATTGGTTTTGTTAGTTCAATCTTTAGTTATTTTGAAGAAATATTAACTACCATTTGTATTTAATTAACGTCATCTTTTCTCAATGCAAATTCAATATTTATATTATATATCTTTACTCGTACCCTTACCCTTATTTTTATATTTTGCAGGTATAGGATGTATTGCCTTGGTAAAGGCTTCACCTATAAAGTTTATAAAGCCGGTTGGATTTCCTATGTTTTATCGGTTCAATCCTTATTGGTAAAAGAATTTGCAATATATACTCCGCCGATGATAATTGCCGAACCGATTACCTGGTACAGCGTGAAAGTTTCCTTAAGAGCTATTGTACCGGCTAGGATGGATACAACAGTAGATACTCCCAGGAACGAAGCAGCTCTGTTTACGCCAATTTTCTCAATACTTATATTTGCCAGGAAAAAACCGATTATAGAACAAAAAATTGCCTGATATGTAACGACTATAAGAAAACGCGGTTCTTTTACAGGCAGTGTAATCAATTCATAAAGCGAGTGATTGATGTATGCTTCGCCTACGGAAAGAATGCTGAACATCACTGCACCGCAAATAAGCATCATGTATGTAATTTCTGTTCCGGAAAATGCGGAGGCTTTATCTACGAATACGGTATATAGGGAATAGGAAATTACAGCCGCCAGTAGTGCCAAATATCCGCTTACGTATAAGCTGGAGGTTGCTCCAACGGCAAATACTGTAATAAGTACACCTGCAAGGGTTATAAGGATACCGAGCACCTGTTTGCCGTGAGGCTTTTCCTTAAGAATGATGGTGGAGGCAATTAAAGCACCAACAGGTATACAAGCCAGAAAAGCTCCGCTTTCAGAAGCAGTGGTATATTTGATTCCGACTGCCTCAAATATTAGATATATGACAGGATTGAAGACCGCAACCATGAGAATCGGTTTGATACTCTTTCCCTTAAGATTTATTTTTAAGATTCCTAAGAAAGCCAGCAGGCTCATTACCAACGCTGCTACAATAAATCTCCACCCGAGAAGTGCCAGAGGACTGGCTATTGACATAGCGCCTTTAATAAAAACATAGCTAAGACCGAACAAAGCCTCGGCACTAATGGCTGCCAGACAACCGATAATTAAATTTTTACGAACTGTATTCATGCTTTCAAATCTCTTTTCGATAAAAATAACAAATTTATTCAGTAGAGTATATCAGAATAGGCGAGGGTTGTAAACACAGCGTAAAACGCCTGCAAAAACTTGACATTTTTGAGCCAATACCTTAATATATTAATATGATAAAGATCCTCGCGCGCCTCTTAACAATGCGTACCATGCGAGGGTTGTTTTTTAGGAGAAAATATCATGAGCAGAATGTTGAAAAAATATTTACCAATTAGCGAGCAGATTGAGAAATTAAAAAATCGCGGGTTGATAGTTGAAGACGAGGAATTTGCGGAAATGTTGTTAGAAAGAGTAAATTACTATAGATTCACCGGCTATCTTCATGATTTTAGAAAGGCAAGCTCAGATTCTTACATTGAGGGTGTTTCTTTCAATAAAATTGCAGCCCTCTATGAATTTGACGTTAAACTAACCAGACTGCTGATGTTTGTACTGGAAGATATTGAAGAGACTTTTAAAACGCGGTTCGCATATACTTTATCTTCTGAATTTCCGAATGAACCACAAATTTATACTAAAAGAGAAATCTATCGAGATGAACGCGAACTGAAAAAATCAAAGAAAAAGATTGCAGCGTCAAAGAAAAATAATAGGAATTTACCTTTTCACCATAGGGATATGTACCGAATTTAACGTTATTCAAAACGTCGATATTAAGAAATGATTTCATTCGTATTACCTCACTTTTATTTTTTCATCATATTTGGAAGAGGATTTTCAAACATCCTCCCATTTTGCCACTTGCAAACTGCCTCTTTAGTCCTTTGATTTTCTCAATCTTTGCTTAATCTTTAAATAATTTAATCAAAAATCCCGCCGAAATAATCGTTAATTATATAAGGGAGAATTTCAAAAGAAAGATAAATTTATTTGAAGAAATTTTTATAATCATAATCTATGGCCATAATTTAAGCAATTTTTGTAAATTTTAATTTGTCAAATTAATAAAATCGTGTTACATTTCGTGTTGCATTTTGCTCAAAAAACTCTGATAATAGGTCCTTTTATGGCCATTATTTAGTTATTTTTTAGCTGAAAAGAGCTGAAAAGAAGTGAAAGAAGAAAGGGAATGCAAAGAAATAAAAGCTGAAACCCCTTGAAATAAGGGCGTTTTGATAAATAAAAAAGGCAGCAGACTTTCTATCAAAAGCTACTACCTTATCTGGCGGAGGACATGGGACTCGAACCCACGGGGCTGTTACACCTTACCGCATTTCCAATGCGGCTCCTTAGCCACTCGGTCAATCCTCCATAATACGTGCTACATGGCACATATATAAATCTATCATAAGTTGTGGTTATTTGCAAGACTTTTTTTTAAGTGACATCCAAGATTTTTCATTATTTTTCACTAAACAATGACAGTTTGTTCCCTAGTGGAATATCCTTTTATTATTTTGCTTCTTGAGCCAAAAGTATAGCACAAAGGTAATTACAAAGGTAAAGGCGGACAGCACCATAGCCTGCTTTAGCTCTAGCGACCCAAGATGAAGTATCAGCGAGTCGGTACGAAGTATTTCAATAAAGAATCTTTCAAAGGAGTAAAGCATAGCATAAAGGCAGGCAGTCTGACCTGTGAAGCTACGATGTTTGTTAATATACGAGAGAAGCAGGAAAAGCAGCAGACACCAAATAGACTCATATAGGAAAGTGGCATGATATTTTACCCCTCCGATAATAACCGCAACGGGAAAATCAGTAATACCGCCATGAGCCTCTTCATTGAAAAAATTGCCCCAACGCCCGATAGCTTGCGATAGTGCGATTAAGGGAACGGCAAAATCGGCAATCTGAAAAAAGGAATGATGTTTCCGACGGGCTACAAAGAAAATAGCCAACATGGAAGCGATGAGACCTCCGTGAATAGCAAGACCGCCCAACCGAAGATTTATCATTTTAAGCAAATTGCCATTGTAAAAGTCTAAATTAAAAATAACAAAGTAGAGGCGTGCGCCGAGGATTCCCAAAGGCAGTGCAATAAGGATATAGTCCATAAAATCATCCTTGGAAATACCATGCTTTTCACAGCGTTTGAGCCCAAGAAACACGGAAAGCATAGTCCCTATTGCGATAATGATACCGTACCATTTCACTTCAAGACCCAATAATATAAAAGCTGTAGAACCCGGTGAAATCATCAGTATGCACCCCTCCCTTTTTGATACCTGTAAAACCTAAATTAATCTAACAAAGAAATAATCTTCATTACCTCATCCACATTTTGAAGTTTAAGTGTAACACCGTCTAAAACCGCTTCGTTTTTAGTAAACAGTGAAGACGCATTGCCCTCCATTTTACCGAAAACATAGAGCAAGCCTGTGGTAAGCTCATGGTCTTTGATTTCATCTACAAAGCCGTCAATCAGCTGTCTGGTAACACGCTTGCTGCCGGGGCAAGCTACAGCCACCTCTTGATTGTCAATCTTTGCAAGAAAGTCCACATATTCATCGTAAGTGCCGTCAGGTTCGTAACCTGCCGTAGCAAAAAGACCGAAGATACTTTCTCTGACTTCGGAAGCACTGCGGTCTTTCCAATAAGCAGGTTTGCCAATGGCCTGCCATGTTTCATAATCCGCCAGAGCTTTTGCGAAGCCGTATATACGTTCGTAAGTGGACTCATCATCAAATTCTTCATTGAGAACGTCTTTACGAAGCTGTTGTAAATCTTTAATTTCTTGCTTGCGAGCCGCTTTTGCACGGAGCGCCCTGTAAACATATATGCCCACAGTACCGAAAGAAATAATGGTAACTACAACGGACATAGCCTGTGTTGGTGTGCCTACAAAATAGTAGTAAATACCCAGCGCTATGCAGAGGAGGAACATTACGATACCCTCCCAGCCCAAAGAAATGGAAGACCAAGATTTTTCTGAGGGCATTTCCTTGAGGATTTCTTCAGCTCGTTTTTCACACTTGGCATAGTGAATTGCACGAGCTCCGCATAACTTATCAATATCCACACCTGCAAGAGAAAAGTCATCCTTTTCAGGTTTACGGTGGTGCCATTTTTTATCTAAAACCCTGCTTCTTTCCTGCTCGGCGATTAAAGCCTTTAGGGTTTGCTTATTGTTACTTGACATATATAGACCTTGTATAATGAACTCATATGAAATTTCAATACACATTTTCCTTTCCTGATTATTTTCTATAACAGTATAGCACATGTAACCAAGGTTTGCATATATCATATATAATCAAGTAATCAAGGTTTTGCTAGTAAATGATTTGTTAAGATGATATACTTTAATAATAGTTTGAATTAAAAGATTTCACATAACGGGAGGGAGAATATTATGTTAGCCAGAACTATAAAAGAGGGAGCTACCATCGGGCTGATTGCACCATCATTTGAATTAGTAGGGCAGAATAAAGAACATTATAAGGCTGCGAAAGAGTATTTTCTTGCTAAAGGATACAAACTCAAGGAGGGGGCACATATTTTTGACAGCTGGTACGGTTCTGCGGGGACACCACAGGACAGAGCGGCAGATTTAAATCAAATGTTTGCAGACCCTGAAGTTGACGCCATCATCTGCATTAATGGAGGCGGTTCCTCCAGCGCCATCATCTCATACATAGACTACGAATGTATTCGTCGCAATCCGAAGATTTTTATGGGATACAGCGACATTTCCGTGCTCAACCAAGTAATTTTTGAAAAAACAGGTTTGGTGACTTTCAACGGCCCGCTTTTCATGGATTTCGGAAATTCGGGAGAGGGCGACATCTATTATGAAGAGTTCAAACAACGATTTATTGAGGGTAGTGCAGAGCTCCAACAGGATTCAAAGGCGGTTTGTCTAAGAGGCGGTGCTGCTGAGGGCAAGTTTTACGGAACTAATATCAGATGTAGCATGAATGTTATTGGTACCCCTTACGCTTTAGACTACAGCGAAAAGATTTTAGGTTTAGAGGCGTATGCCATCGAACCTTACGAGTGCACTGTAAGATTTTCTCAATTAAAACAAATGGGAGTTTTTGATAGGGTAAAGGCTGTTGTAATTGGCTACGTCTACGGTATGCAGGATGTCAATATGACTAAGGGTAAGAAAGTTGTGCAGATGGAAGAAATCTTTATGGAAATTGCCAAAGAGTATGACTTCCCTGTATTGAAATACAACCACTTCGGACACGAGATGATAAATGCAATTATACCTATCGGATGTGAAATGAAATTGAATGCAGAGGCGAAAACCTTTGAAATATCAGGAGAGTTTATCAACAAAATTTGAGTGTGCCAATATTGATAATCTAAAAATGTGACGCTGGAATTAAGGGCAGGGCTAATTCCTTTAAATGATATTACCGTTTCGGAGGACCTAATGGCAAAATTACCAAAAAAAGAAGCAACAACAAAAGAAAAAGGTATGGCTGTGGGAAAGCCCATAGCTATAGTTGTAACCTCTTTTATGGTATTAGTATGTCTGTTTGCCATAATATTAATTGTCCAAACTGTTGTTTTACCATCAGAGGGGACACAACACGGGAGTCTTTCCCGCGCCCACTTGATTGGGGAATATACGGTGGACAATCAAAATTGGCATCCCTTGGTAAGCAAAGCGGATTATAAACTTCTTCGGGGGGAAAGGTATGTTAAGGTTAGAGGTCACTTCCGGCAACCTATTGAAATTGACAACGGATTTGCCTTGGGTATTAACAATATTCAGGTACAGCTTTCCTTAAATGGAACCCAGCTGGCTGATTTCGGAAGACCTGACACCTATCCTGAATATTCCATAGGTCCGGGTAAGTGTTATATACAGATAAATATTGAAAGGACTGTTACGGAGCAGGACGAATTTGAGCTGGTATTGACAAATCCGTATAAAAGATATGGTGCCGATGCTGTGTATAATCATTTAAACGGCATATTTATAGTAGGTCCCTTAAACGCACTTAGCCTTATTATTACCAAAACAAACTGGTTCTTTTCAATTTTAGGTATCGCTTTTGTGGTAGTCGGCTTGATTGCAAGTGCGTCTATGATTTTGTTAATGAGGGACGGTATAAGAAACAGGATTCATCAGTGGGTAGTAATGTCCAGTTTTTCGGTTTTTGCTATGACCGGAGGCTATTATCTCCTTGTAAGTTCTTTAGAGCCTGTATTAGCCTTATTCATCAATAACCCCACCGCTTGCAATGTAATGGTGTCTGTTAGTTATTATTTGCTTTGCATGGGCGTACTTATGAATTATATGTCCGTGGTAACCAAGCCGATACTCATGCATATAATATGGCACAATGCTCTTGTAGGCTTGCTTGGCATTACTGTTTTGATGGTGTTACAGTTTTTCGGTATAACCGACCTTTATGAATTTGTGGAGTTTCCGGTTTTAATAGGAACCGTAATAACCTTTATTGCAGTACCTATTTTATACTACGAATGGAAAGGAACGGGCAAGGTAATATCAATTATTCAGCTAACCATCATGATGCCTTTTATTATATCTATGGTAATTCAAGAGCTGGATACTTATGTGTTTCACTTATTCCCGCAGGTACATTTCCCGCAGTATGGTGTAATGCTTACAGGAACTTTGCAGTTTTACCGTATGATTAAGCTTATACGTGTGAGTTCACAAAAGAGGTTGGAATACGAAAGAACAAAGGCTGAGCTTTCCGAGACACGTATTACCATGGCAATAAGCCAAATACAGCCACATTTTCTCTACAATGCATTAAATACAATTCAGTATTTATGCGCTACAGATCCACCAAAAGCAAGTTATATAGTTGAAAAGTTCGCCAAGTATTTAAGAGGCAATATGGACTCACTTTCCCAAAAGGAACCTATTCCTTTTGATAAAGAAATTAGCCATTTAGAAAATTATTTAGCGATTGAAAAACTTAGATTTCCCGAAATAACCTTTAAATATAAGTTTGACGTGAGTGACTTTAAGCTTCCTGCCCTTACAGTGCAGCCCCTAGTTGAAAATTCTATTAAGCATGGAGTCAGAAGCTTGGGAGAAAAGGGGCTTATTACCATTTCCACATGGCAAGATGAAAAAAGATATTTTATCAGAGTTGAAGATAACGGCATAGGTTTTGATATGGAGGCAGCTCCAAAGGATGACGGTCGCAGCCATGTGGGTATTGAAAACATCGTTGCTAGAGTAAAAAACATGATGCAGGGTGAAGTGATTATGGAAAGCGAACGAGGCAAAGGAACTCGAACCACTATTGTGATTCCGAAAGGAGAAAAGAATGAAAGCGTTGATAGTTGATGATGAACAGATGGCTATAGAAAATCTTAAAATGAAGCTGGGGAGCGATGAACGAATCACAGAAATTGTGGACTTCAGGTATCCGGAAAAGGCATTGGAATATGTACTTACAAATTCCGCGGATATAGCATTTTTAGATATAAATATGCCTATAATGAACGGGCTTACTATGGCAAAAAGAATTAAAGAAAGTCTTCCGGAGTGCAGTATCGTATTTGTTACAGGGTATTCGGAATACTCGGTAGAAGCATACAAAATGCATGTTTCAGGCTATCTTATGAAACCTGCTTCCACTGAAGACATTAAAAATGAAATTGATTTTGCTGTAGAGACAAAGGAAAAGAATGTTAAACAGGGCGTCGTAGAACCCCTTTATATTCAGTGCTTTGGGAATTTTGAAGTGTTTATAAACGGAAAACCGGCAGAGTTTAAATATTCTAAAACCAAGGAACTTATGGCATACCTAATAAGTGTAAAGGGAGAGGTTGTAACAAACGATACTCTTCAGCATATTCTTTGGGAAGATGAAGAAATCACAATATCTAAAAAGAGCTATTTCAGAAACATGACTGCTGATTTGGTCAATATACTGAAAACAATAGGAAAGTCGGATATTTTGATAAAGCAGAGATCATCTATGGCTATTTTACCGGATAAGGTTAAGTGCGACTATTTTTCATGGCTTTCGGGAGAACCTGTTGCCATCAATGCATACAGAGGAGAATTTATGACTCAATACAGTTGGTCGGAGTTCTCTTTGGGAGAATTTTAATATTAAAAAAGTTTCAAATTGCAAATAAGTTATTTATAGCTTTTTGCAATTTGAGTGTTTTTGTAAAAGCTTCTACGCTTACCTGCACTCTATATTAAAAGCTATATTAAAAGCCTTTACATAATACTTTGAGCTTTGCGGATTTTGAAAAAACTTACTTCACTGTTTGCACTTTTATTGCACTGCTGAAACTAAAATATTATTGGAATCCTGCAAATTATTTGAAAGTGATTTATTGGGATAAAATCGTCGAAATTGTAAAAGTTAAAAGGTGCGGGCTTGACAGGCACAGGAAGGTGGCATCGTGAATATCGTTGTAATAGACAATGATACAAAACAACTGGATAAGATTGCAGATACCTTGCAAGAAGCCTGCCCGGGCGGAAGTGTTTCAGTGTTCAAGGACCCTATGCTAGCTGTTAAATACATATATAACAGCGATACGGACATAGTATTTTCGGAAATAAGGACTAAACCTGTAAGCGGTTTTGATGTGCTCAAGACGCTTAAACGGATAAAACCTGAACTTTTGGTGGTTTTACTTTCTGAAGATGAATCGGATTTTGGTAAAGCTATTGAACTGGGAGCACGATGTTGTCAAAAGAAACCTCTCAATGAAATCTGCCTTAAAGAACTTTTGAAAGAGTGGGAAAAGGATGTAAATTAAGCAAGATATTATCAGTTGCTATAGAAAAGTTGCGTAAGTTGTTAAGTATAGTATATCAATTATAAGGGATTAAGATTAAAAAGAAATAAAACCTATAACTAAGAAAGCAAATCGGGTTCTGTAAATGAACCCGATTTTTTATAATTTTATTTTTTATAAATATTTCAGAGCTTCTCCAGCTTAAAATAACCGTCTTCCAAGCTTTCGTCACCTCGGAAAATGAAATGCACATTGGGATATTTTTCATGCCAAAGGTTGCGATTGCTCCCTTTATAGCCGCTCATGGCTGATACAAGACGGGGGGCGCTGACACAGCATATTGATAATGGTGCCCCGTACTCCACTTTAGTAAGCAAGTCTTTTAATTGTTGCTCTATGGACTCTCTTGCCAATTCGCTTTCAACCAGCTGGCGAAAGGAGGGGTGGTAGTCGGCAAGCACGGTATTGTTTGTTCCTTGATTGCTGATGAGGTCGGTGCTCTTTAACCCGACTCTTATGACCTTTACCTTTGCGGCGGTGAGTATGCGATACATTTCTTTGGTAATTGCTACAGCTTCTTCGGTTGTCAGAGC
>JBHBZU010000025.1:0-38323 GCA_041797745.1 Bacillota bacterium
ATTGGTTACGGTATTACAAAAACTTATGAAATAAAGAAAACAAGGGGATTAAATGCAACATTATAAAGTAACGGGTATGAGTTGTGCAGCTTGTAGCAGCAGAGTTGAAAAGGCGGTTTAGCGCCGAGGTAATAGCCGATACCTGCAATATAATATCTGTGCAATAAGCGTCCGCTTCCAGCATACCCCCCACGCCACGAACCTGACCCTCAATTCTCTTGAGGCGATTCATCAAAGCTCTATATTCTTTATCATCTCGTTTTTTATGTTTTTCCAAGCAACATGTACATTCTTCCCGCATAACTTTCTCCTTTCCCAAAATACTCCCTAGGGGTATTCGACAGTTATTTTATACCCCCCTGGGATATTTATCAAACACTCTTTTAATATTATGCAGGGTTTATGACTCTTTTAAAAGGCGGTAAAGAGCAAGGCTTAACTGTTTAACTGTTTCTATCCCAATTTTTAATCCCTTTTATTAACGGTTTTTCAGTTGACATATTCCTTGAGTCATAGTTCCCATAGGGCAGAAGCTGCACCAGGTTCTCGGCTTGTACAGTGCCATAACTATAAGTCCTATGAGGGTAGAGGTCAGCATAAGGCTGTAAAATCCGAAGCTGAACTGTGCCACCCAGCTTGGAATTGCCGTTGCAGAATATGCCCAACCCCAAGGCACACGTATTGTCCAAAATAGCTTCAAGGCTTCTTTCAAAGATCCCGCTCCGCTTGCCACAAGCCATGTCTGAAATACCATATTTCCAAACATAGTCATGAAGAAAGTAAGAAAGCCGTAGCGAAACCATTTGGAAGCCATCCATTTAGGTGCTTTCTTTCCTAAAGAAAATCCTAATTTGCCCCCAAAGATATGGAAAAGTTGTCCTCTTCCACAATATTTATTGCAAAAATTTTTATTCCCCCAAAAGCTTGCAAAAATCAGCGGTACCAGAAAATCTATCATACCAAGCCATGCAAACAGTATATTGAAAAAGCCTAAAGAAAAATAAAGGATTGACCAAAGCCAAAGATATTCGTACCATGGCTTCCTGCTTCCTTTAGAGCGTCTTGTATTACTCTTATTCATAGCACATTCGGTATTACCTGTATTCAGCGGTTTTTTTATTTCATTCGTATTCTTTGTATTCATGTTTATACGTATTGCTGCACTTAAAGCTCCTTTGTCTCTGCCTTAATTTCAGTGCATGTACCCCTTTCTTCAAAACTTATGCAATCTGCCGGACAGAATGTACTGCATTTTCCGCAACCCACACAGGCGCTTACATCTATCTTTGCAAAACAACCCTTCCAGATTTCAACTGCGTTGCGGGGACATTCCTTAACGCAAGCACCGCAGGATACACATCTTTTCTCATTTGATTTAGCAAATCTTTTAGCCATAACAAAAAACCTCCGTAATTGATATTCACATAATACCAATTTCAGAGGTCTCAGTATGTAACCAAGTCACATTACAAAAAAGTTTTCAGTTTTTCTTTATCAATCACGCAAATCTTGCCCCTCTTAAGTTCAATAGCTCCTGCACTTGCCAGATATTTCAATACTCTTGTAACAACTTCTCTGGCGCTGCCGATATAGCGGGCTATTTCCTCATGGGTCAGGGCAATTTCCTTTAATTCTTTATGCGCCATCTCATCCCAAAGGAAAGTTGCTACACGTTGGTCAATTTTCTGAAACAATATTTGCTGTATTGTCCACATCACATCGGAAAATTTGTCCGTGGCAGATTTATAAAGATAAAGCTCCACAGCAGCATTCCCTTTCATCAAGCTGTTGAGAACGGTTGAGGGCAAAATCAAAACTTCAGTTTTTTCAGTAGCTTCAATCAACACATCAAAGTCGATAGAATCCATAAGGCAAGACGCCGACAATACGCAAATTTCGCCGCTTCGGACACGAAAAAGCGTAACTTCTCTCCCCTCTTCAGAGAGGATGTAAGTTCGCATTTCTCCGGAAAGTACAGTCATAAGACCACGGCACTCTTCATCAGAGCGGTGCATGAGCATGCCTTTTTCAAAGGTTTCCACCATACAGCCGTCGCTGATAAGTCGCTGTTCTTCCGCGGATAGCTTTTCCCAAAAAGGATATATTTTATTAAATTCCATTTTCATTTTATTCACCTTTTCCAATCATCGTTCTGCGATACCCTTATAATATACAAATCCCCCAATTTTCGCAACTCCTTTAATAAATATCAATGCACAAGGCTACATTCCTTTCACCGATTTAATAAAAGCCGCCTATTTGAATTTACTCTCATATTATGATATAAAGAAAGTGAAAGTGATTTTGCAATGATTTTATCACTGCCAATTTTAGTGATGTAGGAGGTTTTTACATGAATAACATCGAAAAAAATCCATTATTACCTCCGGATTTGAAAGCTTCTTGTGAATTGTCTCCCATTCCTTTCGCAGTTTATTATGTGAAGAACGGGCGATTTCAAGCATATTTGGTTTCTGCCGGATTTTGCAAGATGTATGAATCCACCTCTGAAAAGCTGTTAAAAAGGCTGAATGGCGACAATCCTTTCGTTAATATTCCCGAAAGAGATGAACTTTGGAAATTGGTTAAGGACTTTTCAGAAAAAGATATCCCCCTAAATGCCATCTTTCATGAATATATAGGAAAGGGTAATAATCGAAAGCTCTACACCATACATGCCATCGGAACCCGCGAATACACCGACGACGGTCGTAAGTACAGTATTGTACGGTACAATGAAGTATCCGACGCTGACCGTCGTATGCTCTTTTCAGCGGAACAACTGGAAATCAAGAGGCAAAGGGAAAGAGAAATCGCCATAATGGACGGTCTTTCCAGAGACTATGACGTGGTATGGTTTTTAGAGGGAAAATCCCATGCTGTCAGCCTTATCAGAAGTAAAAAGGGCGTAGGTGTAGTGGATTCAGCTGTAAAGGCTATAAAAAACATAGGTATCTACGATGACGCCATTGCTTACCATATACAAAATTTTGTAATACCCGAAGACCGAGAACGCATGATTGAGGGCACCGCCTTTGAGGTACTTGCGGCGAGAGTTCCCGAAAACCGTCTCTATTCTCTAAATTACAGGCAGGATAACGGCCATGGCGGCATACGCTATCTTCAAATTTGCTACGCTCATGCCGGGGATAATGATTATGTGGTAGGCATTCGCAACATAGAAAGTATCATCAGGGATGAACTTGCCATTCAAGATAAGCTTTCCAATGCTTTAGAACGCGCAGAAGCTGCCGACAAAGCTAAATCCAGCTTTCTTTTCAATGTATCCCACGATATCCGAACTCCTTTAAATGCTATTATAGGTTTTACTGATTTGGCTGAAAAATACGAATCTGACAGAGAAAAGGTACTTTCTTATCGTGCCAAAGTAAAAACCGCCAGTCTCCAGCTTTTAGACATTCTAAACAACGTACTGGAAATGGCTTGCATTGAAAACGGTAAGATAAAAATTGAAAATGAAGTCAACGATACACGAATTTTTCACAATAACTGGGTAGATATGTTCAGCGCGGATCTTCGCAAGAAAAACCTGACTCTTACCACCCAATTCAGCGTTACCCATCCTTATCTTTATATGGATAAAACTCACATGACCGAAATTTTCATGAATGTTTTAAGTAACGCCATAAAATACACTGCCGATGGGGGTCACATCACTGTTACATCCCGTGAGTTAAAAGGACGCACCGCGGATGAGGTAATTGTTGAAACGGTCATCGAGGATAACGGTATAGGTATGTCCACAGAGTTCTGCAATCAGGTCTTCGAAGAATTTGCAAGAGAGCGTACCGCCCAAACCATGAAAATTCAAGGTACAGGTTTAGGACTTGCCATAGTGAAAAGGCTGGTAGACCTTATGAACGGTACTATTTCCATATCCAGCAAAATCGGACATGGTACCAAAGTTACCATCTGCACTCCTCACCAGATAGCAGAGGAGCCGAAATACATTGCCAAGCCTGACAATACATGGGACAGTGAGAAGTTCCGCGGTAAGAGGATTCTCTTAGCGGAAGACAATGAGCTTAATGCCGAAATCGCTTTGGAAGTTCTTAAAGACGCAGGGCTTGAAGTGGATATAGTGTCGGACGGTTTAGCCTGTATTAACAAGCTGAAAGCTTCCCCTACAGGCACTTATAACCTGATTCTCATGGACATTCAAATGCCAAATATGAACGGCTATAAGACTACACAATACATACGCAATCTCCCTAATCCCGACATGGCTCAAATACCTATCGTTGCAATGACTGCAAACGCTTTCAAAGAAGATGTGGACAGGGCATTTGAAAGCGGCATGAACGGACATATTCCAAAGCCCATAGATATTGCTAAAATGATGTCCACCTTGGGCGAATTTTTGAAATAAACTTATCAACGGCTGTAATTCAGAGGCTGTAATTGAGAGCTTTAAGAACAGTTTCAGCTTTTCTTCATAAGAATATTCAGCATAATAAAATGCACCTCAAAAGGTTAACTCATTTATCTAACATTTGGGGTGCATTTCATTTTATGCGTCTTTATTAATTATTTTACGAAAGATTAATATTTATCTCCGCTGTCAAAGTCTTTTCCAAGGCTCAAGGTTACTTCCGGAATTGCCGAAGTCTTTGAAGTATCGCTTAGCAAAGAATTAGCTGTAAAGCCTTTGCCGTCTTTGGTTAACTTAAATTCCGATACAATTCTCTTTAACATATCAGCCTGTCCATAGAGCTCCTCTGATGAAGCTGCGGACTCTTCTGAAGTTGCGGAATTTGACTGAACTACCTGTGAAACGGTTTCAATTCCCTTGTTCACTTCGTTGATGGCAGTTGCCTGCTTGTGAGAAGCTTGGGAAATACCCTCAACAAGTTCAGCCGCCTTGCCGATGCCCTCAACAATTTCTGTTAAAGCTGCCGCTGTCTCATTGGCAATCTTGGTTCCGCTTTCTACCTTGGATACGGAGCCCTCGATGAGAGTAGTAGTTTCACTTGCCGCCTCTGCTGACTTGGCTGCCAAATTACGAACTTCATCCGCTACCACTGCAAAGCCCTTACCGTGTACACCGGCTCTTGCCGCCTCAACAGCTGCATTGAGAGCCAAAATGTTGGTCTGGAATGCAATATCGTCAATAACCTTAATAATCTTGGAAATGTTTGCAGAGGATTCATTGATTTCGTCCATGGAAGCCAACATATCTTTCATCTGCGCATCTCCACGTTCAGCACTGGTCTTTGCGTCATTTGCCAAAGATGAAGCTTTTTCGGCGTCATCCGCATTCTTTGAAGTTTGAGAAGCAATCTCACCGACAGTCGCTGTAAGCTGTTGTACCGCGGAAGCCTGCTGTGTAGAGCCTGTTGCTAAAACTTGTGCGGCTTCAGAAAGCTGCTTTGAGCCGCTTGCAACCTGACCGGAGGCCTCATTAAGCTCTTCCATTACCTGTTTCAGATTAGCTATTATGGACTGGAGAGCCTGTCCTATGTCTCTGAAATCTCCCGGATACTTGGCAATGTTTGCATTTACTGTCAAATCACCATCTGCAATAGCTCCCAAGGTGTCGGCTATATCCGCAATGATAGTACGCAGAGTTTCAATGGTACCGTTCATTACATCCTTGGCTTTCTTGTGGTCGCCCTCATAATTTCCTGTAACATTTTGCTTCAAGTCTCCCTCGGCAACTGCACCAAGTACGGAAAGAACCTCATTTATAGGATTTACGATAGCGTCAATAGTATCATTTATACCTTTCATAACCTTAGCATATTCACCGTCGTATTCTGAAAGGTCCGCATGATTTTTAAGGTTACCCTGAACCGCACTATCTGCCAGTTTTACAGAATCTCTAACCAGCTTTCCGATTGCTACGGTTACTTTTTCAACTGCTGAATCTATGGTATCAAAGGTCTTTGCAATTTCTTCCGTATACTCTTTTCTTTCGATATTGTTATCTTCAAATTCGAAGCGTCCCTCTGCAAGAGCGTTGAGGTTGCGTTCCAATCTGCCTGACGCAGCCTCGGAATATTCGGCTTGGTTCAAAATAGCTGTCATATCTTGAACTACGCCGATGTAACCGATTTTTTCACCGTTTTTGTTGAGGAAATCGGAAGTGTCCTGCTTGAAGATTCTGCCCATATCGGAGAATCTTGTTTCCGTCTGACCTCTCTGCAATGCCTGAATGCCGTTCAGTTCTACCCCGTCAACATGGCATAACTTACCATAAATCTCATTACGGCTTTCTTTGATTATGCCTTTGTGTTTGATGATTCCCTCAAAGAGCTTGTTCACCAAAGTCCAGTTACCGTCTCTGTCCATAACCTGAACGTAGAGAGGAATGGAGTCAATAACATTTACGTACCACTCTATCTTGTCTACGATAATATCTAAAGTATCGTTTATTCCTGTAATAACATTTACATAATCGCCAGCATACTTGGAAGCATCCGCTCTTAAAGCATAATTTCCCTCACGGGCTGCGTCAGCGAGCATTCCTGTATCTTCGATAAGGCTCTTGATACTTTTAACAGCCTTATCCAACTGCTGAAAAGCCAAGCCATAGCTTCCCGGTCTATTGACATCAACTTCAACAAATTGACCTTGACCCATATGGTTGACAATCTCAACCATATCAATAACCTGTTTGGCATAAATGTCCATAACGCTGTTTATGCCCTTGAGGATTTCCTTAAATCCACCCTCAAAAGTTTCGGCGTCAATGTGATACTTTGTATTACCGTTTTCATACTGGCTTGTAAGTTCCAGAAGTGCAGCTTCCAGTTCTTTCATTGTATTTAACATCTTCAAAAGTGAAATGTTTACAACATCCTTATCTGAACGAATAGTAGGTATGGTGCTGAAATCTCCTGAGGCAATATCTTCGATTGCTTTAGCCTGCCTTTGAGAATTTTTAATTAATTTTAGGAACGTATGCTTCAAAATTTCAAATTCATTTTCCGAAGTAAGTTCCTCCTGCGCGTCTATTGAAAGATTAACATTTCCCTCAGAAAGTTCTGTGGCAACTTCAACAGCCTCTTTCATAGTTAACTTAATGTATTTGATAATCTTTACAATCGCAAAGAGCAACAGTAATATTGCAATTAAGAAAACTGCTGCATTTGTCACCAAAATATTTTTATATGTGCCACGGGCATTGTCAACAATTACCGCGGAATATTCTTCCAAAGCGTCGCAAGCCTGCTCCAAATACATTAAAAAATCATCTTTAACAGTTGAATACTGATAATAATAAACCTTTGCGCCGTCAAAATCATGTTGCAACAAAAGCTCGTTCATCTTGTCACAAAGCTCGTTATAGGTTTTATGCTCTGCCTCTAAATTACTGTAAGTTTCACGAATTTCTCCTGTAATATCAGGGCTTGCGCTCATAGTCGCAATAATCTCATCGGTTTCTTCATTTAACGCGATGATTTCCTTAATTATCTTCTCTACATCCGCCTCATCTTCTTTGAGAAATGCGGTGGCGTAGTCGTCAGAAACCCAGAGACCGTTTAAGTTTGCCTCTTTTAAGTAGTTGGTCTTATCTACTCCTATGTCATTGACCGTTTCAAGACCGTTCTTAACTGAATTAAGGCCGTATGTGAAACAACCCGCAACAAGAACTATGGCTGCCACGGCTAAAACGCCATATGCAACCAAAATCTTACCAATCTTCATTTTCTTTAGCATTAATATACCTCTTTCATGTAAAACTTTATTATGCCCAACCGCAACTAACAACTATTCATATAAAAAATACGGCAAGAAGCTTGCCGTTAAGCATATGCACTTCTTGCCGTCACTGTAGCACTGTGGGAAATAATTGTCAATCCAAAAATCTAAATTGAACAATTTTTTGATATTTATGATATTTATGATTCATTTACAAGTTTTCCTGTCATGCGGTCAATAGTCATCACCAATACATTTACACGATCAGCGGCAGCAACTACTTCCTTTTCCGCAGAGGCTGCGTCGGGATAGAATTTAAGCGCAAGCCGGCGAGTAATTTCTATTACCTGTTCCCTATCCTTTAGCTCCTCGATATGTCCCAGGCAAACAACACTCTTAATATTCAGTGCCCAGTCTCCCTCTTTTTTAAAGCCCTCATCCATGGCAGTAAAACAAACCTGCGGATTTGTTTTAATCAAATCAAGCTTCAAGCCCTCTTTAGCTCCATGAAAATAGAGTTTTCCATCCTTTTCATTGTAGTACTGGTTAAGAGGAATGGCGTATGGATAGCCGTTCTCCCCATGAAATGCCATAATCCCGCGGGGTGCCTCGGTTAATACCTTTACACACTCCTCTTTTGTTAATGCTTGTTTGAACCTGCGCATTGGTCTAAAATCACCCATAGCAATCTCCTTTCCTTTATTTTTTCTACTCATCATAGGCTATATCATTTGCCATGTCGTAGATGTCCGTAACTTCCGAAGATGGAGCCTCTGTTGTGAGAGTTACAACGATAGCGGCAATTCCGCCTGCAATAAAGCCCGGTAAAATTTCATAGATACCGGTGGAAGCGGATAAGAATAACAACCAAATTATATCAACCACTGCACCTGCAACAACTCCTGCAACTGCACCTGAATAATTAAAACGTCTCCAGAAGAAAGAAAGAAGCATTACAGGACCAAAAGCTGCACCGAAAATACCCCACGCATTTTCAACCATGTTCATGATTGCCTGGGCACCGGAGCCTTTTGAAGAAGCGATGGCATAAGCTACCACAGCGATTGTCACCACCGCCATTCTCCCTACCCAAAGAACCTCCTTTTCAGTAGCGTTCTTCTTAATCAGCGGTTTATAGAGATCCGAAGTAAAAGAGCTGGAAGCCACTAAAAGCTGTGAATCTGCTGTGGAAACGGAAGCTGCCATAATGGCTGCAAGCAAAAATCCTGATATAATTGGCGGGAAGAAGCGACGTGCCATTACAATGAACACTGTCTTCTGGGCACCGACTGTCAGCAGCTCCTCTGCCACAATCATTCTTGCGAAATAAGCTATCAGGCAAGTTGCTCCCAAAGAGAGAACTACCCAAAGTATAGCTACCGTTGCCGCTTTCTTAACCATGGACGGCTTTTCTATGGACATGAATCTAACAATAATGTGTGGCATTCCGAAGTATCCAAGACCCCAAGCCAAGCCGGAAACCACATCTTTCCATGAAGCAGAAAAGAGACCGGAACCGAAATCACAGGTAACAACTTTTCCCGAAACATCTGTATATTGATAAATATTCGCCAGTGTAGAAGTATCCAAATTTTGAGTTGCCATTACAATAATAGGAATTGCCAGCAGCGCAATCAACATCAAAATACCTTGGAAAAAGTCTGTCCAGCAAACTGCCTTAAAGCCACCTAAAAAAGTGTATCCAATGATTATAAGCGCAAAGACAACCATAGCAGTCTTTTCCGAAATGGATGGGAACAACATGGTAAAAACTGAAGCCCCCGCCACAAAAGCAGAAGCTACGTAAACAGTAAAGGCAATTAAGAAAATAATGGCGCAGATAATCTGCAAGGTGTTCTTTTCGCTCTTAAATCTATTTCTTAAATATTGAGGAAGAGTAATTGCGTCCCCTGCAATCTTTGAAAACTTCCTAAGTCTTTTGGCGCATAAAATCCAGTTAGCCGCAGTACCAAGGGCTAAACCTATTCCAATCCAAATTTGTCCAAAGCCAAAGGCTAAAATGGAGCCTGGCAAACCCATAAGAAGCCATGCAGACATATCCGAAGCTTGAGCTGACATAGCTGTTACCCAAGGTCCCATGGAACGTCCGCCCAGGAAATAATCCTCCTGATTTTTGTTTCCGCCGTTAAAAAAGAATATCGTTCCGACGAAGAACAGTACTATAAAATACGCGATAAATACCAGTGCTTCTGCTGAAAACATTTTATAAAGTCCTCCAAATTGCTGCTTATTTATTATTACCAATATACCTATTGATAGAATTTACACTCTTATAATAACATCAAAATTTTTAGAATAAAATACCGACTAAATAATATACTTTATCTTGATATATTTCTTTTATTTTTATCAAATACGTTGAAATTTTAAGGTATCTATAGTAAACTGAATTATAGACTATAATTAAAAAGAAAAATGAAATATATGAGTTTTTATAAATTAAGTTTTAAGTGAGGTTATTTAATGAAAAAGAATGCAAAAAATCAAACCAAATCCCGTATAGTTACTTCTGCATGGCAGCTTTTTTATAAGTATGGTTACGATAACACCACCATTGACGATATCGTGGAGGCTTCCAACACCTCCAAAGGCTCTTTCTATCATTATTTCGAGTCTAAAGACGCACTGCTTGGCTCCCTTTCCGTTCTCTTCGATGAAAAATACGAGGAAATCATGGACACAATAGACAGTTCTCTAAATCCCTTGGAAAAACTGGTTTATATGAACAAAGAGCTATTCCTTATGATTGAAAATACGGTTTCCGTTTCCTTACTCTGTCAGCTTTTCTCTTCCCAGCTGGTTACTCGCGGAGAACGTCACTTGCTGGAGCCTGACCGCACCTACTATAAACTGCTTCGTCAAATTACCATCGAGGGTCAGGAACAAGGGATTTTCCGTGAGGACCTGTCTATTAACGACATAACTAAAGCTTATGCCGTATTTGAGCGTGGCATGATGTACGACTGGTGCCTTTGCAACGGGAACTATTCCCTGTGTCAGTATTCCCAACAGGTTCTTCCCCTGTTTTTAAAAGGGCTTTGCAAATAGCCGGCTTAGGTATTGTGATAGATGTGGTTTCTTAAAATTTGATTAGTTCTTTTGGTCAACAAGTCTCATTTTATCAGCTCCGAAGCTCTTATTTCCAAAGAAGATACAAAAGCATTTAATTATTGAAACCCCAAGTGCTTTGAGAAATTTTACCAATAATTTTTATCCTATGCACCTTAAAATAACTGAAAAACCGCTGTTCACAATGATTTTTCAATGTTTGCAGCGGTTTTATAATTTTTTATCCTGTAAGCCTACTATAGCCTAAACTTTTATTTTTTAATTGTGGCAATATCCGTAAGCACACTTTGCCTTAAAACCCTTATTTTTGAAGCCACAGTTTTTCCATTACATCCAGTTAGCTGCCCAGTCCTTTAATTTGACAGCAGAAACCGAAGCGCCGAATATCTTTCCGTTTTCAACATGAGCTTCCTTAGCCAAAGCCTGAATATTGTCGGCGGAATCTCCTAAATCACTGCCTCCCGAAGTAGCAAAGACTATCACAGTCTTACCGCTAAAATCGTAAGCCTCCATAAAAGTATCTATAATAGACGGCTCGCGGTACCACCAAATTGGGAATCCCACAAAAACAGTATCATACTGTTCCATATCTTCTACCTTATTTGCAATAGCCGGTCTGCTGCTTCTGTCGTTCATTTCCAAAGAACTGCGACTTTGCTTGTCCAGCCAGTTCAAATCAGCTTCTGTATATGGCTGTTCCGCCTCAATCTCAAAACACTCTGCGTTAATAGAAGTTGCCAGCTTCTCCGCTACAGTCGCCGTTGCTCCGCTTGCTGAAAAATATGCTACTAATACTTTGCTCATATTTTATCCCCTTTCTAATGGTTATTATTCGCTAAAATCGGCGGAAATTCAAATCTCACCTTTAACACTTAAAATAATAGCCCCAAGAAGTCTACCTCAGGGCTTATTAGTAATTATAAATTTACTTCGTATCATAAATATACAGCATTTTTTTAGCGTCGTCAATTAAAAAATTCAGTATCCTAAATCTTCACGAACCAAAACCACTTCCATGCGGCTACTCATCATTGCCTGCCATAGAACGCTCAATCCCTTGCAAATTCTCTCCGAACTTTGACAATCATGGCAACGCCCGCTCTTTACGCAAGGGGTATTTACATTAAGGCGCGCAGCATTTTTAGGTGCCGCCACATTCCTTGCACGCCAAATCGCTTTTTCATAGGTTGGTTCCACTTTGTTCTGCCCTATAACGAAGAACACCCTGTTGTGTCCAAAGGAAATACCCGCAAGCCTGTTGCCCGAGCCGTCAATATTTACAATTTCTCCGGTTTCCGCTATCCCATTCACAGAAGATATGTAGGTTTCCGTTTCCATCGCCATATGACGTATATCATCTTGAGTTTTGTCACCGCCGGGATACCAATGACTGAAAACATCATTGTGAGTTCCAAGGCTTTCATAAAGTCCCATCTCTTTCAAGGATATAGAACCGCCAAAGCCCACAGTCGTTCCATCTATCTGCTCATTCAAATATTTAGCTGCCGACTCCTTTGTGTCAAAGACTTTTACAAAATATCCGCCTTTTGTAAGGCTTTCAATCAATTTTCTTTCATCCATTTTTCCGATTTCTAAAAATGGGCAACCTCTTAAGATTGCCCACTCTTTTGCTAATTATTTATTTTTCTTGCATTCCTTTTAAGGTTAAAGGATTTTAGTAAAGTTTTGCTCCTGCCGGAATGGAGTCATCTAATAAGATGAACTGCAAATCTTCTTCGCCATCATAGTCATAAACCATGGAGCAAAGCATACCGCAGGATTCAATACCCATCATATTGCGAGGTGGCAGGTTAGTTATAGCCACTGCCGTCTTGCCAACCAATTCTTCCGGTTCATAGAAAGAATGGATACCGCTAAGAATAGTTCTTTCCTTGCCGGAACCGTCATTAAGCGTGAACTTCAAGAGCTTTTTGCTCTTTGGAACCGCCTCACAATCCATAATTTTAACTGCGCGGAAATCGGACTTGGAGAAAGTCTCAAAGTCGATATCCTCTTCAAACAGAGGTTCAACCTTAACCTTGGATAAATCCAGCTTTCTTTCCTTTGTTTCCACTTTCTTTTGTCTTTCGGAATCCAGTGGCTTCATTGTAGGGAAGAGGATAATATCTCTAATGCTAGGCGCGTCTGTAATCAGCATAATTACTCTGTCGATACCGATACCTAGCCCTCCCGTAGGCGGAAGACCTACTTCCAATGCGTTTACGAAGTCCATATCCATTGGATGCGCTTCGTCGTCAAGCCCTAAATCCAGCTGACGCTGCTGCTCGGAGAAACGTTCAAACTGGTCGATTGCGTCGTTTAACTCGGAGAAGCCGTTGGCAATTTCCCAACAGTTTACATATGCTTCAAAACGGCGAGTAATACGAGGGTCTGCGGAATCTCTCTTAGCAAGCGGAGAAATTTCCACCGGATGTCCGCATACAAAGATAGGACCGTCTAAAAAGCCCGGAACATCTTCACAGTATTCTTCAAAGAACTCTGCAATAATCTTTCCGCGAGTCCAGGTATTTACCTCTTCGGCTGTTAATGAGCTTGGATGGTCTTTCATATATGCGAGGGCTGCGTCTCTGCAAGCCTGATCTTCATCAATCTTGCGGAAGTCCACCCCTGTAATATCTGCCACCGCTTCAGTCATATCAAGTCTGCGCCATGGAGGTGTAAGGTCGAAAGTCTTTCCCTGATAGTTGATAATCATGCTACCGTTAGTAGCAAGTGCCGCCTGAGAAACAACCTCTTCTGTTACCTGCATAACAAACTCTTCATCTGTGTAAGCTGCATAACATTCCATGGATGTAAATTCCGGATTGTGATTTCTGTCCATTCCCTCATTACGAAACATCTTGCCCATTTCGTAGACTCTGTCCAGACCTCCAACAACCAGTCTCTTAAGATAGAGTTCGTTGGCGATACGCATTTTCATATCCAAATCTAAAGTATTGTGGTGAGTTTCGAAAGGTCTTGCATTGCCGCCTCCCGCAATTACCGTAAGAATAGGAGTGTCTACTTCCAAATATCCAAAGGTGTTTTCCAAAACATCCTTAATCTTATGAATGATGGAAGTTCTCTTGCGGAAAGTGTCTCTTACTTCCGGATTCATGATAAGGTCAACATATCTTTGACGATATCTTTGGTCTTGATCCTTAAGACCTGACCACTTGTTTGGCAATACCTGTAAAGCCTTACAAAGAAGTACCAAATTGCTAACCTCTACGGAAACCTCACCTCTCTGTGTCTTGAAAACTTTACCCTCTACACCAACAATATCTCCGATGTCATAGGTAAGGAATATCTTGTACTCCTCCGCTGTAAGCACATCTTTCTTTATGTGGAGCTGAATACGACCTTTGCAGTCCTGAATGTCTACAAAGCTGGCCTTTCCCATGTGGCGATTAGCCATAATGCGTCCGGCCATGGAGACAGTTTTGCCGTCCATTTCCTCAAATTTAGTTTTGACATCTTCGCTATAGGCGTCGATATCCCACTTTTCGTGAAGAAATGGGTTTCTGCCCATAGCTTGAAGTTTCTTCAGCTTTTCGCGGCGAATCTGGCGTTGCTCGCTAAGCTGTTCTGCTGTAAATTCCTCAACTTCTGAAGCTTCAGGGTTGACATTGTTTCTGTCTTCTGTACTCATTTTAATAACCTTTCTTTTGCTATATATTTACATATAAAATTAGTTTCTAATGTACATCAACGATTTTGTAGATTACTTTTCCGTCAGGAATTTCAATTTCTACTTCTTCGCCGATTTTATGATTTAAGAGAGCGTGACCGACTGCGGATTCATTTGAAATCTTGCCCTCGAAAGGATCCGCTTCCGTAGAACCTACGATAGCATACTCATCCTCTTCACCCGTTGACATATCCTTAATCTTAACTCTTTTACCTACTGATACTGTGTCGCTGGCCACTTCCGATTCATCAATAATTTTAGCCTTGCGCATCATTTCTTCCAGCTTGTGAATACGTTCCTCAAGGTCTGCCTGTTCATTTTTTGCCGCATCGTATTCTGCATTTTCGGAAATATCTCCATAGGAGAGGGCTTCCTTAATTTTTTCAGCAACTTCTCTACGTTTGTTAGCAACTAAATCTTCATGCTCCGCTACTATTTTATCGTAACCCTCTTGGGTTAAGAGATATTCTTCTGACATCTTGTGTCTCCTTTCGTATCACGATATTCGTGTTATTATATAATTTACATTGTGAATTGTCAATCAATTAGCGCTTGTTTTCTTCCGCAAATCTAACAATCTTATTAGAAGTATTCTTTACAAGAGGTTCAGTTCTAACAATAATGTTTTTTATCTTCTTATAGTAAGGCAGTTCCTGATTGATTTCCTCAACAGCCTTCCAAAGTAATTCCTGTGCAGCCTCTTGACTGTAATCGACACCGAGTTTCTCCTCCAGCACTTCCTTTTCAGGCACTAAAGAAGCGACAATCTGTGAGCCGTCGTTTCCGCCTCCCTCAGAGGTTCTTTCCCAAACCATTGATTCCGAAGTAAGACCTTTAAGGGCAATAAGATATTCCAGCTCCTCAGGGTAAACATTCTTACCGTTTTTAGTGATAATAACATTCTTCTGGCGACCCGTAATATATATGTACCGCTTATCGTCCATATAGCCTAAATCCCCTGTATAAAACCATCCGTCTTTGATAACCTTGGCAGTTTCTTCCGGCATGCCAAAATAGCCCAGCATGATATTGTCTCCCTTTAGACAAATCTCGCCGATTCCCTCTTCATTGGGATTGTCGATTCTAACTTCGCAATTAGGAAAAGGGGTTCCGATGGAGGAAGCTACGGCTGCGGTGTCCGGATTGAGAGCTCCCATTGGCGCCGCCTCAGTAAGTCCATAGCCTTGAACCGCCATGATACCAAAGTCCTGAATACCCTCAAGAACTTCCGGATTGATGGCTGCTCCTCCTGAAATAATAAGTCTCATCCGACCGCCAAAGAGCGCATGTACATCCTTAAACAGTATCTTGGATAAATCTATATGAACTTTCTTTAAAGCTCTGTTTATACGAACGGCTTTGCGAAGAGCCTCTGCCTTTCCTTTCTTTTGAGCACCTTGCCAAATCTTCTTATACATATTTTCAAAGATGGCAGGAACTCCCAAGAACATGGTTGGGCGACTCTCGGAAAGGTTCTTTACTATGAATCTTAAACCCTCACAATATGCTATGGAGGCGCCTTTATAAAGAGGCATTAAAAAGCCGCAGGTACATTCATAGGTGTGGTGCAACGGCAGGAAAGAAAAGAACACATCGGTAGGATTTACTTTAAGTACAGTTGGCGCCACCATCAAATCCGCCACAATATTGGCGTGAGAAAGCATTACCCCTTTGGACTTACCTGTCGTTCCGCTGGTAAAGAGCAATACACTCATTGCGTTTCTGTCAATTTGCGCCTTTGTGAAGCAAGCTTCTCCTTTAGCCACAAGATGTTTCCCCGCCTCAATAAGTTCCCTTAAAGAAAGAATATCTCCTTGGCTCTCCTTGGCTGACATGCTTACCAAGGTAGTCAAAGGAGTCTCTCCCTCATCCTTAATATCTCTCATCATCTTTTGATGTTTATCATCGTAGATGACAGCGGCAACTTCTGCCGTCTTCATAATGGTCGTAACTTCCGTTTTGGAAAGTTCTTTGTCAATAGGAACAATAATGCCTGTTCCGCAGACTACTGCCAAATAAGAAATTGCCCACTCGTAGCTGTTGACTCCAACTACGGCAATGCACTTTCCCGAAAGACCTCCTGCAACAAGAGACGTCCCCAGCCCGTTTATATCCGCCATTGCCTCACTATAAGTGATAGGTGTATATGGCTGATTGTGTGAGGGCTTCTGCCAAAAGGCAGGTCTGTCTGCAAACTGCTGTACACTGGTTTCTATCATGTGTTTAAGATCCGTGATAGGTCTAGGGTCTCTATACTTAACTCTAGGATCCGGATTGTTCTTTATGCGTTCCACAAAGGCAACGGCATCCTCCAGTTCCCGAAGCTTTAATTCATTATATTCTGCATTGGAAATCATGTTAATCTCTCCTACTCCCCACTCTAAGTCAAATTGGATGCCGCAAATCGCTTAATTTTGCGAGTTGTTGTTTTTTCAAACTCCGTGTCGCGAATAGCTACTCGCTTTACTCTTTTGTATAAAGGCATCTCTTCATTTATATCATCTACAATCCCCTTGAAGAATTTTTCCATATCTTCACGAGTCATATGTCCCATTTCCGTAATGAGATTCATGTTCGGGTATATAATCGCTTTGATTAATACGTCCCCCGTCTTTTCATCAGGTTCTCCGAGAACCATTACTTCTTCGATATAGTCGCTCTTTAGTAAGTAATATTCAACTTCTTCAGGGAAAATATTTTTACCGTTCTTAGTTACGATAACATTTTTCTTACGCCCGCAGATATATAGAAAGCCGTCGCTATCCATCTTACCGTAGTCACCTGTGTAGAGCCAACCGTTCTTTAGAACTTCTGCGGTTTCTTCCTGATTTCTGTAGTAACCGAGCATAACCGACGGACCTTTGCAAATAATCTCACCCATCCCGTTTTCGTCTTCATTGATAATCTGAACTTCAGTTTCAGGCATTACATAGCCTGCCGCTGAAGCCTTTGAGCAACGGTCGCGATTTACAGCAATAATAGGTGCATTTTCCGTCATTCCGTAGCCTTGGAACATGGTAATTCCCATAGCCTCGAAGTCCTCTATTACGAGGGGATCAATGGCCGCTCCCCCTGCAATAAAAAGTCGCATATGTCCACCTGTTGCTTCGTGAAGAGCACTGAACATCTTTTTAGTGACTTCCGGATGGTTGTATAACTTTAACTTACGGCTCATGGAAATCGCTTTACGCAATTTGTTGTATTTGCCGCTTTTATTTGCCTGTTTCATGAGCTTTTTATGGATTTGCTCAAAGATAAGGGGAACTGCCAGCATATGAGTTGCCTCAGCTTCCACCATATTTTTCATGATATATTTCAAACCCTCGCAGAATGCAACTGTCAATCCCTGATAAATAGAAGTCAAAATATGACAAGTCATCTCAAAGGTATGGTGCATAGGAAGCACGGAAAGCCCAACGCTCCCAAGCCCTACATCTACATACTTTGACATATTCTGTACATTGGAAACCACATTAAGATGGGAAAGCATTACCCCTTTGGCAAGACCTGTGGTGCCGGAAGTAAAGAGGAGAATTGCCATCTCCCTATTGTCAATACTTGCATTAAGGTAAGTCTTATCTCCTGAAAGTATTTCTTCTCTTCCCTCGGTTAACAACCGGTAAAATGAATATCCTTTAAGACCCTCAGGAAGCTCTTTTGAAGCCTCCTCATGAGAAGTTGCGGACATCTTTATCACAGCCTTTAGACTTGAGAGACCCTCGATTGCTTCCAAGACCTTGCTCTCCATCTTTTGAGAACAGACTATCATGGACACTTCCGCTCTTTCTAAAAGTCCTGCGAGTTCACCCGTAGGCAGCTCCTTGTCAAGCGGTACGATAACGCCCACACCGCCTGTTACTGCCATGTAGGTAGTAACCCATTCGTAGCCGTTCTCACCGATTACTCCAATGCGGGTTCCTGCATACCCAAGACTTGTAAGTCTGGTTCCTAAAGCTTCCACGTCACTCCCAAATTGTTTGAAAGAAATTTTTTTGTAAGGTCCCCCTAAACGATCCTTTACCATATATGCAGGGCGATCCTGATAAAGATTCACGCTCTGCCTTAACATATCCCTTAAATCTGTAATATCCCTGGTTGGATATATTAAATTACGATATTTCTTACTATTCATGAATACATTCCTGTCCCATACTCTAAAATAAACTCTGGCAACCATTATACCATAAAAAGACCTTTGGGGCAAATTCCAAGGGGGCGAATACTTTATAGAAAATTGCTTTATGACAAGACTTTAGCACGATAAAGCCACCTGTCGCTAACAGCAATTATTTTGCAAAAGTTGCGTGGTGCTTTCTCTAATATTTTCGTGTAAATTAATATACTAACAATTTATCTTGTGAAAGTCACACCCCGAAAGCAAAGTGTCAAATTTGCATATGCTCTTGAAAGTGCAATATTGACAAGCCTCTCCCTCTTCCATCGGTTTAGCTTTCATTCGCTTCTTAGGAAAGGCGGTAATATCCCCTTGAGAAAGATTTTTGCAAAGTTCGCCGATTACCTTATCGAAGCTTTCTCTCATTTCCTGAAATTCCTCTTCTTTAAGCAGCGCTCTTCCTTTCCAAGCAGAATCTTTCTTTACATATTTGCAATGTTTTACAACCTTGATGTTTGTATCCTCGTCAGCAGTCCCCACAATGCTCCTTAATACCTCACCGTCGTCCACCATCAAGCCCTCCATTGCATAATCATCAGGGCTGGTAAGGTGGTGCTTTTCCATAGTCTCAAGAAGCTCTGCCTGAACTTCTGTCAAAGACTTACCCCCTTTGCTTCCTGAGGCTTTAACGCTTGTTAGGGTATCTGCAATATTGTAATAGAATACTCCCGCAGGTCTTTTCTCTCCCTGTACCGCTTTAAGATACAGCATGAGTTGAAGTTTCCAGCCCTCTATTATTTCCTCAGGGTTCAATTCTTTCCTGCCCGATTTATAGTCGATGATTTTTACTTCTCCGCCCTCTAACTCGTCCACTCTATCTATCTTGCCGACAATGTGAACATTTTCTTCCCCTGTCGGCACTTTGATAGACGAAAACTTGCTGTCTGCTCCTCTGCCAAAGCTCTCCTCCAAATTGACCGCGCGGACTCTGCCCTGCTTAACATGAGAAAGAAGCGCCCACGTATTTTCCTTTAATACACTACGCATTCTCGATGTACGATATTTTTCCTCCGCACCCGAAGTTGCCACGCCCTCACGATAGTTTTTTATCTTTTCATCAAAGATTTCATCTATCAATTTATCTGCGTTCTTCCTGTCTATCTTCTGCCATGCAGAATCCGAAGAACAAACCTCTTTCCCATCAACTGACAGGCGCTTCATAAGCGCTTCAAAACATTCATGGTAGATATCTCCGACTTCGCGACTTTCCATTCCATAGTTTCTGCGTTCTTCGGGAGAAAGTCCTGTCTTAACAAAAAAGCTGAAAGGACATTTACTGTAATTTTCAAATCCCGAGGGACTGACTTTAAGTTCTCCGTCCATGGTAGGATACAATTTGTGAATCAGCTCTCTATTAAGCCTTTGTTTTTTGTTGGAATATTCAAGTCCTGCTAGGACAGCCTCTGTTTGATGCGGCATATTTTCCTTTGCCCAGGCGTAAACCTCTTTCCATGCTTCAGGCAGCTCTCCTCGGTTTTCCGCTACCGATTCAAAAGCTTCTGCCATATGCCTTATGCTGCCTCTTGGCGACTGAATCAGTTTCATGGATTTTTCCTCTACTCTGCCCTCCGAAAGACCGGCTTGAGAAACCATGTCCAAAACAGGTGATAATCCGAAAAAATCCGCTATATCGTTAAAAATTTCGGAAGCCTTTGTTTCTTTTCCGTCTCCGTCGGAGCGGGAATAGCTTAAGTAAAGCCTTTCACTTGGCGCGGAAAGTAGCCTGTACATAGCCAGGGTTTCCTCTTTGGAGCGCAATCGTTGCAGTTTGCCCACTTCTGTGCCCTCCTCCGAAATTCTTTTCTTTTCATCCTCTGACAGTATTCCCGATGAGGATAATGATTTCGGAAGCATGCCCTCGCATGCCCCCAAAATAACTACTGCCTTAACTCCTGCAATGCGGCTTCGCTGCATGGTACCCATTGCCAAAGTATCCGTACCCGGCGGAAGCATTCCGATTTCCACAGCAGAAAGACCCGCCGTTAAAAGATTGCGGTATCTGTCGAGGGAAACCTTTTTCTCTCCCATAACCTCTATCATCTGCGAAAATACCTTGATAAGCTGTTCCCAAACCTGAGAAAGAATCTGTGCTTCAGAAACATTGCCTCGTTCTTCCAGCTCAGTAATCTTTTCCTGAAGTTTCGCAGGTAAGTCGGCACCCTCTTTAAGAAAGCTGTAAATTCCTTGAGTTCTTGCCTCTGCGCTTCTATCCTCTTTATAGGTCTTTTCAAAAGTCATGACAAAGTCTGAAACGCAAAGTCGCATTTTTTCAAGCTCTGCCAATTCAGCCTTTTCTTTAACATCCACTGCTTTAGTAAAAGATTCTCTCCATCTTTTCCCCTCTATCCTGTAATCAAGCGCGTAGTTTTCCAGCCTTTCAGTCTCATCAAGGGTAAGAGGCCCGTATCCTGTTTTCAGCATAGCAAACAAATCTTCACTGCGCCAGCCGTCGCTGACAACGTTGATTAAAGATAGAATAAAAGTAATGACAGGGCTGTTCATGAGGCTGCGTCTTTTATCAATAAAAAGAGGCAAGCCGTACTCCGCAAACTGCTGTCTTATAGTTTCCGCACCCTGACCCGTATCATTGCAGATAACCGCTATATCTCTATATCTATAATTCTTTTCCCTCAAGAGCCACAATATGTAAGCTGCCGCAGACTCCGCTTCGGAATCAGGATTGGCGGCTTCCAAAAGCATAATCTGACCTTTTTCAGCCATTTGCTTTTCTTCTTCTGAAGCTTTGCCTGACGGCACCTGAAAGAAGTTTCTTTCGAGGGCTGCAATGGCAAGAGGACGTTTAGCAACAAAGGTCTTTGTCTCTACGCCTATTTCATCGTCTATCTGCATTTTACGATAAGTAACACCTTGGCTTTCTGCAAGCTCTCCCAGCTTCCTAATCATTTCACCGGTAATTGAAAAAATCTGATTATCCCTGCCTGACTCACTGTAGGTAAAAACTATGTGAACATCTGCAACTTTAATAAGTTCAGCGATTATATCCAAATCCTTTGGTGACAACCAGTCAAAACCCCAAATCCAAATTTGTTTCCCCACAACCAAATCGCTGTTTCCTATATGCTCTAAAAAGATATTTACCCTGTCTTCCGTATCTACATACTTGCCGTTAATGCGATTCTCATATTCATCGTAAATAAGCGATATATCTGAAAGCTTGAATTTCAGCAGATTTGGAAATTCACCTTTTCCCATCTCCGCTTCCTGTAAAATTCCTCTCAATTTCTCATTGCTTACTCCAAACCTTTTCATTTCAGAAATAAGATTATTGAGAATTTCAATAAAAGAGGGTCTATGCCCCATTCGACCATAAACCCTCAATTTTTTTGCTTTTTCTGCCATTATGTCGGAGAGGATAATATGTCTGCCATATTTATCAATATAAGGCGGATTTTGAACTGCGCTTTCCTGAAGAATTTTATTCCCTAACCTGCGCAGGCTAAGAATTTCCATTCCTATAATGCCCGATAAATTCAGGTATTCCATAGCTCTACGCTCTGTAGCCAGTTTAAATTGATCCGGTACGATAATAACCTGATTCCTTAAGGCTTCCAAAGTAGCTTCGGTATTTCCTCCGATTCTACTGAAAGCGAAAGCTTCCTTATCTATATTTTCTCTTCCATAAAAAATTTCCAGCATATTCTTTTTTACTCCACTGACGCACTACTTATTGTTGGTTCTTTCAACGATTTTCATGATTTCTCGCGGACAAGATACCTTGTAAGTAGGCTCATAGCCCGCTTCAGAGGTATCCACCGGAGTTCCCGCCCAGTCTGCCAAAACCGTAGGAATCCCTGCGTTATTGCCACAACCTATATCGAACTTGGAATCTCCGACAAAAAGTGCCTCTTCCGGTTTAACCTTAAGCTGTTTTAATGCAATCTGTGCAGGAATAGGAGAGGGCTTATGAGCATCGGTATCTTCACAAGTAACCAAAACCTCAAAAGCTTTAAGAAGATTAAACTCATCTAATCCGTCTTTTAAGCTCTTGCCGGCTCTGCTGGTAACGATGGCCAATTTTATATCTTGGCTCTGAAGCCATCTGATAAGAGTAGCTACTCCGGGAAAAAGTTCTATTTCTTCCAGATATCTGTCAGTCTGCCATCCTCTATAAATCGCTACACATCTATCCACATCCTCATTTGGAAAAAACTTGTCCATGGTAAACCAAAGAGTTTCACCAAAGGATTTCTTAATTTTTTCCACGTCCCCATCTTTACCTGTAAGGGTTCGGAACACATGTTGCCACGAATTTATAATCAAATCACTGGTATCCATAATAGTTCCGTCGAAGTCAAATAATATCGCTTTAATCTTGCTCACTGTATCTGCCCAACCTTTCTGTTTACCACCAATAACACTTAAATTCTAGTGCTTAATGCCTTTCATGCTAAGGGAAACCTTGCCCTTTTCATAGTCAATACCTATAATTCTTACTTCAACCGTATCGCCGACAGAAACCACATCCATAGGATGTTTGATGTACCTGTCCGACATTTCTGAGATATGAACCAATCCGTCGTTTTTAACTCCTATATCTACAAAGGCTCCGAAGTCCACAACATTTCTTACAGTACCCTGCATTACCATGTCGGTTTTCAAGTCTTCGAACTTCTTTACATCGTTTCTGAATATTACCGGCGGTGCGTCTTCACGAGGGTCTCTAGCCGGCTTTTTAATTTCGGCAACGATGTCTGTAAGGGTCATTTCACCTATGCCCAGTTCCTCTGCCATCTTCTTTATGACCTTATCCATTCCTTGACGGGTCTTTCCTGTTTTATTTTCCGCAGCTCTTGCCTCTTTCGCCTCTCGTTCTTTACGGTGAAGCTCATCGTTTAAGGCAATCAGTGCTTCCATGCCTCTACCTCTGACACTTGAATCTGTTTTTGCTTGCTTCTGTTCTTTCTTTGAACTGCGGCTTCCCTCTACCTTAAAGGTATCACAAATTAAATCTTCAATATCTGCAACTCCTCCGGCTGCAATAGCCTGCTTGTCCAGTCCAAGTCTTTGCAGCATTTCTTCCGTTGCCCCATAGGATTCCGGATGAACACTGGTGGCGTCTAAAGGATTGTCTCCGTCTGCAATGCGCATGAAGCCTGCACACTGATTAAACGTCTTTTCACCCAGTTTCGCCACTTTCATCAGCTGTTTACGGTTAGTGAAAGGACCGTTTTCTTCTCTGTAAGCCACAATATTCTTGGCAAGCCCCATATTAATACCTGCAATATAGGATAATAGCGACGGGCTGGCAGTATTTAAATCAACACCTACGCGATTTACACAATCTTCAACTACATTGCCAAGAGCCGTAGCCAGAAGTCCCTGATCAATGTCATGCTGGTACTGACCTACACCAATGCTTTTAGGGTCTATTTTTACCAGCTCTGCCAAAGGGTCTTGAAGTCTGCGGCCCAATGACATGGCACCTCTTGTGGTAACATCCAGATCGGGATATTCTTCACTGGCCAATTTGCTGGCGGAATATACGGAAGCTCCTGCCTCATTTACGATAGTATATTGCACGTCATAAGAGTTTTTCTTTAGAAAGTTTGCAACTACTTCTTCCGTTTCTCTGCTGGCTGTTCCATTCCCTATAACAATGGTATTTATATGATATTTTTCTATGACTTTAGCCAGTACCTTTTCGGTTCCTACTATATCATTTTTAGGTTCTGTAGGATAAATTGTAGTGTAAGCCTTGAGTTTACCCGTTTCATCCAGCACCGCAACCTTGCAACCCGTTCTATAACCCGGATCTATGGATATAATGCGTGCGCTCTTTACAGGCGGTGCCATAAGCAGCTTTTCAGTATTCTTTGCAAAAATTTTCACAGCTTCAGCCTCGGCTCGTTCTGTAAGCATATTCCTCATTTCACGCTCTATACTGGTTGCCATAAGACGTTTGTAAGCGTCTGTAACCGTTTCACAAAGCAGGCTGTTAAAAATAGACTTTTCATTTGTTATTACAGCCTTTGAAATAATGCTCTCCATCACTTCAATTTCGCAGACAACCTTTACCTTTAGCTTCTTTTCCTTTTCACCTCTGTTTATCGCTAAAACTCTATGATTTGGCATTTTTGCAATGCTTTCGCTATGTCCGTAATACATATCGTAAACGGTACTTTCTTCGGGGTCTGCGGCTTCAGTGTTAATAACGCCGATTTCCTTTGTTTTCTCACGAATAGCAGCAGTAAGTTCAGGATCGTCGGAAATTCTCTCGGCAATAATGTCGCAGGCTCCCTGCAACGCAGCTGCCACATCAGGTACTCCGGTTTCTTTGTCGTCGGAACCGTTCACATATGGCGCAGCGGCCTCCTCAGGCGTGCCTGAGGTTAGCTCCTGTGCCCACAGAAGCTGAGCCAGAGGCTCAAGGCCGCGCGCCTTGGCTTTGCTTGCTCTTGTGGCTTTTTTCTGCTTAAAAGGCTTGTAGAGATCTTCAACTCTTTGAAGTACCTCTGCCTCTTCAATTTGTCCCTTTAATTCCTCGGTGAGTTTTCCCTGTTCTTCAATTAGGCGAATAACTTCTTCTTTTCTGATCTCCAGATTTCTTAAATATTCAAGTCTCTCCCCCAGCAAACGAAGCACATCATCGGTTAAGCCGCCTGTTACTTCTTTACGATATCTTGCGATAAAAGGGATTGTATTTCCCTCATCAATCAGTTTAATTGTCTTTTCTGCCTGCTCTCCTCTGATTCCCAGCTCTCCTGCAAGCTTTTTTACTATATCCATCATTTGCTCCTTTGATAAGTTTTATTGCTTATTTTCATCACTGCTCAACTTCAACATTTCATTGATAAAATAGTCCAAATCCCCGTCCAAAACTGTACCCACTGCCGAAGTTTCAGCTCCGGTTCGCACATCCTTACAAAGAGTATAGGGTTGCAACACGTAGTTACGAATCTGGCTACCCCAAGTATTCTCGGAAAAATCTCCCTGAATATCTTTAAGGCTCTGCTTGTGTTCCCGCTCTGCAAGTTCAGTCAGCTTGCCAATCAACACTTTCATAGCCATGTCCTTGTTTTGAAACTGGCTTCGTTCATTTTGGCAGGTTACCACAATGCCTGTAGGTATGTGAGTTATTCTAATTGCCGAGTCGGTTTTATTGATGTGCTGACCTCCTGCACCGCTGGAACGGTAAGTATCAATCCTAAGGTCTCCCATATCCAGCTCCACCTTTACGCTGTCATTAATTTCAGGCGCCACTTCCACCTTGGCAAAAGAGGTCTGACGTTTTCCTTGGGAATTGAAAGGTGAAATTCTCACCAGCCTGTGAACGCCTCTCTCGCAACGGAGATAGCCATAGGCATTTTCCCCCTCAACAAGCATAGTTACACTCTTTATCCCTGCTTCAGTATCATCCTGTAAGTCCAAAATCTTAACAGTATAGCCATGTGCCTCTGCCCAGCGGGTGTACATACGAAGCAGCATTTGCGCCCAGTCTTGAGCGTCTACGCCACCGGTACCTGCATGGATTGAAACTATGGCGGAATTTCGGTCGTAAGTTCCTGTAAGCAGTGTCTTTAGCTTCAGCTTTTCCAAATGTAAATTCACATTCTCGTAAAGGTTGTTGGCGTCTTCATCCAAACTGCCGTCAGCCGCTTCTTCTGCCAATTCCAGCATGACCTCCAAATCTTCAAGCTGTGAACCGATTTCCCCGAGCTCGCCGAGTTTATTTTCTATTGACTTTTTTTCTTTCAATGTTTTCTGTGCAGTTTCCAAATCATCCCAGAAACCCTCCACAGTACATTCCAATTCCAAATCGGACAATTTAGATTCAAGAGCAGGTTCATCCAATGCCCGCCTTGCTTCTTCCAAATGCTGTTTTAAAACTGAAATTTCATTTTTGATTTCTCCTAAGAGCAAAATTAGTACCTCGTTTTTTCAATGATTATTTTTACATTCCCTTGCCACAGCAATTCTTGTACTTCTTGCCGCTTCCGCATGGACATGAATCGTTGCGTCCAATCTTTGCATGTTCTCTGTGATAAGTCTCCGGCTTCTTGTTGCGTTCCGGAACCTGCACTGCCGACGGAGTATTGCCCATTTGTACAGGCATACCATTTCCGTTTTCTCCGCCTTGATCTACGAAATCATCCTTGTGAGCTTCGCCCGCAGACATTACCTGCCTACGCTCCGTTCCTGTCTGTATTGTCACGCTATAACAGAGCTTAACAGTGTCTTCCTTGATGTCCTGAATCATTTCCTCGAACATATCAAAGCCCTCCTGCGCATAGGCCTGAGCAGGATCAATCTGACCCATAGCTCTTAAGCCGATACCTGATTTTAGCTGATCCATAGCGTCAATATGATCCATCCACTTATTGTCAACAACTCTGAGGAGAATCATTCTTTCCACTTCTCTCATGCGTTCAACGCCGATTTCTTCTTCCTTTGCCACGTAAAGTTCTTCAAACTGCCTGGTTGCGTCTTCGATAATCTGTTCAGGAGTCAAATCGTGCATTGTTTCTCCCGAATAGTTCTTTGGCACATAGTTCATGGCGAATTTTTTAAGACCGCTGTTTATATGTTCAAAATCCCATTCTTCAGAGTACTTGGAGCCAACTGTGCCGTTAGTAATAATTGCTTCAACAATTTCTGACATCATATTGTGGATATATTCGCGTAAATCCTCACCATAGAGAACTCTACGGCGTTCGTCGTAAATAATTTCACGCTGCTTGTTCATAACATTGTCATATTGGAGAACGTACTTTCTGACAGCAAAGTTACGGCTTTCCACCTTTTTCTGTGCATTTTCAACGGTACGGCTTAAAACTCCCGCCGCCAATGCGTCTGTATCCTCAAGCCCCATCTTGTCAGCAAAGGACTGGATTTTCTCGCCTCCGAAAAGACGAATAAGGTCATCCTCTAAAGAGAGGAAGAACTGGGTTGTGCCCGGATCTCCCTGACGTCCGGCACGACCGCGCAACTGGTTATCAATACGACGTGATTCATGTCTTTCAGTACCGAGAATACACAGCCCGCCGAGTTCGCGAACTCTACGCTGCTCATCCTTTCTTTCTTCGGTATACTTGGAAAGCAGCTTTCTATAAATCTCTCTTGCCTCAATCAGCTCATTATCCTCAGTGCTTGCAAAGCCTGTTGCAAAGGAAATAGCAGCACTTGGAAAGCCCTGTTTTTCCATTTCCTTTTTGGCTTCAAAATCCGGATTTCCTCCTAAAATAATGTCGGTACCACGACCTGCCATATTTGTAGCAATGGTTACAGCTCCTAAACGTCCTGCCTCCGCTACAATTTCAGCCTCCTGCTCGTGATGTTTTGCATTAAGCACATTGTGCTTTACTCCGCGTTTTCTTAAAAGTTCGGACACCATTTCAGACTTTTCAACGGAAATAGTTCCCACCAAAACCGGCTGACCTGTTTCATGAACTTCCTTGATTCTATCCGCCAAAGCCAAAAACTTTCCTCGTTCATTCGGATAAATAACGTCATCCAAATCCTTTCTGGCTATATCCTTATTGGTTGGAATAAGCATAACATTCATGTTATAAATCTCTATGAACTCGGACTCTTCCGTCTTGGCAGTACCCGTCATGCCGGATAACTTCTGATACATACGGAAGTAGTTTTGTAAAGTGATAGTTGCCAGCGTTTTAGACTCGGAACGAACCAAAACTCCCTCTTTTGCTTCAATGGCCTGATGGAGTCCGTTGGAATAGCGACGTCCGAACATAAAACGACCTGTAAATTCGTCAACAATAACGATTTCATCATCCTTTACGATATAGTCAACATCACGTTTCATCATGTTGCGCGCCTTTAATGCCTGCAATACGTGATGGTTAATTTCCATGTTTTCCGGATCGGAGAAATTTTCTACATTGAAGAATTTTTCGCATTTCGCCACACCCTCTTCGGTAAGTGAAATGGTCTTTTCCTTTTCATCCATTTCAAAGTCCACTTCTTTGTAAAGACCTGTTACGAAAGAATCTGCAATGCTGTAAAGCTCTGTTGATTTGTCTCCCTGACCTGAAATAATCAGCGGTGTTCTGGCCTCATCAATGAGAATGGAATCCACTTCGTCCACTATGGCAAAATTCAATTCTCGCTGCATAAGCTGCGACTCATAGGTCACCATATTGTCGCGAAGATAGTCAAAACCAAATTCATTATTCGTTCCGTAGGTAATATCCGACATATAAGCTTCGCGCCTTTGTTCATTTGAAATTCCGTGAACAACGCAACCAACAGTAAGACCCAAGAAGCTATACAGCTTCCCCATCCATTCCGCGTCACGCTTAGCCAGATAGTCATTGACAGTTACAACATGCACGCCTTTTCCTGAAATGGCATTGAGATAGGCCGCAAGAGTTGCCACAAGGGTCTTACCCTCTCCTGTCTTCATTTCCGCAATGTCTCCTCTATGGAGAACGATACCGCCGATTAGCTGTACCCTGAAATGCTTCATGCCCAAGGCTCTCCAAGCACCCTCACGGCAGACAGCAAAAGCTTCATAAAGCATGTCGTCAAGGCTTTCGCCATCCTGATACCTCTGCTTAAATTCTACTGTTTTTGCTTTTAACTCTTCGTCGCTTAAAGCCTCCATATCATGCTCCAGAGCTAAAATATTTTCTACTTCTTTATCAATCTTTTTAATCTGCTTGGCTCCCATGTCGCCAAACACTTTTTCCATAAGTCCCATATATTTGTTCCTTTCAAACTCAATCTCTATTTTTGTTCTCTAATTTCTTCATTTTCTTCTGTAGGTACCAAATCGTAAACCGTAAGATTAATTTCTAAAGCTTTTCTCTGATCCGCTTTGGTTACCTTAACCCGAAAACGTTTATCTTCAATTTCGTATTCGAACTCATCTCCCACCTTTGGGAGTTCATCAAGTTCCGACACAACCCATCCGTTTACAGTAGTCACATCCATCTCCGCCTCTACGTCGAAAAAGTCGAACATCTTCTCTACATTGGCTGAGCATTGCACCCTGTAGCTTCCGTCTTGCAGCTGGAGAATTTCCTGCATTGTAGCACCATCGTGTTCGTCGTAAATTTCTCCCACCAGTTCTTCAATGATGTCTTCCATGGTTACTATGCCCGCAGTACCTCCGTATTCGTCCACAATTACTGCAATGTGGGTCTTTGCTTCCTGCATTTTCTTGAGTAATGCCGAAATTTTTATGGAAGTTGCCACAAAAACAACTGACTTCACAAACTCCGAAACGGTTCGCTCGGTGCCGATAATGTAATTGTGAAAATCCTTTTGATTCAGCACGCCTAATATATTATCCAAATCATCCTCGTAGACCGGAACGCGAGAAAAACCTGTATATTTGAACAATGCCGCCACGTCTTCTTTAGGCGTGTCTACTTCAATAGCCACCAAATCAACTCTCGGCGTCAGCACATCGTAAGCCTCAAGTTCGTTGAACTCTATTGCTTTCTGAATCAGTTCCGACTGGCCCTCGTCCAAATTGCCGTCGGTTTCCGCTTCCTCAACAATGGTAAGCAGCTCTTCCTCCGTTATCCCCTGATCTTCTTCCAGCTTGAGAATCTTCGCAACGAATTTTTTCCAAACTCCGAAAATCCAAGTAAGCGGCGTAAGCACCAGCATTGCAATTTCCAAAGTGGGCGCCACTCTCTTTGCTATACTTTCCGGTTTTTCTTTGGCTATACTTTTAGGCGAAATTTCGCCGAAAACCAACACCAAAATGGTAGTTATAACCGTGGCAATCGTAGGTCCGTAATAACCATAAAGCTTTGTAAACAAAACCGTAGCAATGGCAGTCAGGGTAATATTTACTATGTTGTTACCAATTAAAATCGTAGATAATACTTTGTCAAAATGTTCGCCAAGATTCAAAACGATTTTAGCCCGTTCATCACCGTCTCCTGCCGCGTTCTTGATTCTAACGCGATTTACAGAGGTAAAGGCGGTTTCCGTCGCAGAGAAATACGCAGACAAACCCAATAACACAAGTATTGCAACTATATATCCGGCAAAGCTTTGCCCTTTCATTAAATTTCCTCCAGCATAAAAATGCACATAAAACTCCAATTTATCAATATTTAATTATACCCGTTTTTTCCGTTTTTTTCAAGGAATATCACCCTTTGACACGCAGATTTTGACACGCAGATTTTATAATAGAATTATCCGCTCTCAATCTTTTCACTTTTGGCACTTTCCCTATGGTACGCATAATAAAAAGAGGTTTGCTTGTAACTCCCTCTCAAAAGTATTAAAAAGAAACTTTAAAACCGCTGAATGCCTTTCAATGCTTTCAGCGGTTTTTACTAACTCTTTTTGCCCTATAAGCTCTTTTCGTCCAATAAGCCCTATATGCCTTATAAGCCGTTTCGGCTATTTTTATGATTCGTTCTTACCTGCCAAATGCCATACAGCAATAGCTGACGCCATTTATGCGGTAAACTGCGATTCCCACTTTAGTGAAGTTATCGTTTAACATATTTCTCCTGTGACCTTGACCTGCATAATCCTCTTCAGTCTCTGCAAACATAAGGAAGAGCTGGGTTTGGTCATTGTTACCGGTACAAGCAATGTTTTCTCCCATTGTGCTTAAGCCTGACGGATATGCAGTAAAGCAAGACGTCCCATCCGGTCTTTCGTGGTCAAACTTCTGTACAATTTCTTTCGCACGAATCTTTGCAGTTTCCTCCAAAGCGATATCACGTTTCAATTCCCCGATAGCCCTAAGGGGCACCAGGGTACGCCCATTCACAATAGCTGGCTGCACATCAAAATTAATCTTCTGACTGTTCAAGGTTACGGTTACAGGCTTTGGCAGCAGAAGCCACCGTCGGCATTGCAATGACCGTTATCACCATCATAACAACCACCAGTAACAAGCTTTATTTTCTTTTCATATCCTTACCTCTTGTGCAAAATACATATGCACATTAATCGCATTAATATTAAAGATACTTTTTCAAGAGTTCCACCTTGTCGGTACGCTCCCACGGAAGCTCCACATCAGTACGTCCGAAGTGTCCGTAAGCTGCTGTCTGACGGTAGATTGGTCTACGCAAGTTCAATTCTCGAATAATGCCTGCCGGTCTAAAGTCAAATTCTTTACCGACGATTTCCGCAATTTTTTCATCAGGCAGCTTTCCTGTCCCAAAGGTGTCTATCATGACAGATACAGGCTTTGCAATACCGATAGCATATGCCAGCTGAATTTCGCACTTGTCTGCAAGTCCGGCAGCAACAACATTTTTAGCCGCATAACGAGCTGCGTATGCTGCGGAACGGTCTACCTTTGTAGGATCCTTGCCGGAGAATGCGCCACCGCCATGTCGAGCATATCCGCCGTAAGTATCCACAATAATCTTACGTCCTGTGAGACCTGAATCTCCGTGAGGACCTCCAATTACGAAACGTCCTGTCGGATTGACATAGTATTTGGTATTTTCATCAAGAAGTTCAGCCGGAATAATAGGCTTTATAACCTTTTCGACGAGGTCCTTTTTAATCTGTTCCTGCGTAACGTCAGGGTCATGCTGTGTGGAAACTAAAACCGTATCAATACGAACAGGTTTATCATCTTCATATTCTACAGTAACCTGAGTTTTTCCGTCAGGACGAAGATATTTAAGGGTTCCGTCCTTACGAACCTTTGTAAGTTGAAGCGCCAGCTTGTGAGCCATTGCAATCGGCATTGGCATAAGCTCAGGAGTTTCACTGCAAGCGTATCCGAACATCATTCCCTGATCGCCTGCACCGGTTTCTTCGATTTCCTTGTCGGAAAGCGTTCCCTCCTTATACTCAAGCGCCTTATCAACACCCATTGCTATATCCCCCGACTGTTCGTCAATTGCAGTAAGTACCGCACAGGTATTTCCGTCATAACCGTATTCGCTCTTGGTGTAGCCGATGTCGCAAATTACCTGACGTACAACTTTAGGAATGTCTACATAACAGCTTGTGGATATTTCTCCCATAACCATAGCATAACCTGTAGTTACTGTGGTCTCACAAGCAACTCTGCCCTTTGGATCCTGTTCAAAAATAGCGTCCAGCACCGCATCGGAAATTTGGTCACATAATTTGTCAGGATGTCCCTCTGTAACGGATTCTGAAGTAAATAATTTTCTCATTTTTTCCCCTTTCCGCGTAGCAACGTTAAATTCTTAAGACCGTCGCTCGCTATAACATTTTATAATCTCAAAATGAAAAGCCTCTTCGTAAAAGAAGAGGCCGGATGTTTGATAATATCTCCCCTCATCTTTCAGGCATATCGCCTGCAGGATTTAGCACCTTGATGGGCAGTAGCAAACGCGCTACATATCACCTCAGGTTGCCGGACTTCATAGGGCCTGTCCCTCAGTCGCTCTTGATAAGGCTTTTCAATTTTGTACGCTCATTATAAGCTGTGTCCTGCTAATTGTCAAGCAGGTTTCATGTCTTTTTCTGTTTCAAGCCCTCTATTCGCGGTCTTGGCGAATCAGTTCGAGAAATTCGTTAAAATCTGAAATCCCGCTGGTCATAAATTCAATCATCAAAGGTTCCTTAAATTCATACTTGGCGGAGGGTTTGATGAAAACTCCGATACGAGAAGCCTCCAAATGTTTTTCCAGCTTCAAAATATCAGGTAAGGTATAGGCCGCTGCCAACAGTTGCCCGTTTTCATTCACATAACAAATGGATTCCACATCATCGCTTAAACGGAATATACGTTTCTTTACATGGTCATTGTCTTTTCTAAAGCACATGTAAAGCTCGCCGTAATCCATTTCAGTGGTTATGGAGTTGTTTACTATTTCCTTGCAAAAGTCACCAAACTTCGCAACGCTGCCCTTATAGTCATATATAGTGACATACTCGGATTTGCGAAGCTTCATGGCTGCTTCTTTAGGCGTGATACGAAGACTTGAGCGGCTACTGAAATCTACGATTTGGTGGTCACTGTTAACAGTCACCTCGGACACCAAAATAGTGTAATCTCCCTCATCCTCAACCACGGATTCAGCCATATAAGTAACCACTTCTCCAGAAGAATGTATATCCAAGGTATTCATGCAAAGAGCAAGAATAGGCATGGTCTCAAACTGGTTCAACAGAACATTCCCCTTTACCAAATAGGAGGCTCCCGTAAAATCTTTCCCGAAAACTCTCATTAAAAAGTAGTGTATGGCTTGATAGTTGTTTTCAATTTCAGTACAAATTTTGCTCTGAATAACGGCTCTTTCATGAGCGGTAGTTTCCACAGGGTTATTCAGATAAAAAATATACTCCTCCTTTTCGTCAGGAAGCGGAAGATTGTGAGTTCTGTTAAAATCCACAAAAGTCTGGAGCAGGTAAAGCCCCTCTTTTTCAGTAACAGGAATATTTTTTCCTCCAAGACCTCCAAAAAGATTTGCCTCCAGCTTAACTAAACTTTCCGGATCATCCCCCTTAATAGAGGAATATTCTTCCAAACCGTATTCTTCCGTCTCAAAGTAGAAAAACTGGTGTAGCTCCGTAATGTCATCAGGCGCTGAACGATATGCAACCTGATAATGCATATAAAGACCCACAACTCCCATATATCTGGTGTCTGTGACGTAACCGTCAATAAAGTTCTGTTCCACCACATTGGGCGGAACATTCAGGCCGCCTCGTAACACCTTAAAATTCTGTTTTGTTTTTTTATAGTCCACTGCCGACCTCCTCTAATTACTCACGGTCAAGTAAAATCAGCTCTGCACTGATACCGCTTAAGGTATTCATCAAGCTGAGGGTGTCTGAAGCGGAAATCCTAGAAAATTCAATGTGTGGCAACGTAGACCAGTTGTTAACAATGGCCTGCCGTTTTCCTGTGGCAGTCTGCTGACGAATGGCGTCCTCATAGGCTGACACAATGTTTTCTTTAGATAGAGTATAGCGGCTGACACGATAGTCCCCCGAAAGACCTGTGGTTCTGATTAGGAACTCATTTTCCTCGTCGTACTCCCGCACGCGCTCTAAAACAGCCTCTTTATTTCTTAAGTCGCAAAGCTCTTTGAGAATCTTTTCATCTACATTGTAGACCAATATACTCATACTTGTAATGTCATCGGAAGTTTTGGAGGCTGTGGTTACCACATAATTTTCACCGGAATCAACAACGTTTTCCTTTAGGCTCTTAAGCAAATTGTATGGTCTTGCAATAGGCTTCATGTTTTCAGAATCAAAGAAAGCCTCCATGGTAACCTTTTCTGTGCTTTCAAGGAAAGAGCCTACCAGATTAACATCAATGATATTAGTCTTGGTTTTCTGTCTGCCTGCATAATCGCTGTAAACACCTTTGACAAGCTTTTTTATAGCCTCTTCAATGCGTTCAGGTCTGCTGCGCTCATACTGCGCGCGACTTTCATGAGTGTAAGCCTTGCCCGTATATTTTTTACGGTATTCTGTCGGATGAACCCCATACCAAGTTTGGAAATGCTTAATATAGTAACGTACCGCAGAAAAACCCGATTCTTCAGCAATAACACCAATCTTTTTATTAGTGGAAAGCAATACCTTTTCAGACTCTTCAACCCTTATGAAAGAAAGGAGCTCTTGGAAAGAAAGACCTGTAGCTTCCTTAATAACATGTGAAAGATAATAAATGGAAAGATGTTCCCTTTCAGCTATTTCAGACAAGGTGAGCTTACGACTGTAATTATCATACATATAGTCAGTGATACGATTCAGGCGACCTGCAAGAATCTTGTCACTGCGGTTTTTAGATTCACTGATAAACTTGCCGTCCTCTGTAATCTGATATCTGAAATCTGAAAGCAGACAGCTGACCAAATTATGTGTGCTCTCTATAACCTTTTGTTCATAGCCGAAACCCTTTTGAATGATTTCCATCATAATTTTAGCCAAAATATTTTTTAAAACATCCAAGCTTTCTTCGCTGTCTTCTTCCATATCAGTTATAAAGAAGCTGTTTTTCAAACCCTCATAATATTCCGAGAAATAACCCATGTCCATCTGAAGCATCATAACCATGTTAGGTTCACCTGTGCTTTCAAAGCTATGAGTTTCGTTATCGTTTATGATATAGATATCACCTTTTTTTAGATTATAAGTGTAATATCCAACTTTCAGTTTGATGTTTCCCTCTAAAACAAAGGCAACCTCAATATCATCATGAAAATGAATAGGATAGCTCTTGATATCTGCCACTACCACATTAACAGGCAGTTCTTCTTTATAAATATTTTTTTCCTTTAGCATAGGGCCTCCCGGTCTCGTAGGTCGAAATTTGATTTAAAAAATGTTTTTTATATTAAACAGTTTTTGTGAAACGACATAATATTTTTTGGTGTTTTGCACAGTAGTTTTCAACTTATTCAATCGGCTAATTTTAGCACATGTTTGGGCTTTTCCACAATAAATTTAAGGATTGTATACAATATTACCCACAATGGCTTGTGGAAAACATTACAGGGTCTATACCCAGTATTTCCAACGCACATCACAAAGCTATATCTTTGTCAACACCAAGTTATCCACAGATTTTTTTAACAGTTAACAGCCGGCACTTTAACACGCTAAAGTATCGCTATTTTTCGGGCTTTAGGCGAGTTATCCCCAGCTTTAACCTTTAACTTTAACTTTCGGAATAAAAACCTTTCGTGGCTTTCACAAAATTCAACTTCACATTAGTACAATATGACAGCAAGTTTGTACATTTCCTTTTAACTATAACACATTTTAACTAATTTGTGGTATACTATTTTTGATTTTAAGAAAATAAACAAATAAGTACAGGAGTTTATAATGGCTACATATAAAAAATTTTATGAAAATCTTTATCTCACTGAACATAGCAGTTGTATCACCGCCTGCTATATTCCTGAAATAAATCGAGTAAAAGCATTCAAAGACCTGCTCGATTCAGGTCGTCTCCTCTGCGTAGAATTGGAAGAAACTATCTTTTTTCCAACCGGTGGAGGTCAAAGTTGCGATATAGGAAAGATTAATGATTTTGATGTTATCTCCACTGAAGAAGAAACTTTAGACGGAGAAGAACGCGTTTATCATTACCTGTCTTTCGAAAATGCCGAAGCTGCAAAAAAGGCAGCCGAAGTTCTAAAATCAGGTGCCAAGGTCAATATGTCTATTGTGTGGGAACACCGTTTCGACAATATGCAGCGCCATTGCGGTGAACATATCACCTCAGGAATCTTTTTCCGTGAATATGGCGGCGTAAATCGCGGTTTCCACATGGGCACAGACTACATGACCCTTGATATATCTTTGGAAGCAGACCCCCGCTACACTGAACTTACTTTTGAAATGTGCAAGCACGTTGAGATGTGCGCCAACGAGGTAATATGGTCAAACGCTCCGGTTACCCGCAGAGTTTTCGCCACCTCCGAAGAGTGTAAAGACTTGCCTCTCAGAAAGGCATTGTCCGTAAAAGAAAATATCTCCATCGTCTGCGTAGGTAGTGTCGATAATGCTGCCGATTGCGTAGCCTGTTGCGGTACCCACCCGTCAACCGCAGGTCAGGTCGGGCTCATCAAAATTTTTAAGGTTGAGGCAAACAAGGGAATGTTCCGAGTATACTGCGAGGCAGGCAAAAGAGCTTATAAGGACTATCAGTTCAAGCATGACCTCTACACCTATATGATTGGTCGATACAGTGCTACTTCAGAAACACTCTATGAGCAGATTGCCAGGGACGACGCAAAAATTCAAGCAACCAGAGATGAACTTTATCGCCTCAAGCACGCTTTCATCAGCGAACGGGCGGTTCAAATCAACAAAGCCATGGAGGCTATGACTCCTGAACAAAGAGCCACCTCAATATCAGTTTACAACTTCGACGAATTTAAGGTGGAAGACCTCCTTGCAATCGGAAAGGAACTAAATCGCGAGATTATGGCGAAGCTGATTGTTCTTGCCAATTACCAAGAAAACTCTATTGCACTTCTTTCCGACGGCAAAGGGTGCAAGTGCGGACAGCTGGTTAAAGAATATGCAAATATATACGGAGGAAAGGGCGGCGGTCGCAACGACAATGCCCGCGCCATGTTCCCATCTTCCGAAGCAGCGGAAACTTTCATAGATTTGTTGCAAAAACATCTGCGTTAGAAACTATAACTTTAGACATTTCAGTCTTGAAAATAACACTATCTTGAAAATAATACTATGAATAACAACAATATCAGTAATAGTAATGACAATAACTGTAGCCTTAACATCTGTGATAACAAAAGCAATTTAAACCAAGGAAGTAATAAAGTAATACTTTTTGTAATACTTACAGCCTTGTGCTTCGGAACCCTTGAAATTTCAGGCAAATTAGCAGGAAACAGTTTGGATGTTTTCCAGTTCACTTTCTGGCGATTTTTCATAGGGGGGTTCTGTTTGATTCCCATAGCCTTTAATGAGCAAAAAGAATTGGGCAGAGAGTCAAGAACTCAAAATCTCCCTCCCTATAAACCAAGACTCACGGATATCCTTATCCTTATCGGCGCAGGAATACTATGTGCTCCTGTTTCAATGGGTATTTGTCAGGCAGGTATTGTCAGATCCAATGCAGCTACCGCTGCTGTCATTCTCGGAACCAACGGTATGTTTGCAATGGTGTTCGCCCACTTTTTAGGAGGAGAAAGAATGACCAGCCGAAAGTGGTTTCTGCTGCTTTTGGCCTTGGCAGGTCTAACTTTCATGATTTGTCCTTGGAATCTTCAACCGGGTAACACCTTTTTAGGAGCCGCTTTGGTGCTGATTGG
>JBHBZU010000026.1:0-52853 GCA_041797745.1 Bacillota bacterium
AACCACGCTTTGCTTCATCTTCCGTAGCACCGCCAGTTCCTGCCATAGCTTTTGCCATGCTCACACTTTTTATGTCAGCCAACTGCAAATCACGTTTTGCCTCAACACCGCCAGAGCCTGCCACATCTTTTTCCATATTCACCAGTGCCGCGCTCTTTTTCGCCGCCTCTCTTTGCGTTTCCTGCACCGCGCTTTTTTCCGCTGCCTCTCTTTGCATTTCCAGTGCCGCGCTCTTTTTCGCCGCCTCTCTTTGCATTTCCTGCGTCGCGCTTTTTTCCGCTGCCTCTCTTTGCATTTCCAGTGCCACGCTCTTTTCCTCTGCCTTTCTTTGCATTTCCCGCGCCGCAAAAATGCCTATGGTTCCCACTCCGCAATACAGGTCAAACACCGTCTCATTACCGGTTAAACCTGCATATTCCATAACCTTTCCGTAAAGTTTTTCCATGCCCGCAGGGTTCACCTGATAGAATGCCAGCGGTGAAATTTCAAAGCATAGCTCCCCTGACCGCTCAAGAATCGTAGGCTTTCCCGCCAAAGTGACGCATTTTTCTCCAAGCACGGTACTCTCTTTTGTCTTGTTAACATTGACAATGAGGCTTTTAAGCTCAAACCCCACCTCGAAAATATACTCATCCATCAAATCTGCCAAAAGCTGTGCTTGAGGTAGTTCTACGGCAGTAGCAACAATTATAACCATCACTTCTCCCGTACCTGCGGCAGTTTTTACCACCATCCCGCGAAGCAAGCCCTTTCCCCTTTTTCTGTCGTAAATGAACGGCTTAACTTCTGCAATATATTTCCTAAGAGCCGCAGCTGCCGCCATTGCTGATGGCATCTGCAACTTGCATTCGCGGCAATCAAATACCCGATGGCTTTTACTTCCGTAAAAACCGACGCTTCCGTCAATGCCCACGGCAAATTCCGCCTTGTTTCGATAGGCGGTAGGTCTTACGGAAGTTGTGCCGATACTGATAATATCTCTAACAGTTGGTGCTTCAAGACCCCCCAGTCTCTCCAGCTTGTCACGTACCTGTTTGCTCTTAATCGCCAGCTCTCCCTCATAGCTGTAACCGCAGAAAGTGCAACCTCCGCACTCATCTGCATGGGGGCAGAACTCTTTTTCTCTGTGGGGTGATTCTTCGATAATCTCCAGAGTTTCAGCAATAGCATAGTTTTTCTTAATCTTTACGATACTTGCACGAACTCGGTCTTTCGGATAAGCGCCGCTTACAAAAATAGTCAGACCTGCCAATTCTCTATGTTCAGCGGCATTTTCTTCCGTCATCTTCCCTATACCCTGACCCATATCTGTAAAATCTGTAATGTACAGCTCAACTTCCATGGATTCATTGCGGTTTTTCACTTCATGTGCTTTAGCTCTTTCTCTTCCGACGCCTCTTTCATCTTGTTTTCCATGTTTATTTTTATTGAAATTTTCATTTCTCTTCTTTTCTCTCATTGGCTCTTACCTGCTTTTGTTTATTTTCGGTTTTAACGGTTTCACCTGCACTTTCCTTAATTTTAAGGCATGAAGCCCTGTTTTACAATATGTTTTGTATATACATTTTTTTAGACTTATGCTATAATTTTAATAGATTTTAGTTGTGAAACGGTGATTTTTCTCAACTAATTCATTATTTAAAAAGGGTATATAGATTATAAATTAAAATTTCTTATTTGTAATTTACAATTTACAATCTATTAAAACAGGGTAGAACCATATGGCTCCAAACACTATTGCTAACACTATTGCTAACAATTTTGCAGCGATTATTTCCTGCAATCTTAGTCAAAATACATATTCCTCCGATGTTGAGTTTTCAGCTCTCCAGCTGGATTGTTCAACTACCGGAAAATTTTCAGATCTCATTGATACAGTGGCTGCCAGAGCATCAGCTACTTATTCTGATATGCTGAAATCCTGTTTTTCAAAAGAGGCTCTGCTCTCTGCTTATCAGGAAAATCCTCAGCATAATTTCCAAAACGCCTTTGTGAAAATATATTATGGACACGAAATGAATGAGCAATGGGTTGCCGTAGTTTCAGTCTTAAGTAAGGATGAAGAATGTGGTGACATCAACTGCACTCTGCATTTGCGTTCCATTGATATTATGTATAACGAATGCGAGGTCAGCTTTCTTTCTGAAACAAGCCGCAATTCCGGGTCACAAATCATATTTAATCATGACGCCTGCAAGCTGGCACTTGTCTTGGATATGAGTACAGGGCGTTATCAAAATTTAGGAGGGACTTTCCATTACGAAGAATCCCATCTCTTTGGAGATACAGGAAATTGGGTGGATCTTTTTACAGTGCTGGGTACCCTCATGGATTCTCCAAGCGACCAGCGTTTTTGCACCTCCCCAAACCTTATAGATAATATTTCCTCCATGTTAAAGGATTACGGCGGATATCACTTTATCCGTTGCTCCATTTCTTTAAATGAAGTTCCCACATGGCATGAATTAGCATTCCTTTCCCTTGTTGAAGACAGCTCAAAGGTGCTTATTACCTTTAAGGATATTCAGGAATTATTATCCAATAAACTGTCTTTTTCAAGTTCTGCGGAATCCAATTTTTCACAGCACAATTTCCGTTCATTTGCCATGAACGCTATTACTACGGCAGTAAACGCTGTACCTTATCCTTACTGTTGCATTGACGTAAAGGAACCCTTTAAGATTATTGCCGCAAACGAAGCATTTTTTAAACTCACAGGCTATAACAGAGAGCAGTTCTCTCTGAGCTTCAGTGACAGCTTGATTTTAGTTTTGCATCCGGCAGATTTACCATATAGCAGGAGACATTTTAAGGAGACTTTGAAGCACGAAACGGCAACTTCCGAGCTTGAATACAGAATTATACGCTCCACCGGAAGCAGCATTTGGATACATAGTGAAATAAGTACCATCGAAGTTCCAAGCGGACATATTTCTTTCTTGAACTTCACCGATATCACCGAAAAGAAAAAGGCTTCCGAAAGCGGTATAAGCAGTCATCAGATATTTACCCAAACCTACTCCAAGAGTGCCAATATACTTTTCAGCTACGGCTTTGCCTCCGACATATTAAAAGATCGTGGCGGCTTTAAGGAAACTTTAGGCTTCCCGTCTATAATCGAACACTTTAGAGAGCTGCTTCTTTCCGAGGGCTTTGTACATCCTGAGGATAAGTCTGAAATCGAGCGTGTACTTAACAACATTCGCGCAGGTTCAGATACAGTTTCAGGTTCTCTTCGCATTAAAGTCCCCAATTTGAACGATGATTACGCAAGAGTCAGCTTCACCCTCAGTCTGATTTTCGGAAATTCCGGTATGCCTGACCAGATTATCGGCGTAATTGACAAGGTTACCGTACAAAAAGAAGTGGTTTCCACCTCACCGGAAGATACCATCAAGATGGAAACATCTTCCAACATTTTCAACATAGACTTAAATTCTCCAAGAATGGCGGATACCTTGACTTATTATACGGTCAATCTCAGTCTCAATGTTATCGAAAGCTCCAGCAGTCGCGAAATTTCCGGAATCTCCATATCGGATCATACCGGCGAACGTTTTAACGAGGTAGCTAAAAATTTAGCAAATACACTTATTGCAAGGGACTACTCCGAAAGCTTTATAAAATTATTTAATACGGAAAATCTATTGGCTCAGTTTGAACAGGAAAATTTGGATTTGGTAAATGTATTCCACCTGTCCCATCCTGCTTTAACTAATATGTGGGTAAAGGTTTTCACCCACATTGCCTACGATTCTTCCGACAATTCCGTACGTGCTTTGATTTATTCCTGCGACGTATCCGAAGAATATCAAAAGATTAGTTCTCTTGTGAATGCCTCTTCAAAGGACCCTCTTACAGGGCTTCACAACAGAGCTCGCGCCAAAGAATTGATTTCCGATTATCTCGGAGATATGACTCCCGATGAAATGGCGGCTTTTCTTATTATCGACCTTGATAACTTTAAAGAAATAAATGACACCTACGGTCATCAAACCGGCGATGAATATCTCAAGGAATTTGCAGACGCACTCTCCGATTTTCTCCCTTATGCCTATGTTTCAAGGCTCGGTGGCGATGAGTTCATCGTCTTCCTTAAACAATGCCGAAGTGTAAGCGAGGTTTCGGATTGCGCTTTCTCCATCCTTAAAATTATTAAGGATATAAACAACAGTCATATAACACCTTTTAACACCACAGGTTCCATAGGTATCGCCTTGGCACCCTCCAATGGTCACGATTTTGATACCCTCTATCAAAATGCCGACTTGGCACTTTATACGGTAAAGAACAGCCAAAAGGATGGTTATATGTTCTGTGATGAAGAGAACCAAGCAGTTCACCATAGCAACAGCAAACATACGCTACTGTCAAAAAACAGCTACAACAAGACTAACTCTTCCAATATTGCTATCATTAGCTTAATCGTATTCTTGCTGGTTACTATTTTTATTTCTCTGCCGGTTACCTTAAACCTTTATAATGTCAACCCAAGCAGAAACGCCCAAGTTGAAGAAAACTACGTAACCCATTCAGACTATGTTTATAAGCAGACAGAGCTGTTCCTTACGGATAAAATCAACAATGTCAAAAGTTTAGCCTATTATGCAGGGCTCCACTTCAATGACGCAAATTTCAAAGCTGAAATGGACAAGTACATTCAATTTTATACTTTCAATGAAGTTGAATTTATCACTCCATCAGGCAAACAGGATTTCTACCGTTACGGCAAAAGACCTGTTTCCAAAGATGCCTTGGTTATGCTGGACGATACGTTGATTTACACGGATGGTAATTTACCGAAAGCCATTCGCGAAACTTATATCGAACGTGGCACTTTGGTCTTTTCCCATAGCGTGCTCTCCGGTGACAAGATTATCGGTCACCTGATTTGCACTATTGACGCCAAAACTGCCAAAGACTATCTTGGCATTATAGCTTCATACAACAACGAAACCACTTACCTCGCCGCCCGCGACGGTATCATTATTGCAGGTTCTGATACTACGCCTTCCAACTTAAACAGATTTAACAATGTTGATTATTTCAGAAATAAAGGCTTCATCTTTGATGAAAGAATATTTAAAGACAGCTACCATATAGATAATATTCAAATACCGTCTATGAGTAAATCCTATGCTAAATATCTGTTATATTCACATGCCTTGAAGCTTTCCTCGGATGATTCCAATCAGAAAATTTCAGTTATTTCGGTAGTTCCTGTCAATTCTCTTTCAGGAGGCTTAACTAACCTGCTTATACTGATACTCATTTTCGTAATCCTCTGTGCTTTCACAATCTTGTTTATTTCGTTATTCCTAATGCACAGAAAACGCAAGCAACGTTCCTATGTAAGAGATATTGCATATAAGGATGACCTTACAAAGCTGAACAATATGAACTATCTCTATGACCACAGTAAGCCTTTGATTAAGATGTGTGGTGAGCCTTGCGCCATTGTATCCATAAACGTGGACAATTTCCAAATTATTAAGGAAACCTACGGCGCGGCTAAAAGTAACAAGCTCATTACCTGCATAGGTAACGGTATTGCAGACTTTATCAGCGAAAATGAAAATGCAGCAAGATATTCAGATGACAGATATTGCGTTCTACTGTCCTTTATAAACGAAGAAGATTTGACTACAAGGCTCAAGGATTTGAGAACACATATCTTTACCAACTGCACAACTTATATGCCTATGCCTATCAGCTTTACTCTTTCAATAGGTGTTTACCTCTGCGACACCGCGAATCAGTCCATAAAACAAAGCTATGAAATGGCTGAACTGGCAAGAACTTATTTCAGGGATACTCCGGGCGATGGCATTTACTATTATGACGCCAAGCTCCAGCAACGTATCCATAGACAAAAGACCATTGAGGATTCCATTGACGCGGCTCTTGAAAACGGTGAATTTATACCGTTCTATCAGCCTATTGTAAATGTATATAATCATAAAATAGTCAGTGCCGAAGCTCTCACCAGATGGCAAAAAGCAGACGGCACCATGATTCCGCCAATTGAGTTTATTCCTCTTTTGGAAAAACACGGTACCATCGTTGCTTTGGACTACTATATATTTGAAAGAGTCTGCGCGCAAATGCAGGTTTGGAAAAATACGCCTCTTTGCGACATAAATATATCCGTAAATATGTCAAGACAACACTTCTATCATCCTGATTTTGTTGAAAGACTTACGAGAACAACCGCTAAATACGATGTTCCAAATGAAAAGATTTGCATTGAAATTACGGAAAATATATACATTGAAGATGACCAACTCATAAACAGCATTATGCTGAGGTTAAAGGAGCAGGGTTTCCGAATTTCCATGGACGATTTCGGTACAGGCTACTCCTCCATGAGTATGCTGCAAAAAATGCCGATTGATATCATCAAGATTGACAAGCAGTTCCTTGACTCATCACTCTCCAGCGACAACGGAATCATAGTTTTGGAGGGCATTGTAAATATTGCAAAACAATTAGGGCTTAAAACTGTATGTGAGGGAGTCGACTCCAGCAATCAGATTAACTGGCTGAAAGCCGTTGGTTGCGACATGATTCAAGGCTTCTATTACTCGAAGCCGGTTGCCTATACAGCTTTTGAAAACTTCTACATTGATTACACAAGTCAAATATAGAACCTTTGCCTTATTATCTTTTAAAACACAAAAGAGAGGCTTCATACTGATATGAATGAAGTCTCTCTTTTTTTACACTTTTTGTCCTATAAGCCTATAAGCCAAACTTGAACTCCGGTAAAGTTTCTCCGCTTTTTCTATTTTTCCAATCTTACCCTTGTTGCTATATAGAAAGTATTTCTGCTAATTTTATAAGGTCCTCATTTGGTTCTCGCTTCATTTCCAAAGCGTCCTTAAGGTCATAAGCTACTATTTCATTGCCGCTTATGCCAATAGCTTTGGAAAGACTGTCTTCCTTTAACAGCTGCACCGCCTTGTATCCCATTCGGGAAGCAAGCATTCTGTCTCTGGCAGTCGGCGAACCGCCTCTTTGAATATAGCCCAGCACAACAATCTTGGTATCCAAACCGGTTCTTTCCCTTATTACATCAGCAAGTTCTTGTGAAGACAGTTCCGTTCCCTCCGCCCTCATGATGATACTGTGCCTCTTACCTCTGTTAACACCTTGCAAAATTTTCCTGCAAAGTTCATTGATATCCACCGGATTTTCAGGGGTAAGAATATATTCCGCGCCCCCTGTAAGTCCTGCGTAAAGGGCGATATCACCGCAACGGCGTCCCATTACCTCTACAACGGTAGTTCTCTCGTGAGATGAGGAAGTATCGCGAATATTTGAAATCGCACCCAGTACGGTATTTACGGAGGTATCAAAGCCTATTGTAAAGTCCGTATATGCCAAATCATTGTCTATGGTACCCGGAAGCCCCATAACCTTGACACCGAACTCCTCTGCCAGCATTAACGCCCCGTGCAGAGAACCGTCGCCTCCTATTACAACCAAGCCGTCAATTTGAAAGGTCTGTAATATTGAGTTTGCCCTGCTGCGCCCCTCTTTAGACAGGAATCTTTCCGAACGGGCGGTTCTTATAACAGTTCCGCCGCGATGCATAATGCCGCCTACATCGGAAACTGTCATTTGATTTAAGTCTCCGTCAATCAGCCCCTCAAAGCCTCTGTCAATGCCGTAAACTTCCATTCCCTCATAAATGGCTGTTCTTACTACTGCTCTAAGCGCTGCATTCATACCTGGAGCGTCGCCTCCGCTGGTTAAAATTGCTATTCTTCTCATCAAGCTTCTCCTATCGTATATACTTGCTTTGGTATCATTTAGGTATAACTTTTACATTTTCTTCACCTAAAAGTATCTCGGCTTCTTTTATAAATTCCTCTCCAAGATTTACCCAAAGTTCTTTAGGGACTTTAAGACCCTTACCGTTTTTTAAGTAAACTTTCACCGTATGCTTACCTTTGTATTTTTCTAAAACAGGTCTGACCTTTTCCATGGCAACCATAATATCCTCTTCCATTACGCGAAGCGCCACCTCATCCATCGGTAATTCCATATTGCGACAGTCAACAATCTTGTCTGCAAGCAGCGACGGTGTTCTCTCTTCTTTGAAGTTTATAGTACCTGTAATGGCAATGATACTGCCCTCTTGAGTCAAATCCGCAGCTCTCTCGTAAACATTTGGGAAAACTACTACTTCCACGCTTCCGAAAAGATCCTCCACATTTAGAAACGCCATCATCTTGTTGTTCTTGGTAATTTGCGTCTTTCTGTGGTCTACCATTCCCGCAACGGTTACTTTCATGCCGTCCTTTACTTGACTGTCCTCTTCACCGGCATGCGCCAGCTCATCTGCGGTAATACTGGTAATGCGCTTGAAAAGCTCCGCATATTCATTTAGCGGATGGTCGGTAACGAAAATACCCATCATTTCCTTTTCCTGCTGCAATAAAATCTCTTTAGCGAAGTTATTTATTTTCGGGAGAGTGGTGTTAATATCTGCCTGTGCAAAGACTTCATCAGAGCCTGCCATGGAGAACAAATCCATCTGTCCTGCAAGGTTCTTTTTAGCGCTGTTTTGCGCCGACTCCATGAGTCTTTCATAAACCGCCAAATACTGCGCTCTATTGTCGTTTAACTCGTCAAAAGCTCCCGCTTTAATAAGGCTTTCCACAGCTTTTTTATTTATTTCTTTTATATTGATATTGTTTATAAATTCAAATATATCTTTAGGGGCACCCTTTTCTTCTCTGGCATTCATTATAGCTCTGATAGGTCCCTCGCCAACTCCCTTTACCGCCATCAGTCCAAAGCGAATCATTCCGTCTTTTACTGTAAACTTGGCTCTTGATTCCGTTACACTTGGAGGCAGTACCTTAATACCTATTTCTGTACAATGCCTTATATACTTGGCAATCTGCGAGGAGTCTCCGATTACAGAAGTCATAAGCGCCGCCATAAATTCCACGGGGTAATGGCATTTCAAGTAAGCGGTCTGATAAGCTACCACCGCATATGCCGCAGCGTGACTCTTGTTAAAGGCGTACTCTGCAAAGCTTATCATCTGGTTGAAGATTTCTTCCGCAGCCTCTTTAGGAATACCGTTTTTGGCACAGCCTGCTATACCCTCTACCTCATTTCCGTTTACAAAGTTCTCTTTTTCCTTGAGCATGACGTCCATCTTTTTCTTACTCATGGCTCGTCTTACCAAATCCGATCTGCCGTAGGAGTAGCCTGCCAAATCTCTTACGATTCGCATTACCTGCTCCTGATAAACCAAGCAGCCATAAGTTACGTCCAATATGGGCTTTAGGGATGGATGAACATATTTAATATTTTTCGGATTCTTCTTATTTTCGATATATCTTGGTATGGAATCCATAGGTCCCGGTCTATAAAGGGAAATACCCGCTATAATGTCTTCCAAGGTATCAGGTGACAGATTCTTCATAAAAGCTGTCATTCCTGCTGATTCAAGCTGGAATACTCCGCAAGTCTGCCCTGCGGATATCATTTTAAAAACACCCGAATCCTCATATTCCATTCCGGTAAAATCTATTGAAACTCCGTGATTTTCTTTAATTAATTCGATGGCGTCACGAATTACCGTAAGGGTTCGCAAACCCAAAAAATCCATTTTTAGAAGCCCAAGTTCCTCTATGGTTGTCATGGTAAACTGCGTAGCAACTCCCTTATCCGCCATGTATAAAGGGACGTATTCGTCCAGCGCTTTTTTGGAAATTACAACGCCTGCCGCATGGGTTGAAGCATGTCTCGGCATTCCCTCCAAAGCCATGGAAGTATCCAGTACCTTGCGGGTAACAGGGTCTTTTTCGTATTTGTTTTTAAGCTCGGGATTTACGTTCAAAGCCTTTTGGATAGTCATATGAAGATCAAAAGGAATAGCCTTTGCTATGGAGTCGGCTTCCGCATAACTCACATTTAAGGCTCTAGCCACATCTCTGACAGCCGCCTTAGCTTTTAAGGTTCCGAATGTAATAATTTGTGATACTTTTTCGGCGCCGTATTTTTCGATAACGTAATCTATTACTTCCCCGCGTCTTTCATAGCAAAAGTCCACATCAATATCAGGCATTGACACTCTTTCCTGATTTAAAAATCTTTCAAAAATGAGAGAGTACCTGATAGGGTCAATATCTGTAATATGCAGGCTGTATGCCACAATACTTCCTGCCGCAGAGCCTCTGCCCGGTCCCACCATGATGTTCTTGCTGCGGGCATAATTAATGAAATCCCAAACGATGAGGAAGTATTCTATATATCCCATCTTTTGAATTACGCCCATTTCCATATCTAAACGTTCGTAAATTTCAGCAGGAGTGCAGCCCACAGGCAAAACCTCTTCGGTTTCCACATCCCCTCTGGTTATACCATAACGTTCAGTAATGCCGCTTTCACAAAGTTTGTGGAAAAAGTCGAGGTTCTCCAATCCATCCGGTGCATGAAATTCCGGCAGATGATAATTTCCAAACTCAATTTCCACATTGCACTGATTCGCGATGTGATGAGTGTTGTCTAAAGCCTCCGGAAATCTGGCAAAGATGGTGCGCATTTCTTTCTCGCTTTTAAGGTAGAACTGGTCGTTGGGAAAACGCATACGTTTTTCGTCATCCACATTGGTAGCCGTCTGAATACATAGCAAGATATCATGAGCCGCCGCGTCTTCTTGGTTTACATAGTGGACATCGTTAGTTGCCACGAAAGGAATCCCTGTTTCTTCGTGCAATCTCACCATCTGCGGCAATATGCGAACTTCCTCTTCAAGTCCCTGGTCTTGAAGCTCCAGATAAAAGTTTCCCTCTCCGAAGATTTCCAATAATTCCAGCGCAATTTTCTTGGCTCCCTCGTAGTCGCCGTTTAAAAGGTTGCGCTGAACATCCCCTGCAAGACAAGCAGAGGTTGCAATAAGTCCCTCGCTATACTGACGCAATAAGTCCCTGTCTATTCTAGGCTTATAATAATAGCCTTTGGTAAAGCCCCGAGAAACTATCTTCATAAGGTTGTGATAGCCTGTATTATTTTTAGCCAAGAGAACCAAATGTCCCTGATATTTATCCTTTTCAGAATCCTTATCTTCCATGGTTCTGGCGGCAGTATAAACCTCACATCCCAATATGGCCTTTATCCCTTGTTTTTTACACTCATTATAAAAATCGATGACACCAAACATCACTCCGTGATCTGTTATAGCCACAGAGTCCATACCGAGCTCCTTTACTCTAGCCACCAGATCCTTAATCCTGGCTGCGCCATCCAAAAGACTGTATTCCGTATGTACATGAAGATGTGTGAATGCCATCGCTTTACCTACCATATTCTAATGTATAAGGTCTTACGACCTCTAAAGTTATATTTATTTTTCGATCATGTGTACATCTACCTGTGGGAAAGGAATGCTTATGCCTGCCGCATCGAAAGCTTTCTTTACGTTTTCCTCCAGATAGTACTTTACCTGCCAGTAATCTGTGTTCCTTGTCCAAACTCTGCAATCAATCAGAACGGCATTATCACCGTGAGAATTTACACCGATGAAAGTTGCCGGTTCATTAAGCGCCTGCTGGCAGCTGTTTACTACGTCCTGAAGAACTCTCTTTACAACATCAATATCGCTGTCATAACCGATACCGAACTGGCAGTCCACTCTGCGAAGATTTTCCTTGGAATAGTTGGTGAGAACGGAAGTGGAAATGCTGCCGTTTGGAATAGATACCACCTTATTGTCCACTGTACGCAGTATAGTAGTAAGTAAGTCTATACTGTCTACGCTGCCTGAAACTCCTGATACTTCAATGAAGTCTCCCTTTCCGAAAGATTTATTCAGAAGTATAAGAATCCCTCCTGCCACATTGCTTAAGGAGTCTTTCAGCGCCAATGCTATTGCAGCACCGCAAGCACCGATGACTGTAACAAAAGTGGATGTAGGTATCCCCAGTTTTCCAAGGGCTGTTACAATAACCATCAGCCAAAGGATTACCTTTACCACATTTCCAATGAAAGTATGAAGAGCCTGATCCACAGGTGTCTTCTGTAAAGCTCTTTTAAGAACCTTTAAAATAATTTTAATTGCTATCGCTCCGATAACAAATATAGCCAAAGCAATAACTATCGGTGAGCACATTTCCCACAGTACTTTTAAATCAAACATGACTTTTCTCCTTATTTCTAATTAATCCTTTTTCTCGTACACCCTGCCGCTTCTTTTACGTTCCAATTCATTGAGTATCTTCTTTCTCAGGCGGATGTCATCCGGTACAACTTCTACCAGTTCATCATCTTCAATAAACTCCAGCGCTTCTTCCAGCGAAAAATGCTTTGCAGGTGTCAGCTTAATGGCGTCATCAGATCCTGATGCGCGCATATTCGTAGCTTTCTTCGCCTTACATGGATTTACTATCATATCATCGCTTCTTGAATTCATACCCACGATCATACCCTCGTAAACCTTAGTTCCCGGCTCTACAAACATCTGGACTCTTTCCTGAATGTTGTAAAGCGCATAGCCCGTGCAAACGCCCTCTTCCTGTGCGATAGCTACACCGTTGGAACGCTTCGGAATATCTCCCTTGTAGGCTTCAAAGCCCTCAAATCTGCGAACCATGGTACCCTCGCCTCTTGTTTCGTTGATAAACTGTGATCTATATCCAAGCAAACTTCTGGTTGGAACCAAAAAGTCCAGCTTAACATATCCGTTTTGGGTATCCATTTCTCTCATGAGACCCTTTCTCATATTCAGAGCACTGATAACCGCCCCTGAATACTGCTCGGGAACAGAAACCACTACCTGTTCCACAGGTTCCAAAGTCTCCCCTTTGTCACCGCGCCTCATGATTACTTCCGGCTTTGAGACTGCCAGTTCGTAACCCTCTCTACGCATATTTTCAATGAGTATGGATAAGTGAAGTTCTCCGCGACCTGAAACCTTGAATTCATCTGTGGATTCGGTTTCCTCCACCACCAACCCTACATTTACCTCAAGCTCCTTTTCCAGTCTTTCCTTTATGTGACGGGAAGTTACGAACTTTCCCACTCTACCTGCGAAAGGTGACTTGTTTACAATAAAGTTCATGGAAAGCGTAGGCTCCTCAATATGAATCATGTCCATCGGTTCAGGTTTTCCCTCAGAGCAAATGGTTTCTCCTATGGATAGATCGGAAATCCCTGAAATTACTACGATGTCACCGCTACACGCTTCCTTAACCGCAGTACGCTTTAAGCCTCTGTAAACGAATACTTGATTAACCTTGTTGTGTGCGGTAGTTCCGTCAGCTCTGCAAACCGTAACTGACTGTCCCTCTTTAATCTTGCCTTTAGTAATACGCCCGATACCAAGTCTTCCGATATAATCATCATAACCCAAAGAACTTACCTGAATTTGAAGATTTTCATTATCTAAATCGGCGTACGCTTCACAGTGCTTTATAATGGTTTCAAAAAGGGGATGGATATTCAGTCCTGAAGTGCCCCCTGCCGTATTCTTGCGAATCTTGTTATCGCCTGTGCCAATCTCAATACCTGCCACTTCCGACGGGTCATTGACTACGATACCCTGACGGGCAATTCCGTAAAGAATCGGGAAATCCAGCTGTCTGTCGTTTGCCTCTAAATCCATGAAGAGCTCATAAACTTCGTCTACCACCTCTTCAATGCGGGCGTCTTTCTTATCAATCTTGTTAATGAGAAGAATAGGGTTCAAACCCTGTTCCAAAGACTTTTTAAGCACAAATCTGGTTTGCGGCATAGGTCCCTCGCTGGAGTCAACCAGCAAAATAACGGTATCCACGGTTTTCATGATACGCTCTACTTCTGATGAAAAATCCGCATGTCCCGGAGTATCTACAATATTAATCTTGTAATCTCCGTACATTACAGAACAGTTTTTTGAGTAAATAGTAATGCCGCGTTCTCTTTCAATATCATCAGAGTCCATAACGCAGTCCGCTACTGCTTCGTTTTCTCTAAAAACACCGCTCTGATTTAAAAATGCGTCTACTAATGTGGATTTACCCGCGTCTACGTGGGCAATAACCGCAATATTTATAATCTTATCTTTTGCCAAAATAATCTCCCCTTTAGTTGTTATATAAAATTTATATGAAAATTCTATTTTGCTAACATGAACAATCAATATATTATACTCTAATTCTTAGCATTTTTCAAGCATTCAAACCCGTATCGAATTAGTTCCAACCCCACTAGAATACAGGTTTTGATAGCTTCTCCATATTTATTTAAATATTCTTTTATCTTTTTATCTTCTGTTAGGTCTCTAAACTATAACTCTTAAATATAACCCTAGGTATAGCCACAAGAAAGTTTCCGCCTATTAGACTACTTTTGATTATCCGCATATAAGGTTCACAACACCTCTTTATTTTTGTATAATGACTATATACTTTTCTAATTGAAAGGAAGAATTATGATTAAAGCAGAAAGATTGAATCAAATCAGAAGCTCTGAAAAATCTAGAGATTTCAAAGATTTCATTGACTATATTGCAAGAAAATATCAAAACTCTCCCGCCTTTATCATAAAGCACAAAGCCGGCAGAGAAGTCAGCTATGAGACTAAATCATACATTGATTTCCGCAGCGACGTTTTAGCCTTGGGGGCTGCCTTTATGGAGAGGGCCTGGGAAAAGAAACGTATCGCTGTTATCGGCGACAATAAATACCAGTGGATTCTCACTTACATGAGTACCCTTGCAATCGGTGGCATTATCGTGCCTCTCGATAAGGGGCTTGCTTACAGCGAATTTGAATCTTCGGTTCTCCGTAGCGGCGCAGATATCATTGTCTACGACCAAAGCCACGCTTCTTTAATTGAGGAATTGCAAGCCTGTGGCAGTTTTAATGCTGTCGCATACATTGCCATGGACAGCGGTCTTGAGGGTCATAAACTCATAGCGGACTTGACTGCCGAGGGCGAAGCTTTGCTAAATTCAGGAAAAGACAGGCTCTCTCAAGTCAATATTGACCCTCATGCCATGTCTATTTTGCTCTTCACTTCAGGCACCACTTCACTGGCGAAAGCAGTAATGCTTTCCCACGACAATATCTTGTCGAACCTATACGACATGGACTTGGTGGAAGATATTCGCTCTACCGATACCAATATGGCATTCCTGCCTTATCACCACACCTTTGGCAGTACAGGTCAGCTGGTTATGCTTAACTGCGGTGCTAAAACAGCTTATTGCGACGGTCTTAAATATATACAGAAAAATCTGGTGGAATATCAAATATCCATCTTCGTTTGTGTGCCTCTTCTAATAGAATCCATTTATAAAAAAGTAATTAAGACCGCCAGAAAAAACGGTCTTGAGGGAAAACTGAAATTCGGTAAAAAGCTTTCCGATTTTCTCATGTTCTTCCACATTGACATGAGAAGAAAGATTTTTAAAAGTGTTTTAGATCAGCTGGGGGGACAGCTCAGACTTGTTATAAGCGGTGCCGCTTCAATCGAGCCCGAAACTTTAGAGGGCTTCAAATCCTTTGGAATTGAGGCTATCAACGGTTACGGCTTGACCGAATCTTCTCCTGTGCTTTCTGCTGAAAACTGTGAATACCAACGAAACGGTTCCATAGGAAAAGCCATGCCATCAGTGGATATTCGTATTGAAGAGCCAAACGAGGAGGGCGTAGGTGAGCTCATTGCCAAGGGACCTAATATTATGCTGGGCTACTATGAAAACGAAGAGGAAACCTCAAAAACACTTATTGACGGCTGGCTCCACACAGGAGACTTGGCGCGAATCGACCGCGACGGCTATATTTTCATTTGCGGACGTAAGAAAAACGTTATAGTTCTTAAAAACGGAAAAAACGTATTCCCCGAAGAGATTGAATTGCTCATTTCCCAGCTTGAATATGTTCAGGAAGTTTTCGTTTTTGCCCTGCCAAAAGAACATAATGAAAAAGATTTAGCACTTTACGTTAAGCTGGTTTATGATAAAGCCTCCTTTGAAGATGGGATGTCGGAAGAGCAAATTCATGAAAAAATCAGCAAGGATATCAAAAAAATAAACGATACACTGCCAAACTACAAGCAGATTCACAACATTATAACCACTACCGAGCCTATGATTAAGACTACCACCAACAAGGTAAAGAGGTTTGAAGAAATCAAGGTTATAAAGGAAGCGCTGGGAATGTAACCCGATTTGCACTCCAATTCAAAATGGTTGTATCAGATTTAAAAGTTTATAGGTTTATAGGCTTTTGCTTGTAGATTCATAGGATAAAAGCTTGAAAAAATTAGAGTTTGGAACGGCTTAGGCTTATAGGACAAAAATTGGCAAACCCGCTGTAGACATAAAAAACAATGTCCGCAACGGGTTTATTTTTAACTACTATGCTCTTATCATATGCTTTTAGGCTATATCAAAATAACAGCAGTCAGCCTTTTAAATTAAATAATTTTAGCCATAGGGTCAATGCTATATTCCGCACAAATTAAATCGTATTCCTTTTGCGCTTCTTTGCAACGTTTTCCCTTGCATTCCGAGTCTTTTAAAACAGCCTTAATCATTATATTTCTTGCAGTATGCTCTAATGAAGTAAACTCTATGAGGTTCACTCTGTAACCCTTTGCTTCAAGTTTCAGCCCTCTGACGCCGTCAGTTAAGATTTCAGTAAATCTTTCCTTGAGTATCCCATGCTTAAACATAGGGTTTGTAACTTCATTCTTTATTTGCTTAAAAAGTTCATGTTGGCAGCAAGGCACAGATAATATTATTCGGCTATGCCATCTTACAGCGTTTGCAAGGGCATAATCCGTGGCGGTGTCACAGGCATGAAGAGTTACCACCATATCCGCCCCGTCGCTTTCATAATCTGCTATATCTCCATATAGAAACTTTAAGCCGTCATATTTTAACTTTTCCGCAGTCTTTCTGCAAAACTCTATTACATCCTTTTTTAAGTCCAATCCGATGATTTCCACATCGTAACCTTTCATAACTTTTAAATAATAATAAAGAGCAAAGGTGAGATAAGCCTTACCGCAACCAAAATCTATTACTCTGAAAGCCCTGTCTCTTTTCTCCTCCTTGGCAAAGGCTTTCTCTATGCCTCCCAACTCCTTAAACCCGTCCTCTACAATTTCCAAGTATCTGTTGATTTGGCGAAACTTGCCGTAACTGCGTGGAAAAACCTTTCCCTCATTATCCATAACACCCAGTTCCATTAAGAAATCGCAAGGTTGATTTTCCGAAATAATATAGTTTTTAGCCCTGTTATGACTAAGAGCTAAAGGTACCTCCGCCATCTCCGTCATGGCAGCACTGCCTACGTTCTTTACTTTAAGCCCTTGCTTCTTTTCAATTTTCTTTTCTATAATTCTTGGATTGTCAACTTTAGCTGCCAGCACTTGAATTTCGCTGTTTTCACTAAATATATTTACCTGTTTAAAATCAGCCTCCAATTAAATCCATACATTTTTTAATTATGTCAAACTCATCTATATTTTCATGAATCACTTTCTTTTCATATATATACTCAAGTTGAAAAGCCGGCATACCTTTCAGCACCGTAGGATGAATTTCCACCCTTTTATACTCAATCGCCTTTTTTCTTGGTGCACTGAATATGGATTTCCTCATTTTGCTGTTCATGGTTTCGGCAAAAACCGCCTTTAAGCTGTCTCTTTTCTTATTGTCTTTTTCCAAAATAAATCTCCCTTTAAGAAAAATGGCCCGATTTCTCAATCGGGCAAATTTATAATCAGTCTCACTTGCGGATTTCCGCGCCTCTCTTACGCAGCATTAACATATTTACTGCCTGCTTAGCATCCATATGTCCATTGATAATTTCGTAGATAGCTTCTGTAATAGGCATTTCTACCCCCAGCTTTTTAGCCAGTTCGTGAGCGGCTTCTGTGGTATACATACCCTCTACCACCATGCCCACCTTTTCAGTGGCAACCTTTGGGTCTTCACCTGCACCAATCATAAGACCGCAACGTCTGTTACGGGAATGCTGCGAGATACAGGTTACAATAAGGTCACCCATGCCTGCAAGTCCTGTGAAAGTTTCAGGCTTCGCTCCCAGCTTCACTCCTAAACGGGTAATTTCCACATTTCCTCTGGTCATCATAGCAGCCTTTGGATTGTCGCCAAAGCCCATACCGTCAGAAATTCCAACCCCTAGAGCAATAATATTCTTCATGGCTCCGCCAATTTCCGTACCTATAACATCGTCATTTGTGTATACTCTGAAATAGTCATTCATGAAAGTATCCTGAACAGCTTGAGCAACAGTTAAATCCTTGGAAGCGGCAGCTACTGTAGTAGGACTGCAAACACCTACCTCTTCAGCATGGGATGGACCTGAAAGCATAGCATACTTCGCATCAGGCAATTCCTCCGCCACAATCTGCGAAATAGTCTTTAAGGTTTTCTGCTCTATACCTTTAGCTGCATTTACAATAATCTGTTCTTTCTTTAGGTATGGAAGCGCACTGTGAAACGCACTTCTGAAATGCTGTGTAGGTACTACGAAGAGAACTAAAAAAGCTCCCTCTACGGCTTCATTTATATCATTCACAGCTTCCATATCACCTGTGAATTGACATCCGGGCAGGTAATGATTGTTAACGCGTTCTCTTTGAAGCGCCTTAACGTGTTCCGGATTTACATCCCAAATTCTAACCTGATGTCCGTTTCTTCCAAGTGTAAGAGCCAGTGCTGTACCCCAGCTACCAGCGCCGATTACTGCGATTTTTTTCATTTTATCTTTACCTTTCAATCCAACTTCTGTCGTCAAAATATCCAACTCTTAGCCGATAATATACTCAACCGACTTTGAATATTATACCCTTTATCTATACCAAATACAACCGCTTTGGCTAAAAAGGCAAAGTTTCGCGCCCTTTCTTAAAAGCCTGCTCTCACCCTTTGAAATATCTCATCAGCCTTTTTAGGATAAGTATCCAGCATATGATTAGCTTCGGTATTTACCTTTTCAGCATACTCTCTGTTTTTCATAGACTTTGTGTTTATGAATACATTTAAGGAAGCCGCTTCCAGCGCTGCACGACATGCGGTGGCAGCACATCCCGCGTCGGAAATTGCCAGTTTGCTTCCCTTTTCCGCAAAGGTTTCAATAATATCAACAGCTTCGCAGGCAGCGTGCATAATTTGCATAGGTACATCACAAGCGCTTACAAGCACTTCCTCCATAACTCTATCCTTTTCCTCTTGCTGCTCCTTTGTGTCTTTAGGCATACCGTAAGCTGCTGCAAGGGGTGCAAAAACCTCCGCATCTTTGTCAATAAGTTCAATGAATTTTTTTCTAACAACTTCGGCTTTCACCATCAGCTCTTTAATTTCTTCTTCAACCTCGGCATACTTCTTCTTTCCCACTGTAAGAGAACCAACCATATTGCCCAGTGCAATTCCGATAGCTCCAATGAGGGCGGAAGCGCCGCCACCACCCGGAACAGCCTCTTTGGAAGCCAAAACGGCTGTGAAATCCTTACAAGTTTTGTCTGCAAACTTCATATTTATTTCCTTTCTATAAACCAAGAGCGCCCTGATAGCGCTCTTGATAAAGTATTTATATATCCGTATTTTTAGAACAAGCCTGAAATTACACCGTTTTCATCAATGTCAATCTTTTCCGCAGCAGGTACCTTAGGAAGTCCCGGCATAGTCATGATGTCGCCTGTAAGCGCAACGATGAAACCTGCTCCTGCACAAACCTTGAGGTTACGAACATTGATGGTGAAACCTGTTGGTGCACCGATTAGCTTTGGATCGTCTGCGAAAGAATACTGTGTCTTTGCCATGCAAATCGGCAGATTGCCGTATCCAAGCTCTTCAATCTGCTGAAGCTGCTTTGGCGCCTTGTCTACAAGCTTAACACCCTCTGCATGATAAATCTTCTTGCAGATAGTTTCCAGCTTTTCCTGTACGGAAGTGTTGAGCTCGTAAGCCTGACGGAAATCGTTAGGCTGTTCGCAAAGTCTTACAACTTCTTCAGCAAGAGCCTTACCGCCCTCGCCGCCCTTAGCCCATACTTCAGAAAGGGCAACATTTACGCCGAGCTTGTTACATTCTGCTTCAACTAAATCAAGTTCAGCCTTTGTATCTGTAGGGAACGCATTGATAGCTACTACGCATGGGAGACCGAAAACTTCCTTAATATTCTTAACATGCTGGAGGAGGTTTGGCATACCTTTCTGAAGAGCGTCAAGGTTTTCATTGTTAAGGTCAGCCTTGGCAACGCCACCATGATACTTGAGAGCTCTTACTGTAGCTACAATTACAACTGCGCTTGGGTGAAGTCCGCCCATACGGCACTTAATATCGAGGAACTTTTCAGCACCGAGGTCAGCAGCAAAGCCCGCTTCCGTTACAGCGTAGTCTCCCATCTTGAGAGCCATCTTAGTAGCTGTCACAGAGTTACAGCCATGTGCAATATTAGCAAAAGGACCACCGTGAATAAAAGCAGGAGAACCCTCAAGAGTCTGCACCAGGTTCGGCTTTAATGCGTCCTTTAAAAGCGCAGCCATTGCACCCTCAGCCTTGAGGTCGTGAGCTGTTACAGCCTTACCCTCATAAGTGTATGCAACAATCATTCTGGCGAGTCTTTCTTTCATATCGGAAATGTCGGAGGCGAGGCAGAGGCACGCCATTACTTCGGAAGCAACTGTGATGTCAAAGCCGTCTTCTCTCGGAACACCCTGCATTTTACCGCCAAGACCGTTAACGATATGTCTGAGCTGACGGTCATTCATGTCCACCGCTCTCTTCCATGTAATAGACTTCACGTCGATACCCAGCTGATTTCCCTGCTGAATATGGTTATCCAACATAGCAGCCAGTAAGTTGTTAGCTGCACCGATTGCGTGGAAATCGCCTGTGAAGTGAAGATTGATATCTTCCATAGGCACAACCTGGGCATAACCGCCACCTGCGGCACCGCCCTTAACACCGAATACAGGTCCAAGGGATGGCTCTCTCAATGCAACTACTGCATTCTTTCCGATTTTTCTGAGACCGTCTGTGAGACCTACGGAAGTAGTTGTCTTACCCTCGCCTGCCGGAGTAGGAGTGATGGCTGTTACAAGAATCAGCTTACCGTTTTCCTTGTTTTCAAGATCCTTTAACAGCTTGTAGTCTATCTTTGCCTTGTAATTACCATACTGTTCAAGATATTTTTCGTCAATTCCTGCTGTTTTAGCAATCTCTGTAATTTTCTGCGCTTTGCACTCGTGTGCAATTTCGATATCAGATTTGAAACCCATGTTAGTACCTCTCTCTTTTTTACATATTTTAATTATAAAAAAACTAACTTATTCTTCGGGCATAAGTTCATTTTGTTTCGCATTATGAAATGCAATATCATATCCCGAAATCATTTCGATTATACTCCCTCAAGCCTATAAATGTCAACCGACTTTCCCAATATTTTACCGATATAATTCTAAGAAAAATTGAAAAGGTTGGCTCCGGTTTTTAATAGATTATTTAAGCTCAATCCGTTAATTTTACTTTTTCACCTAAGCCCCGAAATATACCCTTAATTTCTTATTAATGTTCCCAGAGATTCCTTAAAAAAGTTCTTCTGTGTATTGGCGTAATCCCCGCTTTTTTCAGCCCCTCATAATGTGCCTTTGTCCCATATCCTTTATTTTTTTCAAAAGCATAATCCGGATATTTATCTGCATATTCCCTCATCATGCGGTCTCTTGTGACTTTTGCGACAATGGACGCGGCGGCAATGCAGCTACAGGTTGCATCCCCCTTGATAATGGAAGTCTGCGGTTTATCTACATTTTCAAGTTTCACCGCGTCAATTAGCAGATGTTCAATTACTGCTCCTGAAAATTTCTCCGCCAGTTGCCTGTCGCAATTTCCTACCGCGAGGCCCATAGCCTCTTTGGTAGCTTCCAATATGTTAATCTCATCAATTCGCTGCGGTTCGCAAACACCGATACCTACCGCCAAGGCACATCCGAGAATTTCTTCAAATAGCTGCTCCCTCTTTTTTTCGGATATTTTTTTAGAATCGTCTACCCCTAAAATATTAAAGTTATCAGGTAACACCACAGCAGCCGTGACTACAGGTCCTGCAAGTGGGCCTCTCCCCACCTCATCTACTCCTGCCACATAGGTTAAGCCTTTAGCGTGAAGTTCCCTTTCAGTTTCCATCATCTCCGCCAGTCTGGCAACTAGCAGCTCCTCACGTTCTTTTTTCGTCATGCCTCCACCTTACCTATGCTCCAGTGTAATCTTGCCGATGGTGGAAGACCTAAATTCATCTAATATGGTACGTCCGCCTCTTTCATAGTCGATTCGCTTCCCGGGAAGAATCCAGCCTCGTCTTTTGCAGATAGCTTCCATTACCCTTAAGGAAATCGTCTTTTCTTTGTCTTCCGACATTTCCAATTCATACTCATCCACTTCAAAGTCATCTTCCGTCAGCTTGTAACGTTCCATTAACATTTCCCTGTACGCTGTTCTTAAAACTGTAATAAGTTCCAATGCCAAAGATGGAGTATCTAAAATTTCATCCTTAATTGAACCGCAGAAAGCAAGATTTAAGCCTACTTCCGGATCCTCAAATTTTGGCCAAAGGATTCCCGGTGTATCGAGAAGTTGCATACCGTTAGATAGGGTAAGCCATTGTTTGCCCTTTGTAACCCCCGGTCTGTCCCCTGTTTTAGCCGATTTCTTCCCCGTAAGTCTGTTAATGAGTGAGGATTTTCCCACATTAGGCACGCCAACAATCATCATGCGCAGCTGCTTCTTCCGCACCTGCCCCTCGTTCTTAACCGCCTGCATTTTTTCCAATTCTTTTAAAAGTAAATTCACACCGCTTCCGCTCATGCAATTCATTGCAAGGGCTTTATTCCCCTGCGCCTTAAAAAAGTCTATCCATTCCGCGTTGCGTACTTCATCAGCCAAGTCACTCTTATTTAAGATAATAATGCGGGGTTTTCCCTGCACCAGCTCATCTATAATGGGATTTCGGCTGGAAACGGGAATACGGGCATCTATTACTTCCACCACTGCATCTACTATTTTTAAATTTTCCGCAATAAGCTCACGGGTCTTTTTCATGTGCCCCGGATACCAGTTGATATTTTCAATACCCATTATTACCTCCGAATTTATAACAAAAAAGGGGAACCTGTGGTTCCCCTGAGTGACGATTATAAAACGTCCTTGCTCTTGATTCTAGCAGCCTTACCTGTTCTTTCACGCATGTAGTTGAGCTTAGCTCTTCTAACATCACCGCGTCTAACTACTTCAATCTTTTCGATTCTAGGTGAGTGAATAGGGAAAGTCTTTTCAACGCCTACGCCTGAAGCGATACGTCTAACGGTAAAAGTTTCGCTGATACCGCCATTCTGCTTTTTGAGTACGAAACCCTCAAAAAGCTGAACTCTTTCTCTGTTTCCTTCCTTAATCTTGATGAATACCTTTACAGTATCACCAACTCCAAATTCAGGAACCTCATTTTTCTTGTATTCCTGAGTGATTGCATTCATAATGTCCATTTGTTATTCTCCTCCTTCCTTCCCAAGACGTTCGTGGTTCAAAAACATATACGCATACTGCGCCCAGAGGACCGTCCGTAATAACATCCCATATTCTATCACAAGCTATGCCAATATGCAAGTATTTTTTACACCGATAGCCACAATAGCCACGAATCGTAAATAGCCGTTATCCAATAACGACTCCCTCGACTGTCAACTCCCGCGACCGCACCCATGACTTCCCGCAACTGTACCCACATCACCAATGCCCACATCATCGATACCCACGACCCGAAAGGCACATCCTTTCGTTTTACCTATGCCCTCGGATGAGTCCTGTCGTAAATGTCTTTAATTCTTGTTTTTACCGCTTCGCAATAGACTTCGGTTGCCGAGATATCTTCATGTCCCATAAGCTCCTGTAAAGCTTTAAGGTCTGCGCCGTTATTAAGCATATGCACCGCGAATGAATTTCTCAATGTCTGTGGTGTAATTCTAACTGTAAGTTCCGCCTTATCGGCGTACTCTTTTAAAATTTTCCAAACCCCCTGACGAGTTAATGCTTCGCCATTATAGTTTATGAAAAACTCTTCCGTTTCTTTCTCGCCTAAAAATTGAGGTCTTGCTTCTTTTATATATCTTTCCAATGCTTTTTTTGCAGTTCTTCCAATGGGAACAACTCTGGCCTTTGAATGATGACCGGAGCACATAATGAGGCTCATTTTTAAGTTAATTTCTTCAAGTCCCGTTTCAATCAGTTCACTGACTCTTATGCCTGTCGCATAGAGCAATTCCAACATAGCTTTGTCCCTGATTCCCTTGATACTGTCATCAGGTGTCGAGAGTAATTTGTCTATCTCCTCAATAGAAAGATATTCTATCTTTTTCTTTTCCACCTTTGGCGCCTTAATATCCTTTGTGGGATTTTCTATAATCCTCTTACAGCTCATGAGATAATTAAAATATGTTCTAAGTGCCGACAGCTTTCGATTTATGGTCGAAGAAGACAGCCCGTTCTTTTTCAGCTTAAGCACATAGGACACTACCTCCGTCTCTGTGGTATCCGCTAACTCCGCCGTATCTTTCAGCTTTTGCTCAGCTTCAAAAATAGCAACATCCTTTGTATATGCCGCAATAGTATTGTGGGACTTCCCCATATTTTTTAAATAAATTTCAAAATCTTTTTCCATCATATATCCTCTATAAATTTCGCACTTTCATATGTCTTAACTTACCAGATACACCTATAGTTTTTCACATATTTTTATGCCATATTTTCCTATGTCGCCCTCTATGCTGCATATGACTTTGTATATTGCCCGCCTTAACCGCTCTTAACCGCTCTACGCATATAATTTATTTTTTAATACAAAAACGACTACTATTTTTAAGTTGCGTATATCTTTGTGAAATCTGATATCTTTGTGACGTTTGCCCTCTATGCTGCATATGGCTTTATACATTTGCTCCTCTGCACACATAATATGCTTTCCTTTAATATAAAAATAGTATATCAAATACAAAAACGGTTTACAATAAATGTGCTATAATGTATGGAGCTATTATGTCATAAATTTTTATGTAAAATTTTACTTGCGAGGTGCAATATGAAAATAGGGTTCATCGGTGCCGGTAATATGGGTGGCGCCATTCTTCGCGGCGCGCTGACCTCCGGTGCTATTTCAGCAAAAGATACCTGCGTATTCGGTGTCCACCGTGAAAAGCTGACACGCACATCATCAGAATTGGGCGTTACCCCTTATACTGAAATTCCAAAGATAGTATCAGACTGCGAAGTTCTTTTTTTAGGAGTAAAGCCGCAAATTTTCAGCGATATTCTTCCCAAAATAGCCATAGGTCTTAAGGCAGCAGGCACCGCCGCCAAGGGCAAGCTCATAGTCTCTATGGCAGCAGGAATATCCATTGCCTCAATCGCCGAAGTTCTCGGCGCTGATACTAAAATTGTGAGAATCATGCCAAATACTCCGGCTCAAGTGGGTGCCGGCATGACTTCCGTAAGCCGTAATGAGCTGGTTAGCGACTCGGAGCTTGACTTTCTCATGAATATCTTCTCCGGTATAGGTCTTGCCGTAGAAGTCCCTGAAAATATGATTCATACCGTTATAGGCATAAGCGGCAGCAGTCCCGCCTACACGTTCTTATACATCAACTCACTAATTGATGAGGCTGTTCGCGAGGGCATGACACCTGAATCAGCCAAAGTTTTTGCCGCACAGGCAGTGCTTGGGGCTGCAAAGATGGTATTGGAAACGAATCTTGACCCTATAGCCCTATGCAAAAATGTGTGTTCACCGGGAGGCACCACCATTGAGGCGGTAAAGATTTTAGAACAGGACGGGCTTGATGACCTCATTTCCCGCGCTTTCAAGGCATGCACTGATAAATCCCGCCTGCTTAACGGTGAAAATCGAAGCCTTAAACCAATAGAAGATTAAAATATCTGTTTTTAAGCTAAAGGTGAAACATCCAAACCGCAATATCACTAAAAGTTTGGCAATAAAAACATCCCCCCTATGTTATTACTATGAATTTAATAATATCAGAGTTAAAAAGAAAGGAGTGTATGACGTATTTAGTTATGAATACATCATACAAGAAAATTATGATTTTTGAAGAGAAAAAGATTAGCGGAGAATATAAATATAAAGGAAAAATCTTAAATTTGAGGGTAGATAAGGTTACTGCTCCGAAAGGTCAGACTACCAGAGAAGTGGTGGAGCACCGCGGCGCCGTTGCCCTCATCCCCCTAACTTCAGAGAACAAAGTAGTATTAGTGCGACAATATAGATACGCTGCTCAAAGTGCTACTTTAGAGATTCCGGCAGGTAAGTTGGAAGAGAATGAGAATGCCATGATAGCCGCTATCCGAGAATTGAAAGAAGAAACCGGCTACAGCGCCGGTAAAATACAATTCCTCTTTTCATATTTTTGCGGCATAGGTTATTCAACCGAAGTTCTTCACACCTACCTTTGTACCGATCTAAGTCCCGGCGAGACCGATTTTGATGAGGACGAAGCCATTGAAGTGGAGGAATACACCGCCGATGAAATGATTGAAATGGTTGAAAACGGGGATATTGTAGATTCAAAAACCATCATCGCAGCCTATTATCTTAAGGATTATTTTAATAAGAACAAGGCAGGGGTAATTGAATAAAATTTACCAAAAGTTTGAGAAATTCATCATGTTTGTTGTATTTTTATTTATCCAACCGCAAGAATGTACAAATTATTAAAAATAAATCACTCCAAAAGTGCTTTTTTACGTAAAAGCATTGCATTATCAGCTGGGATTTTATATAATCTGATTGTGGTTATCCCCCTGATAACCTCATTAATCTCTAATCCCAATACCCCTTTTGAACAAAGTAGACTGCACCCCTGCGGTCTATTTTGTTTTTAAATAAAATTTTGATATAATATTGCCAAGGTAAACTGTTATTAAATATAAATAAATTACTGTATAAATTATGAGGTTAGTATGCTTCACACAAAAGAAACTTTTACAGATATTATAGCAAAATCCCCTCTCTTCGATACTTACTTCGGGCACCTTAAGGTAGGCTTCATGGATATTGAAACCACCGGACTCAGCCCCGACAGATGTAAGTTTATTCTTGGAGGTCTTGTTATAATACAAAAAACCGAACCTGTTGCAGAGGATTTAGAAAAGCTCAAAGCCACCTTACTATGCTGCCAATACTTTTCCGAATACAACACCGTAGAAGATGAAAAAGCAGCCCTATCGGCTTACATGACCGCTCTTAAAGAGTTAGATGTAATCATCAGTTATAACGGCGCTCGATTTGATGTTCCTTTCCTGAAAACTCGCTGTCGAAAACATGGAATCAATTTTAAAGAGGGCTTTCCTTTTAACTTGGATTTGTATCAGGTAGTAAATAAATACTCCGATTTAAGAAAGTTTTTGCCTAATCTCAGACAGAAAACTCTTGAAACCTACTGTGGCTTGTCCCCTACCAGAACTGACGCCATTTCAGGCTCGGAAAGTGTGGATCTTTACTTCGCATATCTTGCCCACAAAGCAGGTCAGGGTAAGGAAAATTTAATGAAAACAATCATTCTCCACAATTCCGATGATTGCAGGCAGCTTTGCAGGCTGCTGCCTGTTATTAAAAAGACAGATTTTCATAAGGCTATAAGCGGATTGGGCTTTCCCGCCGGCAGTTTCCATGTCAGCGGTATATATTACAAAGCGCGGAAGCTTTTGGTTCAAGGCTTTCAGCAAGGTATCCACGTGAATTATTGTAGTTACAGTGACATCACCTACCCATGCACAATTAAACTGGATAGCCTTACCGGTACTGTTGAGCTTCAACTGGATATAACCGAGCTTCCTGCTAAAAATGAAGCCCCTGCGCTTTCCTTAATTGATACAAGACCCTATGATATTGATGTGTCTTTGTTAAAAAACTTGCCCGGCTTTGAAAATGATTATATAATAGTTAAAAAGGGTGGTGGGTACAATCACCTAACAGTTAACTCCTTTGTCAGACTCCTTTTGGAGAATCTTTCAAGGAGGTTCCAATAAGCAGGAGGTTTATTATGAAAGGTATTAAATTAGCAAATATCGCTATTGGTGGTGTTGTGGTAGGTCTCGGTGCCGGAATCATAGCGCTTAACGTTGTTGCTTTAGTAAGAAGCAGAAGAGTAAGGGGTTATTAAAAAAAATATTAAATTGTTTTATCGTGCTTGCAGTTTTATTGCACATAACATTCTATAATGAAGCTGTAATCAGAAATCAAATAAAAATGTTGATAGCACACCGAGTGCGTAAATCAACTGTTGTGATGAGAAAATGATTTCTGAAAGTAGTGATGAGACAATTTGAACGGACGGGTAAAATGACTTGGCAAAATTGGCTGTAAAGCCTATTCATATATACTCCAACTTATTTTATCTCAATAGGGTGAACCGGAGCAATCCGGCTCATCTTCTTTTTTGACATAAGTTACGAATCGCCAAAAAGCAGATATGGTTTTGCCCATATCTGCTTTTACGCTATTTTACAAATTTTCTTTAGATATATGATTTGATTATATATGATTTAATTAAAAAGCCGACTTAAACTCCGATAATATTCTAAAAGGTTGCAACTTCCTCCACAGGTGGAGCGGCTTTTTTTATTTCCGTAGCATTTAGAATAGGGCCGCTTTCTCCATAAACTTCGTGATAGTCCACCGAAACCGTTGCAGTTATTGTGTACCATTCTCCATGTTTAACCTTGGTGGATATACCTTTCATCTTACCTATAAGACCGGCAAACTGAATGTCATCTACGCAACAGGACATAACATGTCTCCCGAAGATAAAGGTATTTGGCGGAAGATCTGCTCCAATTAAGCACCTGCCCTTTACCTTTACGGTTTTTCCTAAATAATTCTTTTCTTCGGCGTTTATGTCTCTGTACCAAAGGGCATAGTCCAAATCGCGAATTTCAATTACAGGCGCATTAATATCAAAGGGTAGCGGGTCCTCAATATCATCAATTTCATATCTGTCTCCGCCGTACTCATATATAATATCCGCGCTTCTGTTGGCTGCTCTAACAATCTTATGATAGTCTTCTTTCTTCATATCATCTGTGAAACGGTTAAACACTACCATTTCTGCTGTGCTGAGCTTGTCATACATCAAATTGCGCATATTCTTATTGTAAGCCATGAATCCGGTAGCGTCAGCAACCATCAAAATCTGATAAATTCTCCAATTTCTCGGCATGGCTTCAAAAAAGTTATTTAACATCCACATACCGTTGTACTCAACCAGTACCTGTTCCGCTTTGTGCTTCTCTGCAAGTTCCTGAAGTTTCTTTATATTTAAGTCTTTCTCCTCTTCTACAACTTCAATATATACATTTGGTTGCGCAAACTTCTCCGGATTGTACTCTTCAATACCCTCCTCACAAAGCAGTACCAAAGTTCTTTCTCCTGTATTAAATTCCTCGCCCTCTAAAGCGCCCTGCATGAACTCAGTTTTGCCTGCTTCCAAAAAGCCTATGAACATATAAACCGGAATTTCTCTTCTCTTTGCCCTAATCATATTCTCTCCTCTGCTCTCTATTTCAGAAATGCAGCCTTAACATTTTCCTTATTCAATTTGGAGCCGATAACGCACAGTCTTCCTGTAAGTCCTGCGGTTGCACCGATTCTAACTTCCGGCTCTCCCGGAACATAATCAAATTGCAGCCAACCGTCAGTACCGTCTACAATGCCTTTTGCTCTGAGAATAATACCAAACTTTTCCTCGTCAGTAAACCTTTCCAAAATAGCCTCCAGCTCCGCTTTCCCAAACTTTCTTGAGGTTTCGATTCCCCATGACTCAAATATTTCATCAGCGTCATGGTGGTGGTGATGGTCTGCACAGCAGCAATCCTCCTCATGTTCGTGGTGATGTTCATGGTGCTCGTGGTCATGATGGTTTCCGCAGCAGCAATCTCCCTCATGGTCATGATGATGTTCGTGATGTTCGTGGTCATGATGGTTTCCGCAACAACAATCTCCCTCATGGTCGTGGTGATGTTCATGATGGTCGCAGTCGTGACGGTTTCCGCAGCAGCCATCTCCCTCATGTTCGTGGTGATGTTCATGGTGCTCGTGGTCGTGATGGTTTCCGCAGCAACAATCTCCCTCATGGTCGTGGTGATGTTCATGGTGCTTGTGGTCGTGATGGTTTCCGCAGCAACAATCTCCCTCATGGTCGTGGTGATGTTCATGGTGCTCGTGGTCATGATGATTTCCGCATTTATGTTCCCGCGCCAACTTCTCCAGCTCCTGCACCAAAGTATCTCCGTTTTCCATGGCATCGTGAATCTGACTTGCCGAAAGCTCATCCCAATCCGTAGTTATGATAGCTGCATTAGGGTTGAGCATTCTCAACTGTTCCACAGCTTTTTCGATTTTATCTTCAGAAAGTCCCTTAAGATGACTTAAAATAACTGCGTTGGCACTTTCTATTTGGTTATTGAAAAACTCACCGAAATTCTTCATATACATGGCACATTTTTTAGCGTCAACTACCGCAATGGTGCCGTTTAGCTGAAGCTCCTCTCCTGCACCGGCTACCGCAGCAATGATGTCGGAAAGTTTTCCTACCCCTGAGGGTTCAATAATAATATGGTCAGGATGATATTGCTGAATCACCTGATGAATGGACTTGGTAAAATCACCTACTAAAGTACAGCAGATACATCCCGAATTCATTTCTGTAATTTCTATACCTGCGTCCTTTAAAAAATCTCCATCAATTCCAATATCACCAAATTCGTTTTCTATTAATACCACTTTTTCATTTTTATATATTTCGTTGATAAGTTTTCTAATAAGAGTGGTCTTACCTGCACCTAAAAAACCTGAAAAAATATCTACTTTTGTCATTGTTATTTCCTCCCTTTTGATAAGTTCTTGCCCCTTTAGTATACCACAAATTTTAAATCTATAAACAAAATCAAGTATTTGCAGTCAATGTAATTATATATTTTCAGATAATTAATTTTGTTAAATGGCAGTTTTAAATATATGCAAAAAAAACGCCGGCATTCCTTTTGGTCGAATACCGGCACTTTTATTTTAGTTTCTTTATTAATACTTATCAAATTCCTCAAAGTCAAGAGTAATATGTGGCATATCACTATTATTTTGAGCTTTGGTATCAGCTTCAGATGTAGATATCAAGGTTTGCCTTGTTCCTGCATTGAAATCCGAATTTTGACTGCTGCTCTTTGTCTTAAACTGCGCAACAAGACTCTTTAAGGAATCCGCCTGTCCGTAAAGCTCTTCGGAAGAAGCTGCGGACTCTTCTGAAGTCGCGGAGTTGGACTGAACAACATCTGAAATATCCTCAAGGCCGTTGTTCACTTCGTCTATTCCCGCCGCCTGCTTATGAGATACCGACGCTATTACATCGCAAAGATTTGATGTCTCCGTAATTCCTGAAACAATCTTTTCCAGAGCTGCTGCCGTAGCGTTGGCAATCTCTGTACCTGTATTAACCTTTGCAACCGAACCCTCAATAAGAGAAGTGGTTTCGCTGGCTGCCGCCGCCGATTTAGCAGCAAGATTTCTTACCTCATCGGCTACAACCGCGAAGCCCTTGCCGTGTACACCTGCTCTTGCCGCTTCTACCGCCGCATTAAGCGCAAGTATATTGGTCTGGAACGCTATATCGTCTATTACCTTTATTATTTTTGAAATGTTCGCAGAGGATTCGTTTATCTCGCTCATTGACGAAAGCATATCTTTCATCTGCTTGTTTCCCTGATCCGCCTGCACCATAAGGTTCTTGGACAAATCCGAAGCTTTCTTTGCGTCTTCGGTGTTGTGCTTGGTTTGGTCTGCTATACCGTTCATAGTATCTCCAAGCTCTCTTATTGCCATTGCCTGCTTTGTTGAACCGGCAGCTAAATTCTGCGCTCCGTCCGAGAGCTGCTTTGCTCCTGCCGCTACCTGTTGGGAAGCCTCGTTTATATTGTCCATAACGATGGAGAGATTGTCTATGATGTCTGTCAGAGAATTTTTAATTTCTACAAAATCACCCTTATATACATCCCTCATTTGTATAGTAAGGTCACCGCTGCCTATTGCAGAAAGGGTAGCTTTTATGTCTCCTATAATTTCTCTCAGGCTTTGAACTGTGTTGTTGAACGCTTCCTTTGAAGAAGCCAAATCACCTTGATAGTTTCCTGTTACCTGCTTTGACAAATCTCCGCTTCCTAAAGCTGAAAGGACGTCAATAAGCTCGTTAACCGGTTCCGTTAAGGCGTCAACTGTATCATTTAAGCCTTTCATTACCTTGGCGTATTCGCCCTCATATCTTGAAAGGTCCGCTCTTTGTTCAAGTCTGCCCTCAACCGCATAATTGGCAATCTTTACGGAATCTTCCACAAGTTCGCCCACTGCCTGAGTTACTCGCTCTACCTCGTGGTCTATCTTGTCAAAGGTCTTTTCCAGTTCCTTTGTGTACTCGTTTCTAGGGATATTGTTTTCCTCAAACTCAAAGTTTCCGGCAGCAAGATTGCTTAAGTTTCTTTCAAGTCTTTCAGCCGCAGCGTCTGAATATTCCTGCTGTCTTAAAATAGCTGTAAGGTCTTGAAGCGAACCTAAGTAGCCTATTTTTTCTCCCTCGGCATCCCTTAAATAATTCATGGTTTGTCTGTATATGTGATTGTTAAATTCAAATTCAGTTTCTTCTTTTCCTGCCTCAAATGCAGCAATTCCGTTTATGTCTGCCCCCTCGATATAGCAAGGCTTTCCATAAAGCTGTCTTGCACTGCCCTTTATTATGTTGAGTGCTCTTAAGTTGTTTCCAAAGGCTGTATTTATAAAAGTCCAGTTTCCGTCGTTGTCCATAACCTGAACAGGCATAGGAATGGAATCAATGATATTGCCATACCAAGTAGTCTTTTTGACAATCATATCAAGGGTTCCGTTTATGCCCTCGATAAGAGCCTTGTACTCACCTGCATATTTTGTAGCGTCCGCTCTCACAGAATAGTCCTGTGCTATCGCCGCATTTACCATAGTCTGAACGTCTGTTGTCAACATTTTAAGGCTTTCTACCGTACTGCGAAGCTGAACAAATGCCTTTCCATATTCTCCCGGTCTGTCTACATCAACCTCCGGAAGTCTTCCCTCTCCCAAATCTCCTACCGCTGCTACAAGGTCCAGTACCTGCACAAGAAGAATATCAATTACTTCGTTTACGCCATCCATGATATCCTTATAGCTGCCGCCAAAGCTGCTTGAATCGGCTCTGTAGAATGTGCTTCCCTCCTTAAATTCAGTTGCAAAGTTGAGAAGAGATGACTTAAGTCCGTTAAGAGTATCTATCGCTTTTTTCATCGACAGGTTGAGAGCGTCATCCTCCGAACGAACCTCAATATCCACATCGTCTATGTTTCCTTGGGCTATTTGTTCAAGGACATATGCCTGCTTTTCGTTATTTTCAACCAAATCCGCAAAGGAATTTATAAGCAAATCAATCTCATCTGTAACCTTTTCCTTGCGGACAATACCTCCGACTCTGCGACCGGAAGCAAGCAGTGACGCTTCATTTGCAATATTGGAAACAGGCAAAACAGCCTTTCTTGTTACTATAAAGATTGCCGCTATAATGCCTATGAGGGCAAGGGCAAGTATTACTACCTGCAATATTATGGTGTTTATTGCCATGGCATAGGCTTCGCTGGTCGGCAAGCAAACCAATACTCTCCAACCGGTAGTTTCCAAAACCTCTGTAACAGCAAGCATATTTCTTCCATTTTCATCTGTGAAGCTTACAATTTCGCCCTCATCTCCGTTAAGCACAGCCTCTGTAAGTTCTTGAGAAAAATCAAAATCCGTTATCTTACCGACTTTTCCGCCGGAATCAGCAGCCAAATACTTTTCATCAGGGTGATAAAAGAATGTGCCGTCGTTTAAAAAGGCCATTACATAACCCTCTTCACCAATCTTTGCATTTGCAAAGATATCTTGTACGTCATTTAACATGAAGCTGATGGCTGCACTTCCTAAAAAAGTTCCCTCACCGCTATAAATAGGTGAAGCGATTGTGCAGACAACGTCTCCTGTTTGTCCGTCAACATAAGGGGACGTAATTATGGTTTGCTTTTCTTCCATAGGTCTTACCATCCACTCCCTGTGGAAAGTGTCAACGGCTCCCGGATAATCTTTGTTCATAACATCTCCGGTGGAGGAAGCGATATCCTGCACATAGTAGCTTGCAATATAAAGTTCTACTACCGTATCTTTATATAAATCGTATGAACCCTTTATCTGTGAGTAAATCGTAGGCCACATAGAATTTTCATCCAGCCAGCCCTTGCTGTTCTTTATTTCCGTCATATACTCTTTTAAAACCGGATCTTGAGAATATTGACCGGTTATGGTCTTATGAATATTGAAAAATTCATCCGACTGTTGCGCTATAGCCTCCGCATTTAAGCGCATATTGTCATTCATATTTGCCTTTACCTGTGAAAACAAAGCTAAGCCCAGTATCAAAAGTGCTATTAAAAAAATGATTACTGTAACCGTAGCTGTACGTCTTACAAGCTTTCGAGTTAATCCTTTGCTTTTCATAAATACCTCCTAAATTTTCACACCCAATCTGACTCATTTTAACATATTAGTGAATTAAAGTATAGCCTTTTTTCTGAATTGTTTGTCTTTTTTGCGTTATTTACAAGGAAATAAGAGGCAATGCAGGCTTAAGTATCAACACACTTATGTATCAACACATTCATTAAGAGGAAAGTTTTATGGCTACTATGCATTGGTCTTTTACATTTTTGAAACTCATTTGAAACTCAAAAAAGGTGCCGCTATCCATTTTACTGAATATCGGCACCTTTTGTCCTATAAGCCCGCCTTTATTAATCTGCAATCTGCCTTAAATAAACGCTGAATTTCAATATTTGCAATATAAAATAAAGCGCATGAAAAATCCGCACAAAAATCTTAAAAAAGTTCTTGATTTTTATTCATGATAGTGTATAATAATGCTATCAGTTATTTTATTTATGTTTATGCAGTTTTGTGAATTTTTATACATAAACAAAGACAATACTTGGAGGTACACACTAATGAACACTGCACTTTATATCGACATCACTTTTAATCAGGGCGTAGCAACCAAATTAAACGGCAAGGACTTTACAGAAGACGGAATCAAATGTGTTCTCGGCAACGTTGCAAAGGAATACAATATTGAATGCTCCACTATTCTTTCCAACGCATTAAAAGCTTTAGAGAATACTACCGGTAAGGTTTGCATGAAGCTGTTAAACGGTTCTGCCACACCATATGCTGCATAAGATACATATTATGCAGCATAGCCTATTTATTATTCCAAACAGGCTTTACCACATTCTTCTAACAGCATCGCATTTGCAAAGGCATTTTCCATGTTCACCCCTGCGGTTATCATACCGTGGCTGGTCATGATACATCCGAAATTTTCTCCCATTGCAAGCGATGTTTTTTTCGTGAGCTTTTTCGTTCCGGGTAGCCCATATTCTCCAAGGGGAATTTCTTTGCCGAATACCGCCTGTCCCTCGGCAATCACAACAGGCATAGGTTTTCTCGCCGCCGCAAAGACAGAGGCATACATTGAATGAGCGTGAACAATAGCCCCCACATCAGACCGCCTCTTATATATAGCCCCATGAAGTCCTTTTTCTGAAGTCGGTTTCAAATCTCCCTCATATTCTAATGAATCAATATTCACTATCACCATTTCTTCAGGCGTTAAAGTCATGTAATCTCTTCCTGATGGTGTGCACAGGAAACGCTTTTCATCCAATCTTATGGAAAAATTCCCCCAAGTACCTTGAACCAGCCCATCTGAAACAGCTTTCTTTCCAAAGGCTACCAGCTTTTCTCGAATATCATATTCTTCTTTAGAAATATCACTGCATTTCCTCTTTTCAGTACCTTTATTTTCAGAAGATAGAGCTTTCGCTTCTTCAATTTTCTTTTTTTCCAGTTCAGGTTTTGAATACTTCTTCTTATACACGAATCTCATAAGGCGTGCTTCAAATACGGAAATATTTTTTACTCCCCCGAGCTTTCTTGCCTTATAATAAATCTCCGCGCTCTTTTCAAGCTGTTCTGCCGCAACTTGCGCTTCAAACTTCGTTCTTCCTATGGAAAGAGTATAATGCCCCTCTACAAAACATGCCGCAGACTTTTTCAAGGCTCTCAAAATAGCAGCTGAATCATAGGAAACGGTTTCCACCTTTTGTCCTATAATCTGCGCCATATCGTCCAAAGCCGCACATAAGGTCAGTTTTTCCTCTCTTGCTTTTTTAGAAAAAGGTAAATTTGAAGTAAGTACTACCCAAAGGTCTTTTTGCGAAGCTTTCAACTCAGTCTTCACTTTTTCAAGGATTAAATCTTCCATATACTTTCTCTCTTTCTAATTTTCATCCACAAAACGCTCTCCATTGGCTGTTTTATAGGCTTTCTTCAGCCCAGTGTATATATTCTGATAATCTCTGAACAGTTTATCGTAAATCTTTTTGTTTTCAGTGTTGGGTCTATAGGTACGGTCTATCTTTATAAATCGTTTTACTTCTCCAAATCCTTTTAAATGTCCAAGTCCAATCATGGCAACAATAGCCGCACCCAGCGCCCCTGAATTTCTAGGGTCATGCACTACTTCAAAGCTCTTGCCTGTAATATCTGCTATAATCTGCATCCACGCGTCATTCATTGCGCCGCCGCCGATAATTCTCAACTCATCGCACTTAAAGCTGTAATCTTTCTGATAGTTTTCCATAATCCAACGAAGATTATATCCGATACCTTCATATACCGCGCGCATCAGATGTTCTCTGGTGTGATCCATAGAAATATTGAAAAGAGTGGCTCTGGTGGTAGTATTGCTCACAGGACATCTTTCGCCCAGCATCCATGGGGTACAAACTAAATGTTCGCAGCCCGGAGGGATTTTTTTAATCTGTTCATTCATGAAATCGAAAATCTTGTAAGGACCATATTCTTCTTTCTCATTAGCAAAGAACTGTTCCTGTAGCCACCCGATGTTAGCTCCTGCGGACTCGGTAATTCCCGCAATAAGCAGCATATTGGGATCGGCAGACTGTATAGGTGCCGCACCATGACGGAATTTAGTTTTATCCTTGGTTGCAACAGACACCCACGCCGATGTTCCCAAATAAATGTGACATTCTCCATCACCGCACATACCTGAACCGACTGCCGCCGCCTGAACATCGTCACAGCCTCCGAATACAGCAGTTCCGGCTGCCAAACCCATGTCCTTTGCCGCAGCTTCAAGTAAAGGACCAATAACCTCTGTGCTGGTTACAAGTCTTGGAAGCTTTCCCATATCCATACCGATAAGCTTCATTACGCCCATCCACTCTTTTTTCTTCAAATCCAGTGCAAAGGCTGAAGCACCCGATATTTCTGTGACCATTTCACCTGTGCTGCGATACTTCATGTAACCGTTAACATCCAAAATTTTATAGGTTTCCCGCCAAATGTCAGGTTTTTCTTCCTTAAGCCACATAACCTTTGCCATTACATCTTTTCCCATTATAGTGGTTCCTGAAAACATCGAAAAAATTTTCTTCCCCCCTACTCTGTTCATAATGTCCTGCGCTTGCTTTTCAGCTCTTCCGTCCACCCATGTAATGTTTCTGTATAAAGTTTTCCCATTTTTATCCACAGGAATAATCCCTTGAGCCTGAGTCGAAAAAATAACCCCTCTCACATCCTGCGGATTTATTCCGTTTTCGGTCATGATTCGTTTAGACGCAATGCAAGAAGCCGTCCAATAGTCTTGCGGTTCTTGCTCCACCCAAGCAGGATGGGGATAATAGGTCGCATAATCTTCTGAAGCGGTGGCAATAATGTTTCCATCGCAATCTACCAATGCCGCCTTATCTGAACTGGTGCCCAAGTCGTGAGCCATTATATACCAAGTCATGAATTTTCCCTTTCGATTACCTTAAAAGCCCTTTGCTTGTCTTCTTTACGTGCTTAAATACCGTTTCAAAGCGATTAAGCGCTTCGTCAATAATATCATCTGTATCTGCTAATGATGTATAGAGTCTGGAGCCTGCCAAAGTGACAATGCCGTTAGCCATGTAAGCCGCACCCATTCTCTCCATGGAATCCTTTCTTTCATACATCATATCCTTATTCTTCAAAAGACCCATGGCGGACTTAAGCATAAACATGGAGGAAAAGTCAAAGCTCATAGCTGCCGTACATTCCAGATGAACAATGGAACCCTGATTATACGCAACATAAGGAAGACCGTATTTATCAATCAGCTGCTTTAAGCCGTCACATAGCCTGTCTCCCGCACGGCCTGCCACTTCACAAGCATTGGTTCTCTCAATTTCTTTGATGGTAACATAACCTGCCATAGAGGAAAGCGGATTTGCAGATAAAGTACCTCCCACATACGCCTTGTGCCCTTTATTGCCAAGACCCGCAGCCATAATGCCCGCATATTCCCGTTTACCGCCTACTCCACCTGCTCCAGGATAGCCTCCTGCCACAATTTTTCCAAATACGGTAAGATCCGGAACTACGTCAAAATACCCTTGAGCACCTCCAAGACCGACTCTAAAGCCTGTTACCACTTCGTCGAAGATGAGTAAGGCTCCGTACTTATCGCAAAGGGCTCTGACTCCCTTGTTATATTCTTTAGCAACCGGTCTTGTGCCTGATTCAGGACCCACAGGTTCAATTACTACCGCAGCCGTGCCTCCCTTTAACCTGTTTCTCTTCAACATCTTTTCCATCATGTCCAAATCGTTAGGTCTTACTTCATCGGTGCCGCGATATGCGCCCTTTGGAATGCCGTGGGACTCTAAAAGGTTTCTGGAGCCGGGAATTTTCAGACCATATACCAGCTGGTCAGACCAGCCGTGATAAGCTCCTCCAACCTTGATAATTCGCTTTTTCCCTGTGGCAATTCTTGCTATTCTGCAAGCCGCCATATCGGATTCCGTACCCGACCCGAGCATTCTAAACATTTCCACATTCGGCATGTGTTTGTTAATCTCCTTGGCAATCAAAAGCTCCGCCTCGTGAAGCAAGCCTGTCACAGGTCCGCAGGTATTGATAATTTCAACGGCAGCTTCTCTTACAGGGTCATAGTTGGAACCCAAAATAGTTGGTCCCCCTGCCTGCAAGAAGTCAATGTACCTGTTTCCGTCCTGGTCTACCAAGTATGCGCCTTTTGCCTGGGTGAAAGCAACAGGAAAGGGCTTATTAAAAGCCAAATTATGCTGAACACCTCCGGGTATAAAGGTCTTGGCTTCATCAAAAATAGCTTTCGATTTTTTGCACTGATTATCATAATATGGTAAAACCACCTTTTCATAATAATCGTCGCTTACTTCCCAAATCGGTTCTTTCTGCAGCTTGGATAAATTTGCATTAATTTCTTTAGGATCATCCCATCTGCTAATTCCGTACTTTTCCATGATTTTTCCTCCTAAATATTTTCCTTTAATTTCTAACTGTTTTTACAATATGAGTCTCAGCATTTCTTCAAACTGCTCCTGCATTTTTTTAGGGTTTACCTCTCCACCCAATACCAGATAATGATTTAATACTCCGTAATACATTCCCATAATCATCAAAGGTTTTGTATCTTCCTCTTCCAGTTGCAGTTCCTTGCTTATTCTCTTTTCTATTTGATTAATCCTTGCCGAACCGTCACGATTAACGATAGCATTTGTGATTAACTGTAATGAGAGCATAGGATAGTTGGCTGAATCCTCTAAGAGCTTATAGAAAAATTCTCTTACATATGCCTCTCCCTTAAGCCCCAATTCATTACAATGTCGGTCAACATCATCTACTCCCTGTTCGTATATGGCATACATAAGCTCTTTGCTGCTTGCAAAGTGATTAAATACGGTGCTTCTGCACATCTCCGCCTCTTCTGCGATTTGATGGAAAGTAACATTTTCAATACCGTTTTTTTCATATAAGCCTTTGGCTACGTGCATAAGCTTTCTGCGACTTCTTTCTTTCTTTCCGTAATTCTTATCCATTAATTATTTTCTCCCTTTTTGCTCTTTCATTTGTATTTATAGAGCCTCGATACACAACAAATCTGTCATAAAGAAACTCCGTGCTTAAATTTAACGCCATGGTTCCTCCTAAAATGAGGTATTCATTTAAGCCCAAGTTTGAAAGCAGCTGACCGCCAATAGTAGTAACAGGTGTAAACACCGCGTAGAACAAGGCTATAAGCAGCATGGCTAAAGGCACATTATTTGCTGACTTAAATGTAAATTCTCTATTCAAAGTAAAGTTCCAAACTACCGAAAGGGTAAGGGCAATCAGGTATCTGGGCCAGTAGCTCCAATCAGTCAAATTAGTCAATAAGCTAAAGCTCCCAGCCTCTATAACTCCTGCTGAAACAGAAAACAGCGAAAATTTTATAATCTGTATCAAGTTTTCTTCTTTTGAAAATCTCTGTCTTTCCTTTTTTTCTGTCATAATTTAAGCTCACTTTCTTGTTTATTATTAAAAAAATCTTATATTATTCAATCACTTTCGTACTACTGTTTAATTTTGTACTCTAGTTTAATTATGAACACTGCTCCAAGAAATGTCAACAGTTAAAAATAAAAAATACGACTGCATATAAATGCAGTCGCCAAATATCTATAAAAAATTAATGTACCTTTTGAAGATTTGCACGGAACATTTTAGATATATCGTTTTTTGAAATATCTAAAGCAGCTGCCAGCTCACCAAAAAGAAGCTCTTCGGCTTTCTTCAGGAACTTTTCGTCTACAGCTCCCACCTTTCTCTTTGCTTTCTCCGCTGCAATTTTTCGGTCGTTTATAATTAAAATAAGTTTGCAAAGCGCTTCACAACTATGTGCTTTCAATAGAGATTCATATAGTTCTCTTTGAGCTCTTAGGCTGGATATCTGAACTTTTTCAACACTCATAAACGGCAGTTCCTCAATCAGTGCCTGCGCATCATCTTTTTCAATAACTGTCCTAACCTGTCTTTCACAGTTTTCCACTGGGGCATAAATAGTAAAGCCTTGATAACAAGGTTCTAAAGTATAATACTCAACAGTACGGCCATTTAATTCTTTTTCCGTAATATCCGCCACTTGACATACACCAACTTCACCATATACAACCATTTCCCCGATACGATACATATCTTGCTCCTTTCTGAAAAATACCACTATTATTATAATAGCACAAAAAAAGTTTTTTTGTAAGGATTATTTTTATTTATGCATAATTTTCCCTTGCCAAATATTAAAGGGTGCTGTATAATGGTTTTTGCATTGATAATTTCAATATTGCATTGTGCGCGTGTAGCTCAATGGATAGAGTGCCTGACTACGAATCAGTAGGTTGCACGTTCGAGTCGTGTCACGCGCACCAAAAAAACTAGGTTTTATACCTAGTTTTTTGCTTTTAAATTCTTTTTTCTTTTTTCTATATTTTTCTAGCCCTCAATATCTAATTGTCGTTCCATATCCAAGGCTTCCAAAATGAAATCTGTAATTTCCCTCATAAGTTCAAGTTTCAATTCGGATTCTTTAAATCCCATTTCGTATCCATGTCCGTCCTCTGTGGTAACTTCTACAATTCTCGAATTTTTATAACTTTTAGCACATTCCTTTGAAGTCTCCGGTAAAACCACAGTATCTAAAGTATTATATATCACCATAACCGGCTTATTTCCAAACTTTTCTCCATGCTCACAAGGGTTATAAGCTTCAAATTCACAAAACCAATCATAAGTCAGCTTAACTCCCTGCTTTTCGGTATAAGCTGTTCCATTTTCAGATTTCAGCTTTCCGTTTCGAGCTTCCTCTTTCATTTTATCCCATTTTTCTTCTCCGCCCATGTAATATATCATGGCTTCTTCATTACCGGCAGGAGCCACCAAAGCCATAGCCTTATAGTCATATCCGCCATAGCTTTCATTTCCCATGGTCATAGCTACTCTACCACCCATGCTTCTTGCATAAAGGCATATTTTATCCTCGTCAATAGCATAGGAGTGGCACATATAGTCCGCCGCCAGCTTCATATCCCTTTTCATACTTTCAAGATCGTAAAATCCGGTTTTCTCCGCTTTAAGTTCAGGTCTTACTCTAGGGTCAAAGTCTACCCTTATAGTAGCAATTCCTTGAGAAGCCATCTCCCTTGCCAGTTCAGCCGCTCCACCGCTGTTAAGAGTTCCCGAAAAGCCGTGAGCAATAAGTACCAAAGGTACTCCCTCTGCCGTAAGGTCTATTTCATTTTTAGTTTCGGCGCCTGCCCATGCACCCTCAGGAAAAAGTGCCTCTCCGTATATATAGGTATTCTCCCCTGAGGGAAGAAAAATCGTCTCTTTATAAATACCTTTATTGTCTAATCCGCGACCGAGAACAACAGCACCGCCCCAGCCCTCTTCAATACCTGCGGTAACATTTTTGCCAAACCAGCCCACAGGGAAAAAAGACCTTAAAGCATTGCCGAAGCCTCCAGAAACAAAAGAGACAAGGACAAAAAGGGCTATGACTATACTCCCGAAAATCAAGGGTTTATACTGTTTTTTCCTAAAATCTTTATCGTATTTCATTGCACCACCTTAAACGCTTGTTTTTAAAACTCTGCCTAATATTACAAATATAATGAAAACCGTCAGATTGGCAGCTACGATAGTGGAGCCTATAGGCGTAGACGCCAATATAGAAACAACTATCCCCACAGAAGAACAAAGTATCGACGTAAACGCCGCACATATAATTACTTTGCGAAAGCTCTTAAAGACTCTCATAGCAGAAAGCGCCGGAAATATAATCAAGGCGGAAATCAGCAGTGTGCCCACCAGCTTCATGGCAAGTACAATTATGACCGCAGTTATGATTGCAATGAACATATTGTAAAGCTTCGCATTTACGCCGCTCGCCTCGGCAAAATTTTCGTCGAAAGTCACGCTGAAAATTTTATGATACAGCAGCACAAAGGCTAAAGTTACCACGATGGAAAGGCTGATACAAAGCCACACATCTTGGCGAGAAAGTGTCAAAATCGCGGTAGCACCGAAAAGAGTGGAACAGACATCCCCCGATACGTTTCCCGATATGCGAAAGACGTTCATAAGAAGATAACCCACTCCCATTGCGCTGACTGAAAGTACCGCAATGGATGCGTCTCCCCTTAACTTCGTGTTTTGCCCCGCCTGTAAGAGTAATACCGCTGCAATCACAGTTACCGGAAGTATTACAAGCATTTGGTTGTTTATACTCATTACCGCCGCCACAGCCATTGCACCGAAAGCCACATGTGACAGTCCGTCTCCGATAAAAGAAAATCTCTTCAGCACCAGCGGTACTCCTAGCAAGGAAGCGCACAGAGAAATAAAAATCCCTACAATCAGCGCATATCTTACAAAAGGAAAGCTAAAATATAGTATTAATTTATCCATGAAATTCCACCTGTTTCCCTGCTTCCCGCAGCTTTCTTTCCTTGTTCTTTCGTCCGCGATAAATTTCATATCCGTCAGAAGTCAGCTTAAGAACATGAGTGGCATATCCGGTAGCCACTTGAACATCATGGGATACCATGATTATGGTGGTTCCGTCTTCTCTATTTAAATCATCTATAATCTCATACATATTTGCTGTGGCTGCGGGGTCAAGGGCTGCCACAGGCTCATCCAAAACCAGAATTTTTTTAGCCCCGCAAATTGCTCTGGCAAGCAAAACTCTCTGCTGCTGCCCTCCTGACAATTCTCTATAACATTTATCTGCGAACTGCTCTATTCCGAGTCTTTTCATATTGTTAAAGGCTTCTTCCTTTTCCTTACGGGTATAGAAAAATCTATGTCCCATGCCTCCGGTAAAGCCCGAAAGTACCACTTCTCTTACAGCTGCCGGAAAATCCCGCTGTATCAATGTCTGTTGAGGAAGATATCCAATTTCTCCGCGAGATACATCATTAAAAACAATTTCTCCCGAAAGCGCTTTTTTCAATCCTAAAATAGCCTTTAAGAGAGTGCTTTTCCCTGCGCCGTTCTCCCCCTCAATACAGAAATATTCGCCTTTATCCACTCTGAAATTCAACCTTTGGATAATAGCTCCGCTTTCATACCCCAAGCTCAAATTTTTACATTCTAACTGTGCCATTTCATCTCCCTTAATAATTTATCTACTTGCTTTTATCATATATATTTATTATTAACCTTATTTTTATCAGCTTATTAATGCTTTTCTATTTGCCCTTGCACTTTGAACATTTGCCAAGAATAAAGGTTTGCTCTTCATCCACAGCAAAATCCTGATTATTCAATACCTCATCCAAAATATTGGCTGATACAGCATCATCCATATGGATGAGTCTGCCGCACTCGGTACATTTTAAGTGAAGATGGCTGCCTTGACACTCCAATTCCGATAGTTGGTAAGCAAACTGTCTTGAGCCTTGCTTTACCTGTCGTTTTAAATAGCCCTCTTCAACCAAGCCCGATACAATTCTATATATACTGCTTTTAGCCGGTCTTTCGGAGGGGTGGCAGTTTGAATCAAGCCCGTCGATTATTTCTTCTATGGTATAAGCATGTCCTTTCTTAATAAACTCCATGACCGCTTTTTTCTGCTTTGTTTTATATGTTGCCATCTTCATCTCCTATTTAAACAAAAATGAGAATCATTCCCAAATTAAATTTGAGAACAATTCTCATTTTACTACGTGCAACAGATTAAGTCAAGCAAAGCAATCCTAATAGATTTCTTTGATTTCTCCTCTTCTAAAGGCATCTATAAGCGCCTGTAAGTCGTCAATTTGCTTCTGAATACCCTTGCCGTAGTCGGTATCCTTTACTAATAAACGCTTTTTCAAAAGCTCCACCGTATGAAGAGTCGGAGTATGGAACTCTTGGGTGCCGTCTTTCTGCAAAGGACTGTAAGCCTTATGCTCCGCAAGTGCCATGAAACGTGAATTGAAGATAAAGGTGTAGCCGGCAATGCCTGTATCTTTCTGATAGGCCTTTGATATACCTCCGTCGATAATAAAGAGTTTGCCGCCACCTTTAATAGGACTTTTTCCGTCCTTTACCTTTACCGGAACGTGTCCGTTTAATATGCGGGACACTTCGGGATCCAGCCCGAACTCTTTAAGAATGGTATCGCAATGCTTCTCCTCCTCAATAAGAGTGTAATAAGGTACCGTATGCTCCTTGTGGCTTGCCTTGTCCGCAATAAAGCAGCGTTCAAAGGTAGTCATCTGATCTTTTCCAAAGAGTGGTGATTTGCTACCGAGCCATAGGTACCACATAAGGTCACCTAAACGCCCTGTTTCTTCGGACTCTGACGGGGTGAAGTAAGCCAGTCTAAGCTGTTCATCGAGATAGTCCATAAGCTCCTTACCCTTGCAGGTAACACCGTTTATGGTAACTTCTTCAAACTCGCCATCCTCAGTCATCGGTAAGCAACCGTGATAGAGGAGATTGTTGTTGATAATCTTATATAAAGAACCCTTGGTATAAAGGAACTTAACATGCTCCTGAAGCTTCTTGCTCTGAATAAAAGAGGCTTCAAGTCTGTTCATCAAGTCCCTCTCGTCTTTAGTGAAGCTGTAAGGATCCTTTGGATCTATTGTGGGGAAATTAGTATCTTTAAGCTCGTAGGTTTTATTTGAACTTGGAATAGTAACAGTGCCCTTTTCATAATCTATATGTTCTAAAAGGAGTCTATGCTCCATCTGATATTCAGGATGTGCCTTGATTCTTTGCCCCTCCGCTTTGAACTGGCAAATGCTGATGGCCTTGTTCATCTTGGCTGCGGTTTCAGCGCTGACAGGGTCAAATTCATTTTCATCAAGTACCTTTGGCATGAAAGCAGTACATGGGTCATTTCCATAAAATCTCTCTGCAAATACCGCCAGTGGACGAAGATTGATACCGTAGCCTATTTCCAGCATATCGAAATTGTTGTAGCTGATGTTCATACGAAGCAGGTTTGCAATACAAGCCCAGTTGCCTGTGGCTGCTCCCATCCATACTACATCATGGTTTCCCCATTGGAAATCCACATCATGATATTCCATCAGAAAATCCATAATGCGATCGGGGTGTGCTCCTCTGTCGAAGATATCACCTATAATGTGTAATTTGTCAACTGCCAAAATACCGATGGTATCCGCCAGCTTGATAGTAAATTCTTCCGCAAGGCCGTATTCAATAACGGTGTTGACAATTTCAACATAGTAAGAAGTTTTATTTTCTTCATCGTCTGCATGAAGCAGCTCATCAATAATATAATCAAAATACTGAGGCAGGCTCTTTCTAACCTTGGATCTGGTATATTTAGTAGATACCGACTTGCAAATTTCAATGAGCTGGTAGATATTTTCGCGATAATACTGCTCCATATTGATATCGGTTTTCTTGCGACGAGCTATCTCCGCTTTAGCGTTATAGATAAGAGCCGCCAAAGCATCTCTTTCAGACCTTGTCATAGCTTCTCCGTAGATTTCTTCAATCTTGGCACGAATGGTACCCGAAGCACTCTTAATCATATGAACAAAAGCTTCATGCTCTCCGTGCAGGTCAGAAAGGAAATATTCCGTACCTTTTGGGAGTGCTAAAATAGCTCTAAGGTTGATAGCTTCCTTTGAAGCAGCCTTTAAGTTTGGATAATCTTTTGCTAAAAGCTTGAGATACTGTAAATCTACCATTTTTCCCTCTACTCTCTGGATTTGTTATACTTAGTGTTATCAGGACTCTGCTTTACGATGTTGGCTCCCAACGCCGAGAATTTGGCAACAAACTGTTCATAGCCTCTCTCAATATGGTAAACTTCATCAACTTCTGTAAAACCGTCTGCTACAAGACCTGCAAGAACCAGTGCCGCCCCTGCTCTAAGGTCAGTGGAAACAACCTGTGTACCTGTCAACTTCGTTCCACCGTTTACTGTGGCTGACCTGTCGTTAGTAGTGATATTCGCTCCCATACGATTCAGTTCGCTGACGTGCATAAATCTGTTTTCAAACACAGTTTCAATAACGGTACTCTTACCGGGAACCGTTGCCAAAAATGCCATAAATATAGACTGCATATCCGTAGGAAATCCCGGATATGGCATGGTTTTAATATCGGTAGCATGGAGACTTCCTGAATCCGCTATAACCCTGAGTCCGTCCAAAGTGTCCTCAACGGTAACACCACATTCTCTCAACTTTGCTATAACAGGCTTTACATGGTCAGGCAAGGCATTTTTGATAATAATGTCTCCTCTGGTAATAGCTGCCGCCATCATAAAGGTTCCTGTTTCAATTCTATCAGGAATAACATGGTGATTAACAAAATGGAGCTTATCCACACCCTCAATCTTGATGGTGTCCGTACCCGCACCCTTAATGCGCGCCCCCATCTTGTTGAGAAAGTTTGCCAAATCAACGATTTCCGGCTCTTCAGCAGCGTTTTCCAGGATGGTGGTACCCTCCGCAAGAGAGGCTGCCATAATAATGTTTTCTGTAGCCCCTACGCTTGGGAAGTCAAGATAGATGGTATTGCCTGTAAGTTTTTCCGCAATTGCCTCTACGTAACCGTGGCCCTCATTAATCTGTGCACCCAGAGCCGCAAAGCCTTTCAAATGCAAGTCAATAGGTCTTGCACCGATAGCGCAACCACCGGGAAGCGGAATACGAGCCTTTCCACATCTTGCCAGAAGAGGCCCCATTATCAAAAAAGAAGCTCTCATCTTGCTTACAAGTCCATAAGGAGGTTCTGTTGTCGTAATCTCCTTTGCCGTAACCCCAAGCATATTTTCGTTCAAGCCGTCATGAACGGTAGCTCCCAATATAGTCAAAATCTGTATCATTACGTCTACGTCACGTAAATTCGGAACATCTTTAATTTCACATTTTTCTTCTGTAAGAAGAGTTGCTGCCATGATTGGCAACACAGCGTTTTTAGAACCGCTGACTTGGACCTCTCCACATAGGGGTCCGCTCTTTTGCACAATGAACTTTGCCATTTGCCCTCCAAAAAATATAATCAAGAAAAAACCTGCCGCACTATGTACGACAGGTACTTCTAGCTCATGCTATTATAACATTTTCAGTTCCTTAATGCAATCTTCACATACGTTTTTATCCTTTACGCGAACAACATTCTTTGCGTTTCCGCAGAATACACACGCAGGTTCATATTTCTTAAGGCAGATAAATTCACCATCCACAAAGATCTCAATAGGATCCTTAATTTCAATACCTAAAGTTCTCCTGAGCTCAATCGGTAAAACGATACGTCCGAGTTCGTCAACTTTACGAACGATTCCTGTTGCTTTCATAGGGTTTTCCTCCAATTACATAAAAGTATAATTCTACTGCATAACATCTTAGTTGATGATATATATATTACTATTTTGGAAATATTTAGTCAATACCTTTTTGGCTTTTATTGCCTTTTATTTGTATTTCTTTGATAAATTCATACTCTTTTTACCAAATATACATTTACATGGCTTCCGGCGCAGTTTCTTCTACTGTATTTTTGACAGCTTCTTCTCTAGCCGCCTTTTCCATGGCAGCCTTAGCCGCTGCTGTTGCGGCCTCAGGAGTTTTCTCTCCCGTAATAATGGATTTAACCGCTGCTGCTGCGTTTATAATAACGGAAATAGCTTTAATCGGGCTGGCAGTCCCATTTATAAAATCCGAAACGTTTCCAACGGTTTCCGATACATCATTGATGATTCCGTCAATAGCCTGGGCCTTGCTGGCAGTAATAGCTGTAATTACTTCCGTATCCTCCAAAATTTTATTTGTGTGTTTTATGGTTACTATTAAATTCTTTATAAGCGCTATGCAATATCCCAGTAAAACCAGTAGCGCAATCACAATTAAAATAAATGCTAACTCTTTCAAGGAAACTGTCATTTCCATCATTTCCATTGTCCCCATCTTATTTTTACTCTCCTATCGTTTATTGACTATTTACGTTCGTATATCTTTTCAATCTCGTCTGTATATCCGTTTTCACAATCATGGATACATAGTTCTTTTAATATCTTAAGTTCCGCCCCTGCGTTTTTAACAGAATGGATTAGAACAAGATTTGGAATTTCTTTCTCTCTCGGACAGACCATGCGAATTTCTTTGGGCTCTAAACGAAACTTTCTAAGGGCATAGAATATATCCACCAAGCGAGAGGGCCTATGAACCATATAGAAATGTCCTTTATCTCTTAAAAGTGCGGCTGCCGTCTCCACAAAATCCTCTAAACTGCCTGTGGTTTCATGTCTGGCAATGGTTTTGGCTCGATTCTGATTGGTAATACTGCAGTCTCCCGTCATATAAGGAGGGTTTGCTGTAACCAAATCTACCCCCTCCGGAGCATTGGCTGCTTCCAGCAGAAATTTTCTGATACGGGAATCCGATACATCTCCCCTGAACATTTCCAGTCGGTCTCTTAAATCATTAAGTATCACCGAGGAGCAGGCTTTCTCATAGGAATCTTGCTGAACCTCCAGCCCTAAAATTTTTTCAGCTTTCGTTTTATGGCTTAAAATAAGAGGTATAATCCCTGTGCCTGTACCTAAATCAATGGCTGTGCGCGGTTTACAGGAAGCCGCAAAATCTGACAAAATAACCGCATCTACACCGTAACAAAATGCCTCCGGCTCCTGATATATCCTAAGTCCTCCAAAGCCTATATCATCTATCCTCATATCAGTCCTTCATTAATTTCTTCATTTCCTTGATGGTTTCAGCATCCATATCGTCAAAAATATTTTCCTTTTCCTGCTGCCTGTTACCACGTTCAAGTCTGCGAATTTCTTTTTTAGTAAAGGTGGATATATCTCCTGAAAGTTTTTCAGGGTTCTCGCCGTCCTTTTCTTCAAGAACAAGTCTAACCTTTACTTTTCCCTCAAGAATATTTGACTCCACCACTATTCCCACTCCGTCAGGTGTCTTAACTCTTTCGCTTGTATCAGGCATGCCTTTACGAAGCTCTACATAAGTGGAATTTTCGTACTTTAAACAGCACATGAGTCTACCGCATATTCCGCTGATTTTAGTCGGGTTCAGGGAAAGATTTTGAACCTTTGCCATCTTAATGGATACAGGCTCAAAGTCTGCAAGCCATGTAGCACAGCACAAGCTCTTACCGCATATCCCGATACCCCCCATCATTTTCGCTTCATCTCTTACACCAATCTGACGGAGTTCAATTCTCATCTTGAATACTCCTGCCAAATCCTTAACCAGTTCTCTGAAATCCACTCTTCCGTCAGCTGTAAAGTAGAAAATGATTTTAGAGTTATCAAAGGTGTACTCTACATCTATCAGCTTCATTTCCAGAGCGTGCTTATCCACCTTTTCTTGACAAAGGGCAATAGCTCTTTCTTTTTTCTTTACATTTTCTTCATGCTGGCGAACATCTGCTTCCCCTGCAATTCTTACTATCTTCTTCAGCGGAAGAACAATTTCGCTTTCGTCCACCTCTTTAGGTCCTGCTGTAACCGTTCCAAATTCCATACCTCTGGCGGTTTCAACAATAACATTCATTTCCGGTTCAATATTGAAAACATCCGGATCAAAATAATAAACTTTTCCGGCATTTTTAAATCTAACGCCTACTACCTTTACCATCTATTCTTATCCTCCGATTTTTAATAGCACATTTCGCAACATATAACCGGCGTTCAGCCCCACAACTGAGTTCAGCTGACGCTTGGCAGTTTCAATAATATCTACAGCTCCGTAAATATACTGTCTCTTGTAAAGTCGCGAACTTGGATTTTTGCCAAGTAATATTTCTCTATACACAAATTCTAAAGCATCCAACAGCTCTAAAGTAGCTGTTCTGTCTCCTTTTATATCTTCTATCTTCTGAAAAAGCTCATAAGTAGGCACCCTTGAAATCATCATATTTGCCAGTTCTTCAGCCCTTGCCAGAGTTTCGTTTTGGGGAATGCTGCTATAATCATTAATACGAAAGATAACACATCTTGACCTGATAGTCTGAATCAAATTTTCCGCATTACCTGTAAGCATTATAATAATGGAGTTTCCCACTGGCTCCTCTAAAGTCTTTAACAACTTGTTTTGCGCAATTTCATTCATTGTTTCAGCCTGATAGATTACTGCAACGGTTCTATCTCCAAGGGGTTTTCTCTTTAGCTTATCCCTTAATTCTTCGACTGCTTCCACCTTAATGCTGCCCTTTTCGCCAGGACGAACATATATAATATCTTCATGGTTGTCATGATTAACCTTACGACAAGAAATGCACTCGTCACAAGCTGTTCCCGAACGTTTTAGACATAGAACAGCTTTAGCAAATTCTCTTGCCAACTGTTCTTGTTCTATGCAGGCATCATTTTCAAATATATATGCGTGCACCAATTTTTCATTTTTAATAGCTGCACTCAATCTTTCTATATATCTTTTATTAAGACCTGTCTGTTCCAAACTCATAGATGACCTCTCTAAAATGTGTATAATACACTAAGCTAATTCTATCACACACCACCTGTAAACTCAATTCTTTTAATTTTTCACTTAAGCAATTTCGGTTAAACAATTACGTAAACATTTTGGTTTCAGCTAAACATTTATTTTCAGGGTTGAACTAAATTCAAGTTTTAGTTTTAAAAAACAATAAAATCACATTTAATATTTAATAAAACAGATATATCTATATTAAAACAGACGAAGAAAAATTGTTTGATGAATCATCAAACTTATATAAACGCGTTTTCAAAAAAGGTTTGACATTTTACTTAAAACAAAAAACAGACAGCCCACAGGCAGTCTGTAATTTAATATGTAGCTTTTATTTTAGGAATTTTGCAACTCTTGCACAGATATCCATGTGTATTTCTTCTATGCTCCGTCCGGCGTCTACGCCAAATACTCTATCAGGAAATTTCTTTTCAATCTCCAAATATCCCTCAAATACAGCTTGATGAAACTGCATTTTTTCGTTTTCCAGCCTATCCTGATCCCTCTTAATACGTCCCATACTCACTGACGGATCCAGCTTAAAAAGAATAGTTAAATCCGGAACGCAGCCATCTATGGCATAGCCGTTTATAATAGTCACCGGCTCTCCCAGCTTTCTACCATAACCCTGATATGCAATACTGGAGTCTACGAATCTATCGCAAATAACGATATTTCCCTTTTCAATGGCAGGTTTAATTACCTCTGCCACATGTTGAGCTCTGCTGGCTGCATAAAGAAGTGCTTCAGTCATAGGCACCATCTCTGAATTGTTTTTATCTAAAATGATTTCCCTGATTTTCTCGCTGATTGGAGTGCCTCCCGGTTCTCTGGACATGGTAACAGTATAACCTTTGGTCTCCAGATACTTTTTCAACAATTCAATTTGAGTCGACTTTCCTGATCCATCAGGTCCCTCTATGGTAATTAGAAATCCTTTTGACATATTTTCCACCTGCCATATATATTAGTGTCGTTTATCTTTTTTTAAGGCTTCATCCATGAGTTTACCGATAAGATAAACTATCAAAATAGCCATCGGTACACATGACATAGCTATTAAAGCATACTTGAAAATTAACATGGTGTACCTCCTCTCAAACAACTCTGATAATCATTGTATCATAAATGACCGTTACAGACAACCAGCCTAAAAGTATGATTAGGATTTAAACATAAAAAAGACTCTGCAATAAGCAGAGTCTTTAGAAACCGGCAACGTCCTACTTTTCCAGGCAGTCTCCCACCAAGTATCATCGGCGCTAAGGAGCTTAACTACTGTGTTCGAGATGGGAACAGGTGTGGCCTCCTCGCTATAGCCACCGGATTTCTTTTGAAGGTTGTACCT
>JBHBZU010000027.1:0-8517 GCA_041797745.1 Bacillota bacterium
AAGTGAGGGTGAAGAGCCATACAGAAGAATAATTATCGAACTTACTAAATAGCAACTAAGGCTGTCTTTAATTAGGCAGCCTTTTAAATTTAACGGGGAAGAAAATGATAAATGATACTATAGCTGCCATTGCAACAGCCATCGGAGAGGGTGGAATAGGTATAATAAGAATAAGCGGAGAAGATTCTTTTGATATTCTGAAGAAAGTGTTTCGTTCCGTTGAAAAGCAGGAAGAAGTGGAAAAAGAATCTTTCTTTTTAGGAAGAAAGCTAAGATACGGTCATGTGGTGGATTCAGAAGAGGAAATCATTGACGAGGTGCTGGCAGTTTATATGAAAGCACCAAAGACTTATACGGCAGAGGATGTAGTAGAAATCTATTGTCATGGCAGCGTGGTAGCTCTTAGAAAAATTCTTCGTAGGGTATTGACCTGCGGTGCCAGACTGGCAGAGAGGGGAGAATTTACCAAAAGGGCCTTTCTTAACGGGAGACTGGATCTTTCGCAGGCAGAGGCGGTGATGGATCTTATTTCTGCAAGAAGCGATAAAGCCTACGGTTCTGCCATGAGCCAGCTTCAAGGAGAATTATCCGAGGGCGTGGATATTATAAGAAAATTCATTTTGGATGTGCTGGTAGAAATGACAGTAAATATTGACTATCCTGATGAAGATATTGAAGAGCTCACATATCGGTCTTTAATTAAAAGTCTTTTGAATATTAAAGAGCAATTAGAAAAGCTGAGAAAAGGTGCAGATACAGGTAAGCTTATAAGAGAGGGACTTGGAGTTACTATTATCGGAAGACCCAATGTAGGAAAGTCTTCTTTAATGAATAGACTTTTAGGAGAGTCCAGAGTAATTGTTACGGATATTGCGGGCACTACCAGAGATACTATTGAAGAATCTGCCAATATTCGCGGCATAGAAGTCAGACTTACAGATACCGCAGGAATCCGCAGGACAGAAGATACGATTGAAAAAATTGGTATTGAAAAAAGCTTGGAGTCAATAAATACAGCGGATTTAATTATTTACGTTGTAAATGCGGGGGAAGCTTTAACTGAGGAAGATGAAAAAATTATTGAAGAAATTCAGTATAAAAAGGTCATTATTCTTTTAAATAAAAGTGACCTTGATAAAAAAGTTTCAAAAGAATATATGGCGGAAAAATTGCCCGGTGCGAAGATTATTCTTACCAGCATGAAAACAGGAGAGGGTATATCGCAAATAGGCGATGAAGTAGAAAATATGGTGTACGGAGGGGCAGTAGCTCAAGGAAATTCTGTTACTGTAACCAACACCAGACACATTGCTTTGATTGAAAATGCTCTTTTATCAATCAACGAAGCAATAGAAACAACAGAGCTTAAAGAAGCATTGGATATAATAGAAATAGATGTAAGAAATGCTTATGATTTACTTGGAGAAATAACAGGAGAGACGACAAGCGACGACATTATAAATGAAGTCTTTGCAAGATTCTGTTTAGGAAAATAGACTTAAGAGGGAAAAATATGTTTCTAATGGGTGAATACGACGTAGTTGTTATAGGAGCAGGACATGCAGGCTGTGAAGCGGGACTTGCTTGTGCCAGAATGGGTCACAAAACTTTAATGCTTTCCATAAATTTGGAAGCGGTTGCACAGATGTTTTGTAATCCTGCTATCGGTGGAACCGGAAAAGGACATTTAGTCAGAGAAATAGACGCATTAGGCGGAGAAATGGGTGTAAATATAGATAAGACCTTTATTCAGTCCAAAATGCTGAATACTGCAAAGGGTCCGGCGGTATATTCTTTGAGAGCGCAGGCAGATAAACACGCTTATCACGAGGAAATGAAGAAAACTTTAGAGCTTCAGGAAAATCTGGATTTAAAGCAGGGTGAAGTAGTTGATATTATTGTAGAAGACGGAGCGGTAAAGGGTGTCGTGCTGAAAACCGGAGCTACGTATAAGGCAAAGATTGTAATTATTGCTACAGGAACTTTTCTTAGAGGAAAGATTTTTATCGGTGAAGCAAGTTTTAGCAGCGGACCAAACGGATTGACACCATCCATGGAATTGGCAGACAATTTGAAGAAGCACGGGATGGAGCTTCGCAGATTTAAGACAGGAACTCCGGCGAGAGCTTTGGCTCAGAGTTTGGATTATTCGAAAATGATAGAGCAGAAAGGCGACGAGAAAATCGTACCCTTTTCATTATTAAACGATTCTTTGGAAAAAACTCAAGTTTCTTGTTGGCTTTCCTATACAAATTCGGAAACCCACAAAATTATTAATGAAAATTTTCACAGAAGCGGGTTATTTACAGGAGAAATAGAGGGTATAGGTCCAAGATATTGCCCCTCCATTGAAACCAAGCTCCAGAGATTTCAAGATAAGGAAAGACATCAGCTTTTCGTTGAACCGGAGGGCTTAAATACGGAAGAAGTCTATATTCAGGGTATGAGTACCTCTTTGCCGGAAGATGTGCAACACCAATTTTATAAAACTATTGCAGGGCTTGAAAATATCAGGATTACTCGTCCGGCTTATGCTATTGAGTATGATTGCATAGATCCTTTAAGTCTTCATCTTTCTTTGGAGAGTAAGGACATTGAAAATTTATTTTGTGCAGGGCAGTTTAACGGAAGTTCGGGATATGAGGAGGCAGCTGCTCAAGGATTGATTGCAGGGATAAACGCTTCTTTGAAAATTGAGGGAAAGAAACCTTTCATTTTGGATCGTTCGGAGGCATACATCGGTGTACTGATTGATGATCTTGTGACAAAGGGGACGGAAGAACCTTATCGAATCATGACCAGCCGTGCGGAGTATCGCTTGGTGCTGCGTCAGGACAATGCGGATATCAGACTTACAGAGCGCTCTTATCAAATTGGTTTAGCTACTTTGGAAAGATATGAAAAATATCTTGAAAAAAAGGCGGCAATAGAAGAGGAGCGAAAGAGATTGGATGAAACCTATGTTATTCCGTCAAAAGTAAATGAGTTCTTGGAGAAGTACGGTTCTACTCCTCTCCAGAATAGAATTTCACTTTCGGAGCTTATGAAAAGACCGGAAATGAATTATGAGATACTTTCAGAAATTGATGGAGGAAGAACTGATGGAAAATTATCGCTTCACGGAAAAACACAACTGGAAGTTCAGATAAAATACGAGGGATATATTTCCAAACAAATGCAACAAATTGAAAAATTTAAAAAGTTGGAAACTAAAACACTTTCTCCGGATTTTGATTATTCGAAAGTGGATAGTTTAAGAATTGAAGCAGTAGAAAAACTTTCAGAAATTAAACCTTTATCTGTGGGACAGGCTTCAAGAATTTCCGGAGTGTCTCCGGCAGACATAAATGTTCTTTTGGTGCATTTAGAAAAGCAGAGAAGAGCGAAAATTTGAAAAATTTTCGATAAAGGCTTTAAATGAGGCATATTTAAAAATTTGTGTATTTAGGATAAATGGTATTAAGTATATGCTAAAAATGCGTAAAAACGCAAAATACAGCCTCTATATTTAGGGATATTTGGAAATTTTAGCCATATATTTGGCAGAAAGAAAGTTTAATGGAACAACTGAAAAACGCTTTAAAAGAACTTAATATAGAAGCAGAAGAAGAACTTATTTCTAAATTTGAAAAATATATGAATGCGGTACTTGAATGGAACGAGCATGTAAATTTAACCGCCATTACAGATAAAAAAGATTTTGTACAGAAACATTTTGTGGATTCTATATTACCTTGTAATTGTGAAGAAATGGTTTCAGCTGAAAATATTTTAGATTTGGGAACAGGGGCAGGTTTCCCCGGAGTGCCTTTAGCTTTAATTTTTCCTGAGAAAAAATTTCTTTTAGTTGATTCTTTGAAAAAGAGACTTAAAATTATTAGTGAAATTTGTGAAGAAATCGGGATTAAAAATGTTAAAGTTCTTCATGGGAGAGCGGAAGAAATCGGTCGTATGAAAGAGCATAGAGAAAAGTATGATCTTTGTGTAAGCAGAGCGGTAGCAAATTTCTCAACTCTTTCTGAATACTGTCTTCCTTTAGTGAAAAAAGGCGGATACTTTATGGCATATAAAGGCCCCGACGCAGAGGTGGAAATAGAAGCCAGCGGAAAGGCTTGCAGCATATTGGGAGGAAAGCTTTCAAGAATTTTTATTCCGAAGCTTTCAGGTTTTGAGTTTAATCACAATATAATAATTGTAGAAAAAGAAAAAAATACTTCTCCAAAGTATCCGCGTAAAGCGGGGACACCTGCAAAGGAACCTTTAAAATAACAGTATAAATTTAAGAAGTTACAGAAAAGAAAAGTGAATGTTTCACGTGAAACATTTACTTTTTTATGGGTTATCAAAATATATTTGATTGATAGTAAAAGCAAAAGCTTAGGGCTTCGGCGAATAAGTCGCATATTCTAAAGGAAAGTAAAAACCAATAAAAATATATTCTGTATGAAAAAAACAGCTTTAATAAAGATTTTTTTAAGAGGGGATAGTCAGGAGAAAAGGGGGGAGACTTCACCTGCTACTGCTTGATATTTCAAGGAAAACCCTAAGCTAACTAAATAAATGTTTCACGTGAAACATATTTTTGAAATAGAAAATATTGTAGTAAATTTTTAGGTCTTAGTGTATAATAGAATATGAAATTGTTTTGGGAGACCAAGAGAGGAGGAACCAAATTGGGAAAGGCAATTGCGATATTTAATCAGAAAGGTGGAGTAGGAAAAACCACCACAAATATCAATTTGGCAGCATGCTTGGCGTTAAAAAATAAAAAGGTTCTTGTAATAGACATAGACCCTCAAGGAAACACAACCAGTGGTATAGGAATTTCTAAAAAGGGGTTGGACTGCACAAGTTATGATATTTTAGTAGATAATAAACTAAAGACTGAAAAGGCTATCATTTCTACATCTGTAAAGGGTTTGGATATTATTCCTGCAAGTGTAAACTTAGCCGGAGCGGAAATAGAACTTGTGCAGCTGGAGGGACGAGAAAAAAGATTAAAGAATGCCATAGGTGAAGTAAAAGACAAATATGATTATATTTTTATAGATTGTCCACCATCATTAGGGCTTTTAACTATCAACTCACTTACAGCAGTAGACAGCGTATTGATCCCTATTCAGTGCGAATTTTATGCTTTAGAGGGTGTAAGCCAGTTGATGAGCACTATTGAGCTGGTAAAAAAATCTTTAAATCCCAAATTGGAGATTCAAGGTGTAATTCTTTCTATGTTTGATGGAAGAACCAACTTATCTATTCAGGTGGTACAGGAAGTAAAGAAATACTTCAAAGGAAAAGTATACACCACCGTTATTCCTAGAAATGTAAGGCTTGCAGAAGCACCAAGCTACGGCATGCCTATTACTGAATATGATCCAAAGTCCAAGGGTGCAGAAGCTTATATGGAATTTGCAGAAGAGTTTTTGGACTTAGAGGAGGATTTATAAATGGCAGTTCCAAAGAGAAACGGTGGACTGGGCAGAGGGTTAGAAGAGCTTTTCGGAAGTGTTGAAATTGACCCTCAGAAAAATGTCGATGAGAAATCCCAAGAAAAAAAGCAAAGCAAAGAGGCTGTTACTGATGATGAAGACAGGATTCAGTATTTAGATATCAATTCCATTAAACCAAATGAAGACCAGCCAAGAAAGACTTTCAATGAGGAAAAGATTGCTGAATTGGCGGAGTCTATTTTGGAAAACGGGATAATTTCGCCTATTGTTGTAAGAAAGACTGATAAGGGATATGAAATTGTTGCCGGAGAAAGAAGATATAGAGCCGCCAGAAAAGCTAACCTGAAAAAAGTTCCTTGTTTAGTAAGAGAGTTGACGGATAGGCAAAATATGCTCCTTGCTATTATCGAGAACATGCAAAGAGAGGATCTCAATGCTATAGAAGAGGCGGAGGCTATTGATAAGCTCATTAATACCTACGGTCTTACTCAGGAACAGGTTTCTAAAAGTCTAGGAAAGAGTCGTCCTTATATCACAAATGCTTTAAGGCTCTTAAAGCTTCCTAAAGCTATCAGAACCATGGTGGTGGAGGGTGCTATTTCTCAGGGACATGCAAGAACTTTAGTAAATGTTACAGATGAAAAGAAACAGCTAATCTTGGCTAACAGAGTTAAAGATGAGGGACTTTCGGTTCGTATTTTAGAGCAGCTTGCAGGTGAGGTTACAAATACCGCAAAGAGAAGCGCCAAACATAGAAAAAAAGCTAAGGACCCTGATGTTTCAAGAGTTGAGGAAGAACTCAAGCAAGTTGTCGGAACCAAAGTTAATATAAACGGTTCAGGTGTCAAGGGTAAGCTGGAAATTGAATATTACAGTAGAGAAGAACTTGAGAGGATTATTGACCTCTTGAAATCTCTTCGCTAATATAGAAAGAGTGATGAAAAATGAAGAATTTAGTGGCAGACTTAGGAGCCCTGGAAGTATTTCTGATTGCCTATGCGGCTTGGAATATTATTACATTTTTAATGTTTGGCTATGATAAGCTTAAGGCAAAAATGGATGGCTGGAGAGTATCCGAGGCTACTCTTATTTGGTGCGCTTTTGTTATGGGCGGTGTAGGAGCGATTCTTGGAAGCAAGGTCTTTCATCATAAAACTCAGAAAACAAAATTTAAGATACTTCTACCGATAGCTTTGCTATTAAATATATTACTACTGGTATTGACAATACTGTGGTTTAAGGGAATTATTTAATTCCCTTTATTTATGACAGTTCGAAACCATCCTGTCAAAAAACAAAACTAAGGAGAAAAATTAAATATGTCAAATGAAATCTTACTGGTACTGGGTATGATTGGACTTTATATGTCTGTCATAATCTGGTACAAACTATTTGGAAAGTCAGGCCTTTACTGCTTTGTAGCCATTGTTACAGTTATTGCTAATATTGAAGTGCTGCTTTTGGTAGAGGCTTTCGGCATGGAACAGACACTTGGAAATGTTACCTTTGCAGCTATTTTTCTTGCAACGGACATGCTTAGTGAATTTGAGGGAAAAGTAGCGGCGGATAAGGCGGTAAAGATGGGAGCCCTTGCAATCTTACTCTTTACTGTATTCAGTCAGGCTTGGTTCTTGTTTACATCAAGTGCTAATGACTGGGCAAGAGAAAGCTTTAATATGCTGTTTACTAACACGCCGAGAATCATGATTTCCAGTTTGGTGGTTTATGTTATTTCTCAGGAATTAGACGTATTCCTATATCATTTTCTTTGGAAGAAAACAGAGGAACGTTCAGGGGACAAGGATAAATTCCTATGGATTAGAAATAACGGTTCCACGCTGACTTCGCAGTTGGTTAATACAGTTCTTTACAATCTGCTGGCCTTTTGGGGACTTTACGATGGAAAGACACTGTTTTCAATTATTGTAGCAGGTTATGCTATTTATGTAGTAACTTCACTATGTGATACTCCAATTATCTACATAGCGAGAAAATTAAAGAGGGCAGGAAAACTTTAACCTAAGGGGCAAGGAAATGGGAGAGCTTTTATTAGAAGAACAATATAAACGAGGAAATATGACCGTAGTCGAGAGAAACAGCGGAATTTCCATGATAATAGCACAATTAGTCTTCGGAACAGCCGGTGTGATTACCAAGTCTGCCGTTCTCCCTGCAACCTTTGTAACCATGAGCAGAGGGGCAATGGGCTTTGTCTTCCTGTTCATGCTTTACAAATTTATGGGAATTGAAATAAATTTTAAGGCAATCTGGCGAAATATAAAAATTCTTGTCATAACAGGAGCTTCACTTGCTACACATTGGATACTGATGTACGAGTCATACGCGTATACAACAGTGGCAACAACTTCCTTGGTTTTCTACACGGCTCCAATCTTTGTAATATTGGCGTCTCCTTTTGTATTAGGAGAAAAGATGACTTTGAAAAAGTTGCTTTGCGTATTAACAGCCTTGGCGGGACTTAGCCTTGTCAGCGGTTTCTGGCAGGCAGGTTTTTCCGGTGGGAGAGAGCTTATCGGTGTAGGTCTTGCTTTGGGGGCAGCACTTCTTTACACTTGTGAAGTTTTTTTGTGCAAGAAGCTAAAGGATATTTCATCCTATGATGTGACCATCGTCAATATGATTATGATTTTTCTCGTTTCCGCAACAAATGCATTTTTCAGAGTGGAACCGGGGGATATTCATTTTACCGTGAAAAGTATTATTTTACTGGTAGTGCTTTGCTCTTTAAATACAGCGGTCGCTTACGTTCTTTATTTTGGCGCTTTCAAAGTCATGCCGTCTCAAAGAGTAGCGATTCTCACATACATTTCGCCTGTTACCTCAGTTATTCTATCTGCAATGATACTGAAAGAACCGCTGGATATCTATGATATATTAGGTGGGATTCTTATTTTAGGTGCTTGCGCAGCCAGCGAGCAATAAAGTTTCGGCAAAGTTCTGCCGACAATATGTGCCTGTAGCTCAGCAGGATAGAGTGTTCGTCTCCGAAACGAAAGGTCGTGGGTTCGACTCCCATCAGGCACACCAAAGGAAAGAAAATGTTAAG
>JBHBZU010000028.1:0-46505 GCA_041797745.1 Bacillota bacterium
AAGTTCGTAAAGTAATTAACTATAAAGACTTAGGTAATAGATAGACCATTTTTAAGGGGGAAAAGTTTCTTTTCCCCCATTTTTTACTAAAATATAGATTTTAGATAGGAAAAAATCATGAATTCGGAATTTGTAATAGAAATGAACAATATCAGAAAAGAATTTCCCGGTATTGTTGCGAACGATGACATAACTTTGCAGCTCCGCAAGGGCGAAATCCATGCGTTACTTGGAGAAAACGGAGCCGGAAAATCTACACTTATGAGCGTGCTTTTTGGACTTTATCAGCCGGAGGCAGGTATCATTAAGAAAAATGGCGAAGAAGTTAAGATTAACAACCCTAACGATGCTACAGCACTGGGTATCGGTATGGTTCATCAGCACTTTAAGCTGATTGATGTATTTACAGTGCTGGACAACATTATTCTTGGAGCAGAAACCACCGATAAATTCGGCTTTCTTAAGAAAAAAGAAGCCAGAGAAAAGGTGCTTGCACTTTCACAAAAGTACGGATTGAAAGTAAATGTTGACGCAAAGGTTGAAGATATTACTGTTGGTATGCAGCAGCGTGTTGAAATCCTCAAAATGCTGTATAGAGACAATGAAATACTCATTTTCGATGAGCCGACAGCTGTACTTACACCTCAAGAAATTGATGAACTTATGGAAATTATGAGAGGTTTTGCGCGTGAGGGCAAATCCATTCTTTTCATTACGCATAAATTAAATGAAATTATGGCAGTATCAGACAGGGTTACTGTACTGCGTAAGGGTAAGTATATCGGTACTGTAGATACCAAAAATACAAACAAGCAGGAGCTTTCCAACATGATGGTAGGACGTCCTGTACAGCTTGAAATTCACAAGGAAGAAGCTAAACCTGCAAACACTATATTGAAGATAGAGGGACTTACTGTTCCGTCTAAAGTTCACAAAAACAATGCAGTTAATGATGTTTCTTTGGAAGTCAGAGAGGGCGAAATTGTTTGTGTTGCAGGTATTGACGGAAACGGTCAGACAGAGCTGATTTACGGACTTACCGGCTTGGAAAAGGCTACGGCAGGTAAAATAGAGCTTTGTGGCGAGGATATCAGCCGTTATTCAATCAGAAAACGTGCTAAAGCAGGTATTTCTCACATCCCTGAAGACAGACACAAGCATGGTTTGGTGTTGGCCTATACTTTAGAGCAGAATTTGGTTCTTCAAAAGTATCGCGATAAGGCTTTCCAAAATCATGGATTTATCAGATTTGAAGAAGTCCGCAAGTATGCAGACAGACTTATTGAAGAATACGATGTACGTTCAGGACAAGGCCCTATCACTGTTTCCCGTTCCATGTCAGGCGGAAATCAGCAGAAAGCTATCATTGCAAGAGAATTGGACAGAAATGAGCCCCTCCTTATAGCAGTTCAGCCTACAAGAGGTTTGGATGTAGGAGCTATCGAACATATACATAAACAAATTATCGCAGAGAGAGATAAAGGAAAGGGCGTATTGCTGGTTTCTTTGGAGCTTGATGAAGTAATGGGCCTTTCTGACAGAATCCTTGTTATGTATGAGGGTGAGATAGTAGGTGAACTTGATCCTAAAAATACAACACCGGAAGAATTAGGACTCTATATGTCCGGTGCCAAGAAGCAAGGAAAGGAGGAGCAGAAAAATGCCTAGACTGGACGGTGAAACAGGCAAGGTTAAGTGGCATAAGTCAGAGGGAATGACAACCATCATTTCTTCTCTCATATCCATTATGATTGGTCTTGCACTGGGAACTATTATAATTATTATAGTAGGCTTTTCTAAAGATACTATTTCAACCAAGGGTATCCTTGAGGGTATAAAGCTGGTATTTTTAGGTGTATTCTCCATAGGACGAGACGGAGGCACATTGGCTTTCGGTTTTAATCCTGTAAACTTCGGAAATATGCTCTTTAGAGCAACTCCTTTGATTCTTACAGGACTTTCAGTAGCTGTAGCTTTTAAGACAGGACTTTTCAACATTGGTGCTCCGGGACAGTACCTTATGGGCACCCTCGGAACCTTGACGGTTGGTCTTGAACTTGGTTGGACATCGTGTCCTAAAGCGCTGGCTTGGTTATTAGCTTTTTCCGTGGGAATTATTTTAGGAGGACTTTGGGGTTCAATTCCGGGATTTTTTAAAGCATTCCTAAATATCAATGAAGTTATTACTTGCATTATGACCAACTGGATAGCCGCGAACCTGGTTACATGGTGGTTTGACGCACATGAAATATTCAAAAACAGTGCAGAGGGCGGCAAGGTTGGATATATTATTCCTCTTAAAAACGTAGGAGTGGTTACACCTAAATGGGGTATGGATATACTCTTCCCCGGCTCACAAGCCAACGGAGGCTTTTGGATTGCTTGCCTGATTGCAATAGGTATTTGGGTACTTATGACTAAAACCACTACGGGCTATGAATTAAAGGCTTGCGGTGCCAATAGACATGCGGCAAGGTATGCGGGTATTAATGATAAGAAAAATATCGTACTTTCAATGGTAATTGCAGGTATGCTTGCTTCTGCCGGCGGATGTCTTTATTATCTGGCAGGAAATACGGAGCTTTATTGGTCAACTTATATGTCACTTCCTGCGGAGGGCTTCAACGGTATTCCTGTTGCACTTCTTGCGGCAAATCATCCTATAGGTGTTATCTTTACAGGTGTGTTCATGTCCATGCTTAATATTGCGGGACTACAGCTCAAGTATTTGACAGCTTTCAACGAATACATAGCAGATATCATCATAGCTTCCATTGTTTATCTTTCGGCTTTCGCTATGTTCTTTAAGATGTTACTTAAGGGTAGAGGGAAGAAAGGAGGCGAAAAGTAATGGTATTCTTAATTCAACAAACTATGCTTTATGCAGTTCCTTTAATGCTGGTAGCTTTAGCCGGTGTTTGTGCAGAGCGTTCCGGTGTTATAAATCTGGCCTTAGAGGGTACTATGATTTTTGGAGCCTTTGTGGGAGTTGTATTCGTACGAAACTTTATAGATATGGGCTTTGAAACCCAGCAGGGACAGCTTATAATGCTGATTACGCTGGTGCTTACCGGTCTATGCGGCGTTATCTTTTGTATGTTGCTTGCATTTTCGGCAATTACCTTGAGGGCGGATCAGACCATTGGCGGAACAGCACTAAATATGCTGGCACCGGCTCTTGTGATGTTCTTCATATACATGATTGCACAGCAAAACACTTTAGGACTTCAAAAAGGCGGTGCTGCATCATGGTTTATGATTAGACCCAGCACTTTCGGTCTTCCAAAGGACTACTCTTGGGGACCTCTCATTGATTTATTTATAAACAAAGTTTATCCTGCAACCTATGTATGTATTGCTTTGTTTATAATAGTTTCCGTCTTTTTATATAAAACAAAGACAGGACTTAGATTAAGAGCCTGCGGTGAAAATCCACAGGCAGCGGACTCTCTTGGTATTAACGTTTACAAGATGAGATATTTAGGCGTTGGAATTTCCGGATTTTTAGCAGGAGTTGGTGGCTTTGTTTACTCCATGACTACTGCAAATTGCAGTTCTACAGGAGAAGTTGCAGGTTACGGCTTCTTAGCCTTGGCAGTAATGATTTTCGGTAACTGGACACCTGTTAACATTGCGTTCGGTTCCGTACTCTTCGGACTTTTCAAGTGCATTGCTGCTATCTATGGCTCTTTAGATTTAAACAAAGACGGAGTGTATCTTTTAGCTAATATCGGAGTCAGTCCATATGTTTACAGAATGCTTCCATACCTTATCACTTTAATTGTTCTTGCATTCACATCCAAGAACTCCAGAGTGCCAAAGGCAGAGGGGATTCCTTACGACAAGGGAAGCAGATAGTATTATATTGCCCGGCCGCATTAATTTGCGGCCAGGTTTTCTCAATTTTAAAAGGCGGATAAAAATGAAGAGATTTTTAGCAATTTTATTAGTAATAACCATGTGCATGGGAATCGGCTTAGGTGCCACAGGCTGCGGCAGAAATGATACGGTAGACCCTGACAAAGCTGCTGAACTTAAAATTGTCATGGTTACGGACAAGAACTGTTTAGGTGACAAGGGTATCAATGATTCATGTTGGGCAGGTCTACAAAAAGCGGCGGATGAATTTAAAAATCTTACTGTAGATGTTGTAGAGGCGAAGAAAGAATATGCTTTAGCCATAGAAGATGCGGTGGATGAAGCTGCCGATATTATTTTCTGTGTAAGTTCGGATATGGCAGGGGCTTTAGATTTAGTGGCGTCTCAACACGAAGATAAAGTTTTCGTTTTATTCGGAGCGGAACTCCCTGAACGTTTTAATGTAGCGGCGGTAAAATTTAATCCGGAGCAAAAGGCTTATTTAGCAGGTGTATTAGCGGCACTTTCAACAAAGAAAAATGTAGCAGGTTTTATAGCAGATGAGGAAAATTCCTTAAATACCAGCTACCTTTGGGGCTTTACCGCAGGACTGGTTACCACCAACCCTAAATGCTTTGCAACAACCAATTATCTGGGCGCAGGGGCTACGACAGGTCAGGCAAAGGAAACGGCAGTTGCTCAATTTAAGCTCGGTGCAGATGTTATTTTCAATGTATTAGGTGCCGATAGCAGAGAGGGTGCTATGCAAGCTGCGGATGAGCGTAAATTCAGTGTTATTGCTATGAACTCCAATGTGATTTACGGACATGAGGAGGCTATTCTTGCTTGCATTATGGAAAACGGTGAGGCTGTTTGTTACTCCATTGCAAAGAGAATAGTAAAGGGAATCTTTGACGGTTCCGCCATGTATTACAATATGTCATCAGACGCTTTTACAGTTAACGATCCTTTTGAAAGACTGACGGAAAAGGAACAAAAGAAAATTGCTCGTGTTATGAAAGAGCTTAAAGCAGGCACCAGAGTAGCCCCATATGATTATGCTACTTATCAGGCTTTCTTAAGCGGAACACCTTTCGCAACTTCCGATGCCGAACAGATTGCAGCTCAGGCTCAAGCCATCAAAGCATTGGAAGAAGCAGCTGCGGCAAATGCTACGGAAGCGGCGGTTACTTCAGGTGGGGTCACCGATTCGGGTGTAACGGTAAATAATGAATCAAAATAGTAAATTAAGTAAAAATAAAAACTTTAATATAAAATTAGCGAAAGCGGATGAAGTTTCTGAAGCCTCAAGGTTTTTGCCTGTCACTAGGGAAGACATGGCTTTTAGAAAGTGGGAGCAGTGCGATTTTATCTTAATTACAGGAGACGCATATGTAGACCATCATTCTTTCGGCACGGCGATTATATCCAGAGTGTTGGAATCCAGAGGGTTTAAGGTGGGAATAATAGCACAGCCGGATTTTCATGACACCAAAGATTTTATGAAACTTGGCAGACCGCGCCTTGCTTTTCTTATTAACGGAGGAAATGTAGACTCTATGGTGGCGCATTTCAGTGTCAATAAAAAACGTCGACATAAGGATGAGTATTCTCCCGGGGGAGAGGCAGGAAAACGTCCGGACAGAGCAGTTATTGTATATGCCAACAGAGTCAGGGAAGCCTTTCGAGACGTGCCTGTTATTATAGGTGGAATCGAGGCTTCTTTAAGACGTATGGGTCATTACGATTATTGGTCGGATCAAGTCAGACGTTCCATTCTTATGGATTCTAAAGCGGACTTGCTAATCTATGGCATGGGTGAAAGAGCGGTTGTGGAAATTGCAGAGGCCCTTGAGGCAGGAATAGATGTTAAGGATATTCACTGGATTGCCGGTACTTGCTACAAATGTAAAAAGGCGGAAATTGAAGCGGATATAACCTCAGGAGACATTCAAGTTCTACCTGATTATGAAGAAATTGTTGCATCCAAAGAAACCTATGCCAAGAGCTTCGCTTTGCAATACAGAGCAAATGATTATATTAGCGGTAAGCGCTTTGCGGAGCGTTACACAGGAGACATCTATGTGGTACAAAACCTGCCGCAAAGGCCTTTGGAAAGGGAAGAACTTGACGATGTTTACGAACTTTCTTATGCCGGAACCTATCACCCCTCTTATGAGGCTGTTGGCGGAGTGCCGGCCATTCGTGAAGTTGAGTTTAGCATTGTTTCAAGCAGAGGCTGTTTTGGAGGCTGTGCTTTCTGCGCTCTTACTTATCATCAGGGCAGAGAAGTTCGTTCCCGAACCAAAGAATCTATTGTGAGGGAAGCGGAAAAACTCACTCATAAAGCAGGCTTTAAGGGATATATTCATGATGTGGGAGGACCCACCGCCAACTTTAGAGCGCCTGCTTGTCAAAAGCAGCTAAAGAGCGGTGTCTGCAAAAATAGAGAGTGCTTGTACCCCAAACCTTGTGCAAATATGATTGTAGACCATAGGGAATATATAGACGTATTAAGAGCGATAAGAGGTATACCGAAAGTTAAAAAGGTTTTCATCCGTTCAGGAATAAGATACGACTATTTGATGGCGGATTCCAGCGACGAATTTATGTATGAACTTTGCAAATATCACATAAGCGGTACCTTAAAGGTTGCGCCGGAACACGTATCTAAAAGAGTTTTAAGCTATATGAAAAAACCATCCTCAGAGGTTTTTGACGATTTTTGTGCAAAATATCGCAAAATAAATGAGAAACTGGGATTGAAACAGTATTTGATACCATATCTCATTTCTTCACACCCGGGTTCCACCATGGAGGACGCAATAGAACTTGCTGTATATCTTAAAAAATTCGGATTTATTCCGGATCAGGTTCAGGACTTCTATCCTACACCGGGGACACTGGCGACTTGTATGTATTATACGGAGCTTGACCCTTTTACTATGGAACCGGTTTATGTTCCAAAGCGAATGTTGGAAAAACATATGCAACGGGCGCTTATTCACTTCAATAAACCGCAAAACAGAAAATTAGTTATTCAGGCGCTTACCGAGGCGGGAAAGGAAAATCTTATTCCATTCTTACTTGGAAGACCGAAACAGGCAGATACAGGAGCAGATTATGTCCATCATAGAAATGCTTCCTCAGCTTCTAAAAGAGGCAAGAGAAGAGTACAGTCAAATAAAGGTCACACAGCTGCACATGGAGCAGATATGGGAGGGGAAGCAGGAGGCAAATCCCGAAAAAAACAAGGCTTCAAAGGAAAGTAAGGAAATATTTAATAACCTAGTTCAGTGCGAAAGCGGGACTTTTTTAAAGAGTCTTGTTCAAAATAAAGCAGGGTCGGATTTTAATGATATCAAAGGAAAAATCCGGCTGGTTTACATTGATCCGCCATTTTGTTCTAAAGCAAAATATAGCGTTGAAAGGAAAGTCGGAGAGAATCAAAAAAGCATTAAGCAGGTAGCCTATCTTGATACATGGACAGAGGGGCTTTATGAATATTTAAAAATGCTTTGTGTCAGATTCTATCTCATAAAGGAAATACTTGCCGAGGATGGATGTTTTTGGGTACATTTGGATTGGCATGTGGCGCATTATGCAAAAATTCTTTTGGATGAAGTCTTCGGATACGAAAATTTTGTAAATGAAATTATTTGGAATTATAAATCCGGCGGCAGCACAAATAGACGTTTTGCAAGAAAACATGATACACTGCTTTTTTATTCTAAAAATGCGGATTATTATTTTAAACCTCAAAAGGAAAAGAGTTACAATCGAGGGCTAAAACCCTATAGATTTAAAGGTGTTTTAGAAGAGCAGGATGAAATAGGCTGGTATACCATGGTAAACATGAAAGATGTTTGGCAGATTGATATGGTTGGTCGCACATCAGGTGAACGTACAGGCTATGCAACTCAAAAGCCGGAGGCACTTCTTGAAAGAATTATAGAAAGCTGTAGCAGACCGGGAGATTTGGTAGCGGATTTTTTTGGTGGTTCAGGTACTTTAGCTGTTACAGCGGCTAAACTGGGACGAGGCTTTATTTCCTGCGATATGGGGGAACTGGCTATTGCGGGAACAGAAAAACGTATGCAAAAAGAGGGGATTGCATATAAGCTTTATGCTTCGGAAAACGAAAAAAAATCAAATATTGATGTAAGCTTTCAGGTGGATATTGCAGAGAGTGAAAACTTAAAAAATCCATCAGAAGATAGGGCAATAGACAAAGCAAAAGCCGAAAAAAAGGAGCTTTTAAAACATCAGGTTAAGGTTACTTTAGAAAATTATGAATTAAAGGATATACTGTCAATTAATTTGGCAAAAGGAAGCAGAGAAGAAATTTTGGAGTTATTAGAAAATGACGCTTTGAGTCTTGTAGATTACTGGATGGTAGATTATAATTACAGAGATGGGATATTTCGTCCACAGGTGTCAATTATGCCTGTAAAAGAAAAGTTGGAATTAGAAAAAACCGTTTTTATAGAAAGTGTCGGAATAGTGGCGGTAAAAATAGTGGACATCTTTGGACAAAAGATAATTAAAACTTTTTAATCCTTGTGTTACGGGAGATATGTTATGAAGAAGTTTAATACTAAAAAATTTAGTTTTGATATTTTAATACTTACTATCGGTTGCCTTATTGGAACTTTTTCCTCTATAGCAATTATGATTCCAAACGGATTGACCAGTGGCGGAGTTACAGGTATTGCCCGTATAGTGCAACGTTTTGTAAACTTGCCTTTTTCATGGCTTTACTATTCAGGCGCACTCATTGTACTTTGTTTGTGCTTTATTATTTTAGGTCGTAAGGAAGCTCAAAAAATTCTTCTGATGTCAGTTCTGTATCCTGCGGCTTTGCTTTTCTGGGAACATATGGACGTTCAGCTCATTCAGGGAACGGATATGCTCCTTGCTACTATCTATTGCGGAGTATTCGGTGGACTTTGCAGCGGTATTATCCTTTCAAGAGGTTATTCCTCAGGCGGTTCCGATACCATTGCCAAGATGATTCATGCAAAGCTCCTGCCAAATGTACCGCTTTCCAAGGTGCTTTTGGGGGTTGACGCCAGTATCATCATTACTTCAGCCTTTGTATATGGTCGTAATGTAGCGCTTTACGCTTTAGTTACAAGCGTTATTGCGTCTAAAGTCATTGATTTTTATATGTACGGTATTACTCCTAAAATCGTTCAGGTAGAGATTATAACAACTCAGGCAGACGCTCTTTCGGCATTTATTTTAGAAGAGATTGGAAGAGGTGTTTCCAGAGAAAGTGTAACGGGAGCTTATACCAATATTAAGCGTTCAAAGCTGGTAACACTTTGCTCACCGCGAGAAAGCGTTGTTATCAGACAGCATGTAGGAACTATTGATTCCCATGCCTTTATTACGGTTCAGGCGGTTAATGAAGTTTGGGGACAAGGTTTTAAGACTAACGAAGATGAAACAAACAATCAGTAAAAAGGGAGGGGGAGATGTATCTGGTTAGTGTCGCTATAGAAATAACCTGTGCGGTTATCTCCTTTTGTATGCTGTTCTTTTTCCTCTTGGGAAAAAGAAAGGAAACCACTCTCGACAAGCTGTTTATTTTGATGTTGATTTTCAACATTTTAGTACTTATTTCAGACTGCAATGGCTATTTTTTAGTAGATGCCAGGCTGAATTTTATACACTATGCAGCTATTTATATATCATTCTTTGCAATCTATATGGTGTCTTTTCTTTACGTTATGTATGTATCGGAATTTATCAGATTACAGCACGGAATATCTAAAATATATTTAAAGATAACGGTTACTTTTTTGGTGATAGGGCTTACTTTGCTTGTGATTCAAATTTTTAACCATATGTACTTTTCCTTAGATTCTGATGGAGAGTATATCATTGAGGACTACTTTTGGATAAATCATGTCTTTGAATTTTTATTTATTGCAATAGTGGCATCAATGGTTATTGTGAATCATAAAAAACTCAGTATGCGTGACGGCTGTGCCCTTATTAGTATTTGCTTCGTATTTACGGCTTTTCTCGTTTGCATGATGATTTTGCCGGATATTCCTTTTGTATATTTTTCTATGACACTTTGTCTGTTTATTATTTACAATCAGACACATGTAACATATTACTGGCAATTAAAACAGATAGAAGCGGATTTGTCGCAGGCTAGAATAAATATAGCGATGAGCCAGATTCAGCCGCATTTTATCTACAATTCGCTGGCTACCATAGCTACTCTTTGCATAGTTGATCCCAAGCAGGCACAAAAGACAACGGTGGATTTTTCCAACTATTTGAGGGCGAATTTGGATTCTGTGGGTAATAATCATGCAATACCTTTTTTGAAAGAACTCAAACACGTTCAGACTTATCTTGCGTTGGAAAAGATGAGATTTGAAGAAAAATTGAATGTGATTTATGATATAGAGTGTGATTCATTCGCAATTCCGCCACTTTCCATTCAGCCCTTGGCTGAAAATGCGGTGAGACATGGCATATGCAAGAAAGCAGGTAACGGAACCATTAAGATTTCCACGAAAGAACTGAAACACAGTTACGTGGTCACTGTTGAAGATGACGGTGTAGGTTTTGACTTTAGGGAGCCATTTAGCACTGACAGGGCACATATTGGAGTTGCAAATGTAAAACGTAGAGTAAAAGAACTGGTTGGAGGGTCTTTGGAGCTTACCAGTGAAGTTGGCAAGGGAACCACAGCCACTATCATAATACCTAAAAACTACTAAAAGGCGCGGAGGAGAGCAGGCATGAAATTTATAGCGGCAGATGATGAAAGACTGGCACTGGAGGGGCTGATTAATGCTATTAAAGAGGCGGAGCCGGAGGCGGAAATTGTTTCTTTCAGAGTTCCGGAGGATGTTTTGGCATATGCTGAAAATAATGAATATGATATTGCCTTTTTAGATATTGAAATGGGCACCATGGATGGTCTTACATTAGCAAAAAAACTGAAAGAAATAAGACCTGAGGGAGATATAGTATTTGCCACAGGTTATTCACAGTATGCAGTTGAAGCTTTTAAGCTTCGAGCAGCGGGTTATCTGATGAAACCTGTGACGGAAGAAGATATCGCAAGGGAATTAAAACACATCAAAGAAAGAAAACAGCTTAAAGATGGAGTTGCCGGCTTATTTGCAAAATGCTTCGGCAAATTTGAGCTTTTTTATAATGAACAGCCGGTTAAATTCAAATATTCAAAAACAAGCGAACTGGTAGCATATCTTATTTGCCGCAAAGGTTCTTTTTGCTCAAACGGTGAAATAATGGCATGCCTTTGGGAAGACAAGGAAGATACTCCCTCACTTTTTTCAAATTTGAGGAACTTAATCAGTGATTTGAACTCAACCATGAAAAGCTTGGGCTGTGAAAATGCCGTTATAAAAAGAAGAGGCATGATAGCTGTAGATACCGCCAGGATTACCTGCGACTATTACAGATGGCTTGCAGGGGATATTGATGCAATTAACAGCTATGAGGGGGAGTTTATGCAGCCTTATCAATGGGCAGAGTTTTCAATCGGAGAATTTTAACGAAAATTAGAAAATCGAAGGTCAGGGATTAAAAAGAGGGGATGATTAAAGAGATGGGAAGAGAATTAATTGTGAATTATGAACATAAAGTAATCCACAGAAAAATTGTGGCGGTACTGATATATTGTTTGTTATTTTTAGCAATAGGTACCATTTTTACAACCGAACAAACCTTTGCTGCAACTATCGGTCAAAAGGAGATAAAAGTGGGGCTTGAATTTTGTAAGTCCTATCCTGTAAGCCTGACAGCAGGAGGCAATAGGATTGCTTTTGAAGCTAAAGACGTGCCGCCTGTTATAATTACCCCTAAAGGTGAGAAAAACGGACGCACACTTATTCCTGCCAGAGCGCTGTTTGAAACGTTGGGAGCCAGTGTTTTTTGGTCTGAGACTGAACAGAAAGTGTCGGTTGCTTTAGGAGATAAAGCCATAGCTTTTATTATCGGAAATGATTTGGCAACAGTTGACGATAAGAACGTGAAAATGGACGTACCGGCGCTGATAATTGACCATGACGGCGATTATTACGGCACCACTATGATTCCTGTAAGGTTTGTGGTGGAAGCCTTGGGGTTTTCAGTAAAGTGGGACGATAAGACCAGAAACATTGAGATTGATATATCGGGAAAGGATAGTGTAAATCCGGATAAAAGCAGTACCGATTCCAATGCATCTTCTCAAGGAGGAATTACGGCAAAGGGTTTGCCTGCTCTTTGCGATGAGGCAAAGGGAAAGCTTATATTCATTGATTCGGGTCATGGCGGAGCGGATTCCGGAGCAATAGCTTTAAGTACAGGTCAATACGAGAAAAATTTCAATCTGCCTATATCCATAAAGCTTGGAGAATATCTTAAGGAAGCGGGATTTAATGTTTACTTAATTAAAGAAAAGGATCAAAATATACCGATTCCATCAGACTATGTATTCCATAAGGAAGTAACAAAGAGTAAATTGCAGCTGTATTACAGGGCGGTTATTGCTAATTCCATGAACACGGATTTCTTCGTGTCCATTCACAACAATTCTTCGCCGACAGCCCGTTCAAGCGGAACGGAGGTTATCTGCGCAGACAAGATTTTTTATGGAATGTATGATGACGGTACAGCTCTCACCATAAAGGATAGAGCTATTGAATGGGCTACCAGTATGCCCGCTATTAAATTGGATGAAAGTGGTGAGCCTTTAGGAACCACTCTTATGGAAAACTACGGTATCACCAGTACAGAGGTCGCTGAAGCGGTTATGGACAACATGGTAGCCACATTAGGTACCCGTAAAAGCCGAATTATAAATAATAACGACTATGCTCTAATGAATTGTGTTAAGGCACCGTCAATCATTGTGGAGGGAGCTTTCATGTCAAATCCGCAGGATTTGGCTATTATGAACAGACCTGACTACAGTGAAAAATATGCGTACGCTACAGCTAAAGGCATTATAGAAGCCTTTAATAAAAGATATGGAAAGTAATTAATTATGGTAATGATATTATATTTAGGTGTTGTCTTTGTGGGCTACATCGTAGGTGAATTTTTGAATAAAAGAGATATTAAGGCTTCGTGGATGGGAAAAGTTCAGGTGCTGTGTATCTTTCTTTTAGTATTTATGATGGGAAGCCGTATAGGCTCAAATAAAGAAGTTGTTTCATCTTTAGGCAGCATTGGTCTTATTGCTGTGGCACTGACCCTGCTGGTTTTTGTAGGTTCACTTCTAGCGGTTATGGGTCTACGCAAGCTTTTGAAATATAACAGAAAGGGGGAGCGATTATAATGACTATCGGTATTGTTATATCTGCCGCTCTCGGTATATTTTCAGGATATGCTTTTCTACCTGACCGGTTTATTTCAGCTACTGGATGGTTGCTTGTTATTGGACTATCCATTGTACTTTTCTTTGTGGGTGTTGATTTAGGAAGAGACGGCACAGTTGTTAAAAACTTAAAATCTGCCGGATGGAGAGTTTTTGCTTTTCCTGTGGCGATTGCTATGGGTTCCTTTGCAGGTTGTATGGTGGGGTCTTTATTTTTGCCAATCAGTTGCATAGATTCCGCTTTAGTAGCTTCAGGCATGGGCTGGTATTCTCTGGCGCCGGTTATTATTACGCCATATTCGGAAGAAATAGCCGCGATTTCCTTTATGCATAATGTGTTAAGAGAAATGCTCAGTATAGTATTGGTTCCTTTTGTAGCAAAATATATAGGCTATCTTGAATGTATCGCTTTGCCGGGCTCAACGGGTATGGATATTTGCTTACCTGTTGTGGAAAAGGTTACCAGCCCAAGCATAGTGGTGTATTCCTTTGTGGCTGGAGTGGTACTTTCTTTAGCGGTTCCCATTATTACACCGCTCCTTGTTACTTTAGCCCAGAGCATGATTTAAAAGAAAATTTGTTTAGAACATGTGTTTACATATTCGGAGGTTTATGTTATTATAAGAAAAGGAATATAGAGTTTTCTTATTTTACGGAGGTGACCATATGTCAAATGTAAACTTAAAAGAACGTGAAATTCGCATATTAGCATATATGAAAGACGTTATTTTAGAAAAAGGGTATCCGCCTACAGTTCGCGAAATTTGTGCGGCTTTGGGTATCAAGTCCACCTCCACCGTACACAAAGACATTGAAAATTTAGAGCGTGCAGGTTATTTGAAAAAGGACCCTGCCAAAAATCGAGCTCTCAATATTGTTTATGAAAATTTACCGGAATCTATGAGAGGCGGCATTTCAGCAGATTCACTTCAGGGAAATTCTTCTGTAAGGGAAAGCATATCCGAGCGTTTGGACGTGGTTGATATTCCCATTGTAGGCAGAGTAGCCGCAGGTACACCTATTTTAGCTGAACAGAATGTAGAGGGGACTTTCCCTATACCTGCACAGTATATGTCTCGCGGTGCCAACAGCTTTATGCTTACTGTCCATGGAGATTCCATGATTGAGGTAGGTATCTTTGACGGAGACCTTATTTTAGTTCAGCAGCAGGAGCATGCCGAAAATGGTGAAATTGTAGTGGCAATGGTAGACGGTTTTGAGTCTGAAGCTACTGTAAAGACTTTTTATAATGAGGGCGATCACATACGCCTCCAACCTCAAAATAGTGCAATGAGCCCTATTATTGTTAAGGATGTTCACATTTTAGGAAAGGTAAAGGGTGTATTCCGCTATTTCAGTTAAATTCAATTTATAATCTTTCAGGAACCTTTTTGGTTCCTGTTTTATTTTGCCTTTTAAATTTGTATTTAAAAGCGTACAACTGTTTATTAATGTTTTTATTTGAAAACATATTGTCAAAATATCTATTTTTCTGTATACTAACGACATTGCACATTTTGTATGGAAAATAAAACAATTTGTGGCGGAATATATAGACGGAATGTATATTTAATACATATTTAAGGAGAAAGGCTATGAGTTTTACAGAATTAACAGCAAAAATTGACGGATATGTCTGGGGCGTACCGCTTCTTGTACTCCTGATGGGAGTGGGCATTTATTGTTCTTTCAGATGTGGCTTTGCATATTTTATTAATTTTCCAAAAGGCTTTCGTTATATGGTAACCAAGGAACCGGGAGTTGAACAAGGTGAGGTTTCAGCCTTTGGAGCCTTTTGCACTGCCATGTCTGCAACAGTGGGAACCGGAAACATAGTAGGTGTTGCCACAGCGGTGGTTATTGGAGGCCCCGGCGCTTTATTTTGGATGATTGTAGCAGCTTTTATCGGTATGGGAACCAAGTATGCTGAATGTTTGCTGGCAATTAAGTATCGTGAAATTGATTCCGAGGGTCATGTTTTAGGTGGACCGTTCATCTATATAAGAAAAGGATTGGGGAAAAAATGGGATTGGCTTGGAAAGGCCTTTGCAATATGTATTATACTGGCGGCTATTTTAGGAACAGGAACTATGTGTCAGTCAAATTCCATTGCTTCCGCTGCAAATACATTTTTTGACCCTGAAGCAACTCACCTTGCATTCGGAACAGGCTATACATGGACGACGTTTATTACAGCCCTTGCTATTGCTATAGTTGCAGCTTTGGTTATTTTAGGCGGAATTAAGAGAATTGCCACTTTCTCCAGCGCGGTGGTTCCTTTCACGGCAGCTTTTTATATATGCGTAACGATTTTAGTGCTTATTTGCAATGCTTCAGAAATACCGGCAGCTTTTGTGAAAATTTTTGAGGGTGCTTTCGGAGTAAGGGCGGTACAAGGTGGTGCTATGGGCGCCATGATGCTTGCAATGCAAAAGGGTGTAGCCAGAGGTTGTTTTTCCAACGAAGCAGGTTTAGGCTCCGCTCCTATTGCGGTATCGGCAGCAGAAGCTAAGGAACCGGTAAGGCAGGGTCTCATTAATGCAATGGGGGTTTTTATTGATACGGTAATAATTTGCAACATGACAGGGCTTACTATAATTGTAACCGGCTCCCATGAAATTGGGCTTTCAGGTGCGCCTGTTACAATTAATGCACTTGGCACAGGGCTTCCTTGGGATTACAAGGTAGGTGCTTTTCTTCTTATGGTATGCTTGGCATTTTTCGCCTTTACAACTATTTTGGGTTGGGCCTATTATTCAGACAGAGCCTTGAGCTATCTCATAGGAAAGACAAAGTCACCAATTCTCACAGTATATAACTGGCTTTATATATCAACTTTAATACTTGGAGCTTTTATGAGTCTTGACGCCGTATGGAACATAGCAGATACTTTTAACGGCCTTATGGCTATTCCAAACCTTATTGCGCTGGTAGGTCTCGGTGGCGTAGTATCAAAGGAGACAAAGAGCTACTTTAAGCGACTTAAGGCAGGGGAAATTGTGGACAGGTAAATTGGAAACGTAATTTTGAATAAAGAAAGCAATTCGGCTTTTGAAAGATTCAGGATGGCAGGATGGATAAAAAGTAAAATCAGCCTTTGATATTTAAAAGCTGAATAAAAAGCCAAATCAAGCTTTATATTTGATAAACTTCACAAATTAGTTGTTTGATATTCTAAATTTAGAATATTTGATAGGGCTTAATAAAATTTGTGAAAATAATGTAAAAAAGCTTTGAAGGCTGCAAAAATACGTCAAAAATGAAGCTTTGTTAAGGCTGCAAAAATAACTTGACATAAACCCATGAACATGCTAGACTTACAGAGTATGAAGAAGAAGTATCCGCTTCTCACCTTATCCGGCATAGCTGTTAGGGTAAATATTGAACTAAACGCATTAGTTGCGTCCATTCATAGCGGGTACACTTTGTATCCGCTATTTTAATTTATTTATTCACGGAGGTGAAAACCATTAGCAAGGAAGCACTCATCAACGAAGAAATTCGTGACAAAGAACTCAGAGTTATTGATAACGAGGGTAATATGCTCGGTGTCATGAGCCTGGAAGAAGCTTTAGCATTAGCAAGTGAAAAGAATTTGGATTTGGTAAATATTTCTCCAAATGCAAATCCGCCTGTTTGTAAGATTTTAGACTATGGTAAGTATCGCTATGATCTGCAAAAGAAAGAAAAGGAAGCTAAGAAAAAGCAGAAGCAGACTCAGGTTAAAGAAATCAGACTGAGCACTTTCATCGAAGAACATGACATTTCTGTTAAGGCGGCAACGGCAGCCAAGTTCTTAAAGGATGGAGATAAAGTAAAAGTAAGTCTTCGCTTTAGAGGTAGAGAAAAGGATTATGCCAGCACAGGCTTTGAGGTTATGCGTAAGTTTTCCGAATTTATTTCTGAGGCAGGAAATATCGAAAAGAAACCTGAGTTTGAGGGACGTAGCTTGATAATGGTAGTTACTCCAAAATCAGATAAATAGTTAATACTTTTAATCACATAGGAGGATTGATTCACATGGCAAAGAATAAGATGAAGTCTCATAGAGGCGCATGCAAAAGAATGAAGTTAACTGGATCCGGTAAATTAAAGAGAAACAAGGCATACAAGAGCCATATTCTTACAAAGAAGTCCGCTAAACGAAAGAGAGGTCTTAGAAAGGCTACTACTTTGACATCAGCAGACTTAAAGAGAATGTTAAGATCTATGGGTAAATAGGAGGTTAAGAATAATGGCAAGAGTTAAGAAAGGTTTAAACGCTCACAAGAGACATAAGAAAGTATTAAAGTTAGCTAAGGGATTTTATGGTTCCAGACACACAATTTTTACTGCGGCTAATCCGGCAGTAATGAGATCCTTAAGATCCGCATATATCGGTCGTAAGCTTAAGAAGAGACAGTTCAGACAGCTGTGGATTGCAAGAATTAATGCAGCTGCAAGAATGAACGATATGTCTTATTCAAGACTTATTGACGGACTGAACAAGGCAGGTATCGAAATCAACAGAAAGATGCTTTCTGAAATGGCTATTTATGATGCAGCTGGATTCACTGCGCTTTGTGAAAAGGCAAAGGCAGCATTAAAGTAAATTTCATGACCTCGTATACTCTATGGGTACGAGGTTTTTTATAATTTAAGAAGGAGACTAAAGTTATGAAGAAGTCAGTGGCATTAGTTTTATGCTTGGTTTTAGTTTTTTCAATGTTTTCCCTTACAGGTTGCGGCACAGAAAAGGCACCCTACGATTATGACTTATCAGAATATATTGTTTTAGGCAGCTATGAGGGCGTGGATATTTCCAAGATGCCTGAAATCGAAATTACCGCAGAACAGATACAGGCTGAAATCCAATCCAAATTAGCAGCGGCTAAGACAAAGGAAGCGGTAAAAGAGGGTGTTGTAGCAGATGGCGACACCGTTAACATTGATTTTGAGGGAAAGATGGACGGAGAAGCTTTTCAGGGAGGATCAGCAAAAGGAACGGATTTGGATATCGGTTCCCATATGTTCATTGACGGGTTTGAAACAGGACTCATCGGTCACTCCGTGGGAGAAACTGTAGTGTTGGATTTAACGTTCCCTGACCCTTATCCTAACAATCCGGAGCTTGCAAATAAACCGGTTGAATTTACTGTAAAGATTAATTCTTTAATGGTAGATAAGGCTATGGATTATGATATTGATTTTGTTAAGTCACAGGGCTTTGAATCTTTAGACGCATACGAAAAGAACATCCATGATGAACTTTACAAAAAAGCGGAAGATGAAGCAAACTACAACAGAGAGCAGGAAGTTTGGACTAAAATTGTTGAAGCTTCCGAGGTTAAAAAATATCCTGAAGCTGAATTAAAAGAAATTAAGGCTGAGTACAGAAAAATGTGCGAATCTTATATGGCTAACTACGGCTACACTTTTGATGATTACCTTAAGATGAACGGTATCACAGAAGAAGATTTCAATAAAGATGCTCAAAAATATGCCGAAAATGTTTGTAAAAACGAAATGGTTCTTTTTGCTATAGCTCATGAACAGAATATGGAAGTTTCCAAGGATGAATATAATGCATTTGTAGAAAAGACAGTTAAGGAACAAGGCTTCGAATCAGTTAAGGACTTCGAAAAAGCCTCAGGTACTAAATTTGAAGATACAGTTTCCAGAAGAACTGTTATTTCCTCCGCATTGCTTGAAAAGGTGATGGATTATATTTTTTCTAAAACTGTAGAAAAATAGCAAAATAATAGAAAAGCTTAAATAAAAGCCCATCTAATACTTGAACTGCTCAAAAAACGATGATAGACTCTCTATAAGTGTATTGTGAATTTAGTTTGGAGGGATTATGAGGGTAATTGCAGTAGATGACGAAGCTATGTCTCTTGATTATCTGAAAGTTATTCTCGAAGATACCCCTGGTATTGACGAGGTATTCGGATTTTATACAGGAGAAGAGGCGCTAAAATGGCTGCAAGAAAATAAAGCTGATATTGCTTTCCTTGATGTTCAGATGATTGGCATGAACGGTATCGAACTGGCGGAACAGATTGGGGAAGTAAGACCGGAATGCAGGGTGATATTTGTTACAGCGTCTAAAGATTATGCTATAGATGCGTTCCGGCTCCATGCAATAGGTTATTTGGTTAAACCTGCAACCATCGAGGGTGTACAGAAAGAAATCGAACATATTGAAAAATTGTATCCTGTTGAAAAAAAGCCTAGGGTAAGAGCTCAATGCTTTGGAAACTTTGAAGTGTTTTGCGACGAAGTATCTATTAAATTTAGATACAGCAAAACAAAGGAGCTTTTAGCTTACCTCATTCATAAGAGAGGCGCCGCAGTTTCCGTGAGAGAGCTGGTAGCTACCCTCTACGAATATAGACCGGATTCGGATTCGCTTCAGAGTCAATTACGTACATTGGTGTCAGATTTGACTAAGACCTTAAATGAACTGGAAGTAAATGATATTATTATCCGCAAAAGAGGCAGCGTAGGGATAAGACCTGACAGCATAAGTTGCGACTATTATGATTTTATTGACGGTGATGAAGCAGCAGCCAAGACTTTCATGGGAGAGTACATGGCTCAATATGATTGGGCAGAGTATACGGTAGGTTATTTGGAGAGAAATTCCTAGTCCATCAAATATAAAGACATTAAATCTCGGCTATTTTAAAATAACCGAGATTTTAAATATTTTGTTAAAAAAGTTTTTATTTAATGCAGTTTTAATGCGGTAGATAATGTAAGATTTATTCACAAGGAGATACAAATATGACTTTGAAAGAATGTTACTTTCAGTTTGGCGGAGATTATGAAGATGTATTTTTCAGATTAAGAACTGAAGAAAGAATTGAAAAATTCATTATTAGATTCTTAAAAGATGAAAGTTTTCAGCTTCTCACCGATTCTTTAGGCAAGAACCAAGAAGAAGCTTTCAGGGCGGCGCATACTCTTAAGGGTATAGCCCAAAACTTCAGCTTTACTAAGTTATTTGAATCCAGTGCGGAGCTCACCGAGGCATTAAGACCCGGATATGAGACTCCATCAGCTGATGTAAATCAGTTGTATGAAAGTGTCAAAAGGGATTATTACATAGTTATAGAGGCTATCAGCTCCTATAACGACGATAAATAGTGACTGCTTATTGAAAGTGTTGTGATGGATAATTTCATTATTACAGTTATTGAAAGTTATCGAAACTTGAGAGGTTTGGCGGTGCCGAGCAAACAATTCAAATCCGCCTTATATTTAGAAATTTTCAAACTTTATATTACCTTCTAAAAAAGATCGGAGTCACCTCTTCCGGTCTTTTTTACTTTCATAAGAAAGAGAAGAACTCTTAAAGTAAAAGTAAGGCTTATAGCCTTATAGGATAAAAAGCGTTGATAAAACCCACTGTAACCGTTGGAAAATACGTGTCGCGGTGGGTTCAAACTTGTTTGAAACAAGTTTGAGAGTGGACAATCTATTAAACACAATTCAAAAACAAAATCTTTTATATAACCACAATATGTAGTATAATATATCAGTAGTTTTGTAAGTCTTTATTGAATTACATATTATGGAAGAAAACTTTACGGTTTCAAGCTAATAGAGGAGGCAAAATCATGAAATGTCCTTATTGTGAACACGATGATACCAAAGTAATTGATTCAAGACACACTGAAGATGGTCATGCTATCAGAAGAAGAAGAGAATGTGATATCTGCGGAAAGAGATTTACCACATATGAAAAGATTGAAGAAATGATTCTTATGGTAGTCAAGAAAGATGGAAGCAGGGAAGCCTTTGATCGTAACAAGATTTTAAGCGGCATTATGAAAGCTTGCGAAAAACGTCCTGTGCCTATAGCTGAAATAGAGCGCATGGCGGGTGAGATTGAAAGAGGTCTCAACAATATGATGGAAAAGGAAATCCAGTCATCCTTTATAGGAGAGCTTATAATGGAACAGCTTAAGAGGGTGGATGAGGTTGCTTACGTAAGATTTGCTTCCGTATATAGACAATTTACCGATGTAAATACTTTTGTGGCAGAAATCGAAAAGCTGCTTGGAAATAAAAGACAGTAATTGTAAACAGTAATCGTAGACAATAACAGGAGAGACCATATGAACATTTACCAGATTGCCATAGACGGACCTGCGGGGTCGGGAAAAAGCACTATTGCCAAAGCGGTTGCCAAGATACTTGGTATAGACTATATAGATACGGGAGCTATGTACAGGGCTTTCGGCTACAAAATAAATCAAGCCGGAATTGATATGTATAATGCTCAAGCCCTAGAGAAACTTTTAGACTCCACTGACATTGACTTTTCAAAGGGGAATACCCTATTGGACGGAGAAAACGTCAGCGACTTAATCAGAACCCCTGAGGTATCCATGCTTGCCAGCAACTGTTCGGCAATTTCAGAAGTCAGAAAAAAGCTTGTGGCTTTGCAGCAGGCAATGGGAGAGACCAAATCCGTTATTATGGACGGTAGAGACATAGGAACGGTGGTATTTCCGCAGGCGCCTTTTAAGTTCTTTCTAAATGCAACAGAAGAGGAACGGGCTAAACGAAGATTCATAGAGCTTCAAGCCAAGGGAGCCGAAACAACTTTTGAGGAAGTTTTAGCTGATATCCACAAAAGAGATCTTCAGGACACCACAAGAGAGGTAACCCCGCTAAAAAAAGCGGAGGATGCGATGGAAATAGATACAACAAACCTTACAATTAATGAAGTTGTAAATAAGATAATCGAGGAGGTAAGAAAAAATGGCAGTTGTTAGACCATTTAAGGCGGTTAGGCCCTTTAAGAACTTTGCGAATCAGGTAGTTTCACTACCTTACGATGTTATGAATAGAGAAGAGGCGACAGATATGGCGAAAGGAAACCCATACAGTTTCCTGCATATTTGCCGTTCTGAAATTGATTTACCAAATCAGGAAGATGCTTATAACAAAGAAGTGTATTTAAAGGCAAAGTCAAACATAGAAAAAAATATTCAAGAGGGAATTTTTCTTCGTGAAGAAAAACCTAAGCTCTATATTTATAAACAAATAATGGATGGCAGAGCGCAGACAGGTATCGTAGGTTGTGTTTCCGTAGATGAATATCAGGAAAATATTATAAAAAAACACGAGTTTACCAGAGTTGAAAAGGAAATTGACAGAATCAATCATTTTGATATCTGTAACGCAAACACGGAGCCTGTGTTCCTTACTTACAGGGATGATTTGCGAATCAGAACCTTGATAGAGGGATATATGAGTGCAAATCAGCCTGAATACGATTTGATTACGGAAGATGGAATCTCACATATTTTTTGGGTTATTGAAGATGATGAAATGGTAAGCGGTCTTTCAAACTTATTCAAGGAAGTGCCTTATCTTTACATTGCTGACGGTCATCACAGGTCAGCTTCTGCTTGCAAGGTTGGGCTTAAACGCAGAGAAGAACACCCTGACTATACAGGTGAAGAAGAGTTCAATTATTTCATGGCGGTTATCTTCCCTGACAATGATTTAAAGATATTTGACTACAACAGAGTGGTTAAGGACTTAAACGGTCTTTCAAAGGAAGAATTTTTAAGTAAAGTTGAAGAGTTAGGTTTCGATATCAAGGACATGGGGACAGATATCTATAAGCCTGCCAAGAAGCATGAGTTTTCCATGTATCTGGAAGAACATTGGTACAAGCTGACAGCAAAGCCTGAAATTATTCCTGAAGACGTTATAGGTTCTTTAGACGTATCCATATTACAGGAAAGACTTTTAGGGTCCATTCTTGGAATCGCGGATCCTCGCACAGACAAGCGAATCGACTTTGTAGGCGGTATTCGCGGTCTTGCTGAACTTGAAAGAAGAGCTAAATCAGATATGAAGCTTGGCTTTGCAGTATATCCTGTAGATATTGCCGACCTTTTAAAAGTGGCGGACGCAGGATTGGTAATGCCACCGAAGTCTACGTGGTTTGAGCCGAAACTCGGTTCAGGACTCTTCATTCACGAATTATAATTTTAAGGGGTAAACATATAAAATGGCTAATAGGATTGAAGAGATTAAACGCAGAAGAATATTTGGTATCATATCTCATCCGGATGCAGGTAAGACAACGCTTACAGAAAAACTTTTACTTCATGGCGGAGCCATCAGAGAAGCGGGTACTGTAAAGGCTCGGAGAAATTCTAAATTTGCTACTTCTGACTGGATGGAGATAGAAAAGCAGAGAGGTATTTCCGTTACTTCCTCTGTAATGCATTTTGAATATGAGGGTAAGGTAATATCCATTATGGATACACCTGGTCACAATGACTTCGGTGAAGATACCTATCGTATTCTTACTTCTGTAGACAGTGCCGTAATGGTTATTGACGCTGCAAAGGGTATAGAAACTCAGACTAAAAAGCTTTTTAAGGTTTGCAGCATGAGGGGTATTCCAATCTTCACTTTTATGAACAAATTTGACAGGGAAGCGCAAAACCCTTTGGATTTAATGCAGGAGCTTGAAGATGTGCTCGGTCTTCCCAGCGTGGCGGTTACATGGCCCATCGGAAGCGGCATGAACTTTCACGGTATTTATGACAGGCTTAAAAATGTTGTTCATTTGTATAAACAGCAAAAGACCGTTGAACTTGGCAAAGATGGGGTCTTTGGCAAAGAACTTGAGGAATTTCTTTCACCTGCAACCTTGGAAGAATTACGTTCAGAAATTGAACTAGTAGATGGGGCAGGAAATGAGATGGACTTGGAACTGGTGTCTAAAGGGAAGCTGTCACCGGTATTCTTCGGTTCAGCTCTGGCGGATTTCGGTGTGACTCCATTTTTGGAGCATTTCCTTGAGATGTCGCCGTATCCGAGACCGAGAAAAACCGTTGACGGAGAAATAAAACCTGAAGAAGACTTCTTTTCAGGCTTCATCTTTAAGATTCAAGCCAATATGAATCCTGCTCACAGAGACAGACTTGCATTTTTACGTATCTGTTCAGGAACTTTTACCCGAGGTATGTCGGCAACTCTTTCAAGAACAGGTAAGGATATTAAGATTTCCCAGTCCATTATGATGATGGCAAATGAACGCGAGAATGTGGAAGAGGCCTTTGCAGGAGACATTATCGGCATATATGACACAGGCAACTATCAGGTAGGTGACACCTTGGCGGTCAGTAAAAAACCTGTCTTCTTTGAATCGCTTCCGACTTTCCCACCTGAACTCTTTGCGATGGCTGCTCCAAAGGACACAATGAAAGCAAAACAGTTTCAAAAGGGGGTAAGCCAGCTGGCACAGGAGGGAGCTGTTCAGGTATACCGCAATCAGTACAACGAAGTTATTATCGGTGCCGTGGGTCAGCTACAGTTTGAAGTTTTTGAGTACAGGCTGAAGAATGAGTACAATGCGGAGATTCGTATGAACCCTATAGACTTTCGTTTAGCAAGATGGGTTTCTTCAAAGCAGATTGAAGAAGTAAAGAAAGTGATAGATTCCAGATGTATGCTGGTATTTGACCATTTAGACAGACCTTTGCTGCTTTTTGCAAATGAATTTACTTTGAACTACTTCATGGATAGACATAGTGATATTAAGCTAATTGAAGCACTGGATGTAAGCAACAACTTCGGAGCTGACGAGGGCTAGCTTTTGGGCTACGGCGGACTAAATTTCTTGTATGAAGTTGCCACTCGTGGTATCATGAAAGATGGCATTTAATTTCAAAAACGATATTTTTATATAAATGGAGGATGTATTCTATGCTTTTTGGATTTACTAAAGACATGGGAATTGACCTTGGTACAGCCAACACTCTTATCTATATTCAGGATAAAGGTATAGTTGTAAATGAACCCTCTGTAATTGCAAGAGACAATTACTCGGGTAAGATAATAGCTGTTGGTCATGAGGCTAAAAAAATGTTAGGAAAGGCGCCTGAAAGCCTTTCGGTTGTAAGACCTTTGCAGGATGGAGTTATTTCTGATTTCGATATGACAGCGGAAATGCTCAGAGCGTTTATAAACAGAGCCTTAAACAAAGCAAAGATTAAGGCAAGCAAGTTAAGAGTGGTTGTAGGTGTGCCTACAGGCATTACAGAGGTTGAAAAACGTGCGGTAGAAGAGGTAACTCGTGCTACCGGCGCAAAAGAAGTGTATATTCTGGAAGAACCTATGGCAGCAGCAATAGGTTCAGGACTTAAGGTAGACGAGCCTATGGGCTCTATGGTTGTAGATATCGGTGGAGGTACCACAGATATTGCTATTATTGCTCTTGGCGGTATAGTAGCCTCCACTTCCATAAGACATGCAGGAGATAAGTTCAACGAAGCTATCGTTGCATACATGAGAAGAACTTACAGCCTGCTCATTGGTGAACGTACTGCTGAAGACTTGAAAATTAATATAGGCTGCGCATTGGTGGAGCATGGTGATGACGGAAGAGAAGTGCTTGAATTTAGAGAAGCCAGAGGCAGAGACCTTGTAACAGGTTTGCCAAAGGTTATTCAGGTTACTTCAAAAGATCTTTATTATGCATTGGAAGAGTCCGTTGAAATAGTGGTAGACGGAATTAAATCAACTATGGAAAAGGCACCACCTGAAATTGCAGCGGACATAACTATAAACGGTCTTGTTCTTTCAGGCGGTGGCGGTATGATTAAGGGCTTGGATCGTCTTATTGAAGAACAGACAGGTATGCATGTGGAAGTTGCTGAAAACGCATTTGAGGCTGTGGCACGGGGAACCGGCATAAGTCTTAAGGACGTTGAATCTCTTAAAAGATATGCCAGCAACAAAGTTCACTAAAATATCAGGTTTCTGAAAAATCAGTTGAATTAGATAGGTAGGGGTAAAATGTTATTAGAATGGATTAAAAGGCACAAGATATTAATGTCTATATTTGGCGTAGTTTTGGTGCTTTGCATTATATTATCCATATCGTACTCAAGAGGCAATCTGGGTGCCATTGGAAGTGGCGTACAGACTGCAAATTCCGTTACCCAAGCACCTGTAACTAAAGGTGTAAACTGGATTAAAGACTCTACCAAAGGAATTTTCAGGTTCAGAGCGGTGGTTCGCGAAAATCAGGAGTTGCAGGACAGGTTAGAGGAACTTAACAAAGAAAATATAAAACTTAAGTTGGATGAGCAGGAGTTGGCAGAACTTAAGGAGCTTTCACTTGCCCTAAACTATGAAGCTGTGAAAAACAGTCAAGGTCATGTAACAGGAGATATAACTACTGTAAACGGAGCCAGCTACTTCAACACTTTCACCATAGATTGCGGAACGGAAAAGGGCATTGCTAAAGACAATATTGTCGTAAACGGTACAGGACTTGTGGGGATGGTGCGTGAAACGGGCAGACATTTTTCAAAAATCTCATCCATAATTGATAAGTCATCATCTGTTTCTTACAGAGTATTGAACAAGATGGATATCATGGGAATTGTAAATGGTGGCGGAAACGGAATGCTTGAGGGCTATACCTTTGATATGGAGGCGGAAATCAGCGAGGGCGACGTACTTATAACCTCCGGCATGGGTGTATATCCGGCAGGGATTGTCATCGGTACAGTTGAGTCGGTTTCCTTTAATCAAGGAACCCAGCTAAAGACTATTACGGTAAAACCTGCGGTATCCTTTAACAGTATCAAGAAAGTTTTGGTGTTAATATGAGATACTGGAAAGCTGTGTTGATTTCTTTTATTGCTTTCTTTTTTCAAGGTTCCTTGGCAAATTTATTTTCGATATTTGGAGCTACTCCAAACTTATTACTTTGCGTTACAGTGCTGTTTGCATTTTTATATGAAGACAGTGACGCAGGCATGATTTTAGGAGTAGTTTTTGGACTTTTATATGATATATGCTATATGTCATATGTTGGAGTTACACCTATTTGGTTATTACTTATAGCTTTTGGCGTGTCCCTTACAAGAGAACTTTTAAACAGGGAAAACATAGGGACCATACTGATTATTACAGCAGTAGCTACTTTTATGTTTAATATGTTAACTTGGGCTTCCTACGCTATCATGGGCAGCAATACAGAGATATTTTATGTCTTAAAAGGGCAGCCGGTGGCTATGGCTTATAATATGTTAATTGAAGCCTTACTTTATTCAGCAGTTATTAAAAAGGTATTAAAACGAAGAAGGGACTTATTCTATCAATGAAACAGCTCTTACGTTCAAGATATTATCAACTGGTGATAATTTTACTCGTCCTGATGGCAGTTCTTGCAATCAGGCTTTTTGTGCTGACTGTAATACAGAATGAAAAGTGGGTAACCTATGCTACTCAGATTTCCGAGCAAAGCATTTATACCGCCGCTCCCAGAGGGGAAATTTTAGATAGGTACGGAAGAATTATTGCAGGTAACAAACAAACTTTCACAGTAACCTTTGACCCCTCTAATATGGAAAATCAGGATATTAACAGAATTGCTTTAAAATCCTTAAATATAATGGAGCAACATGGAGATATATATTACGATGAATTTCCTATCGTAATAATAGGCAGCAGTTTTGCTTATACATATCAGCAACAGATTGAAAACTGGCTGAAAGAGCAGGGTATACCTACAAATTACAATGCGGAGCAGACCTTTGCGTATTTAAGATCACGCTTTGAAATAGATGAGGGTTTGTCAAAGTATGACGCACAATCCACTATGCAGACCGTGTATAACTTTTTTCCGCCAATTTCGGTTAAAAAGATGGATTATACTTATAACCTCGATAAAAATTCCTTTTTAGAGAAGTTTAAGCTGGATAAAAACATGACAGCGGAGGAAGCTTTTAATGCTCTTTGCGAAAAATATGAGATAGACGCCAACTACACAGTATATGAAAAACGTAAGATACTCATAGTTAGAAATGAAATTGCTTCCTTGGGATATCATAAATATGTTCCTGCCACTTTAGCTACGGACGTTTCGGACGAAACCATAGTCATGCTTAAGGAAATGAGTGACGATTTAAACGGGGTTGAGGTAGTATCGGATACTATGCGTTATTACCCACATGGCAATACGGCATCTCATATTATAGGGTATTTAGGTAAGATTTCAGAAAGAGATAAGGCTCATTATGTGGATGAGCTTGGCTATAACTCCAACGATATGATAGGTCAGGACGGCATAGAATCCGTTTATGAGTCTATTTTAAAAGGTGAGGACGGAGTCAAGAAAGTTCAGGTAAATGCTTACGGTGAGTTCGTTCAGGACGTTAGCAATACGGAACCTGTAAAAGGTAATGACGTAACCCTTACCATTGACTTGGATTTACAAAAGACGGCGGAGGACGCTTTGGAGCGAGAGCTTAAAGCCATCCAAACCAGCGGAGTATTTCAAAGTATATACGGAAACTACAGTTATGGTAAGGCGTACAAGAACGCTAACGTTGGGGCGCTTGTAGCTATTGAGGTAGAGACAGGCGATGTTCTGGCAATGGTAAGCTATCCTGACTTTGACCCAAACCTCTTTGCAAAGGGTATCAACAGTGAGGATTGGCTCAGCTTACAGCGGAAGAACATCAGAGACTCTCTGGCACCGGCACCTCTTTACAATGTGGCGGCGAGAACGGCTGTACAACCGGGTTCAACATTTAAACCGGTTACCGCTACCGCAGCACTGGCAGCAGGGTTAAATCCACGCACGAAGTATTACGACGGCGGATATGTTCAGGTGGGTAACAGACCTTACGGTTGTCTGATTTGGAACAGATACCACGGTTCCCACGGATATATTGACTTACCTCATGCACTGGAAGTTTCCTGCAATTACTATTTTTATGATGTGGCGACAGGAAAAGATTATTATACAGGAAAATCCTTAGGTTATAAGATGGATATTGATAAGCTTATGACCTATGCCAAACAATATGGTTTGGGAGAACCTACAGGCATAGAAATTTCTGAAACGGTTACAGGTGTTCCCTCTGCCGAAAAGAAAATGAAAAATACCAAGGGACAGCTTAAAAACGTTCTTGCATGGAATGCAGAGAAATATTTCAAGCCCGAGGTGTGCGCTGATAAAACTTTACTTAACGATTATATCAATGAAATAGTTAACTGGACTGAAGAAAACCCCTCAAGGAGCGAAATCCTTGAAAGAATGGGGAAACAGGGTGTTATGGAGGATAAAGTAGAGAGTATCACTGATCTTTGTAAATACAGCTATTTTAATCAGGCAGCGTGGACTTTAGGAGACGAATTCAACATAGCAATAGGACAGGGTGAAAACTCTTATACACCTTTGCAGATGGCAAACTATGCAGCAACTTTAGGTAACGGAGGAAAGCACAACACTGTGTCCATAATTAAATCTATTGAGGGTAAGGGACACACTGTTAAACCTGAACCTACTCAGGTGGATATCACCGAAGATAATTTAGCCTATATCATAGATGGTATGAAACTTGTGGCTAACGGTTCAAAGGGCTCTTTGCGCAGCGTATTTGCAGGTTTTCCGGTTACCGTTGCCGCTAAAACGGGAACAGCTGAAAAGTCGGGAGTTATTCAACCCCCTGATGAAGTGGAATATATTCGCCAGCATTTAGGCTCCCTTGCCGGTGGAGTATCTATGGAACAGGTAGAGGCTGAAATGACTAGACTCATGACCGAAGAGGGAGACAGATACTCTTCAAGAGCGGGAGCGGTGGATCAGGCGGTTATAAATCTCAGCGGAGGCAAGGTTACCCAAGGTCGCATAAATCAGTGGAAACCTGAATACGATAATTTTGCATGGGTAATTTGTTTAGCACCTGCTGAAAATCCGAAGATTGCAGTGGCGTCTTTGGTATTTCAGGGTGGTACGGCAGGTTATGCCTCACCGGCGGTAAGAGAGGTTATCGGAAAATATCTTCAGTTAGATAAATCTTATACGGATTTGTCGCTGGCAACAGAGATAAAATAATGGTATTATAGAATAGGAAAACATATTTAGGAGTTACTAGCAATGGGTGAAGTTATTTTAATCACATCAGGAAAAGGCGGAACCGGAAAGAGCGTTTTCACAGCAAATTTCGGTGCGGTACTTGCTCAAATGGGCAAGAAAGTAGCCTTGATAGATATGGATATGGGTGTAAGAAATTTAGACCTTTATCTTGGCTTGGAAAATAAAGTAGTATATGATGTGTCTGACGTAGTAACCGGTATCTGCCGCATTAAGCAGGCTCTTGTAAGAGATAAGAGATTTGACAGTCTTTTTCTCATGCCATCACCACCTCATAGGGATGACGGCACCGTTACACCCTTGCACATGAAAGTTCTATGTGAAAAGCTGAAAGAGAGTTTCGATTATGTATTAATTGATTCTCCATCAGGTATAGATGACGGCTTTGTACTGGCTGCCGCCGGGGCAGACCGTGCCGTCATAATTACAGTGCCGGAGTTTGCCGCTGTTAGAGATGCGGATATGGCGGACAGCGCGCTTCTTAGTTTAGGCATTACCGACAGAGTTTATATTATAAACAAAGTAATAGCGGAGATTATGGGAACAGGTCTTGTACCCTCAATAAATGACATAGCCCAAATCATGAAACCTGAACTGGTGGGCTTCATACAGTATGACGATAATATCATGATTGCAGCTAACAACGGATTGCCTATCGTCTGTAAAAAAGACAGTTATATCACCGAAAACTTCAAGAAAATTACAGATAGGATTATATCGTGTTAGGTATTTTGTTTTCAGTATTTTGAATTGAAAAGAGAGCACTGCGTTGCAGTCGCTCTCTTTGCTTTTATATTTATGATACACAGGCAAAGTCGGATGATACACAGGTAAGGCTAGAAGTTGATTTTCTTCGAACGCATACCCACAGACAGCACCAACCCCACTGCCATCATACTGGCTAGGACTGAAGAGCCTCCTGAGGATATGAAAGGGAGAGTGATACCTGTTACCGGCATAATTCCCATGGACATTCCTATATTTTCAAAGACCTGAAAACCGAAGCTACCTAGGAAACCTACGGCTATAAGTGCGCCGTACAGGTCTATGGAGTTTTTGGCTACAACAGCGATTCTATATAGGAATATGGTGAAAAGAGCGATAAGTATAATACCGCCGATGAGACCCAATTCCTCACAGATAACGGAGAAGATAAAGTCTGATTTTTGAACAGGAAGAAAGTCTAAACCTTTTTGAGTTCCTTGAAAAAGACCCTTTCCCCCAAAACCTCCCGAACCGATAGCAATTTTAGATTGCTGAACCTGATAATTGCCGGGAAGAGCCAGATTGTCAGGATGAAGAAACGCGTCAATACGATCCTTTTGGTGCGAAGCCATAAATCTGTAAGCAAGAGGAATCATAAGCGTAAATATAACTGCCAACTTGCCGAAAAGCTTATAATCAATACCTGCAAAGAATACCATAATAACCCAAATGACACAGAATACAATGGCGCTACCGAGGTCATCCTTTAATACTATTATTATGAAAGGAGCACCAAATAGGGCTGCTTTCATAATTCCTTTAAAATTGTATAAGGTATCGCGATTTTTTGAAAGATACACAGCCATGAGAATTACAAAAGCCAGCTTTACAAATTCCGAGGGTTGAAGAGTGATAATTTTCAAATCAATCCAAGAGCGAGCACCGAACTGCTCTTTACCAAGTCCGGGAATGTATACGGAAAGCAGAAACGCCAAAGAAACTCCATAAAGAACTTTGTATATTCGTTCGTAGAATTTGTAGTCTATGGATATGATAAAAATCAAGCAAATAAATCCCAAAATATAAGCGATGGCTTGAATTATAACATCCTTTGAAAGAAGAAATCCTGAGTCATAGACTGTGGAGCCAATCATGACACAGGAAAACAGTGCAAAGACTAAAACCAATCCCAGTATAACTTTATCTAAATTTTTAAGTAAATTTATAAAATAGTTCATATTACCCCTTACATTACTTGACATTAAGTCTCTTTAAACATTATAATATATGTTGTATGATTATATCAAGATTTAATTAATTTTTGTGTAGCATAAAAACGAAAAATTTATAAGAAGGAGGCGCTTAAATGCCAGCAGTAGCAAGTGTTTTAATAGCAATTGGTACCTTAGCCATAGGGCTTTTGGTTGGATATATATTCAGAAAAAACGTAGGCGAAAAGACCATCGGAAGTGCAGAACTTAAAGCAAAGAATCTGATTCTTGATGCCGAGAATAAAGCTGAGACAATCAAGAAGGAAATCACCATTGAAGCAAAAGAAGAAGCTCACAAAATTCGTAATGAAGTAGAGCGCGAAATGAAAGAACGTAGAGGAGAAATCCAGCGTTCTGAAAAGAGACTCATCCAAAAGGAAGAGTCCATTGATAAGAAGCTCGAAAATATCGAGCGCAAGGAGGAAAACATCTCCAATAAGGAGGCGGCTATCCTCAAGAAAAATCAGGAAGTTGAAGAAGTATTGCAAAAGCAGATGGATGAACTGGAACGCATTTCCGGTTACTCTGTTGAAGATGCAAAGCAGATATTACTTAACAACTGTGAAAAAGAGATACGTTACGAAGCCAGTGTTATGATTAAGGATATCGTTAGCAAGGCAAAGGAAGACGCAGATAAACAGGCAAAGGAAATTATCACCGGAGCCATTCAAAGATGTGCTGCCGATCATGTAGCGGAGTCTACAGTATCTGTAGTGCCGCTTCCAAATGACGAAATGAAAGGTCGTATAATCGGCAGAGAGGGTCGTAACATTAGAGCCATTGAAACTCTCACAGGTGTTGAGTTAATTATTGATGATACGCCGGAAGCGGTTATCCTTTCAGGCTTTGACCCTGTAAGAAGAGAGACTGCTCGTATGGCTCTTGAAAAACTTATAGTTGATGGACGTATCCATCCTGCCAGAATCGAAGAAATGATTGAAAAGGCGGAGAAAGAGATAAATGCAATCATCAAAGAAGAGGGTGAACAGGCTACCTTTGAAGTAGGTATTCACAATCTTCATCCTGAGTTGGTAAAGCTTTTAGGAAGACTTAAGTACAGAACTTCTTACGGGCAGAATGTATTAAAGCATTCCATTGAAGTTGCTCATTTAGCCGGTCTTATGGCCGGAGAACTGGGTATGGATGTGAAGCTTGCTAAACGTGCAGGCTTACTTCACGATATCGGTAAGGCGCTCGATCATGAAGTCGAGGGTACTCATGTAGATATCGGTATTGATGTATTGAAGAAATACAAAGAGACTGAAGCGGTTATCAATGCTATGGCGGCTCACCATGGAGACTATGAACCGAAGAGCATGGAAGCTGTTCTTATTGCAGCAGCCGATGCACTTTCCGCAGCTAGACCGGGAGCACGTAGAGAAACTCTTGACACATATATCAAGAGACTTGAAAAGCTTGAAGAAATCGCTAATACTACACAGGGAGTTGATAAGTCCTTTGCTATTCAGGCAGGTCGTGAGATTAGAGTTATCTGCAAGCCTGAACAGGTTAAGGATGAAGAAATTGCTATGCTTGCAAGAGAAATTTCCAAGAAAATTGAGGGCGAGCTTGAGTATCCGGGTCAGATAAAGGTAAATGTTATCAGAGAGACCAGAGCTATAGACTACGCTAAATAAATAAATCTTTGATTATACAATTATGGCCCGACAGATTTTTCTGTCGGGCATTTTATGAAAAATGGGGAATAAAGTCATTTGTTTGACTTATACATAATAGAATTGGGATTTTAGTATGAAAGAGATTATTGAAAGTGACGGGAATAAGCTCCACATCCCTTTTGAGAGAAAATTTTTTCTTAAACAGGGATTGGTTTTGGCATTACCTATAGTTATTCAAAACTTAATATCTATAGGGCTTAACATTGTAGATTCACTTATGATTGGAGGGCTGGGCGAGGCGCCGCTGGCGGCTGTAGGCTCTGCGAATCAGATTTATTTAATATATGCTGAAATATGCTTTGGAATGTATTCGGGAGCAGGGGTATTTGTAGCACAGTTTTGGGGCATAAAAGACCTTAAAACTATAAAGAAAGTTTTGGGTATTGATTATATAGTCGGGGCTGTTTCGGCAATTTTTACCATTGGTTTAATTCAGTTCATGGCACCCCAAATTATTGGAATCTTTGCAGACAAGCCCGAAGTAATAGCTTATGGGGCGGAGTACCTCCGAATAGTAAGTTTTTCTTATATCTTCAGCGGACTTTCTTTCTGCATTTTGTTTAATAGCAGAATACTTGAAAAGCTAAATACAGCTACTGTTATATCAGCGCTTGCCATAGGGGTTAATACATTTTTTAACTGGGTGCTTATCTATGGCCATTTAGGCTTTGAACCTTTGGGAATTAAGGGAGCAGCCTATGCAACACTTTTTGCACGTATATTGGAGCTTATAGCACTGGTTATATATGTTGCACTTGCAAAAGACCATCCTCTTAAAGCAAAACTCTCAGAACTTTTAGGTTTTGATTTAAAGATGGTAAAGGACGTATTTAAGATTTCAGTACCGGTGTCAGCCACAGAAATAGGGTGGGCAGTTTGTATGGCTCTCATATTTGCAGCCTATGGTAAAATTGACTACAAAGCTTTGGCTGTGGTTCAGGTAGCCGAAGTGGTAACTACCTTTTTCCAGTGCGTATATTTCGGACTTGGAAATGCAGCAGCCTTTATTATCGGCGGTTGTCTGGGGAGGAATGAAATTGACAGATCTTTCTACTTTGCCAAATTAACCTTAAAGCTTACATGGATATTAAACCTGCTTATGACGGGAGCCTTGCTGCTGATGAGGAGCTTTATCGTTTCACTATATCATTTTGCACCGGAGACAAACAAGCTGTTATACATTGCACTTGGGCTTTGGGCTGTTATAATGATTCCGAAGATGTTGGGATATGTGATGATTTGCGGTATTTTACGGGCAGGTGGAGATACGGTTTTTGCCTTAAAAGTTGATCTTTGCTTAAATATTATTGAGGTAATTTTAGCATATATCGGAGTTTTGGTTTTCAATTTTGATTTACCAAAGGCGGTAGTCTTTGTTTACTCTGTAGAGGCTTTTAAGGCTATAATATGTCACTTTAGAATTTTTAGTAAAAAATGGCTCAACGTAGTAACGGATGTAAACTACGATTGATTTTAGATAGGAGACAGGCATGATTTATTTAGATAACAGTGCTACTACCAAGCAGTACGATGAGGTAAATGAGGTAATGCTAAAGGCTATGCAGGAGAATTTCGGTAATCCGTCATCTCTTCACAGACTGGGCATGAATTCTGAAAAAAAGATAAAAGAAGCGAGGGAACGGCTTGCTAAAGTCCTTGGAGTTAAGTCAGAATGTCTGTTCTTTACAGCCTGCGGCACGGAATCCGACAATACTGCACTTTTTGGAGTTGCAAGAGCGAAGAAAAGGGCAGGTAAGCGTATCATTACCACCAAAGTGGAACATCCTGCTATTTTGGAGCCTTGCAAACGGCTGGAAAAGGATGGATATGAAGTGGTTTACTTGGATGTAAACTCGGAGGGCTTCGTTACAGCCGAGCAGGTAGCAAAAGCGTTGACCAAAGAAACTATTTTAGTATCCGTTATGGCAGTTAACAATGAAAGCGGCTGTATTATGCCTATTGAAGACATAGGAAGAGCTATTCAGTCTTTCAATAAGGAGAATGACAGGAATATTTTATTTCATTCTGACATGGTGCAGTCTTTCGGTAAAGTTACTTTTAATATGAACCTGATTGATATGGCTTCTATTTCAGCTCACAAGATTCATGGACCCAAAGGCATAGGCGCTTTATATGTGAAGAAAGGAAGCAACATTGAACCCTTTCTTTTAGGCGGCGGTCAGGAACATCATTTTAGATCGGGAACGGAGAATGTGCCTGCTATTATAGGTTTTGGAGAGGCTGCTCGCATTTGCGGGGAAAACCTTGAACACAGAGTTAAATCCATGGAGAATGTAAAACAGAGGCTTTTGGCAGGTATTCGAGACGGGATTACTGATGTAAAGGTCAATACGCCGGAAGATGACAGCGTATGCTCCCTTTTGAATATATCGTTTTTGAATACCAGAGGTGAAGTAATTCTTCATACTTTGGAACAAAATGAGATTTATGTATCCACAGGTTCCGCCTGTTCATCAAATCATGCCTCCAAAGGAGGTAGTCATGTGCTAAAAGCAATGGGTTTAAGCCCAAAGGAAATAGAGGGCGCAATCAGATTCAGTTTTAGTGAGTTTACCACAGAAGAAGATGTGGACAGGGCGCTGGCTGCAATTAAAGAGGCAGTTGCTAAATTCAGAAAACTGGGCAGCTTCAGATAAAGAGGGGAAAAGAAAAATGAACGAAGGAATGAACACTCAACATATATTCATAGTAAGATGTGGCGAAGTGGCTCTAAAGGGGCTCAACAAACCATATTTTGAAAGAATGCTGGTTGAAAGAATTAGAAAGCGTCTAGCTAAAATTACAGTAGAGGGTGCACCTATTGAAACTAAAAGACAGGAGGGACTCTTCTTTGTAAAAGCTGACAAATCCTATGATCCTGATTTAATTGTCAAGGAAATAAGCAAAGTCTTTGGGGTAGCCAGTATCAGTCCTGCCATGGAAGCGGAAGAAAACTTGGATGCAATCGGTGAAATTGCCGTAGAATACATGATGAGACTGATAAATACTAAAGGTGTCAAAACCTTTAAGGTTGATACCAAAAGAGCTGATAAAAACTTTCCGGTTAAGTCTCCCGATATATCAAAAATCATTGGAGCCAAAGTATTAAAAGGCTGCAAGGTTCTTTCGGTAGATGTACATCATCCGGATGTAGAGCTTTTTATAGATGTACGCAGAGATATTGCCTACGTTTTTAATTCTAAAATTTCAGGCTTCGGCGGGCTGCCTTTGGGCACCAACGGAAAGGGCATGGTATTGCTGTCGGGAGGAATTGATTCTCCGGTGGCGGCGTGGATGATGGCAAAACGCGGAATGATGATTGACGCGGTTCACTTCCATTCTTATCCTTATACATCTGAACGTGCACAGCAAAAGGTTGAAGAACTTGCAGGACTGGTGGCGGAATATTGCGGTCGTTTCAATATGTATACTATCAATCTTCTTCCGATTCAGGAACAAATTGTACAGAACTGTCCGGAGGAGGAGACTACTATTTTGGTTCGCAGATTCATGATGCGAATTGCTGAAAGGGTAGCTGAAAAGAAAAATGCTATGATGTTGATTACAGGTGAAAATTTAGGTCAGGTAGCCAGCCAAACCGCAGAAGCTCTGGCAGTAACGGATGCTTGCGTCAGTATGCCGGTTATGAGACCTTTAATTGCCATGGATAAGGTGGATATTATGGAAAAGGCTAAAGAAATAGGCACTTATGAAAAGTCTATTGAACCCTTTGAAGACTGCTGTACCGTATTTCTTCCGAAACATCCAACCACCAAACCGAAGCTGGAAAAAATTATTGAATCTGAAAGCAAGCTTGATGTAGAGGCTTTGGTGAATGCAGCTGTTGAATCAATGGAGCTTGTGCCTATAAGACTTCCATAAGTATAAACTTATAAAGCATATAAAGATGAAATATAAGACAGAGGATATCATTATGACTAAAGTGGAATATTTTAAGGTTAACCCTGCCGGAAACATTACTATATTTGTTACGACACCGATAGATAAAAAAGACTATGCCAATGTGGCAAGTCGCCTCTTTGAACTCAAGGAGCACAAAGCGGAGCAAGTAGGCTTTATCAAAGAGGGGAATAGGATGGAAATGTCAGGAACGGAATTTTGCGGAAATGCCAGCAGAGCTTTCGCTCTTTGGTATGCAAAAAACCGCCTGGGTGTAGACGGAGAAGCTAAAGTTAAAATTTCAGTAAGCGGTAGTGAGCAGTCTCTAAATGTTGAAGTTAATACGAAGAATGATTATACAAAGATTGAGATGCCCATGCCTGTCAGCATTAAAAACTGGCAAGATGTAGATGGTGTGCAGGAATTAAAGGAAAGAAGCGAGGGCGTATTGATAGACTTTGGGGGTATTTTGCATTTGGTACTTTGGAATACGGAAGCCACCAAAGAGCGTTTCGAGTACTATAATAAATTTTTAATTGATAAATTCGACGCTCCGGCTAACGGAGTTATGTTCATGGATAAAGAAAATATGAATTTAGTTCCTATCGTATATGTCAAGGATGTTGAAACTACGTATTTTGAGGGAAGCTGTGGCTCCGGAAGCACTGCCTGTGCCGTAGCCCTAGCCTATGGAAAACCTGATGGAAAATATAGCTATGATTTACATCAACCGGCAGGAAGCATTGTAGCTACTGCATATATTGAAAATGAAAAAATTTCCAAAGTGTTCATAGAGGGTAATGTGGAAATTGGAAATATGCAGGTATTGGAGTTTTAAGTAAAGGCTATGATTGACAGAAACATATTTATTGTTAATCCTACCGCAGGTAAGGGTAAGGGCAACGAGGTATTTATAAAAGAGATTCGTCAAGTTGCGGAAAAGATGGATTTGGTCACGGAACATCATAGAACTACAGGTGTAGATGACGCCAGAAAATATGTAAACAGGATATGTGAAGAAAGCGACGAAACCATGAGATTTTTTGCTTGTGGCGGGGACGGTACCTTAAATGAAGTATTTTGCGGAGCCTACGGACATGAAAATGCTATCGTAGGTTGCGTTCCCATAGGTACAGGTAACGACTTTGTACGAAATTTTGAGGGGGATTTTTGTGATATTGAAGCTCAGCTTAAGGCAGATGAAACCAATGTGGACGTGCTTAAATATGTAGGAACCCTTGAGGGCAAAGTTACCGAGGGTTGTGCCGCAAATATGTTTAATATAGGTTTTGATTGTTATGTAGTTAAACTGATTGCGACTATGAAGCAGAAAATCCGCTATTTCGGAGGCTTTATATATGTAATAGGTGTGATGATGGCTTTCATCAAGAAAAAAGGCGCAAATCTTCAAATTTCCATAGACGGTCAGGTTGCATATGAGGGAAAATTATTGCTTGCTTCCATAGCTAACGGTTGCTTTTGCGGTGGAGGTATCATGAGTAATCCTTTAGCCGATATTCAGGATGGAACCTTTGATGTGCAGATGATTCAAGATATGAAGAGAATCACATTCTTAAAGCTCTTTCCTAAGTATTCCAAAGGAAAACATATTGAGGACCCTTATGTGCAGCGGAAAAAAATTATAAAAAGCAATAAAGCACATAATATTAAAATAATCGGTTTGAACGGACCTTTTGATATATCCGTGGACGGAGAGGTGAAAACCTTTGAAGAAATAACTATCAATGTGGATCACAAGGCTTTAAGGTTTGCAGTTCCAAAGTAGGTTGCAAATAAGCAGGCTATCAGGCTATATTAAAGTAAATTTAATTTAGATGGGTAAGTTAGATGTAAAGATTTATAAAACCGGCGAACTTTGCCTTATGGCGATGAGTTAAAATGAATTACAAATAGATGTAAAAGCCTTTGCGCCCTATCACAACAAACAGAAAATTGATTACCTAAAAGAGTAAAAAAAGTAAAGCAGAAGGGAGACACTTCCTTCTGCTTTTTTGCGTTTGCCTCAACGTTCGAGGCTCTCACATGCCTATTTAACTTATAGGCCGGTGGGGACGGGTGAGATTTAGAATGCTTTGTTGAACTTCTTGTAAAGTCTTGAAACCTTGCGAGAAGCAGTGTTCTTGTGAAGAGTATTCTTTGCAACTGCTTGCATAAGCTTCTTCTCAGCCAAAATCAGCTTTTCCTGAGCAAGAGCCTTGTCACCTGCGTTGATAGCTGCGTCAAAGTTTCTCAGAATAGTCTTGAGATGGTTCTTAATACGTCTGTTTCTTGCTGTTTTCTTGTTGATTACAGAAATTCTTTTCTTTGCGGATTTGATGTTTGCCATGGTTAATTCACCCCACATTTCTTATTAATTTTTTTAAATAGCAAAACTATTCGCGACTATCATTATATATGAGAAGTTATTGAATTGCAAGGTTTTTATTGTCATAAGATTTCCGCGTAAGATTTACGTAAATTCCCAGAGTAAATTCCATAGTAGAATTTTCAGTGGAATTTACTTTAAGAAGAAGTTATGTGTAGAATTTAGTATGAGAAACTCGGTGCGGAAGATTTAAAGTGCAAAAAAGCAAAATGTTAAAAAAGAAAAAATGTAAAAACATAAAACCCCAAAATGTTAGAAATTATAAAAGTGTAAATTATAAAAAACTGCAAAATATCTAAAAAACGTAAATATCGTAAGAAGTGGCTTATAGGATAAAAAGCGTAAAAAGTGCAAGAAAAACTAAGGCTTATAGGACAAAACTAAAATCTCCCGAATTTCTTCGGGAGATTTAATCTTTAGTCAAATCAACTGATATGTAAGTTTAGCTAAATTAATCGAAAGTTAATTAATTTGCATTACCTTTATCAACCTTAGCGATTCCTTTGGAAACCAGGAATATACCAACCAGTGTGGCAACACCAACGATGTCGGTAATTGTTCCGGGAACACAGAGGCAGAGTCCACCGGCAATAAGCAGGATACGGAACAGTGGGTTAACAATACCGAAGAAGTATCCACGAACGCCGGAGGCAACTCCGAACATACCAAGGAGACAAGTTACAACAGCCAATATACATTCAAGAGAGAATACCAGTGGAGTTCCGGATGTAGGATCTATCAAAAGCAATGAAGAATTGAATCCGAAACAGAATGGAACTATATAAGCCGCTGTTGCAATGGTTGTAGCTGTAATAGCCGTCTTCATAGGCTGCGAGGAAGCGATAGCTGAACCCGCATAGGCAGCAAGTGCTACCGGAGGAGTGATGTCAGCTACGATTCCGAAGTAGAATACGAAGAAGTGGGCTGCAAGTGTTGGCATACCCATGCTGATAAGAATAGGAGCACAGGTTGTAGCCATGATAACGTAGTTCGCTGTAGTAGGAACGCCCATGCCGAGTACAACGCAAGTGAGCATAGTGAGAACCATAGCAATAAAGATACTGCCGCTGGCAAGACCTACGATACCGCTGATAAGTTTAGTTCCGATACCGGTTGTTGTGATGATACAAGCAATAATACCGGCTGTAGCACAAGCAGCACCTACAGTCAGAGTAGATTTAGTACCTGACTCAAGAGCGTCGAAGAAACCTGTGAGGTTGATACGAGTCTCTTTTCTTACCAAGGAAACTGCGATAGCTGTTACTGAAGCAATAATAGCAGCGAAAGCCATAGTAGTCTTCATAATAAGAACTACTAAAACAATCAGAGGAAGTAAGAGGTAGCCCTTTGTAATCATAAGGCGACCAAAATGAGGAAGTTCTTCTCTCTTAAGACCGTTTAAGCCCTTTTTCTTAGCTTCAAGATGAACTGCCATAAATACACCTGCGAAGTACAAAACAGCAGGGATACAAGCAGTTAAAGCGATAACACCGTAGTCAACTCCTGCATACTCAACCATAAGGAAAGCAGCGGCACCCATGATAGGCGGCATAATCTGACCGCCGGTGGAGGAGGATGCTTCAACAGCAGCCGCAAATTCAGGAGCAAAACCGTTCTTCTTCATAAGAGGAATGGTAACAGCACCGGTAGTAACTGTATTTCCTACGGAAGAGCCTGAAACCATACCGCACAGGCAAGAGGAGATAACAGATACTTTTGCAGGACCACCGGAGGAAGCACCTGCGATGGAGTTTGCAAGCTCAATAAAGAAATCGGCAATACCGGTTTTGTTGAGGAATGCTCCAAAGAGTACAAAGAGTACGATGAAAGTGGAGCATGCTCTTGTTGGAGTTCCGATAACACCCTCTGTAGTATAGAAGAGGTTATATACGGAAAGCAACAGAGACTTTTGAGTTAATCCGTAAATAATAAAGCCGGATGATACAATTACGATAGGAATACCAACCGCACGGCGACAAGCTTCCAGAGTAACAAGAATACCAATAATTCCGAGTATCATTTCAGTCTGGTTGAGCATGATACCATGTTTGATGATAGCTTCGCAGTTAGCTACGAAGTAGAAGTAACTACCTCCGCCTAATATTGCAAGAATAATATCATAGAATGGAATATGGTTAACTTTTTTCTTCATCTTTTTAGATGCTGGGAAAATCAAGAAAATCATAAATACGATCGCGCCGACGAAAGAAGCACGCTCAATACGAGTTTCCCAGTTGAACAGAAAGTTTAACAATACGCAATAAATTGCGAAAGCGGAGAGGAGATAGCGAATAATACTCTTTGGTACGCCCTCCCACTTTCTGATGTTAGATTCTGTGTCATACTTCTCCATAATTTTCTGAAGTTCTTCTTCAGACATTACTTCGATTTCTTCTCCATTTACAATGGTTTTTTCGGTTACCGGTTTAGTAACCTGTGTTTCGTCAAGAGTTTTCTTTTCTTCAGTTGACAAAACGGCACCTCCTTTAATTCATAAAGATTTGGGGGAAATCAATTATTTGATTTCAAATTTAACGGGACTATTTTTACCGCACAATTCTTTCAGGTTGATTTCCTCGCCATTTATTTTGAGGATGTGATCATAAACTGTTCCCACTACGTATACTAAATCGTCAATTTTTAAGTCCATATCGGTGATTATCATTTCACCGTTGTCTCCAAAAGTAAGTTTTTGGTCCTCAGGAAGTTCGTCAGGAACTCCTGCACCGAATCCATAATATATGGTACTTGTCATATATATTTCACCATCACGCACTTCATAGATATCTGAAACCGGTGATTTGTTAACTGAATGAACAAAGGTTACAGAAAAGGTTCCATCTTTAAGAGGGAAAGTGGCATATACCTGATTGGTCTTATTGTTAGTTAATTCCAACTGCGGAATATTCGGTAAATTCAGCATAATAATCATAAACGCAATGGCAAGAGCCATCGCGCTTATGAATAGTAATTTTACTTTGTTATGCATTAGTAATTACATAACTCCCTGTTCCTTGTAGTACTTTACAGCACCTGGATGCCATGGAACTTCTGATACGCCTGAAACAGCTGTTTCGAGAGTGATGAGGTTACCCTTATCGTGATTCTTAGCGATTTCAGCCTGATTATCAAAGATTCCCTTTACGAATGCGTAAACAGCATCTTCAGAGAGGTCGTTGTTAGCAATGTAAGTAGCCATTACGGATACAGTCTGAACGTCTTCCTTAACAGGACCATAAGTTCCGGCAGGAATAGTAATCTGAGTATAGAATGCGTACTTGTCCATGAGCTTTGCAGCGTGTTCATCGTCAACACCGAGGATGTTAAAGTCATAAGTGGAAGCCAGCTCTGTTACAGCAGTTGTAGGAGCACCGGCAACTACGAATGCAGCATCGATAGTACCGTTCTTGAGGGAGTCAGCGGAATCAGCGAATCCCTGATTGTTAACTGTGATGTCGTCAAAGGATAAGCCATAAGCATCGAGAATCTGACGAGCATTAAATTCAACTCCGGAACCTGCGTCACCAACGGAAACTTTCTTGCCCTTTAACTGATCGATAGAAGTAATCTTCTTATTAGCTACAATCTGAATAGTTTCAGGATACATAGTCATAACTGCGGAGAAATTAGTAATAGGGCTCTGTCCTTCGAAGAGGTCTGTACCTGTGTAAGCATAGTACATAACGTCGTTCTGAAGAATAGCCATATTGCATTCACCTGTAGCTACGAGCTGAACGTTAGCCATGGAAGCACCTGTGGACTCAACGGAAAGCTTAATAGAATCAGCGCAAGCGGAGTTTAATACGTTTGCAACGATTCCGGAGAAACCGTAGTAAGTACCGGATGTTCCGCCTGTTGCGAGGGAAATGGATGTAGGACCAGCTGCTTCGCCGTCACTACCATTGCCGTTGTCGCAAGCACAAAGTGCCATAGCGAGAACCAGAACTACAACTAATATAAGGCTTAGTTTCTTTTTCATAATAATGTTTCCTCCATTTAATAGTAAAATTTTATCTAAGCTGCTTGGCGGAAGTGAGTAATAACGATTCTTTTATTAAGTTAAAGCGTTAACACTTAACTCCACGCAACCTCATCATACATAATGTTGTCTATATTTTCAAGCAATTTGATTAATTGTATGCTAATAAATGAAAAAACCGAGTATAAAAACTCGGTTTGCTGTTATAAAGATAACTATGTTGCTCCTCTAAATTAACTTTATATAAAAAAGAAAAAATTTAGACTTTTGCATACAAAAGAGAGAAATATATACTAATTGTCCAATGTTAAGTCGCCGTCTTTAATCCAACCTGATTTTCTGGCGATGTTTCCAAAAATCCAAGTTAAAACGGCAGGAAGCAGGATAGCGATAAGTGCCAAACCGATCCAGTCAAAAGCAGTAGGAACAATGGATACGGCGCCGGAAGCCACAGCGCTTTCTATGGGTTCAAGCCATCCTGTGATAACACCGATAGGACCGCACATTCCGCAGGTTCCCATTCCTGAGTTAATAGCCGCGCCGTTCATTTGAAGACGGAACACGCAGGTGGCAATGGGACCTGTTATTGCAGAGGTTAAAATAGGAGGAATCCAAATCTTAGGATTTTTAACTATGTTGCCCATTTGCAGCATACTTGTACCTAAACCTTGAGAGATGAGACCTCCCCAGCTATTTTCCCTAAAGCTCATGACTGCAAAACCTACCATTTGAGCACAGCAGCCTGCAACCGCCGCGCCACCTGCCAAACCTGTAAGGCTTAGGGCTGCACAAATAGCGGCGGAGGAAATAGGTAAGGTCAGGAAAATGCCTACTAAAACTGAAACAATAATTCCCATCAAAAGAGGTCTTAACTCTGTTGCCCACATAATCAGGTTTCCAAGCCATGAAGCCGCAGAGCCGATAGGGGGGGCTATCAGGTAAGCTACGCCGACTCCTACTGAAATTGTAACCAAAGGGGTAACCAGCATATCTATTTTAGTCTCTTTGGAAATCATCTTACCGATTTCCGCAGCGATAATGGCAACAAAGAGTACCGCGAGAGGTCCACCTGCGCCACCTAGGGTATTGGTAGCATAGCCAACAGCAGCCAGTGAGAAAAGAACCAAATTAGGAGAGCGCAGAGCATAGCCGATGGCAATCGCCATAGCCGGTCCGCTCATAGCCATGGCATAACCTCCCATTTCAATTAGCCATTCAATATTAAGCTGTGAACCTAAAGTTTTGATAATAGTACCGATTAAAAGGGAACAGAACAAACCCTGAGCCATAGCCGAGAGAGCGTCGATTCCGTAACGCTTTAGTGATACTTCAATATCCTTACGTTTAAAAAATTCTTTCATTAAAAATATGTCCTTTCTGTATTAGCGAATGAGTCAAAAAATATATGACTTTATAGATGTCTTGACACCTATAAAGTCATATTATCATCTTTTTTATAAAAGTCAAGGATTTATTGGGCTTCAAAAAGTATACCCAAATCCTTAAGCTGTGCTCTTACTCTTTCATAAGTTTCATCATCGGAGCAATGGAGATTGTGAATGTGTATGCCGTCTGTTAAAGTGGAAAGAGGACTGGCTGTAGAAGTTTCAAGCTTCTTTACAAACTGATCCACATTGTAGCGATTTGAAAGCTTCAGCATACCTGTAATTTGCCCGTAAACAGCATGTTCAACCACAACGTCAATAACCTCACATCCGTTATCTACCATCACGTATAATTCATCACGAAGCTTGTCCATGGTGTGTATACAGGCAATGGTGTAAATTTTTGTATTTGTGTTCTGCTTTGAAAGCATATAGCCCCGAGGTGTAGCCTCTATACCGATTCCTCCGGCTCGAAGCAGTGCAATATCACCTACAATAATCTGACGGCTAACCTTAAATTCAGATGCTAAAATATTTGCAGAAACAGCACCGGGGGAAGATTCCAGCCTTTCAATAATTTTCTTTCTTCTAATTTCCGTGTTCATTCCATACACCTTCCCTTTATTAATCTAGTAAATTCAAAGCTATAATTGATATACTTACAGTAATATACTGTTGTCAATATAGCAATAAATACATATAAATTATACTTTTCTTTTTTCATTATTTCAAGTAAAATAATATGTTAGAATAAACGGATAAACAGGATTATAATATAAACCAGAAAGGGTATTGACTATATGAATTTATATCAGAGCAAAATTAGAAACTTCAGTATCATAGCTCATATCGACCACGGCAAGTCTACGCTGGCGGACAGACTCATTGAAAAGACAGGTTTGGTGCAGCACAGAGATATGAAAGCGCAGTTTCTTGATAATATGGAGCTGGAAAGGGAAAGAGGCATAACTATAAAACTTCAAACTACCCGTCTGACCTATAAGGCTAAAGACGGTGAGGAGTATATCTTAAATCTCATTGACACTCCGGGACACGTGGACTTCAA
>JBHBZU010000029.1:0-2570 GCA_041797745.1 Bacillota bacterium
AAGTCGAAAGCAAAGCGATAAGCAAGGTCGGAAATACATTCCCTGTTCCTGTTCTTGAAAAAGTCTTGAGGATTACGCTTAAGTAAAAGCTTTTCGTCAAGCTGGAAGACAAAATATATTTTAGATTTTTATCGGTTTGACTTAACCGATTGAGAAATAAACTTTTAGCGAATTATTTGAGAAGTAGTGGTAACGAGTTAGCAACCGTGCGAATTTCAGCGTTTTGCGTTGCTATGCTGTCAAATAACTCTTTCATTTGCAAATATAACATCTTTTTCCGAAAGTACGAACTGTCGGCGGCAATTTTATAAAATCAACTTGCGAAAAAGAAAATCATTCATCCCATTTACAAGTTGGCATGTTAGGAACATTGTCCGTTTTGTCATTTTGTTACCGGGATTTGTTCGCATGGTGGGAGATCCGCATCGGTCAGCTGGGTACGCAATATCATTTTGTAATAACCAGCAGGTTGTTTTTATGGTATAACGCTTCGATATCGCTTTCTTTTTGCTTTTTGTATGTTCAAAGATCAGAAGCCTCCAGCGAAAACCACGCCGGAGGCTTGAATGTATAACGTAAAGGCTATTCTGTAAATTGAGGCAATAATGAATATACGGTTTCAGATATACGGGCTATGACTTTTGCAGCCTGTGTTTCATTACCCTTAAAATCCTTTACAAATACAGCCAGTGTGTAGTATTCATTATTGGGCAAACGTATAAAGGCTACATCATTGTGCGCTGCAAGTATTCCGTTCTCATTAATATACCCTGAACCAGTCTTATGGGCTATGACAACACCTTCCTTATCAAGTAGCGGAGCCGCAATTCTGTCTGTACCTGTTTTGCACTCTTTTAATGTGTTTTTAATGAAGTCTTGTTTTTCATCACTAATAATCTTATCAGTAAACAATCGGTTCATAAGCATTGCAGCTCCGAGAGGTGATGTGTAGTTTGAATATGCCTTATCATGGTCGGCAGACATTTCTTCTTCTGTATAGGCTATCTGAAAACTTGAACGTGGAATGATTGTGGCAACAAAACTGTCGGTTTTGGCAATATCAAGCAATCTCTTGAACATAAGATTACTTACGTTATTGTCGCTTTGTATAAGTGTATAGTTTAGCAGTTTCCTAATTGGCAAGGAAAATTCAGGTTCCGAATGTTCTTTCAACATTGGACTCCAAGTGTTCGGGTCAAGTTTACCCTTGTTTATCCTTATCAAGGTATCAAGTGAAATCCTTTTGCTGTCAAAATCATTGCAGAGGGCTAATGCCTGATGAACCTTAAATACACTCATCATTGGATAGATACTTTTATTATTGACTGTAATAGTATCTCTGCTATTTATGATTACCGCCACTCCGATTTCACCGGGATATTCTGATACAATTTTAGATATAGTATCTGTAAGGGAATAGTTACTCTTATGGTCAGTTGGCTTGTGCAAAAATTGTATTGAAACAACAATTACACACAATAAAAAGACGAACAAGATGATTAAATGAGTTTTGTTTATTTTTGCCATAATATTAAAGTGATGTTTATTAGTTAAAAAAACTAATTCAGTGTTTACGTGTATTTTCCCGAAAGTCTTTTGCTCGTCACGCCCCCAGCATAGTTCCCGATGTATTTTTAGGCGCAAATATAAGAAAAAAGTGCCATTCATAAGACATCATGAACGGTACTTTTTTGTTTCTCAATGCAATAAGCCTATTACAGTTTCATCCCCCTGCCTTTCCTTTGCAGTTGTATGGGACGGCGTATGTTCTGCCTTAGCTTGTCGAATTGTTCCTTGAACCACTCGGCAATGGGCTTTCGGTCGATGGTAAGGACTAACTTCGTTTTGTCTGTCGTGTCTTTCAGCACTTGGAAACCTGCCTTTTCGGTCGTAAATTTCCGCTTGTGTTCCTCCGAATAGAGTTCGCCTGCATACTCCAACGGCTTGCCACTGACGAGCGTTGCTGTCTGCCTTTCATCGAACCCGACAAGGCGGCAGAGGTTTTCGATACGGAGCATTTCACGGAAATAGGGAAACCATGCCGCCGCCTTTGCGATTACCGTTTTCAGAAACGATATTTCCTCCTTGTGCCTTGTATCCTTGTCTGCTATCTCCCTGCCGTGCTTCTGCTGCATTTCCCGTATCTCTCGGCTGTGGTCTGCCTGCATGGTCTGTATCTTGTCTTGCAGTGCCTCTATCGTTTCCTCGTGGTCGGCTACCTCCCTATGCAGGGCGGTGTTCTCCCTCTCCAATGTCTTGACCTTGTTGCTGCCGAAAAGAGAACCGACGCTCTCGGCGATGTTGGTGGCTGCGACGGTTGCCGCCTCTTTCAGCTTCTCGGTCTGTATTTCTTTTTTCGCCCGTCTTAGTTCTTCCTGCGCCGTTTCTTTCTGCTGTTGCAAATCCACCACCTCCGATTTGAGGCTATCGGCGAGTTTCTGTATATCCCGATAATACTGCTGCGTGGACTTGTGGCGAGCTTTCGATCCGTCTATGCCCCTTTGCAGCCCGTATTTCGCCATCGCTTCGGCATAGGTATCTTGGTAGGACTTCAATTTCAGCCGTGTCAT
>JBHBZU010000030.1:0-30505 GCA_041797745.1 Bacillota bacterium
CAGTTTACTAACCGAGTCATAGAGCTCCTGAATCAGAGAAGTGAACCGATGGTGTTCATTCTTTGGGGAGCAAATGCAAGAGCGAAGAAAGAGCTGATTACTTCACCGCAGCATTTGGTGCTTGAGGGAGCTCATCCATCGCCGCTTTCGGCGCATACGGGTTTCTTTGGCGGAAAGTATTTCAGCAAAACGAACGAATTTCTAAAAGCTCAAGGGCAGGAACCTGTTAATTGGCAGATAAGCGAGTAATAACATCCAATAAAAAATAAGCATACAACTTTGCAAATAGGAAACAAAAACGGATTGCACAAATCCAATAAATAAAGAGGAGAAAACAGAATGGAAAAAAATTTAGCGAAGACTTACGATCCTCATGAATTTGAGGACCGCATATATAACAACTGGGAAGAAAAGGGCGCTTTCAGAGCAGAGGTAAACCCTGATAAACCCCCTTTTACTATTGTAATGCCACCACCAAATATCACAGGGCAGTTACATATGGGTCACGCTTTAGACCATTCACTTCAGGACGTGCTTACACGTTGGAAGAGAATGAGAGGCTATGAAGCACTTTGGCTCCCCGGCTCCGACCACGCTTCCATTGCAACGGAAGTAAAGGTAGTTGAAAAACTAAAGAATGAAGAGCATGTTTCCAAAGAAGATATAGGCAGAGAAGCATTCTTAAAGCGCGCATGGGATTGGAAAAAGGAATACGGCGGTCGCATTACAAAGCAGTGTCGTAAGCTAGGAGACTCATGTGACTGGTCCAGAGAAAGATTTACCATGGACGAGGGCTGCAATCATGCGGTTAACGAATTTTTTATAAAGCTGTACAACAAGGGTCTGATTTACAAAGGTAACCGTCTCATCAACTGGTGTCCTGTTTGTGGAACCTCTCTTTCCGATGCGGAGGTTGACCATATAGACGAAAACGGTAAGTACTGGTATTTCCGTTACGACGGTAAGGATGGCGGAGACAGCATAGTAGTTGCCACATCACGCCCTGAAACCATGTTTGCCGATGAAGCTATCGCGGTTCATCCTGATGATGAAAGATATAAAAACATGATAGGCAAGACAGTTATTTTGCCGTTAATAGAAAAGGAACTACCTGTTATTGCAGATTCGTATCCGGATCCGGAAAAGGGTACAGGTGCAGTAAAGATTACTCCTGCTCATGACCCTAACGACTTTGAAGTAGGTGAAAGACACAAGCTTCCAAAGCCGTCCTGCATTAACAAAGACGCTACCATGAATGCTTTAGCAGGAAAGTATGAGGGCATGGATCGTTACGAATGCCGTAAGGCATGGGTAGCTGACCTTGAAGCTGCGGGACATTTGGTTAAAACGGAAGAAAAGCTTATTCCTGCGGGTCATTGTTACAGATGTCACACCATCATTGAGGATATGCTCTCTGACCAGTGGTTCGTAAAGATGGAAGAGCTGGCTAAACCTGCTATTCGAGTAGCGGAAGAGGGGGCACTTCAGCATGTTCCTGCCAGGTTCGAAAAGATTTATCTGCATTGGCTGGAAAATATCCGCGACTGGTGCATTTCCCGTCAGCTTTGGTGGGGACATCGCATTCCTGCGTATTATTGCGACGATTGCGGTGAGCTGGTAGTTTCGGAGACAGCTCCTGCCACCTGCAATAAATGCGGAGGCAGTCACTTTACTCAAGACCCTGATGTATTGGATACATGGTTCTCTTCGGGACTTTGGCCGTTCTCTACAATGGGATGGCCGGAGAAAACATCTGACCTTGAATACTTCTATCCAACCGATGTGCTGGTTACAGGGTACGACATAATCTTTTTCTGGATTGTAAGAATGGTGTTCTCAGCTATGGAAACTATGGGTGAAATTCCTTTTAAGCATGTATATGTACACGGACTTGTAAGGGACGCCCAAGGTCGCAAGATGAGTAAATCTTTAGGTAACGGCATAGACCCTCTGGAAGTAATTGAAGAATATGGTGCCGATGCCTTAAGATTCATGCTTACAACAGGCATTACCCCGGGTAATGACATGAGATTTGAAGAAGAAAAGCTCAAGGCTGCGAGAAATTTTGCCAACAAGCTATGGAATGCTTCGCGCTTTGCAATAATGAATCTTCAAGATGAAGACGGAAACTTCCACCAGCTTGCAGATGATTCCAAGGGGCTTGATTCTATGGCACTTCGCGACGAGGATAAGTGGATTATCAGTCGTGTAAATGAAGCTGCCAAATATATAAATAATACTATGGAAAAGTTCGACTTGGCACTTGCAGGTCAGAGGATATTGGACTTAATTTGGGACGAATTTTGCGATTGGTACATCGAACTTATAAAGGGAAGACTTTGGTCTTTGGACGAAGAAGACAAGGCTGTAGCCAGATACGTTTTGGTTAGAGTGCTTAAGGATATGCTAAAACTGCTCCATCCGTTCATGCCTTTTATTACAGAGGAAATTTGGAGCTATCTACCGCATAGTGAGGAAGAAAAGGCGGCAGCAGCTGCTGACCGCAATCCTGAAAACTTCCTGATTCGCGCTCCTTTCCCTGAATTTGATGAAAGTCTTATTTTCTCAAAAGAGGTTAAGAAGCTGGAAGCAGCCATGGAAGCTATTAAGGCGGTAAGAAATATCAGAGTTGAAGCGGAAGCCGCACCGTCAAAGAAACTTTCCGCAGTTATTTTAGCTGAGGGTGATAATCTTGAGACGATGAAAGCAGGCGAAAGATACATCAAGGCAATGGCAGGTATTACGGATGTGAAGTTCGTAACAGCTAAAACAGAAATACCTGAAGAAACAATGTCACAGGTAATAAGCATTGCTGAAATTTATATTCCTTTAGACGATTTAGTGGATTATAAAGCGGAATTTGAAAGACTTTCCAAGGAAAAGACTCGCCTTGAGGGTGAAGTTTTAAGAGTAGAAAAAATGCTTTCAAATCCGGGGTTTGTAAAAAAGGCTCCGGAAGCTAAAATCGCGGCTGAAAAGGAAAAACAGGCTAAATATCAGGAAATGCTGGAAAAGGTTATTGACCGACTTGCAATGATTCAGGCTAAACTCTAAAGCGAATATAATACATATAAAGGGGATTAATTATGAACGCAATAGATAAAATTGAAGAATTTGCTAAATTCGGGAGCATTCTGGGACTGGAGAGAATGACAAAGCTCATGGAAAGGCTTGGGAATCCACAGGATGAAATGAAATACATCCATGTAGCAGGCACCAATGGAAAGGGGTCCATCTGCCGTTACATTTACGAAGCTTTGCAGGCCAATGGATATAAGGTGGGTATTTACACCTCGCCTTTTTTGGAAATATTCAATGAAAGAATCGAATTTAACGGTGCCTATATCAGCGATGAAGAGCTGACGGAAGTAAGCCAAATTGTTTTGGATGAAGTCAGCAAGATGGTAGACGAGGGTGAGGCGTCTCCCACAGAATTTGAAGTTATTACAGCAATAGCTTTCCTTTATTTTGCAAAGAAAGAAGCGGACTTCGTTGTACTTGAGGTGGGGCTTGGGGGTATCGGCGATTCCACCAACATCATAAAAAATCCTTTGGTTACCGTAATTGCATCCATTTCTTTAGATCATATGGATAGGCTTGGGAACACCATAGCTGAAATTGCCGGTGAAAAAGCAGGTATTATTAAGGAAGCTGTTCCGGTTGTAACAAGTGCCAAAGAGGATGAAGCCTTAAAGGTTATTGCTCGTAAAGCCTATGAAAAGGGATGTACTTTATATGACATCGGTAAGATTAAGGTAGGAGACATTCAAAGAGACCTTAAGGGAACTAAATTTTCTACGGTGATTGATGGAACCGAATATTCAGATGTGAAAATTTCAATGTTAGGAGATCACCAGATTGAAAATGCTATGGCAGCCCTTACCGCTTTGGAAGTTATGCGTAAGGCAGGACAGATTCGCATAGAAAGAACCAAACTTTACCAGGGTCTTTACCGTGCAAAGCAGATTGGACGATTTGAAATCATGGAAGAAAAGCCTTACGTGATTTTAGACGGGGCTCACAATGAAGACGGAACCAGAGCATTAAGGGAAACCGTATCCAAGTTCTTTGCAGGAAAAAAGATTTTAATGGCCTGTGGTATGTTAAAGGATAAAGACACTAATAAAATTATCGAGAACTTCTCATCCTTTGCAACAGCCTTTGCCATTACAGAGCCTGACAATGACAGAAAACTTTCCACACAGGAACTGGAAAAGCTATTGGAAAGTAAAGGTCTTAATTGCTTGTTTGCAGGTACACCAACCAGGATGTGCCAATATGTAAAGGAGCATAAGTCGGAGTATGATGCAGTTATTTTTGCCGGTTCATTATATTTAATTGGAGAAATTCGAGGTATCGTAAAAAAATGGGAACAATAGAAAATTATCGTAAGATTTTATTGGTATACAATCCTTTTTCAGGCAACGGAATGTTTGCCAGCCATTTGGACCATATCATAGAACGCTGTCAGAAAGAGGGATATGAAGTTCTTCCTATAAGAGGAGCCAGAAGTGAGCTGGTTGAAGCGGTGTTTGAAGAGTTTCAAAACTCCGGAATTGATAAAATCATTATTGCAGGCGGAGATGGAACCATTAACATTGTTGTAAATTACATGGTAAAGCACAATGTAAATGTTCCTGTGTCCATATTTCCATCAGGTACAGCCAATGACTTTGCTTACTATTTGGAACTGCCAAGCGATATCAACAGTATGCTGGATATAACTTTCGGAGGTAAATACACCTATGCAGATGTGGCAAACTGCAACGGCAGATGCTATATCAATGTGGCAGCAATGGGTAATATGGTTGATGTATCCCAAAAGACCGACCCGAATTTAAAAAACACTTTAGGCGTTTTAGCCTATTACATGAAAGGCGCTTCCGAAATCACCAAGTTAAAGCCTCTTAAGGTAAAACTTACTACACCTGAAAGAGTATATGACGAAGAAATGTATTTCATGCTTGTAATGAACGGTTGCTCTGCGGGGGGCTTCAAGAACGTTTCGCCGGATTCCGACATTTCGGACGGGCTTTTGGATGTGCTGCTTTTCAGAGATATGACTTTTGTTGAAATGTTGCCGCTCTTTATTGAGGTGCTTAAGGGAAGTCATCAGGAAAATAGAAATGTTATTCATTTTAAGACAAACGAGCTTCTGATTGAGTCTGCTGAAGATATTCCTACAGATGTTGACGGTGAGCACGGTGAGAGGTTCCCGCTGAAGTTTACAGTATTACCTAGAAGATTAAAGGTAACTACCAAAGAGAATGATATTTAATCGGGAGGTACGTATGAGAATATTGATTGATGGAATGGGAGGCGACAATGCGCCTAAGGAAATAGTTAAAGGGGCTTTGTGGGCAGCTAAAGAAATCAGTGATGAAATCATCATATTAGGTAACGAGGAAGAACTTAAAGAAGAATTGTCTCTTTACGAATATGACCGCAGTCAGATTAAGCTTCGTCCTACTACTGAGGTTATTACAGGAGAAGATTCTCCAGTAAAGGCGGTTCGCCGCAAGAAAGACAGTTCCATGGTGGTGGGTATTGAAATGATTAAAAACGGAGAGGGAGATGTCTTTATTTCTGCCGGAAACACCGGAGCTTTAATGGCAGGCTCAACTCTCATTTTAGGAAGAATAGCAGGAATCGAAAGACCGGCTTTGGCAAGCGTATATCCTATTTTGGGAGGAGAGGCGTCGCTGCTTGTTGACGCCGGCGCCAATGCTGATTGCAGACCGTCAAATCTTTTAGAGTTCGGTACCATGGGTAGCGTTTACATGGAAAAAGTAATAGGCCGCAAAAACCCAAAAGTTGGACTTGTAAACTTAGGAACCGAAGAGGGTAAGGGAAACACTCTTATGAAAGAGACCTTTGGTCTTCTAAAAAAGGCTGATATTAATTTTGTGGGAAATGTAGAAGCAAGAGAGCTACCTACGGGAATTTGCGATGTCATAGTTTGCGACGGCTTTACAGGAAACATTATTCTTAAGCTCACAGAGGGTATGGCTTGGCGGATTCTCAAGCTGGTTAAGAAAAAATTTACAGAGGGCGCAATGGCTAAACTCGGTGCAGCGCTTCTGCTGAAAAAGATTAAGGAACTTAAAGGCGAGTTTGATTACTCTGAATATGGCGGAGCACCGATTTTAGGTGTAACTGGCCCCGTAATTAAAATGCACGGCTCTTCAGCTGCAAACAGCGTGAAGAATACGATTTTAAAAGGAATACCTTATGCCAGTGAAAACGTTATTGGTATAATTTCCGCAGAAATGGAAAAACTTTCCGAAAATATTTCAGAAGATATTTTAGAAACAAAGGACGGAGAGGAGAATCAGTAATTGAATACTTTAGATTTTGAATCTGTAATAGGATATACATTTAAGGATAAAGAATTACTGCAAAGAGCATTGACTCACAGCTCGTTTCTTTCACAGGGTAAAAACAGAGCTAAATATAATAACGAGCGTTTGGAGTTCTTGGGAGACGCCTTTTTCGATGCCATAGCAGGAGTAGAGATTTGCCGAAAAATGCCAAATGTTGAAGAGGGTATTCTTACCAAAACCCGTGCAATAGTGGTTTGTGAAGCGTCTTTGGCTAAACAGGGCGAAAAGCTGAGAATCGGTCAGTATATGAGAATGGGCAGGGGAGAAGCGGAAAGCGGTGGAAGAACAAGACCCTCCATTGTGGCAGACGCCATGGAAGCGGTTATCGGTGCACTGTTTTTGGACGGCGGTTATAAGGCTGCCGAAGAATTTGTCGTAAAAAACTTTATTGAAACCATTGATTTGGCAGTTCAAGGTAAAATTTTTTCGGACTATAAGACCAAGCTTCAGGAAAAGGTACCCGCAGGAACTCAAAACCAGTTGAAGTATGTGGTAACCAATGAAGAGGGGCCTGCTCATGATAAAGTTTTTTATGTTGACGTAAGATATCAGGGAACAACGGTTGGTCAGGGCATAGGCAAGAGTAAAAAAGAGGCGGAAGTTAATGCCGCAAAACAGGCAATAGAAAGAGGAATCAATGTACTTTAAGAAGTTAGATATGCACGGCTTTAAGTCATTTGCAGAGCCGGTTAGCATTGAATTTCATAACGGAATAACATGTATTGTAGGACCTAACGGTAGCGGTAAGAGCAATATCTCCGACGCGGTTAGATGGGTATTAGGTGAACAGTCCCCTAAAGCGCTTCGTGGCGGCAAGATGGATGAAATCATCTTTGCTGGCACTGCCAACCGAAAGTCAAGGGGCATGGCGGAGGTAACTTTAACCATTGACAATAGTGACGGAAGCCTTGACACACCCTATACGGAAGTAGCAATTACCAGAAGAATGTACCGTTCCGGTGAAAGCGAATACCTTATTAACGGCAACCATTGCAGGCTAAAGGACATTCGTGAACTCATCATGGATACGGGAATCGGTGTAGACGGATATTCGCTCATAGGACAGGGAAAGATTGCCGACATCGTAGCCAATAAGACGGAAAGCCGCAGGGAAATCTTTGAGGAAGCTGCGGGTATTGTCATGTACCGTACTAAAAAGGCGGAGTCTGAAAAGAAACTGGCAGCCGCAAACCAAAATTTAGAGCGTGTAAACGATGTTGTGGCGGAAATCGAGGGTCGTATCGACAACTTGAGGGCAGACAGCATTAAGGCTAAAGAGTATGTAGAACTTCGAGATAAATACAAAGAATTAGAAATAAATATCACTCTGCAAAAAATTGAGAACCTTGATATGAACAATGAATATCTTAAGGATGACATCAATGAAACGGATGCAGAGATTGAAGCATTAAATGACGCAAAGACTGAAATTGATCAGGCTGTAGCTGAAAACAGACTCAGGTCTGAAAGTCTGGAAGAGCTTTATAGCGAATCCAACAGGAAGCTTATGGCAAGCATTGACGAAATTAATATGCTGAACAATAAAAGTCAGGTAAACAACGAAAAACTTACCGCCATTGATCATAATATCGAAAGACTCACAAAAGAAATCGAGGAATCGGGAGAAAAGCTGGAGCGGGAAAAGGCGGGAGCCGTAGAGTTTGCAAAGACTAAAGATGGAGTGGATACCAAGCTGGCAGCCTTGAACGCTGTATTAAAGGAAAAAATTAATCTTCAGGCGGAAGCGGTGGCTGAAAATGCCGCACAGGTTCAAAAGATTGACAGCATGAAAAATGAGATTTTCTCACTTCATAGCCTTTGCGCAGAAAAGAAAGCTGAAATTACCAGCATGGAGGGTTTGAAAAGCAACCTTGACAGAAGAAGAACTTCACTTTGTGAAGAATTGACACGTTCAGGCAGTGAAAAGGAAGAGGTACTCAGGGCACAGGAAACAGCTAAAGAAGAAATCAAAACCTTAGAAAAAAGATTTGATACTCTTATAAATGAGAGCAGAGAAAAGAAAGCTGTTTATCTTGATAAATTAAATAAGGAAAGACAACTTTCAAAGGAGCTGGAAGAGGCAAGATTAAGCTATGGTCAGCTTTCTGCGCGTAAAAAGACTATTGAGGAAATGGAAAGCAATTATGAGGGTTATAACGGAGCGGTTAAGTTCGTTATGCGTTCAGGTTTTTCAGGCATACAAGGGGTAGTTGCAGAACTTATGAGCGTACCTGAGGGCTTTGAGACTGCCGTTGAAACAGCTCTTGGAGGCAGCTTACAGAATGTGGTTTGCCAAAAGGACAAAGACGCCAAGTTTGTTATTGAACAGCTGAAGAAAAATAAGGCAGGTCGTCTTACTTTTCTACCTATGGAGTCTGTCAAAGGAAGAGGAAGTCAGGACAACAGCCTCTCCAAAGAAGCAGGCTTTAAGGGCTATGGCGTTGATTGTATCAGCTTCGATGAAAAGTACAGAGGGATTTTTGAATATCTTCTTGGAAGAGTAGCGGTAGTGGACAGCATGGAGCATGCCATAAGCCTTTCCAAAAAGGCAGGCGGCGCCATTAGATTTGTTACCCTTGAGGGTGAAATAATCAATGCCGGCGGTGCTATTACCGGTGGTAAATATAAAAACAATACAGCCAATCTTTTGGAGAGAAAGGCTGAAATTGCTAAATTGGAAGAAAGCATACAAAAACTGAAAACTGTCAGAGATAACAGTCTTTCCGTTTTGGAAAAGGTAAGGGAAGAAATAGGCAGATACAGTGAAGAAGCGGAAGCTTTAAGTAACAGGAGCAGAGAAACGGAGGTAAAACTTCTTACCTGCAAAAATCAATTAGAAGTTCTGGAAAGTGTCATTGCGGACAATGCCTCTGACGACCAAAAACGAGAGAAAGAGCTGAAAAGCATTGATACTGAAAAGCAAGGGGCTGATAAACTGATTGCTCAAATCAATCAGGAGATTGCAGCTGCGCAGGATAAGATTGGTCTTTTAGAAGAAAATATCAAGGCAGAGGTTAAAGCTAATGAAGTGCAGAAAGTCAGACTTGAAGCAATTAGCGAAGAAATAACCGGAGCGCGCATTGATGTAACGGCAGCCGAGGGTGAGAAGAATGCGGCGGATCAGATGGCACAGCGCATTCAGGGAGAAATTGACCTTTTGGAAGCCCAAATAGAAATTAAAAAGAATGAAAGAGAGGCGCTTTTAGAGCAGCGAACTTCCCTTACAGGTGAGTTAAATGTTGACGAAATTGTAAGAGATAAAGAGACTGCCAGAAGGAAGCTGGAAGATTATATTGCAGAGCTTGCAGAGGAAAAGGCAACTGTTACGGCAGGGCTTAATGCGGACTTTGCAAGAAAAGACGAGATTGATGAAAAACTTAAAGGGCTTCAAGACAAGAAGTTCCAATTAGAATTAAAGCAGGGTAAACAGGAAACTCAACTGGAAAACTTTAAAGAACGCCTTTGGAACGAGTTTGAGGTTACCTATCTTCAAGCTATGGAATTTAAAAAGCACGGCTTTAATATGGCAGGTGCTGAACGTGAATCCCGTAAGATTAATTCTCGTATGAAAGAACTTGGGGAAGTAAATATCGGGGCTATTAAGGAATATGCCTCTGTAAGTGAAAGATATGAATTTTTAACAGCTCAAAGAAAAGATATTTTAGACGCGGCAGAAAATTTAGAGCGAATTATCGAGGATATGGAAAAAACCATTACCGAAAGATTCAGAGAATCCTTTGACGGTGTAGTAGCAAACTTTGATAATATTTTCCGCGAACTTTTCGGAGGCGGCCATGCGGAGCTTCGTTTAGATGATCCGTCCAAACCGCTGGAGTCAGGCATTGATATTATTGCACAGCCACCGGGCAAGAAACTGCAAAATATCAATCTCCTTTCCGGTGGAGAAAAAACCATGACAGCCATTGCATTAATGTTTGCGGTTCTTAAGCACAAACCTACACCTTTCTGCATTTTAGATGAGGTGGAGGCTGCTTTGGATGAAGCTAATATTGATAGATTTGCCGGATATTTGAACAACTTTGACACTATTCAGTTCACATTGGTAACTCACCAAAAGGCCACAATGGAGCATGCTGACGTTTTATACGGCGTGACAATGCCGGAACAGGGAGTATCCAAGGTTATCAGCTTAAAACTGGGTGACAGTTTTGAACTGGAATAGCCGGAATAGCAGAAAGGAAAAGATAGATATTATGGAATTTGGTAAGAAAAAATCTTTCTTTGGAAAGATGGGTGAAAAACTGGCAAAAGTGCTGGTTTCCCGTGTGGAAGTTGACGAGGAGCTTCTGGAAGAACTGGAAGAAGTGTTGATTACTTCCGATATAGGTATGGATACCACTATGAAAATTGTAGAGTCTCTTCGCAAGGCGGTTCACGATGATTATCTTTCTGAAAGCGATGAAGTCAGGGAAAGACTTAAAAAAATCATGGGAGAAATTATGGACAAGGGCGAACGTCATAAGCTATCGTCCAAAAGACCGCTGGTTATCACCATGATTGGTATAAACGGCGGAGGAAAGACTACCACCATCGGTAAGCTGGCATATCGCTTAAAGGCAGAGGGTAATTCCGTAATGCTGGCGGCGGCGGATACTTTTAGAGCGGCGGCGGCGGAACAACTTGCTATCTGGGGAGAAAGAAACAACGTTCCGGTAGTAAGACACCAGGAGGGAGCAGACCCGTCGGCTGTAATCTTCGACGCTATTCAGTCCGCTAAAGCTAAAGCTGCGGATGTACTGATTTGCGATACGGCAGGCAGACTTCAAAATAAGAAGAATCTGATGAGCGAGCTTGAAAAGATGAATAAAGTTATAGATAGAGAATTTCCTGAGGCGGATAGGGAAACTCTGTTGGTGCTGGATGCTACTACAGGAAAGAATGCTATTTCACAAGCAAAGGAGTTTGGCGATATTGCCAATCTCACCGGCATTGTAATTACGAAGCTGGATGGAACGGCAAAGGGAGGCATTGCAATCACGATTGCGGATGAATTTGACATGGCTGTGAAGTTCATCGGCGTCGGAGAGGGGATAGAAGACCTAAAGAGCTTTAATCCTGCTGAATTTATAGGAGGCATTTTCGATGAGTAAGCCTATTGTGGCGATTGTAGGTAGACCTAATGTGGGGAAATCTACATTCTTTAATAAAATTATAGGAAAGAGAGTATCAATTGTAGAAGATACTCCGGGGGTAACAAGAGACCGCATTTATGGTGAAGCGGAGTGGCTTGGAAAGTACTTTGCTCTAATTGATACAGGTGGTATTGAACCCTCCAGCAAGGACGTTATCCTTTCTCAGATGAGAGAACAGGCGCAGATTGCTATTGATACTGCCAACGTTATTTTGTTTATAGTGGACGGTCGTGAGGGCTTAACCGCCGCTGATCGCGAAGTAGGCGAAATGCTTATGCGAACAGGAAAGAAGATTATTTTGGTTGTCAATAAAGTGGACAATCCGAGAAAACTTCCGGATGATTTTTATGATTTCTACGAGCTGGGACTTGGGGAACCAATGGCTATTTCTGCGGCAAATATGTTGGGCTTCGGAGAAATTTTAGATGAGATTGTAGCTTCTTTTCCTGAGGGGGCTGATTTGGATGACGAAGATTCCGTAAAGATTGCGGTTATCGGAAAGCCTAACGTAGGTAAGTCTTCCCTTATAAATGAACTTTTAGGTGAAAACAGGGTAATTGTATCTTCAATAGCAGGAACTACAAGAGATTCCATCGACACACCTTTTGAAAGAGACGGAAAGAAATATCTCCTTATTGATACTGCAGGTATCAGACGTAAGAGCAAGGTCAATGATGATATTGAAAGATTTTCCGTAATAAGAGCCATAGCCGCTGTTGAAAGATGTGACGTGGCGCTTCTCATGATTGATGCAGAAGAGGGAGTTACGGAGCAGGACAAAAAGATTGCAGGCGTAGCGCACGAAGCGGGCAAGGGCATTGTGGTGGTAGTAAATAAATGGGATTTAATCGATAAAGAGACTAACACCATGCGAGATTTTGAAAGAGAAATCGCTAAAGAACTTACTTTCATGAGCTACGCTCCGACGGTTTTCATATCCGTGCTTGAGCATAAGAGAGTTCAGAAAGTTATTGATATGGCAGACTATGTGCAGGAAAAGCGCTCTTTGCGTATACCGACAGGTCAACTGAATGCTTTGATTGCTGACGCAACCATGATGAAGCCTACACCATCGGACAAGGGTAAACATCTAAAGATTTACTATGCAACTCAGGTCGGTGTACAGCCGCCGCTCTTTAGCTTTCAGATTAACAAGAGGGATCTCATGCATTTCTCTTATGCAAGATATCTTGAAAACCGTATTCGCGAATCCTTTGGCTTTGAGGGAACTTCAATTAAGTTTGTATTCCGCGAAAAAGGAGAAAGGGACAATTCGGACTTTTAGTATAGTTTAATATACCGATGATATGCGATAAAAGAAAAGAGGAAATTGGTTATGGGTAATGTTGTAATAGGCGGGGCTGACGGTCCAACAGCGATTTTTATAAGAGGTGGAGCCTCCTTTGTCATAGAAAATCCGATATTTTTAATAGCAATCGGCATAGCGGTATTTGTGATTTCTTATTTTTTAGGGAATATCAGTCCGGCTATTTTGATTGGCCGTGCTTATGGCATTGACATTAAAAAAGAGGGAAGCGGCAATGCGGGAACTACAAATGTAATGCGTGTGCTTGGCAAAAAGGCTGCGGTAGGAACTCTGATTATAGACATAGGGAAAGGCATTGTGGCGGTTCTTTTGGGGAAACTGGCAGGATATTTATATGCCGTAAGAAGTTTAGGTTTAACTGATGAAGAATCTATTCACTGGTTAATGATGATTTTAGCTATGGGATGTGCATTCTTCGTATTTATAGGTCATATCTGGCCTCTTCTTTTCGGTTTTAAGGGTGGAAAGGGTGTAGCTACAGCTTTCGGAGCTTTAGTGACAATAAATTTGATGATGGGACTTATGTGTCTCTTGGTGGTGGCAGTTGTGGTGCTGATTTTTAGGATGTCATCTTTAGGCTCAATCTGCGGTGCCCTTTCGCTTCCGATTATAGCAACTTTTGTGGAGCCTGTATTTGTACCTATGGGGTCTTTGATGGCTATTATTGTAATCATTAAGCACCGCTCAAATATAAAAAGAATTTTAAGACATGAGGAGTCCAAACTGTTCTAGCAGGTTAAGGATTTGTGGATTTTTGGATTTGCGAATCAAATTGTTTTAAAAAGTATTAAGTTTTAAGAAACAGTTACTTAAAGAGATGTCTTTTTATTTAAAAGAAGAATGGTGAGCCAAGTGACTCACCATTCTTCTGATAGTATGTATAGTTGTGTAAGTAGGAAAACATGCAATTTTTATTATACTATCAGTCTATATCATCAAGCGCAATAATAGTGCAATAAATATACGGAAAATTGATGTTTTTAAAAAATTAGAAGATTTTAGAATAAGTTTGGAGTAAGAGAGAAATGTACGATTTTACAAGTATGAATCCGATTTTAATAGCAGCGGCGGTTATCCCTGCTGTATTTCTGCTGATTCAAATTTACAAATTAGATAAACTCGAAAGAGAACCCATGGGTCTGTTATTGAATTTAGCGGTTTGGGGAGTTTTAGCAACAATTCTTGCCATGTTTTTAGAAAGTGTTGGTGAAATAGTTATGGCTCTTATGGGATTAGACGGCAACAGTCTTGTTGGAGGTCTTTTCCTGTATTTCATTGTAGTTGGTGGCGCAGAAGAGGGCGCAAAATATTTTCTTTTAAAGAAGAGAACATGGAATACTAAAGAATTTAACTGTAAGTTTGACGCCATAATATATGCTACTTACGTTTCTCTGGGGTTTGCCCTTTGGGAAAATATAGGATATGTAACCATGTACGGTCTTTCCAATGCCTTGATTAGAGCAGCTACTGCGATTCCGGGACATGCCAGCTTTGGTGTATTTATGGGGATTTTTTACGGTCTTTCCAAGGCGGCAGCAGTGGACGGTAATATGAGAAAAAGTAAATCTTATGGAAGATTAGCCTTTTGGGTGCCTGTGTTTTTCCATGGAACCTATGACTTCTTGGCGACCAGAGAGAACATGGATATGGCTTTTACGGTCTTTACACTGATAATGTTTATTATTGCTTATGTTAAAGTTAAAGACAGCGCTAAAAAGGATAAATATTTCCAGGATTACGAAGATTTGGACATTAGCTACTATCTAAAAAACAATAACCCGAACAGGCGGATTATGTAGATAAGGGAACCCCATAATTCAGTTTATCAGTTTTTCCATAATCTCCCGCCTCTTTTCAAGCAGCGCTTCGGACTGCTCCATAGTATCACCTTTGATGGAGTGGTAGATTTTGATTTTCGGCTCCGTTCCGGAGGGTCTGATCGCCATCCATGAACCGTCGTCAAATATGTATTTTAAAACATTTGATTTTGGAAGTCCGTCGCAGCCGTAAGCATAGTCTTTAATTTCCTTAATCTTTCCAAGTCCCGCTAAATTAAAGCCTGATATAGCTCCGTCCTTTCCAATCTGACGAAGCTTTGACATAATAGAATCAATCTTTTCTTGACCTTTCTTGCCCTTTAGGACATAGGAATCAAGCTCATCCAAATAGTAACCGTACTTTTCATAAAGCCCTTTCAAAACATCCACTAATGTGAGCCCCTTTTCTTTGTAGTAAGCGGTCATTTCGCATATCAGCATTGCGGTGACTACGGCATCTTTATCTCTGGCGTAATCGCCAACCAAATATCCATAGCTGTCTTCATAGCCTAAAACATATTCATAATTTTGTTCCAACTGAAATTTGTTCATAAGTGCGCCGATAAACTTAAAACCTGTTAGGGTATTAAAGACATTTAAACCGTAATCGGCAGCAATATCAGCTCCAAGCTCACCGGTAACAACAGTTTTTATAAAAGAGCTTTTGGAATTTAACCGTTGACGACGACGCATTAGAACATAGTCTGTTAAAACTGCACCTGTCTGATTCCCGTTAAACAGCTGAAACTCTCCATTTTTGTCTTTTACTGCAATACCTATTCTATCCGAATCAGGGTCCGTACCAAAGGCAAGGTCTGCGTCCTTTTCTTTAGCCAGTTCAATTACCATCTTAAGAGCGCTCTTTTCTTCAGGGTTTGGAGAAGTGACGGTGGGGAAGTTGCCGTCAGGAACCGCCTGTGCTTCAACAACGTATACTTTTTCATATCCTAAATCTGAAAGCAAACGGGTAACGGGCATAAAGCCTGCCCCATGAAGTGCAGAATAAGCTACCTTAAGGGAACTTTTAGCTTGAGTAGAAAGCCCGTGAGCCTCTTTCCTAACCGCGTTAAGAAAACGCTCAACTTCCTGCTGACCTATTTCGCGAATAAGACCTTTTGCCAATGCTTCTTCGTAAGGCAGGAGCTTTGTGGAGGTGATGTCCACTGAATTTACCAAGTCAATGCAACGCGCCGCATCCTTTGGGTTAAGCTGGCAACCTGTATGGTCGTAAGCTTTGTAGCCATTGTACTCAGGCGGATTGTGGCTTGCGGTAACAACCACACCTCCGCAGCAGCCAAGGTCTCTTACAGTGAAAGAAAGCAAAGGTGTGGCGGATAACATTGTGTAAAGATAGGTAGTGATACCCTGGGCAGCAAAAGTACAGGATATTTCGCGAGCAAATTCATAAGAAAAGTTGCGGCAGTCGTAAGCAACAGCCACACCTCGCCTCTTTGCCTCTTCGCCGAACTGTTCCAACAGAAAAAGGGCAAAGCCTGTGGTGGCACGTCTGATATTGTAACTGTTAATGCGGTTAGAGCCTGCTCCGAGGATACCGCGAAGACCGCCGGTGCCAAATTCCAAATCTTTATAAAATCTGTCTTCTATTTCATTTTCCTCTGTAAGACCTGCAAGTTCTCTGTGAGTAGCCTCATCGAAGAAGCTATCGGTTTTCCAAAAATCATAGATGGCTTTATAGTTTCTCATAAATAGTTCCTTTTAGTCTTTAACCCATTTAGGTTATGTTTAGTAGCTTGATTATATTCGGGTCTTGGTTTTAGCCGATTAAGGTTAATGCTGACACATATTTATTCGATTTCGACTACACTTCCGTCCTTAATGATAAGAACCTGCAAAGGTTCGATGTGGTGTCCCTCATAGTAGGCTGTCTGGGTAAGGCTTCTGTTAACTAAAACTGTGATAAATTCGCGAACCTGATCGGATAAGAAGTCTTCGCCATAGTAAAATCTGGTGATTCCCACACATTCTTTGCCGTTTTCGAATATAGTATATTCACCGTCCTTGAGAACTTGATTTTCATTATAAAATCGAGTCCAAAAGCTGTAATTTTTCATTATTTTTTTATCTTCGTTGCCCCAAGGGAAAGCGCCTCTGCAATAAGGAGCCTCCAGCCCCTCCATGCCGGCTTCGTCACCATAGTAGAGAGACGGTACTCCGGGCATTGCAAAACGAAGAGCGTTTACAAGGGCTTCACGTCGCAATCCCATAGCACGATGTTCGTCATCAAGCTGGAAATTTTCCTTTTCTTCTTCAGGAATATCTCTTGCTTCACCGAGGAACGTCAGAAGTCTGGTGCTGTCATGAGAACCTGCAAGATTAAGGCAGGCGTAAAAGTTTTCTTTAGGATAACTTTCGGCAATATCCATCATTGACTTCGTGAAGTCTTTGGAATTTATGCGCCCCAGTACGAAATCAAGGGAAGCTTCCATGAAAGGATAGTGAACGGTGCTGTCCAGCTCACGCCCTGAAAAATATTTGCGGCGTATATTGTCACTGATTTTGGTAGTGGCCTCATCTTTTACATCACCTATTAGGATACTGTCAGGATTTTCAGCTTTCATTGCTTCGCGTATCATTTCAACGAAGAGGTCAGGCAAGTCATCTGCGGAATCAAGTCGCCATCCGCTAGCACCTAACCTTATCCAGTGACGAATGACTCCGTTCTCCCCACAAATAAATTCCTGATATGAAGAACCGTTTTCTGAAACTTTAGGAAGTTCCACGAAGTCGTGCCAACAGTCATAGCCCGGCTCTTCAGGAATGAAACGATACCAAGAGCGATAAGGGGAATAAATATCCCAGTAGGCCCCTTTTCCCCCATAGTTTGCAAAATAATCAAAGTATTTACTGTCTCTACCTGTGCGGTTGAAAACGCCGTCAAGAATAATCCTGATTCCATGTTCTTTTGCTTTAGAACAAAGCAGGCGAAAATCATCTTCATCTCCAAGCAAGGTGTCAATTTTCATGTAGTCGGCCGTATCATAGCGGTGATTGGAGGTGGCTTCAAATATAGGATTTAGACAAATGATACTGATACCCAGCGTTTCAAGATAAGAGAGCTTTTCTCTTATACCTTTGAGAGTACCGCAAAAGAAAGGCCAGCGAGTTACGGCTCCCGTAGAGTCCTTTGTATAAAAGGGCTTGTCATTCCAATCCTGACAAATAATGCGGGATGGACCTTGCCAATCATCAGGGTGTGCGGAAAGTCGTATTCTGTCATACCAGTTATCTCCACGTGCAAAACGGTCAGGGAATATCTGATAAACTACGCCGTTCTTATACCATTCGGGTACCGGACTTGATTCATAAACTGTTATGCGAAAGGCGGAGACTTTCAAATTGGAAAGACTGCCCTCACCACCAAGACCATCTGAACCTGTACCGTAATAGTACCTGTTGGAGCCTAAATCCAGCTGGAAATAGTACCAGCAAAGCCCCGCCTCTTCAGGCATATCTATTGTTACTTCAAAAAGCAGCGGATTATTTTCGGAACGCTCCATTGGGTAGGACTCAACTTCTTGACCGTCTTTTGCCATACAAAGAAGTACGTTTTTGGCACCAAAAGCCTCAATGGCAAGGTAAATGGGAGTACCAACCTGTACTGCTCCGAAAGGTCGTCGATATTTCAATTGTTGTGAATTGTGGTAAATGTTCATATTAACACCTGTGTAAACCGAAATATTTAAACGTATATTCTATATTATACTATAAATTTATATTAGTAGATAGCAAAAGTTGACAGCAAAGCAATGATGTGACATACTTTTCTGGAAAGGAAGCGGATTAACGCATGAACGAATATGGATAGCAGAAAAATTATTTGGGAAAAACAGAAAAGAAAAAGATGGTTCATAGGACTATGCATAATATTTGCTATACTTAGTCTTGCTTTTTATTCTCTTGGAAAACAAGGAGCTGATGTGGGCTATAACTGGATAATCAGTTTTGTACTCAGCCTTTTAAGTGCGCTGGTTGCAATTTATACCGCTCGCAATATAAATCAACTAAAGGCCAGCGGAAATTCCGCTCAAAAGCTGAGAGACTGTGTTTATTCATACTTTCGTGAAATCAGGGAAATCGGAGATTCAAAGGTTAGCGTGGGATTGGTTTTAACGATAATGGACTACTATCTTTCGGATGAAGAAAATGCCTATGTGTTAAAGATGGCTGAAGCTGCCAAGGTGAAAGAAAAAGAGGAACTTGTAAAGACAGGGGAATCCATAGTAATGTATATTTTTGATTGTTTTGAAAAGGGAGAAGAGGGGCAGGACGGTAGATTCAGACTCAGCCCTGCGGAGAAAAAGATTTACGACGGCTTACGCAGGGAAGTCTTTAATACTGTTGGGATTCTCGAAGAACTTGATAAAAAATAGGAATCGGTAGAATTTGATATAATTGTATCGAAAACTGTGTTTATATAGTTTTTAATGATAAATTTAAGGATAAATAATATTTTTCCTTGACACAATAAGACTGCTGTAATATAATAAATATTGCGTCGGGTGGCAGGTACTCCCGATAAAGTAATATTGCGAAGTAGCTCAATGGTGGAGCAGGCGGCTGTTAACCGCAAGGTCGAGGGTTCGAGCCCCTCCTTCGCAGCCAATTTTTTGAAGATTTTCTTCATTAAAGAAATGATGCTGCGCCGGAGTGGCGGAACAGGCAGACGCACAGGACTTAAAATCCTGCGATCCTCACCGATCGTACCGGTTCGACCCCGGTCTCCGGCACCAATATTATTTCTTAACCTAATATCGCGGGGTAGAGCAGCTGGTAGCTCGTCGGGCTCATAACCCGGAGGTCGGAGGTTCAAGTCCTCTCCCCGCAACCACGAATTAGACATCCCTACGCTTTCGCGTAGGGATTTTCAATTCGTGAAAAAAGGTAGGACTTGAACATTAAGAAATAAAATTTAAGGAACTTATTGAAAACAGGTGTAAAATATTGGAATAAATTTCTATTTAGAGAATGACCTTACACAATTACAATTAAGGCTGTGTAGCTGTAGTGAATTTGCATTTGGTTTTGTGTTTAGCTGCATTGGAATGAATTTGCACTTATAGAATAAAAAAGACATAGGATTTCTGAATTAAAAAGTTTGTGAAAAGCTTTTAGTATATTTAGAAAATTCACTTGATGTGATGGCGGTTTAAGGGTTATAATTAATATACTATAATAGAAGTTTATAATAGCTGAAAGCCTATTATAATCCCTAAAATATAAGGAGGATCATTCTTATGGAAATGAAATTTTATCAGTGTGAGACTTGTGGTCAGATTATTGCCATTGTAAAGGAAACACCGGTACCGGTAATGTGTTGTGGAAAGCCTATGAAAGAAATCATTCCGGGCACTACAGATGCTGCAGTTGAAAAGCACGTTCCAACTTACGAAGTTAAGGATGGAAAGGTTCTGGTTACTGTAGGTGCTGTGGAACATCCTATGCTTGAAGAACATTTTATTGAATGGGTAGCCGTTCAGACTACTAACGGAAATCAGAGAAAGGCATTAAAGCCGGGTGCTGCACCTAAGGCTTGCTTCGCGCTTTGCGAGGGTGAAGAGGTAGTGGCTGTTTACGCATACTGCAATCTTCACGGGCTCTGGAAAGCTTGATTTAACAATGGTTGAGAAAGAGGTCACTTCATTCGGTGACCTCTTTTTTATAAGAATAAAAGTACCTTAAAAGCGAAACTTATTAAAGAGTTTTTGTATAAGGAAATGTTTATCATCGAATAAAAGGATTGTGAAAGTCGGTTGGCTTTGATTCCATAGATGGAACATACCGGTTTATCATGGAAGAAAAAACTTGTGAAAGCAGAGGGGGTATAAAATGACATTAATTGAAGCAATGAGGATGCGCAGGAGTGTTAGAACCTTTAAGGATAACTCCATTAGCGAGGCTGTTATGAACGAACTTAAAAAGTTTGTTGCACAACTGGAAAATCCTTTCGGGATTGAGGTAGATATAAAATTTCTAAATGTAGAAGAGCATAAACTTTCCAGCCCGGTAATAGTAGGTGCCAAGGCTTATGCGGCGGGTAAAATAAAGCAGCTTCCTATGGCGGAGGTGGCTTTTGGCTACAGTTTTGAGAAATTGCTGATTTATGGGATAACTAAAGGTCTTGGCACAGTTTGGCTGGCGGGAACCATTGATAGAAAAGCCTTTGAGGCGGCAATGGATTTGGGGGAGGATGAGATAATGCCAGCGGTTAGCCCTTTGGGTTATGAAGCCGATAAGATGTCTATGCGTGAAAAGCTCATGCGTAAGAGCATTAAGGCTGACGAAAGGCTGGATTTTGAAAAACTTTTCTTTGCAGGAGACTTTGAACATCCCCTCAGCAAAAATATGGCAGGAGCTTTAGAACTTCCGTTTGAGATGGTTCGTCTTGCTCCATCGGCAGTAAACAAGCAGCCCTGGAGAGTTGTTGTGGATGACAAGGAAAAGAAAGTACATTTCTTTTTACTTGAGTCTAAAGGATACGGAAAAGTACAGCGCTTGGATTTAGGTATTGCCTTGTATCACTTTGAAGCTGCCGCAGAGGAAGAAAGAATAAAGGGCAGATTCACACTGTCAGAGCCGAACATTGAATTGGAAAAGAATATGCATTACATTGCTACTTTTGAAATGCAGTAATGCTTTTAAATAAATTTCTAAAATCGCTTCAAATTGTTTATTAAAAGTAAAAGAACATATACGGAGGAATCTAAATGAAAGAAATAAAGAAAATAATAGTTGCAGGAGCGGGGCTAATGGGAACTTCAATGGCGCAGATTTTTGCGCAGTACGGCTTTGATGTGGTAATATACGACATTGTGGAACCGGCACTTGAAAAAAGTAAGGAGCTCATCCGAATCAATCAGGAAGAACAGGTTAAAATGGGAGAAATCACGGAGGAAGAGTCGGAAAAATTACAGGTAAGGCTTAATCACAGCGTGGATAAAAAGGTCTTTGCGGATTGCGATATGGTTGTTGAATCCGTAATAGAAAAGCTCGAAATTAAACAATCCTTTTGGGCAGAGGTTTCAAGGCTTGTTCCAGAGGAGGCTGTTTTAGCAACAAATACTTCGGGACTTTCCATAACCGCCATTGCAAAAGATATCCATAAACCTGAAAGATTTTGCGGAATGCACTGGTTTAACCCAGCACACCTTATTCCGCTTATTGAGGTAATAAAGGGAGATATGAGCTCGGAGGAAACCTGCGCTACGGTTTACGATATTGCTCTTAAAATAGGCAAAGAACCTATAAATGTTAAAAAAGACGTTCTTGGCTTCATAGGAAACAGAGTGCAACTTGCAATTTTAAGAGAAGCTCTTCACATAGTTGAAAGCGGTATCGGAGACTTTGAAGATGTGGACCGTGCCATGAAATACGCACTAGGCTTCAGATATGCCTGCTTTGGACCTTTTGAGGTATGCGACTTTGGCGGACTTGACACATTCTATCACATTCAGTCATATTTAAATGCCGATTTGTGTGATGTTAAGGAGCCGCAGCCTACCCTTAAGACTCTATATGATAAGGGAGCATACGGCGTCAAGGCGAAGAAGGGTTTCTATGATTACAGCAACGGAAAGGATGAGGAAGCCATAAGGAAACGGGACGAACTTTACATGAAAGTTAGTAAATTGCTTAAATAAAGTCAGGTGAAAGTTTAATTTCGTGTACCTGCCGCTTCACAGGGTTAGGGAATTTCTTAAAAAATCAAATTTTTCAACCCGATGTATCGGCATGTGACTGAAAATCAGAAAAGGTAAAATCAGAAAAGTACCTACGCTCTCAAAGGAAAATTGAAATCGCCAAAAGGCTTAATAACTTAAACAAAATGAAACCGCTGCGTGCATTGACCTTTCAATGCACGCAGCGGTTTTTAATGCTTTGTCTTATGAGTCGTGTTTAAGTCGGGTTGGAGTCATGTTTCATTAACTTCCTTTGCTTTGAAATCCAGGTTTTATTAACTTTTCCACTATATAACCCATGTTTATTAAGTCTTTTTCACCATATAGCCATATAGCCAGTTTTTCAAACCTACAAGCACTTGCAAGACAAAAACTTCTTTTGCTAATTCTTTAAACTCTGTAAAGGCGCAGGGATACGACCTCCGCGGTTAATCATCTTTGCAGGGGATTTGGAATGTAGAGGCATAACAGGACCGTAGCCCAAAAGCCCACCGAAGTCAAGTTCTTCTCCCTCCTTAAGCCCAATAGCAGGAATAACTCTAACGGCAGTAGTCTTGGAGTTTACCATACCGATAGCTGCTTCGTCGGCGATGATGGCGGAGATAACCTCTGCTGTGGTATCTCCCGGAATTATAATCATATCTAAACCTACAGAGCATACCGCTGTCATGGCTTCGAGTTTTTCGATTGAAAGAACTCCCGCTCTGGCGGCCTCAATCATACCGGCGTCTTCGCTAACCGGGATAAATGCTCCTGAAAGTCCACCGACACTGGAGGAAGCCATAACCCCACCTTTTTTAACCGCATCGTTTAGCATAGCCAAGGCAGCTGTGGTGCCGTGGATACCGCATTGCTCCAAACCGATTTCTTCGAGAATGTGAGCCACGGAATCCCCAACAGCAGGTGTAGGTGCTAAGGATAAATCAACAATACCGAACTTGACTCCCAGCATATCTGCGGCTTCTGTGCCTACCAACTGACCGATTCTTGTAATTTTGAAAGCTGTCTTTTTGATAGCCTCGGCCACTTGCTCCATAGGAGCGGATTCGGGCATTTTGGAGAGCACGGAACGCACAACCCCCGGACCTGAAACTCCTACGCTGACTACGCAATCAGCTTCACCTACGCCGTGAAAGGCACCTGCCATAAAGGGATTATCTTCAACCGCATTACAAAAGACCACCAACTTTGCGGCGCCGATACATTGCTTGGAGGCTGTAAGTTCGGAACATTTTCTAACCGTTTGTCCCATAATCTGAACTGCATCCATGTTGATTCCGGCTTTGGTGGAGCCTACGTTGACAGAGGAGCATACAAGTTCGGTTTCTGCCAGAGCTTTCGGTATGGCATTAATTAATTCGCGGTCGCCGGCGGAAAAACCTTTTTGAACTAAAGCTGAAAAACCGCCAATAAAGTTTACCCCTATGTCGTGAGCAACTCGATCTAAAGTTTTAGCATATTTTACGGGGTCTCCGCCGGAAACACCTACCAGCATGGATATGGGGGTTACGGAAACCCGCTTATTTACTATAGGTATGCCGTACTTTTTCTCAATGGCTTCTCCCGTCTTAACCAAATCCTTTGCGTGTCTGTATATTTTGTCGTAAATTTTTTCGCAGGAACGGTCGATATCGCTATCGGCGCAGTCTATAAGGGATATGCCCATGGTAATGGTTCTTATGTCCAGATTTTCTTCCTGTATCATGGTTATGGTTTCCATGATATCTCGTGTGTTTAACATCTTTGTGTACCTCCAGACTTAAATTCTGTGCATGGAATTAAAAATATCTTCATGCATAATGTGAATTTCCATAGCTGGCAAGTTTATCCTCATTTCCTCGCGAAGCTCGTCGATACTGCAAGTCATCTTTTCGATATCAATGAGCATAATCATGGCAAAATATTCCTGAATAACCGACTGCGTTACTTCTATTACATTTGCATTGGCAGCGGCGCAAGTGGAACTAACCTTTGCTAAAATTCCCACCATGTCTTTTCCGATTACTGTTACTACTGCTTTCATGGTAAACCTCCGTTTTCTTACTTATTTTATGTAGTCTACCACATTTTTTAATCCTTGAATAGAATTTGAAAAGAATATTGAAGAGTTTTATTATGGTAAATTCAGACAAATAACATGATGAAAGAATTAATTATTTACAAAGTTATTTATAAAGTCTTAAGTTCTTTATAAATACGGTCTTGTCTGCAAGGAACAAAAGCATTATAATTGAATTGTCTGATATAGTTGACTAATCAGATAATATGATTTATTTAGCGGACTATTGGTTCAAGTAGATGAGTATATTATTGAACAGGAAAGGAAATATTATATGGGACTTATTAAAGCCATAAAAGGTGCTGTAGGCGGAAATCTGGCTGATCAGTGGAAAGAGTTTTTTTATTGTGACGCCTTGGACAAGGATATCCTTGTAGCTAAAGGTTTCAAACAGATGGGTGGTCGTTCAACCAATACCGCAGGACATGACAATGTTATTTCTAACGGTTCAGGTATTGCTGTTGCAGACGGACAGTGCATGATTATAGTTGAACAGGGAAAGGTTGTTGAAATTTGTTCTGAACCGGGACAGTTTACCTATGATAACACTATTGCTCCATCCGTTTTCACAGGGAATTTAAAGGATAGTGTAAAGGACACTTTCAAGAATATCGGTAAGAGATTTACTTTCGGCGGCGATGTCGGTGCAGACCAGAGAGTTTATTACATCAACACAAAGGAAATTCTCGGAAACAAGTACGGTACACCTAATGCGGTTCCTTACAGAGTAGTAGATAAGAATGCAAACATGGATATTGACATCAGTATCAAGTGTTTCGGAGAATATTCCTACAAGATTGTTGACCCTCTTCTCTTCTATACCAACGTATGCGGTAATATTTCCGATATTTACAATAGAAGCGAAATTGACAGTCAGCTGAAAACGGAACTTCTGACAGCTCTTCAGAGAGCTTTTGCGAGAATCTCCGATATGGGTATCAGATACTCTTCGCTTCCGGGGCATACAACTGAAATTGCTGAAGCTCTCAACGAAGAACTTTCAAACAAGTGGAGAGAGTTTAGAGGCATAGAGGTCTTTTCCTTTGGTGTTTCATCTGTCAAGGCTTCCGAAGAAGATGAAGCTAGAATTAAGGATATGCAGACCGCAGCTGCTTTCAGAGATCCAACCATGGGCGTTGCTTATTCCGTACACGCACAGGCAGAGGCTATGAAGAGTGCGGCAAAGAACCAAGGCGGTATGGGAGCTATGGGTGCTTTCATGGGCATGGGAATGGCTCAAAATGCAGGTGGCGGAGTTGCAGCTATGTATGGCGCAATACCTGCACAGTCAGCACCTACGGCACAAGCGGCAGCGGGAGCTGAGGGCTGGAAATGTTCCTGCGGTCATGCCGGAAATACAGGGAAATTCTGCGCAGAATGTGGTGCTTCAAAACCTGCACCGGCAGAGGCGTGGAAGTGTGAGTGCGAAACTGAAAATACAAGTAAGTTCTGCTCAAATTGCGGTAAACCGCGTCCTTTGGCAGCAGGCGGTATCAAGTGCGACAAGTGCGGATGGGAACCTAAAGACTATACCAGTGTTCCTAAATTCTGCCCTGAATGCGGAGACCCCATTGACGAGGCTGATAAAAAATAATTTTTAGCCATATGGCTGGAGAAAATAATGAGCAAGACAAAATCAACTATTACGGCGCAGAGTGCGGATTTTTTAAAGGTGCTGGATCCTAAGGAAGTTGCACGTGTACGTGCAGAATATCCGCTCATTAAAAAGAACTATAATTGTGCCATAAAAGAAGTTAGAACGAAGCTGGAAGTCTTAAATGAAGATTTCGAACTTCAACATGAGCATAATCCTATTCATTCCATGTCAAGCAGAGTCAAGACTGTAGACAGCATATTTGAAAAATGTAACAGACTTGGGTACAAGCTAGAAAACAATGAGTTTTTAAGCAACATGAGAGATATAGGGGGCATTAGGGTTATTTGTCACTATATTGAGGATATTTATACAGTGGCGGAGCTTTTAAAGCAGCAGCCGGATATAGATGTTTTGGTTGAAAAGGACTACATAAAGAATGCGAAGCCAAACGGATATCGCAGTCTTCATCTCATAGTCAAGGTTCCGGTTTTCTTCGTAGACGGAGCGCAGGAGCTTCCAGTGGAGGTTCAAATCAGAACTATGGCAATGGACTTTTGGGCCAGTCTTGAACATCAGCTTAAATACAAATCTCACGGAGTTATTCCGGAATTTATTGCAAGAGAACTTCTTGAATGTGCAGAAGCTATTACTGCCAGCGATTACCGTATGCAGAAAATTCACAGTTTCTTGGAACAGATTGAAGAAGATCTTACCAGAGTTTAATCATGGTCAGCAGGTGCAAAAATATTTGCACCTGCTGTTTTTTTATGGTATCATATAAAAGGTAATATGGGAGAAAGAGGTAAAACATATGAATGCCAGAGAATTTGGATTAGTGATGACTGAATTGACAAATAATGTGGACTTGGCTATTCACGTTATAGATAAAGAGGGGAAATCCATCGTTTACAATGAAAACATGGCTCTGGTGGAAAAGATTAAGCGAGAGGATGTGCTTGGAAAGTATTTCCCGAGTGTATTTACTAACATAAATCTTGAAGATTCAACTTTGTGGCAGGCGCTAAAAAATCAGGTGTCCACTATTGATGTTCAGCAAACCTACCTAAATGCATATGGTAAAGAAGTAACGACTCTAAATTCCACTTATCCTGTGGTAAATGAAGCGGGGCACACTATTGCAGCTTTTGAAATTTCCAGAGATATTACGGATATTAAGGATTTATCGGAAACCATCCTTACATTACAAAATGAGAAGCTTCCGGTTTCTAAAGTTAAGAAACAAGGGATAAAACACTATACTTTTGATGATATAAAGGGAGACAACAGGGAATTTAAAGCGGTAATTAACAGAGCCAAAAGAGCGGCTAAAACAGACGCCAGCGTATTTATCTTCGGAGAAACGGGTACAGGTAAAGAACTCATGGCTCAAAGTATCCATTATGGCAGCGAGAGAGCGGAAAAACCGTTTTTGGCGCAGAACTGCGCGGCTATTCCTGAAGCCTTGCTGGAGGGTATGCTTTTCGGTACAGCAAAAGGAGGCTTCACCGGCGCAATAGACAGAGCCGGAATGTTTGAACAGGCTAACGGAGGAACCCTGCTGCTTGATGAAATAAGTGCCATGCCTTTTGTGCTACAGAGCAAGCTGCTTAGAGTTTTGCAGGAAAACTATATTCGACGGGTGGGAGGCTCAAAGGACATTCCCATTGATGTTCGTATAATAGCTACGGTAAATGAGGACCCTCAAAAGCTGATGGAAGAGGGAAAGCTGCGTCCTGACCTTTATTATAGACTTAATATTGTGGGATTGGATATACCTCCTTTAAGGGAAAGAAAGGACGATATTATAAATTTAGCGGAATTTTTTATGGAAAAACACAATAAGAGATTCAAAAAAGAGCTTTGGATGCTATCGGAAAACGTAGAAGAAAAATTGAAAAAGTATGATTATCCCGGTAACGTAAGAGAGCTTGAAAATATCATTATGAGCGCTGTTTCTTTGGCGGAAAAAGAACATGTTTTAACAGATAACATGATACAATTTTCCAAAAGAACGGATTTAAGGGAAAGGGAAGCGGGCTTTGACTGCAAAGAAACATCTTTAGACGAATACTTGGAAAATATAGAAATAAATATTATCAGAGAAATGCTGTCGGAGTGTAACGGTAATGTATCTAAAACTGCGGAGCTGTTATCCTTAAAAAGACAGACCCTACAACATAAACTAAAGAAATATGGAATAGGTTAGGAAAGTATGCCCATATTTTTGCACTAAAAAGCAAAAATATGGGCTATTATTATAGCAAAGAAGTTACAAAGCCATGCAAACTAGTGTAACTTTCTCTGCTGATATTTTTTTGCATTTTTTCAATTAACTTGTTCAAATTTCGAAATGTCTGTAAATTTCAGTACTTTCCGCTGTTAAAGTAATGAAACATAAATTTCTTCAAAAGTTTTTTAACATATTTTGAAGTTTTGGCATGGTAATTGCAATATATAAAGATGGGTTTTGATTTGAGGCTCAAACAAATCAAAACGATATAACATACAAACATATAAAAACTAGAGTTAGTTTAACAATTAAACATTATTGTAGTTGAGACAATTAACAGTATTGTTAAGGAGGATTTTTATTATGGTTAGATTTTCAATGCTTGGAGCAGCATCCAACGCCGGTGGCGAACTTTTCAGATTAATGTTAAACCACCCAGAAACAAAGTTAATGCACGTAGCTGATGGATTTGCACACGGTCAGAGATTACTCGACGTTTTCCCTGCACTCAACGGATTCACAGAATATGACATGGAAATCATGGATGTTGATGACGCTTCCATCGAAAAGATTTTAGCAGACACAGATGTACTTTTCATGGCTGTAGACGCAGGTACAGTTTCCGATTATGCTGAAAAGGCTCTTGCAAAGGGCGTTAAGGTTATCGACTTCGGAGCTGACATGAGATTTAGAGACGCTAAGGTTTGGGAAAAGTGGTACAATGTAAAGCATAAGAACCATGAAATGTCCAAGAACGCTGTTTACAGCATTCCTGAACTTTGGAGAGATGAGGCTAAGACATCCAACCTTATTTCCAACCCGGGTTGCTACCCAACAGCAACAACTCTCGGTCTTGCACCACTTCTTGAAACAGGCGCAGTAGTTAAGGACACTATCATTGTTAACACAATTTCCGGTACAACAGGTGCTGGTCGTCGTCCTGTAACTGCTAACCTCTACACAGAAATGGAAAACAACTTCAGAGCTTATGGTGTTGCAACTCACAGACATACTCCTGAAATCGAACAGAATATCGAAAAGATTTCCGGCGTAAAGCATATCATTAACTTCCAGCCACATCTTGCACCTATGGCAAGAGGTATCCACGCAACAATCTATTGCACAGTGGACAAGGAATTTACTAATGACGAACTTTATGATCTGTATCAGGCTAAGTACAAGGATGAACCATTCGTAAGAGTTCACCACGCTTCCCAGCTTCCTAACACAAAGTGGACAGCAGCTTCCAACTTCTGTGATATGGCAGCAACATATGACCCTAGAACTCACAGAGTAATCATCTGCTCCGTAATCGACAATATCGGTAAGGGTGCAGCTGGTCAGGCTATCCAGAACATGAATATTATCATGGGTCTTCCTGAAACTACAGGTCTCCTTATGCCTCCTACAGCACCATAAGAAGTGCAAAGTTAAGGCATAGGCTAAAAATTTAGAAACTTTATCTTAAAGATATAAAGTAAAATAGGAGAAAAATCACATGACATATAAGATGATTGAAGGCGGAGTAACAGCACCTAAGGGCTTTAAGGCTTCCGCAACTTACGTTGGTATTAAGAGCAAGAAGAGCGAAAAGCCTGATATGGCACTTCTTCTTTCTGAAACAAAGACAAGCTGTGCAGCAGTATTTACTACAAACAAATTTGCTGCGGCACCGGTTATCATCGGAAGAGAAAAGCTCAAGGCTGCAAAGCTCAGAGCTATCGTTATCAACTCCGGCGTTGCTAATGCGGCAACAGGTAAAGAGGGTATTGCAAACGCTGACAAAATTCAGAACGAAGCTGCAAGACTTCTCGGACTTGAGCCGGATGAAGTTATCATGTCCTCTACAGGTACTATAGGCGTTCAGCTTCCTGTAGAAAAGATGATTGGCGGAGTTGGCACACTTGTTCCGCTTCTTGATGCAAAGAACGGACATGAAGCTGCAAGAGCTATCATGACTACTGATACAGTTTCAAAGGAAATGTCCTTTGAGCTTGAGCTTTCAGGCGGTACAGTAAGACTTGGCGCTATGTGTAAGGGTTCAGGTATGATTCATCCTAACATGGCTACAATGCTCGCTTACCTTACAACAGACGCTTCCGTTCCGGCAGAAGTTCTTCAGCCAATGTTAAAGGAAGCTGTAGACAAGTCTTTCAATATGACTACAGTAGACGGCGATACTTCCACAAACGACTCCCTCTTCGTTATTGCTAACGGGGCTTCCGGAGTTAAGGTAGAAACA
>JBHBZU010000031.1:0-6405 GCA_041797745.1 Bacillota bacterium
CATTGGCAAGAGCATTAGGGTTAAATGAAGCCTTAGTATTGCAACAGATAAACTATTGGATTGAGATAAATAAGAAGTCCGGTAAAAACTATCATGACGGGAAATATTGGACATACAATTCTATAAGAGCATGGCAAGAAAAAGACTTCGACTATATGAGTGTTGATACAGTAAAAAGAACTTTTGCTAAGCTTGAAAAGGCGGGGTATCTTTTTATAGGAAACTATAATAAAGATCCAAGAGATAAAACAAAATGGTATACGATAAATGATGAAAAATTAGAAGAATTATATTTTGAATTGAATAAGAAAAAGCTGGAACATGAAAGAAGTATTTTAGAGAAAGAAAGTCAAAATACTATGCACAATGCATTAGGGCAAAATGCACCAATGGAAGAGTGCAAAATCCACCAATGCAATGACGCATATAGCATTGATGCATTTGATGAAAATCCACCAATGCATTATGGTAGATTGCATGAACCATTACCAGAGATTACTACAAATAATTCATCAGAGAATACTTCATATATTTCTTCAGAGAATTCCTCCCACCTACCCATCCATAAATATGAGGACTTGTATATGAGGGACGGATTGGAGGGAGGGAATAAAAAAATAAAATCATATAAATCTTGTTTAGAAGAAGTTAGAGAAAGTACAGGATATAACGAACACATGGAATTAGGAAATAAGATTATTGCACGAACATATGATGAAATTATTAAAGTTTTAGCTGATGTAATGATATTAAATGCAGATGATACAGTTACTATCAATCAAACAAAGTTACCTGCATATATCGTTCAAGAGAGATTTAGGAGTTTAGATTCATCACACATGGAGTATCTTGTAAATGCTTTATCAGAGAACGAAGCTAAAATAAGAAATGTTAGAGCATTTATTTTAACAGCAGCGTATAATGCACCGAGCAATATGGATGCCTATTATACTGCACTTGTTAGTTATGATATGAGGGAAGGAGGACTTTGATGATAAATGAGGAAATTGCAAATAGAGTAGTAAATATTGAAATAAATGTTTTAAAAGCAACCTATCAGGAGATATTAAATAATATCAATAAATTACATCAACGATCAAAGCAATATGGAGGATTAGGAAAATTAGTTAATGCTGAAGGCAGTGAAGTGAAGCTCAAAGATATGGTTAAAAAGGGACAACTTGAAGAAATTCCAGTTGAAGAAGCAGAGCTTAAGGAACTAAAAAAAGAACTTAATCGGTATGGCGTCAAGTTTTCAGTGATGAAGGATAAGGAAACTGGTAAATACTCCGTATTCTTTCAAGCCAAAGATATGAAAGTGATGGATAAAGTTTAAGCACGCATTAGCACAGTCTGAAAAGAAAACAGAAAGGAAAGAATCTATTCACAAGAATATTGAGAAGTTCAAGGAGATGGCCAAGAACTCTGTTTCTAAAGATAAAATCAAGAATAAACAAAAGGAGCAGAGCCTATGATAGATAAAATATTAAAGGACATCGAAGGCTTATTTAAGGTGCAGGATAAGGCAAAGTTTGTAAAGCAAAACATTCCATATCTTGCATTTTTCTATTTAGGAAACATCTTTGCCCATCATGTGAGAAGCTATACCGGTGGTGATGTCATAGATAAAATCTTTCAGGGAATATTAGAACTTAATACCATGAGTTTTCTTCTAAGTATTCATCCGGTGGATGTAATCATAGGAGTCGGAGTGGCTGTACTGATTAAATTTATTGTCTATAACAAAGGTAAAAATGCTAAAAAGTTTAGACAGGGAAAAGAGTATGGCTCAGCAAGATGGAGTGCATAATTTTAAGTGTAAATGACACATACATGGACGCACAGGAGGTTATGCACATGACTGATTATAGCAAAATTACAGCCCTTTACTCCCGCCTTTCCGTGGGCGACGAGGACAGGGACGGCGACGAGAGCAACAGCATACAGAACCAAAAAATCTTTTTGGAGAACTACGCCAAAGGGCAGCACCTAACCAATATCCGGCACTACATTGACGACGACGAAAGCGGCAGGTTCTTTGACCGTTCTGCCTACTCCCGCATGATTGAAGATGTGGAAAGCGGCAAAATCGGTGTCTGCATTATGAAAGACCTTACCCGCTGGGGGCGCGACTATCTCCAAGTTGGCAACGCTATGGAGATTTTTAGACGGAACAATGTACGCTTTATCGCAGTCAACAACGGCATAGACAGCGAAAACTCCGACACATTAGAGTTTGCCCCCTTTATCAATATCATGTCGGAGTGGTACGCAAAGGACATCAGCAAGAAAGTGAAAACGGGCATTAAGACCAAAGGCATGAGTGGGAAGCCAATTGCCACCGAAGTCCCTTACGGCTATATCAAAGCCCCGGATAACAAGGATTTTTGGATAATCGACGAGGAAGCCGCCGAGGTTGTACGTCTTATTTTCCGTCTGTTTTTGGACGGGAAAAACCGAAACCAAATCGCCGTATATCTGACACAGGAGCAAATCCCAACCCCCATTTTCTACATGAAAGACCGAGGACGGGGAACTTGTAAAAATAAGACGCTCAACGAGGATAACCGTTACAAGTGGAACAAAGCCACCTTGACCCATATCCTCACGCGGCAGGAGTATTGCGGCGATGTAGTCAATTTCAAGACTACAAAGCATTTCCGGGATAAGCGCAACCACTATGTAGACAGAGGTCAGTGGCACATCACAGAAAATGTGCATGAACCGATTATTGACCGCACCGACTTTGAAAATGTGCAGCGGATTTTGGAAAACGCACCTGTCAAACGCCCCAACGGGGACGAAGAAATCCACCCTCTGTCCGGTTTGCTTTTCTGTAAAGACTGCGGCGCAAAAATGCACATTCGCATAGATTACCGAAACGGCGGCAAGCGCCATGTTGCCTATTGCAGCGAGTACCACAAGGGAAAAGCCAAAAATCCCAAGTGCAGCTCTCCGCACATCATGGACGCGGATCTGCTTATGCAGACCGTCGCAGATGTACTGAAAAAAATCGCGGAATACTCTATCAGCAACTGGGCAGAGTTTGAAGCCTTAGTGAAAAAGAGCCTTGCCATGCAGCAGACTGACAAAGTAGAGAAACAACAGAAGCGTATCTCTCAAATCACGATGTGCCTTGAACAGATTGACAAGGTGCTGAATAAACTTTATGAGGACAACGCGCTGGGTACTATCCCACAAGACCGCTATGAGCAGATATCGCAGAAGTATTCCGAAGAATACTACTCACTGAAAGCGGAGCTTGAACAGCTTAGGGAGCAGCTATCCGCTTTTGAAAACGCGGGAGGACAGGCGCAGAAGTTTGTAAAGCTGATAGACCGTTACGCTGATTTTACCGACCTTACCCCGACTATCCTCAACGAGTTTATCAGTCGGATTGAAGTGCATGAGCGCGACAAGAAAAGGGCAAAACAGGCTATTCAGCATGTCGGGATATATTTTAACTATATCGGCAGATTTGAAAATGAACTGACACCGCTTGCAAAGCCGACAGAGCAGGAAATCCGGTAAATGCGTGAGGAAATCGAAGAAGCAAGAAAGGAAAAGAGCCGAGCCTACCACCACAACTATTCAAGAGAATACCGGGCGAGAAATCTTGAAAAGCAACGGGAGTACGACCGTATCAAAGTGCGGGAATATCGGGCGAAGAAAAAGGCACAGGCTACCGCCGCACTGTCCGCACCATAAAACAGAATAGCCAACATCAGAGAGGGATTTTCCGAACTACGGGAAGTCCCTTTTTTACGCCCGGAGAAAGGAGAAACCTATTGACAGAAAAGAAAGGGATACCCACTCCGCTGATTAAGCCGGACGGAATTATCACGACACAGAGGAACGGGCAGACCATTGTTGCGGAGCTGTTTTTCAATCCCAACGGCACAGAAACATTCTCCGACAAGCTGCTGAAAGTGATACTTGCCGACAGTTTGCGTTTTTCTGCGTCTGACGGTCAAGAGCCGGAAAAAACACCCGAAAAATGCCCCTACTGCGTAACAAAGGGAAAAATAAAGGAGAAAATCAGAGCGAATGAAAACAGGACTTACCAAGCAGGAAAAGACCACTGATATTGGGTTTGACGAGAAAGACCCCCTTATCCATATCCGCACCCACAACACCGCCTTGAAGAAGCGTCTGATTGCATACATCCGCCGTTATCCGGCGATCTGCCAGCAGACCGACGCAGACCCCGAAACGGGCTGCATGGAGTTTGATATTGCAAAGTGTCGTTTCTCTTTCCGTCTGACCGCCCCATACAGCGAGGAACGCCTGGAAGCAGAGCGACGGTATGCCAAAGAGAACAACGCCGCCGACAGGCTGAAATAATGTTGATTTGTTCATAGTTGTGTGATATACTTTTCTCAAATAAACAGGATGACAAATCGAAAATAGAGGAGAACAAGATATGGAAAAACTAATTACAATATATAATACAGAATACGCTATCCCAGCAGTGTTTTCTTATTCCCAAAAACACGAAAAAATGCCAGCGGTAATTCTATGCCATGGGACAGGATCACAAAAAAATGAAGTCGGTAATTTGTTTGCAGAAATGTCCAAAAGATTATTGAACATCGGCATTGCTTCAATTCGTCTTGATTATGCAGGATGCGGTGATAGTAAGGCTTGCCAAACGAAATTAAGCTTTTGTGGAGAAGTGAATGATACAAAAAAAGTTTATCAGTATCTTTACACGCAGGACTTTATTGACTGTAACAATATTGGTATTTTAGGATTTAGTCAAGGAGCCCGTGTAATGGCAGAGCTATTAAAAGAAGTCCATTCGATAAAATTTGCGATAAGTTGGTCTGGTGCATGTCATGATGGTATAGGAGTGTTCAAAGGATGGTTCGATGAGTATTATCAAGAAGCATTGGAAAACGGTTATGCAAAGATACCGATGTTTTGGCGAGAGAACTTGCTGCTTTCAAAAAAATGGTTTGATGACATTCGTGATACAACTCCAATGATGGGATTGAGAATGTACAAAGGTCCTATATTGGCTATAGCTGGCGACAAAGATGAACTGGTTCCCTATTATCATGCAAAAGAAATTGTGGAAAATAGCAAAAATGAAAACAGCAAGACTGTAATCGTAAAAAACTCCAATCATACTTTTAATGTTCTAATGCCTAACGAATCTAAAGCAAATGATGTTATTGAGCAAACCATACAATGGATAAATAAGGTTTTAATGATGAACAGGTAAAAATGATTTGGCAAATTCCGCTTATTGAACAGTACACAATAAAACTTAATACCCACCCAAGAGGGCAGCTGAGAAAATCGACTGTCCTTTTTCTATGCCTATGAGCAGAAAGGAGCGACCAACCATGGCAAAACCAAAAGAGAAAACCCGTGAGGAACTGCAAGCAGAGATTGAGGACGGAAAGAAGAAAATCCGGCAGTTTGGGAACCGAGAAAAGATGTTGCGTCAGAAGCTATCCAAAGAGGAACGCAGAACGCGCAGCCACCGCCTTATCGTCCGGGGCGCAGTCTTTGAAAGCATTGTGCCGGAGGCAAAGAACATGAGTGACGAGGAAGCCGCAGCACTTCTTAGGCTTGCTTTGACGAGTGAGCCGGTACGGGAGTATCTGAAAAAACGAACCGAAAGCGGGAACGCTGAATAAAGCCCTTAGACACTAAGGGCGCACTTATACACCCTAACGGGCGTGTGCACTCTACCGAGGGCTTTATCTTAAGCACAGGGATTTTACCCTGCACTACGATTGGCGGCTTTGCCGCAGACAGGGGACGCTACACTTCCCCTGCGACAGCTTGCGCTGTCTACCCTTTTGTGTGCTTGCGGAAACCGAACACCTTGTTACGCAAGCTATTCATTTTCCACAAGTTTTATATCCGCTATACTGGAGGTGATACCCATAGCCATTTACCATTGTAACATCAGCATAGCCAGCCGGGGCAAAGGCAAATCATCCGTTGCCGCAGCCGCCTACCGAAGCGGCGAAAAGCTGACAAACGAATGGGACGGAATAACCCATGACTACACCCGCAAAGGCGGCGTTGTCCATACAGAAATCATGCTGCCGTCCCATGCGCCACCCTCATTCTCTGACCGTTCAACCTTGTGGAACAGTGTAGAGAAAATCGAAAAAAGTAAAAACTCACAGCTTGCAAGAGAAATAGAAATCGCCTTACCCAAAGAATTAAACCGAGAAAAACAGATAGAACTTGTACGAGAATATGTAAAAGAAAATTTTGTGAAAGTCGGTATGTGTGCCGATATTGCCTTACACGACAAAAATGACAGAAACCCACACGCACATATCCTATTAACAATGCGACCGTTAAACGAAGAAAAAACATGGGGAGCAAAATCAAAAAAAGAATATATCCTTGATGAGAATGGAGAAAAAGTAAAACTCA
>JBHBZU010000032.1:0-35519 GCA_041797745.1 Bacillota bacterium
GAGTTTTCACAATGAACAAAAATGGTAGAGTCTATAACTTTTCCGCAGGTCCATCCATGTTACCATTGGACGTATTGGAAGATGTAGCAGCTAACTTAACAAATTACAAGGGTTGTGGTCAGTCAGTTATGGAGATGTCCCACAGATCCAAGGAATATCAAGCTATCATTGATGTGGCAGAGGCAAACTTACGTGAAATCATGAACATTCCTGATAACTATAAGGTGCTTTTCCTCCAAGGTGGCGGCACACTTCAGTTTTCCATGGTTCCGCTGAATCTGTTCAGAAAGTCTAAGAAAGCTGATTATATCGTAACGGGTACATGGGCTAAAAAGGCTGCTGCTGAAGCAAAGAAGTTTGGTGAAGTTAATATTGTTGCAAGCTCAGAGGAAAGTAAGTTTACATACATTCCAAAGGTAACTAAGGATATGCTCACACCTGATGCCGACTATGTTCACATTACAACAAACAATACTATATACGGCACCTGCTTCAATGATAATATTCCTGATACAGCAGATGTACCGCTGGTAGCAGACATGTCTTCCAATATACTTTCTGAAGAAGTGGATGTTACAAAGTTTGGTATCATCTGGGCGGGAGCACAGAAGAATGTAGGTCCGGCAGGAGTTACTATTGTTATAATCAGAGAAGACCTCCTTGGTTTTGCTGATGAAAAATGCCCTACATATCTTGATTACAAGATTCATGCAGATAAGGGTTCCATGTATAACACTCCTCCATGCTTCTCCATATATGTTGCAGGGGAAGTTTTTGCCAAGATTAAGAGAGAGGGCGGGGTTGCTGCTATCCACAAGAATAATGTAATCAAGGCTGAAAAGCTCTATGATTATATTGATGGCTCCAAGCTGTTCAAGTCTCCGGTAGCTAAAGAAGACAGATCCCTCATGAACGTTGTATTTGTAACAGGGGATGCAGATTTAGACAAGAAATTCGTGGCAGAAGCCAAGGAACAGGGTTTGGTAAACTTGGCAGGTCACAGATCCATCGGTGGTATGAGAGCGTCCATCTACAATGCTATGCCAATGGAGGGCGTAGATGCTCTTATCGAATTTATGAAAACTTTTGAAGCGGCTAACGCTTAATTGTTTTTAAGATAGATTCAAATTTATCACACAAAATCAGCTTCCCTATGGTAAAATATAAGGGAAGCTTTTTTATGCTTTGGGGCAGGGCATATTTAAGAAAGATTAAAGATTAGAGATAATAGGAAAAGGAAAACACAGTGAAAATTCATACTTTCAAATTTAAAAGAGCCATAATTACTATGATGATGGCTACTCTTATTTTTGCCGGATTCTTCGGTATACCGGGCTTTACAGATGAAGCCTATGCCATAACTGAACCGCCTGTTGTTGAGGGGAACGGCGCAGTGGTTATTGACGCTCGTACAGGGGAGATTTTGTACAACAAAAATATTGACGCGCAGTTTGAGCCTGCCAGTATGACAAAGATGATTACCTGTATCTTAACTTTGGAAAATCGTAAACTGACAGATATAGTTACCATAGATGGAGAAACACCCTTTACAGGCGGCAGTAGAATTTATCTCATTGAGGGAGAAAACATTACTGTACAAAATCTTCTTTATGCACTCATGCTGGAGTCTGCCAATGATTCGGCTGTGGCTTTAGCAAAGGAAATCGGGGGCTCTGTTCCGGAATTTGCTAAAATGATGAACGAAAAAGCAAAGGAACTGGGCTGTACCAATACAAATTTCGTAAATCCGAACGGTCTTCATGAAGAGGGGCATTTGTCCACAGCACATGATATGGCTCTGATTGCCAAGTATTGTATGCAGAATGCGACTTTTCGGGAACTGGTTACCACTTATAAATACGATATTCCCCCTACAAACAAGCAGCCTGAAACAAGACATCTTTACAATACCAACAGGCTCCTTTACGACAATAAAACCAAGGTAAATGTTAACGGCGTGAGCCGCGGTTGCAAATATGAGGGCTGTACAGGCATAAAAACGGGCTATACCCCTCAAGCAGGCGGCTGTTTAGCTGCCGGAACAGAGAAAGACGGCACTGAATTGATTTCAGTTGTTATGAATTCGTCAGATAAGGGTCGCTTTGCCGACACCATAGCACTTTTTGATTGGACTCTTGCGAATTATCGCAGCAAGAAGGTGGTTGAAGCAGGCTCCGAAATGGAGAGCCTTGCCGTTAAGGGCGGTAATAGTCGAAAGGTGGCACTTATTACTGAGGATAACGCTTATGCTTTGCTTCAGATAGAGGATGATGAGGCAAATCTTCATACTGAGGTGGAAAGCCTTGAAAGCATACAGGCGCCTTTTAAGGCGGGAACCAAAGCGGGTGTATTGAAAATCTATGCCGATGAAAAACTGGTGGGGCAGACAGACCTGGTAACCGCGGAGGAAGTAGAAGAGGGGGGCTTTTTTTCTAAATTGGAATTTACCGATTCACAGGCTCATTCACTCTTCCTTGTAGGAGGCGTTTTACTGGTGGCTTTTGTGGCAATTACCGTATGGATTAATATACTTAAAAATCGTCGCAAAAGAGAGCGTAGACGCAGAAGAGAAGAAAGAGCCTTGGCCATTGCAAAGGAGAGAGCGGCTCGAGAGGAAAACGAGAGAGTTGAAAGCTGGTTTCGCTAATTCTTCGGCGTGAGTATGGGTGGAAGAGGGAATATTTGTTAAACCCGACATAGATGTTTGCAGGATAATTCAGAGGCTATACAGAGGAAAACTTTATGTTTGATATTGAGGAAAACCTAAAAAAACTTCCGGAGACTCCGGGGGTATACATACATAAAGATAAACTGGGGCAGGTCATATATGTAGGTAAAGCGATTAACTTGCGTAGGAGAGTGCACCAGTATTTTCGTTTGGGTAAAAACGCTGATCCAAAGGTGGCAGCTATGGTTTCCCATATTGCAGAATTTGAGTATATAAACTGTGCAACCGAAGTGGAAGCCCTAATCCTTGAAAATAACTTAATTAAGAAATTTTCTCCCAAATACAATATTCTTCTTCGGGATGACAAAACCTATCCATACATAAAGGTGACTTTGAAAGAAAAATACCCGCGTATTATTAAAACCAGGCAGCTTAAAGAAGACGGAAATAAGTATTTTGGACCATATAGTGACGTAAAGGCAGTAGATTATACGGTTGAGCTGCTTAGCGATATGTTTTCCCTTAAACGTTGTTCTGCACAAAATTTTCCTAAGGGTGTCAGACCTTGTCTTAATTACCACATAGCAAAGTGTCAGGGAATTTGCCAAGGTAATATATCCGAGGCGGAATATAGAAAGAATATAGAATTGGCAATGTCTATTATTTCAGGCAAGCAGGGAGCCGTAATCAAAGAACTTGAGCGCAAAATGTCCAGAGCTTCCGAGGCTATGGACTTTGAAGAGGCGGCGGGATTCAGAGATCAGATAAATGCCTTAAAAGCGTTGAAAGAAACTCAAAGGGCTGCTATCCCGGGAATGAAAGACATGGATATAGTTCTTTCAGTAAAGGGAACCCGCGAAGTGCATGCCTTGGTCTTTTTCTATAGAAACGGTCGCCTCAGCGGTCGGGAAAGCTTTCCCATGCAGGCAAATCTCGGAGAAGACAGTGCTGACATTGTTTCCGCTTTTATTAAGCAGTATTATGGTGAGATGCCGTCGCTACCCTATGAAATTATTACAGACCGAAGCTTTTCGGATAAACAGGCGGTGGAAGAATATTTAGAGGCGCTGGCAGGCAGGAAAGTTGCCATAACTGTTCCAAAGCGTGCAGAAAAGAAAGCCCTTTTGGAGCTGGCCATAAGAGACTGCTTGGAAATTTGTAAAAACATTGATGAGAGAGCTGCGGCGGCTGAAGAGAGAATTGCAGGCTTGTCTGATGAAATTTACAAGCTGGTAAGCCGATACTATCCTGACTTTCCAAAGAAGCAGAAGTACCGCGTGGAGTCATACGATATATCAAACACCAATGGGGTTGATACCGTAGGAGGTATGGTGGTATTTGACGGTCTACGTCCTGCCCGCAAGGACTATCGCCGCTTTAAGATTAAGACGGTTCAGGGACCCGATGACTATGCTTCTTTAAGAGAGCTTGTTTGCCGAAGATTCAGGCGTAGCCTAAAGGGAGATGTCGCTTTCTATACGAAGCCGGATCTTTTGCTTATTGACGGAGGCAAAGGTCAGGTAGGAGTGGTTCTTGAGGCATTGGATATATTGCGCAGAGAGGTTATGTCTGAAAGAATGGAAAATGGTGAAGCTGACAATGAGGAGATTGCTCGTAAATTGGAGCTTCTGAATATGGCGGTTATGGGTATGGCAAAGGATGACCATCACCGCACTAGCAGCGTTGTGGCTTGTGTAAATGATGAGTTTTTTGAAACCTCTCTTTCGGGAAAACAACTGCTTTTTAGCTACATGGGGACCGTTCAGGAGGAAGTTCACCGTTTTGCCATTGAATATCACCGAAAGCTGCGGGGAAAGCAGATGATTACATCGGTATTAGACGATATATCCGGAATAGGACCGAAGAAAAGGAATGCGCTACTGGCATACTTTAAGAGCGTTGAGGCTATAAGAGAAGCTGAAGAGGAACAGCTGCTTAAGGTGGATGGAATAAATCGGAAAAACGCAGAGGAAATTCGGAAATTCTTTAAGGCGTATAAGTAACAGCTTTTGCTTGCGTATTTCTTTGGTCTATGATATAGTTACTATGTTAAAAAGATAGATATTTATTTCTATATAAGAATGTGGAGGATACAATATGTCAGATAAGGATAGAATTGCGGCTCAGGGTACTGATGAAGACGATATCATCACACTTGAGTTTGACGACGGAGCAGAAGTAGAATGCGAAATCATGGGAGTTTTCGATTGTGACGGAAAAGAGTATATTGCTCTCATTCCAAACGATGGCTCAGATGATGTATTCATCTATGGATACAAGGAAGTAGGCGAGGATGAGTTCGAACTTGTAGACATCATCGACGATGCTGAGTTCGACAAAGCTGTTGCCGAATTCGACAAGATCGTAGCAGAAGAGATTTAATCAAAAAGCTGTCCGCATCTTGAATGTGAACAGCTTTTATTTTGCTTAAATAATTATTTGAGATGGCTGCGGTGTCGGATGAGACCGATACCTGCGAAAAAGCCGATACCCATGCCGATGTAGTTGTAAAAACCGTGGTAACCACGGAAAAATTCGTTAAAGCAGCAACATAAGGCTACGAAAAGCATGAATATGCCACCCCAAAGTTGTTTATCAAAAGTCATAAATCCCTCCGAAATAATAAATTTATCTTCTTTAAGTATAACACAGTTTATACTGGAGAGAAAGTGAATTGAAAGGTATAAAATATGGAAAAGTATGATGTAATAATCGCAGGAGCAGGCGCAGCAGGTGTGTTCCTGTCTTATGAACTTACCAAGTGTGAAAATAAGGCGAAAATTCTCATGGTTGATAAGGGATGTGAACTGGCTAAAAGACAGTGCCCTATCAAGAAAGGCGTTTGCGAAAAATGCGTAAAGTGCTCACCTTGCCATATAATGAACGGATATGGCGGAGCCGGTACACTTTCTGACGGTAAGTACAATATTACAACCCAGTTTGGCGGCGACTTACATAAGTATGTGGGTCTTGAAAAGGCTGTAAACCTTATGGAATATGTGGATAGTGTGCTTTGCGAAATGGGTGGTTCGGAAGCTAAGCTGTATTCCACAGCAAGTTCGGATTTGAAGACAAAGGCGCTGCGCAATAATCTTCATCTGTTGGAAGCTAAGGTTAGACATTTAGGAACAGACAGAAATGTAAAAATCTTGGAAAAGATTTACAACTACACAAAGGATAGGGTGGAAACAAGGTTTAACACTACCATTGAAACAGTTAAGTGCATTGAAGACGGTACTTTTGTTATTACTACAACAAAGGGTGAGGAATTTGCTTGTGATAACTTGATTTTGGCAACAGGTCGTTCAGGCTCCAAGTGGATTGGAAAGGTTTGCGATGAGCTGGGAATCGGACAGAAGTCAAACCGCGTAGATATCGGTGTTCGCGTAGAACTTCCTGCCGAAATCTTCAAGCACATCACAGATGATGTTTACGAATCCAAGGTTGTATATAAGACAGACAAGTATAACGACAGGGTGCGTACTTTCTGCATGAATCCATACGGAGAGGTAGTATCTGAGAATACCAACGGCATAGTAACTGTAAACGGTCATAGTTATTCCGACCCCAGTCTTCACACGGAAAATACCAATTTCGCATTACTGGTGTCAAATAACTTTACCGAACCTTTCAGAGATTCCAATGAATACGGTGAATCTATCGCCAGACTTTCCAATATGCTTGGGGGCGGCGTTCTTATGCAGAGATTCGGAGACCTGGTTAAAGGTCGCAGGACGACAGAACATCGTATGGAAAAGTGTTTTACACGTCCTACACTTAAGGCTACACCGGGAGACCTTTCCCTCGTTATTCCAAAGCGCCAGTTAGATGATATCATCGAAATGATTTACGCGTTGGACAAGATTGCTCCGGGTACAGCAAACGAAGATACACTCCTTTACGGTGTTGAAGTTAAGTTCTACAATTCCAAGGTGGAGGTAAACGAAAATCTTGAAACAAAGATTCCGGGACTCTATGCACTGGGTGACGGTTCAGGCGTGACTCACTCCCTGTCTCAAGCCAGCGCTTGTGGCGTACATGTGGCGAGAATCTTGGCTTCCAAGTATCAGTAGGGGAACAAAAGCGGGCGGTCTTTGTGATAAATTCTTAAATTGATAAATTGATAAATTCGCAGGATTCGCAAGGTGCCCATAAAAAACAGTTGACTAACCGACTCAAAATCGGTAGAATGATATAGGTGTCGCTAACAGGCGGCACCTATATATGCGGATATGGCGGAATTGGCAGACGCGCACGGTTCAGGTCCGTGTGAGTAACATCATGGGGGTTCGAATCCCTTTATCCGCACCAAAAGGCGACTCATCAAGGATGGGTCGCTTTTCAATTTTGTGCTTGAATATAATGAAACGGATAAAGGTATTCGAACCCGCAAGGGCACGGCAGTAATGAAACAGTTCGGTGAACTGTTTCATAAGTCGTGGTTCAAGCACCCTGAAAAGAGGGTGCGAAGAACGGATGGCTTTGCAAAAGACATCAAAATCCCTTTATCCGCACCAAGAAACGACTCATCAGGGATGGGTCGTTTTTCAATTTTGTGCTTGAATATAATGAAACGGATAAAGGATGGGTCGCCTTTCAATAATGCTGGATATTGGCATTTTTCGATGATATAATCAAAGAGTATAGTTACATTTGCAGAAAAATAAATACATCTGTTACGAAAAAACGCTCTTGAAAACCCAAGGTCGACGAAGTTAACACTTGGATGAAGCAGAGCATTGCTACGGATAAACAATAATTTTGGAGGGTATTATGGTACTTGATAATAAATTAGGAATTACAAGTTCTGCCGACCTTGCCCGTGAAGAAGAACGAATTAGCAAGAAAAAGGCGGTGGAGCTTTTTGAAAACGGTATTTTAGACAGGTTAGAAGCCGGAAAATTTTCTTCGCTCAAGGAAATTCATAAATATTTATTTGATGAAATTTATGACTTTGCCGGAAAAATCAGAACGGTAAATCTTGCAAAGGGAAATTTTCGTTTTGCGGCGGTGATGTATTTGGAAGCAGCGCTGGAAAATATTGATAAAATGCCGCAATCAACTTATGATGAAATAGTAGAAAAGTATGTGGAAATGAATATTGCCCATCCTTTCCGCGAGGGCAACGGGCGCAGTATTCGCATTTGGTTGGATTTAATTTTTAAAACAGAACTTCAAAAAGTTGTTGACTGGAGCATGGTTGATAAAGAAGATTATCTTCTTGCCATGGAACGCAGTCCTATTAAAGATACTGAAATCAAACATCTGCTGAAAAATGCTTTAACTGATGATATAAACAGTCGTGAAGTTTATATGAAAGGTATCGACCACAGCTATTACTATGAGGGATATACCACCTTTAAGGCGGAGGACTTGTAACCTTATTATTTTTAATATGCTTTTCTTAAGCGCGATTTTAGATTTTGTCAAAGGACTCGGGGCAGTAGGACTTGTGCAAAAAGAGGCTTATATGACAAAAAGACATCAAAATCCCTTTTCGCACAAAAAACGACTCATCAGGTATGAGTCGTTTTTATATCATCTCAATTTAATACTTTACTTAAATACTTTGCAGAATAAGCATTTCCATATTTTTCTAAAACTTGGATATGCCCGTATTTATCATATTTGTATTCTGTTTATTTTCTTTATCTACTCCGGCAAGCTGCGACCCCTTATATAAAATTTCGGCGGTCATATCATCAGCATGAAAACAGACAGGGCTTTATCTGCTCCTTTTAAGAGGAACAAAGAACAGCAATATTGGGTAAATTTCCAAACGTCCTAAAAGCATTGCCATGGAAAGAACCACTTTGGAAAAATCGGAATAAGCTGTATATGAGCCTGTTGGGCCGACCACCGCAAAGCCCGGTCCTACGTTATTTACGCAGGAGATAGTAGCTGTAAGGTTAGTTTCCAATCCGAAGTTTTCAAAACTGATTAGCAGGAAAGTAGCCACGGTAATCATAAGATAAACCAGGAAGTAAGCTACAATATCGTGAGTTGCCGTTGCATCCAGCTGTTTTCCGTTTAGCTTTACTATCTTGATGACCCTCGGTCTGAAAACCCTTTGCAGTTCATTGCGTATCAGCTGAACTAAAACCGTAATTCTTGAAACCTTTAATCCGCCGGCTGTGGAACCCATACAACCTCCGCAGAACATCAATACGAAAAGTATTGCCTTTGAAAGACTTGGCCATAGATTGAAGTCGGCGGTTGCGTAGCCTGTAGTTGTAACAACTGACGATACTTGAAAAGCGGAGAGCCTAACGGAATCAAGAAGATTGTCACATACAGGATAGATATTAATAGCGATGGCGGTGATTCCTGTTAAAATAATGCCCAAATAAAGCCAAAGCTCATTGGAAGCCTTGATGATATCAAATCTTTTTATCAGCAGGGCATAGTATAGGTTCAGATTGACACCGAAAATGACCATGAATATGGCAATTACCCACTGGCAGTAAGAACTGTAAGAGGCAATGCTGTCGGCTTTGATACCGAAACCTCCGGTGCCTGCCGTGCCAAGAGCATGGACTATGCTGTCAAAGAGCGGCATTCCGCCAAAATAAAGCAACAATATTTCAATAACTGTAAGTCCTATATAGATTTCGTAAAGAATCATGGAAGAAGCCTTTGCACGAGGAGCCAATTTAGAAATATTGTGCCCCGGAACTTCGGCTTTGATGGTATTAATGGATTTATCACTGCTTTGATTAATTATAGCGGTAACAAATACCAAAATACCTAAACCTCCGATGAAGTGAGTAAAGCTGCGCCAAAGCAGGCTGCTGTGGCAAAGAGATTCAACATCTGTAAGGATGGAAGCTCCTGTGGTTGTAAAACCGCTGATGGTTTCGAAGAGAGCGTCTACGTAAGAGGGAATTTCTCCACTTATTACGAAAGGCATAGCGCCGATGGCTGATATTACGAACCAAGAAAGACATGCTATAGTGAAGCCCTCACGAACGTAAATGATACCTTTGTTCCCGCGATAAGGAATTTGCATGAGCAGGCTGGCTGTAAATGCAGTTAAAGCAGGCAGACCGTAAGCCGCCCAATAATCTCCATAGTAAAAAGACAGGAAATACGGAATCAGCAGCATGACTCCCTCGCAAAATAGAACTTTTCCTATTATGGAGAAAATCATTTTGTAGTTCATACCTTATGCCCTCCTTTAATTTGGTCATTTGACTCGCAAGGCTTATTTGCGTTGCATGAGTTTTGGTCATTCGCCTCACAAGGCTTATTTGAGTTGCAGGGGCTGCTTAAAGGCTTTGAGCCCTTTGACTCGCTTAACTCTTCCATTTCAGCCGCTTGCATTTCTTCAGCCGAGGTTTCAGCTTCGTAATTTTCTAAACCTAAATTCAGTTCGTCTGCATAGTCAATAATTACGGATGAGGTAATATCCTTTGGTGAAACGATGTAATCCAGACTAAGCTGACCGCAGAGGTCGTTATAACTGTATCTGTTAATCTTTGTAACTACACGTTTAACTCCGCAGCCTTTAGCAAATATGCTTGCCAAAAGATTTTCCTCATCAATTCCCGTAATTGCAACAAAGGCGTCGGAGATGTCAAGACCCTCTTCAAGAAGAAGAGCGTGCTGAGTACCGTCACCTTGAATAACAATGGCTGAATTTGGAAGTGCGGCGCAGAGCTTTTCACCCTTTGCGGTATTTTGCTCGATGATTTTCACATGACAGCCCAAATCTAAAAGCATTTTAGCAAGATAGTATGAAATTCTGCTTGCACCTATGATTATAATATCCTTTAGCTTTACCGGAACCATTTTTTTCATGCTTATGTAAGAAGAATTTTCTACATAGATAGGCTTGGTTAGCATTTGATAGATTTGCTCGGCTGTAAGATAGTCGGGGTTAATGACCAGGTCTATATTATACAATGACTTTACAAAATCAATATCCGATTGTCTATATATTTCTTCACGAATATGGGCTACCGTATGCTTTGCACCTAAAAGCTTGGCAAAGTAGCAGGAAAGAATATTCACATCATCGGAGTTGGAAGACGCAATCAATAACTCTGTATCTTTCATGCCGATATGTTCAAGCAATTCATGATCCGTTCCATTGCCGCAAACAGTTGTAATATTGGCGTTGTCTTTAAAAACATCCAACTTATAACTCTTTTTTTCGACAATGAAAACCTTGTATTTTTTTGAAAGACTTTGGGCTAAGGTTCTACCTGTTTTCCCACATCCTATAATTACAATTTTCATAAATATCACCTCTGATAATACTACTATAACATGAGAAGCATAATAATTGAATTAAGGCTTTCATTTTTACATTAAGATTGCATTAAGATTTCTATTTATATGCACAAGAAAGTTTACCGCTGAAAACCGCTGTGCTATACTTGATTTATGAAAGATAATAATAAACCTTTAGCCGTGAGAGACTGTTTTATCATGTTAGTCTTGCTCTCACTGGCTACAATAATCGGAAATGTTTTTATACAACTGAATTTTTCAACCACCAATGTAATTTTGGTGTATATGCTGGCTGTTCTTTTGACTGCCATTAGAACTAAAGGGCGGATTCTGTGTCTTATCAGTTCCCTGCTTTCAGTGCTGCTTTTTAACTTCTTCTTTACGGAACCATATTATTCCCTGATGGCAAATCCCAACCACATTGCAACCTTTATTATGATGTTTGTGGCTGCCATTTGCATATCTATACTTACAGAGGGATTGAAGAGGCAAGCCAAGCTAACAGAGGAAAAGGCATACAAGACGGAGATACTTCTTCAAACCAACCGCAAGCTTCAGCAGAGTCTGAACGACAGAATGATGATTAATGTTGCCGCTCGCCAGCTGGTTAAGCTGCTGGACAGGGATATCATGGTTTATCCGGTTTACGAGGGTGAACCTGAGGAACCTATGCTTTTTCCTAAAAGCGCGTCGGTACCTTTCAGCCTTTCCGACAGTCAGGAGGAACGGGAAATCGCTCGGTGGGTTATAAAGAACAACCGCATGGCAGGAGGCATTTCAGGCTTCTACCCTCAAGCCCAAGGCTTGTATATGGCAGTTAGAGGCTCGGAGAAAGTCATGGCGGTTATTTGCCTCGGCATGACGGAAGAAGAACTCAATTACAACAATGAGAAGACCTTGGTGCTGGCTATAATAGACGAGTGCGGCATTATGCTGGAAAATGCCAGCATTGCCAAGGAGAAAGTGGAGGCTGAGGAAAGAGCAAGGAGTGAGCAGCTAAAGTCAAATGTGCTTCGCTCCATATCTCATGACCTGCGAACTCCTCTTACGGGAATTTTCGGAAATGCCAACCTCTTAAATGAAAGGGCTGACGAGCTTACACCTGAACAGCGAAAAAATATATACGAAAACATAGGCGATGACGCGGAGTGGCTCATTAATCTTGTTGAAAATCTGCTCTCTATTACTAAAATGGGTAGCGGTTCTGTGCTTAGCATAGAATCGGAATTGGTTTCGGATGTGGTTGAAGAGGCATTGAAACACATTGACAGGCGGAGCAAAAAATACCTGATTGAAACCCAAATTGCAGAGGAAATGCTTATGGCACAGATGGATGCAAGACTTATGGTTCAAGTAATTATTAATATAGTAAACAATGCAATAAAATATACTCCTGAGGGCTCCAAAATCACCATTGAAGAATTTAAGGAAAAGGATTTTGCGGTAATAAGAATTTCCGATAACGGTTCGGGAATCAGTGAGGACGCTTTGGATAAAATTTTCGATATGTTCTATATTGAATGTAATTCCAAAGGGGATTCCAGACGGGGTCTCGGGCTGGGGCTTTATTTATGCAAGAACATAGTAGAATCCCACGGGGGCACTATTCGCGCCTACAACGGAAACCCGAAAGGCGCAGTTTTTGAATTTACATTGCCGATAGCAGAGGTAACTTTACATGAATAAACCAAAAGTTTTAATAGTTGAAGACGATAATGCGGTAGCAAGGCTCATTGCTACCGCGCTGGATACTCAAAACTACGGGAATCACAGAGCAAAGAACGGAGCGGAGGCTGTTATGGAGTCTTTGTCTTATCAACCCGATGTGATTTTGCTTGATTTGGGACTGCCGGACGTCGATGGAGTTGAAATCATAAAAAAGGTGCGCACATGGAGCAATGTGCCGATTATTATTGTTTCTGCAAGAACAGACGACGCAGACAAGGTGGAAGCCTTGGACGCAGGGGCGGATGACTATCTTACGAAACCATTTTCGGTGGATGAGCTGCTGGCACGCTTAAGGGTAGCCCTCAGGCGAGTTCGTGCAGACAGGGAAAGGGTGGGGGAAGAGTCCAGCATATACGACAATGGAAGTTTGAAAATTGACTATGCTGCTTGCATTGTCAGCGTGAAAGGCGAAGAAATCCATTTGACACCTACAGAATACAAGCTTTTAGTGCTTCTTTCCCATAACACAGGAAAAGTTCTGACACACAATTTTATATTAAAAGAAGTTTGGGGAAGCACACAACAGTCGGATGTAGCGTCCTTAAGAGTAATTATGACAACTTTGCGAAAGAAGCTGGAGGCAGGCGAAAAAGGGACAGAGTACATCCAAACTCATATCGGCATTGGATACAGGCTGGTAAAACAGGGATAAAAGAAATAGAAGTTAACCCATAAAATCTCATAAAATGAGAATATCGGATTAATATATTATGAATAACCGCAAACGCGTGAAAAATTTGCAAAATTCAAAATTTACTAGACACATAGCGAAAAAGGGCTATAATATAGTATAAGGGTGGGAATTTGTATTTTTACACCGCTTGAAACAAGTTGTGAAACTAAGGGGGTGAATCAGTATTGTTCACGGAAGAATTAAAACTAATCAACGAAGCCGAAGAACAGGCTGAAAAGCTGAAAAAAGAAGCCAAAGCAGAGGCAAAGAGCCTTGTGGATCAAGCTAATGCAGAGGCGCGAAAGCTCATATCGGAGGTCAAGGCCACGGCAAAGGAGCGTTATGACTCCTTGGTAAATCAGGGTCTTGCGTCAGCAAAGGGAAAGTACGATGTTGCTATTCATGAAGCTGAAAAGGAGGCTGTCCGAATGGCACAGCAGGCTCGTCAGTATCAAGACGAAGCCATTGCTTTTATTAAAGAAAGGGTGAGTAGTTAATGTCAATTGTTAAGATGAAGCGAGTTGCTTTAATCGGACTGGACATTGAAAAACAAAACCTTATGGATCGTCTAATGGACTTTGGGATGTTGGAAATAACAGACCAAAGCTCAAAAATGCAAGATGAACTTTGGGCAAACAGCACCACCGTTGAGGATGAAAGAGAGCTTACCGCCAGTATAGAGGGAGAAATCAATCGTGCGCAGGCAGCTTTTGCGGTTATCGAGAAATATGGAGGCTTAAAAACACCTTTCTTTCAGACCAGACGAAGCATGAATGCGGCTGCCTTTGACAGAATTAAGGGTTCTGAAAGCGAAGCCTTGAACAAGATAGATTTCATTTTGCAGTTGCAGGAAGATATTAATCATGCAAATGACAGTATCAACATCATAGAGCAGGATATGTATGCTCTGGCATCATGGGAAGACTATGACATACCTTTAGAGGTTAGGGAGACTGCCTCTGTAAGATTTGATTTAGGCATGGTTCCCGGTGAGACAAATTTGGATGAACTGACAGCTCGACTTGAAGATGAAATCGGGACGGTGCTGGTTAAGTCCGTTCTTGCAAACAAAGACTTTAACCATTTGGCAATAGCCAGCTTAAAAGCAAAACGCGAAGAGTTATTTGCGATTCTGAAGGAATATGGTTTTACCCATATTGTATTCGGGAAAAAGACAGGTACAGTTGCTGAAAACCTTAAACTTTTACAGGAAGAAAGGGAAGAAGAACTGCGGGGTCTTAAGGTTTTAAAGAAAACCATTGTAAATAATGCCTCAGTTAAAGAAATTATTGAGGATTACATAGATGGAAAGACTATAGACCTGGACAAAGAAAAAATTAAAGAAAAACTCCTTTCCACTCAAAAAACTTTCTTTATTGAGGGCTGGGTGCCGGTCAGATGGGTGGACAGGCTTACTACTATTTTGGAAGCAACGGGCTGTTACTATCAGATTAGAGATCCGGAAGAGGAAGAGCAGGTACCTGTACTCCTTAAAAATTCCAGATTCTTTACTCCTATTGAAGCAGTTACAGAGATGTACTCCTTGCCTGATTATCACGGCTTCGACCCGACTTCCATTTATGCGTTATTTTACATTTGTTTCTTCGGAATGATGTTTAGTGATGCGGGATATGGTCTTTTACTGGCAGGAGGCTGCTTTGCGGTATTGAAGAAATTCAATCTTGAGGGAAATATGTACCGCATGGTGAAGATGTTCATGTATTGCGGAATATCCACAATCTTTTGGGGAGCCATGTTCGGTGGCTTCTTTGGGGACTTGATTTCGAGTTTTTCGGGACTCTTCTTATCTCATGAGATTGTAGTTCCTGCACTGTGGTTTAACCCGCTGGACGACCCGATGAAGCTTTTGATTTTCTCATTAGTGCTGGGAGTGGTACACCTGTTTATAGGAATGGGTATCAATGCTTATATGGAAATCAGAGACGGCAAACCTATGGACGCGCTCTTTAATGAGGGTGCTTGGTATGTAACTCTTCCCGGTTTGGCAATGCTTCTCGGAAGCGGCACCTTAGGAATACCGATTCTGTCGGTGGTGGGCAAGTGGATGTCCATTGCAGGTGTGGCTATGCTTATAGTCGGCGGAGCCAGAGGTAAGAAGGGCATTGGTCGTCTTACCGGTGCTTTCAGTAATGTTTACAGCATTACCTCATGGATGAGCGACATTTTATCTTATGCCAGACTTTTAGCATTAGGTCTTGCTACGGGAGTAATTGCTCAAGTAGTAAATGTAATGGGCTCCTTGTTCGGTGGTGGCATTGGAGGCATGATTTTATTCATACTGATTTTCACAGTGGGTACAGTCATAAACTTTGCTATCAACGTTCTTGGCTCATTCATACATTCAGCCAGACTTCAGTACGTAGAGTTCTTTGGAAAGTTTTACAGAGACGGCGGAGATCCTTTCAGACCGTTCAAAAAGAATACTAAATACGTACGAGTTGAAGAAGAAAAAAGATAAACATTTTAGGAGGAAAAACTATGTTCTTTGAATATATTGACGGACAGACATTAGCACTATTGGGAGCAGCTATTGCTGCACTTGCAGGTATTGGTTCAGCTAAAGGTGTAGGGGTTGCCGGAGAGGCAGCCTGCGGCGTAGTGGCGGAAGACCCTAAACAATTTGGTAAAACTATTATCTTACAGGCGCTTCCGGGCACACAGGGTATTTATGGGCTCATCATTGCCTTTCTTATTTTAGTAAAGGTCGGATTTTTAGGCGGCGCGCCTATTGAGCTTACAGTAGCGCAGGGAGCTTACTTCTTGGCAGCAGGACTACCTATCGGCTTGGTTGGTATCTGGTCAGGTATTGCACAGGGAAAGGCTGCTGCGGCAGCTCTTCAGCTGACAGCTAAAAGACCTGAAGAAATGACAAAGGGTATCATTTATACGGCTATGGTAGAGACTTACGCTATTTTCGCATTGCTGGTATCTGTACTTATTTGGTTAAATGTACCTATCGCTTAATTACAGGCATATTAGGATAGGGAGGAGAAGCAAATGAGTTTAGAAAAGATTACAGACAAGATTTTAAGCGAAGCTGAAGAAACTAAACGCGACCTTCTTAAAGCGGCTCACGATGAGGCGGAACAGATTTTAGCAGAAGCGAAAGCGGAAGCTCAAAAGATTTTAGATGATGCTGAAACTCGCGGACACATGGAAAGAGAGAAGATTATCGGAGCTCGTAACGCGGTTATCAATGTAGATGTACGTAAGCTCATGTTGGAAAAGAAGCAACAGGTTCTTCGTGAAACCTTTGAAAAAGCAGGGGTTGATTTTGAAGAATATAAGAGAGAGTTACAGGCAAAGGTCGCAGACATCTTATTTAAGGAATAAGGTGAACAGGGAAAGGTATACTTATGGAAAAAAGAAAGCCAGAAGAATATGCATTTTCTTGTAGTGTTGTAAAAGCTAACGAAAATAAGATTTTATCCAAGATGGATTATGAAAAACTGATGGACTGTAAAACGGTAAATCAGGCCATGTCCATATTGTCGGATTTTGGATATGGAGACGGGAGAGTTCTTGACAATCCGAGAGATTTTGAGAAAGTCTTGAAGAAAGGCTTGGCGGAGGCGTACAAATTGGTGTTCTCCGTACTTCCTGACAGAAAAGAACTGGAACTTTTTTTATACCCTCAGGACTATCACAATGTTAAGGCGCTTATAAAGGCGGAGATGCTTAAATTTGACCCCGCACCATATCTGGTAGACACGGGAAAGTTTGAAGCGGATGTTATGACACAAATGATAAGGGAAAGAGAGTTCATTCAACTCAGTTCCGAAATGAAGCACGCCATTAATGACGCATTGGAGATGTTTTCAAAATCTGAAAATCCGCAAGAGATAGATATTATCTTGGACAGAGCATGCTACAAGGATATGCTTATAAAAGCGGAAGAAACGCAAAATGATTTTATCATAGGTTACGTAAAGCTTCTGATAGACATTTTGAATATCAACAGCTTTGTTAGATTAAGAAGAATCGGAAAGCCATGGTCTTTCTATGAAAAGGTTTTTCTTCATGGGGGCAATGTAAGCGAAAAAATGCTTTCAGGTTCTTGGGAAGAAAACAATCAGCAGCTTGTTGAAAAGATGGCGTCCTTTGGTTTTAAGGAAGCCTTTGCCACAGGAGCTGCAAAAGTGGAAAGCACCGGAAAGTATACGGACTTGGAAAGAATTACAGATGATATGCGCATGAAGTATGTCCGCAGAGCCAAGTTTGTATCCTTTGGGATAGAACCTATATTAGCCTATCTGATTGCGAAAGAAACTGAAACTAAAAATTTAAGAATGATTTTAACAGGAATCTTTTCCGAGCTTCCCAGAGAAATCACTTCGGAAAGGTTAAGGGCACCTTATGTATAAAATAGGCGTAATTGGAGACAAAGAATCTGTCCTGGGCTTTAGAGCCGTCGGCCTAGGGGTTTTCCCTTGTGACGAACCGGAAGAAGCCAAACATATATTAAAAAAAATTGCAAAGGAAGACTATGCAATCATCTATATTACAGAAAAGCTTTACAAAGATATGCTGGATTTGGTAGATGAATACATAGATTCAAGGCTCCCAAGCATTATTCCGATTCCGGGAAAAGACGGGAATACAGGTATCGGTCTGAATTTAGTTAAGCAGAGCGTGGAAAGAGCAGTAGGAGCTGACATCTTGTTTGGAGGTGAAAATTGATGAATAATGGAAAGGTACTGAAAGTATCCGGTCCACTGGTAGTAGCTTCCGGTATGGAAGAAGCCAATATGTACGACGTAGTAGAGGTAGGAGAACAGGGACTTATCGGAGAAATCATTGAAATGAGAGGGGATCGCGCGTCTATTCAGGTATATGAAGAAACCGCGGGACTCGGACCGGGAGCCAAGGTTATAACCACCGGAGCACCGCTTTCTGTGGAACTTGGACCGGGACTCATTGAAACTATGTATGACGGCATTCAGCGTCCTCTTGAGGGTATGGTAAAGGTTGCCGGTACCAATATCACAAGAGGTATTAAGGTTCCTCCGCTGGACAGAGTTAAAAAATGGAAGTTCGAACCTGCGGTGCAGGTTGGATGGGAAGTGGAGTCCGGCGACATCATCGGTACAGTTCAGGAAACTCCGGTAGTGGAACATCGTATAATGGTTCCTTACGGAATTGAGGGTCGAATAGTTGAAATCAATGACGGCGAATTTACAGTGGAAGAAGTGGTTTGCAAGATTGAATTAACCAAGGACTTCGGAGCTGAAAAGATGAAAGCGGGGGAGATTAAAGAACTTACTCTGGTGCAAAAATGGCCTGTTCGTAAAGGCAGACCTTATCAGAAAAAATTAGTTCCGACTGCACCTCTTATTACAGGACAGCGCGTTATCGACACCATGTTCCCTATTGCCAAGGGAGGAGTTGCCGCTGTTCCGGGACCTTTCGGTTCAGGTAAGACGGTAGTTCAGCACCAGCTTGCTAAATGGGCAGACGCGGAAATTGTAGTATATATAGGTTGTGGCGAACGTGGAAATGAAATGACCGACGTTCTCATGGAATTTCCTGAGTTGCAGGACCCTCGCACAGAAGAGTCCTTGATGAAGAGAACCATTCTCATTGCCAATACCTCTGATATGCCGGTAGCGGCAAGAGAAGCCTCCGTTTACACAGGTATTACCATTGCTGAATATTTCAGAGACATGGGCTATTCTGTGGCTCTAATGGCAGACTCCACATCAAGATGGGCGGAAGCTCTCCGAGAGATGTCGGGGCGTCTTGAAGAAATGCCCGGTGAAGAGGGTTACCCTGCGTACCTCGCTTCACGTCTTGCTCAATTCTACGAAAGAGCGGGTCAGACTATCTGTCTTGGAAGAGACGGACGAATGGGTGCGCTTTCAGCCATCGGTGCCGTATCTCCTCCGGGAGGAGACATTTCGGAGCCGGTATCACAAGCTACTCTTCGTGTAGTAAAGGTGTTCTGGTGTCTGGATTCAGCCCTTGCTTATGCAAGACACTTTCCTGCGATTAACTGGTTATCATCCTATTCCCTCTATGTAGACAGACTTCAGGAATGGTATGAAAATAACGTAAATAAAGACTTCCCTAAAATGCGTGCTAAAGCCATGTCACTCTTACAGGATGAGGCGGAGCTTAATGAAATTGTTCAGCTTGTAGGTATAGATTCCTTGTCCTATGAAGACAGGATGAAGCTGGAGGTTTGTAAATCCATTAGAGAAGACTATCTCCACCAAAATGCTTTCCATGAGGTAGATACCTACGCGTCCATGAACAAGCAGTTTAAAATGCTTAAAATGATTCTCTCTTTCTATGAAAACGGAGTCGCAGCCATAGGAAGAGGTGCGGCTTTTTCCAAGGTAGCGGCTTTGGAAGAAAGAGAAGCAATAGGAAGATTCAAATATATCGAAGAAGAACGCGTAGATGTGGAATTTGATAAGATTATGAGCAGCATGGAACAAAAACTTGGAGATTTAGTGGCAAAGGAGGCAGAGGAAGATGCTTAGAGAATATAAGACTATTCAGGAAGTCGTTGGACCTCTAATGCTGGTAAAAGAGGTTGAGGGAGTTACCTATGATGAATTGGGTGAAATTCTTCTTCCAAGTGGCGAAAAGAGACTTTGCAAGGTTTTGGAAGTAAACGGCTCCGACGCGTTGGTTCAGCTGTTTGAAGCTTCTACAGGTATTAATCTGAAAGAATCCAGCGTAAGATTTTTAGGACATGGTACAGAGCTTGCAGTATCTCCGGATATGCTGGGCAGAGTGTTTGACGGTATGGGAAGACCTGCTGATGACGGTCCGGAAATTATTCCTGTTAAAATGCTTGATATTAACGGTTTGCCTATGAATCCGGCAGCACGAGACTATCCTGCAGAATTTATCCAAACAGGAGTATCAGCCATTGACGGTTTAAATACATTGGTTCGTGGTCAGAAACTTCCTATTTTCTCAGGGTCAGGACTTCCTCACGCTAATCTTGCGGCACAGATTGCAAGACAAGCTAAAGTAGTGGGAACGGACGCTCCCTTTGCCGTAGTTTTTGCGGCTATCGGTATCACTCATGAAGAAGCTGAATACTTCGCTGATGATTTCCGTAAAACAGGAGCTATTGACAGAACCGTTATGTTTATGAATCTGGCTAATGACCCTGCTGTTGAACGTATTGCTACGCCTCGTATGGCGTTGACGGCGGCAGAGTATTTGGCTTTTGATTTAGGAATGCACGTGCTTGTCATAATGACAGACATTACAAACTATGCGGAAGCTCTTCGTGAGGTATCCGCTGCAAAGAAAGAAGTTCCGGGTCGTAGAGGCTATCCGGGATATCTGTATACCGACCTTGCGACTATGTACGAAAGAGCAGGAAGAAAGAAAGAATACGAGGGTTCCATTACCATGATTCCTATTCTGACTATGCCGGAAGATGACAAAACCCATCCTATTCCTGACCTTACAGGATATATTACCGAGGGGCAGATAATTTTGTCCCGTGAACTTTATAGAAAAGGCATCATGCCGCCTATCGACGTTCTCCCGTCCCTTTCAAGATTAAAGGATAAGGGTATCGGGCGTGGTAAAACCAGAGAGGATCATGCGGATACCATGAACCAGCTGTTTGCAGCTTATGCAAAGGGTAAACAGAACTTGGAGCTGGTGGCAATCTTGGGCGAGTCCGCACTTTCCGAGGTGGATTTGCTTTATGCCAAGTTCTCACATGAGTTTGAAAGACAATATGTATCTCAAGGTTATACCAAGGACAGAACCATTGAGGAAACCTTGGGTACCGGTTGGGAACTGTTAAGGTTACTGCCTAAGTCGGAGCTTAAGAGAATTAAGGATGAATATCTTGAAAGGTACTACTAATCGAAAGGGAGGAGGTAACCTATGGAACGGTTAAATGTAAATCCTACTCGAATGATGTTGACCACCTTGAAGAGACGTCTTGCCACCTCTGTCAGAGGGCATAAGCTCCTGAAAGATAAGCGCGATGAACTGATGAAAGGTTTTTTGGAGCTGGCTCGACAGAACAAAGAACTTCGCGAGAGGGTGGAGGAGGAACTCAAAGGAGTGTATGACAGCTTTTCCGTTGCCGCGGCTGTGATGAGCCAGGAGGTGATGGATGAAGCCTTGATGTATCCTAAACAGGGTGTTTCTCTTTCGGTAACGGGCAAAAACGTAATGAGCGTTGACGTACCGGTGTTCGATTTTGAAACTACTGCGGCGGATTCGTCAGATATCTTTCCTTACGGCTATGCGGATACTTCCGGGGAACTGGATTCTGCCATCAAGGAGCTTTCGGATATCTTCCCAATTATGCTGGAATTAGCAGCTAAAGAAAAGGAAGCACAGATGTTGGCGGCGGAATTGGAGCGTACCAGAAGAAGAGTTAACGCATTAGAATATGTGAAAATTCCTCAATTAGAGATGACTATACGTTATATTCGCATGAAACTGGATGAAAACGAAAGAGGTAATCAGACCAGACTCATGAAAGTAAAGGATATGATATTAGCAGAAACTCTCGAAGAGAAGCGTTTGCAGGAAGAAGCTTCAATGAAAGGCTACGAAGCAACACATAAGTAGATGAAGTAAACAACTGCCATCCGTTAAGGGTGGCAGTTTTGTTCCGAGGAAAAACTTATGGGGGATTTTGTCCTGTAAGCCGGGATTTATTTCACCCTCTTTTATTGCGATTTTCAGATATAAAAAGTATAATGATTATATAAAGACGTTTCACTTTGAAGCTAGGGAGGGGTTGTGTATGGCGAAAACGAAAATCATAACTATCAGCCGAGAATTTGGCAGCGGAGGGCATACCATCGGAAAGATGGTTGCAAAGCAGCTGGGCGTTCCTTTTTATGATAAGGAGCTGGTAAAACAGGTTGCCACTGAAACGGGCTTTGATGAGAAGTACATCGAAGAAATGGGCGAGCAGGCTCCGGGGAAATCTTGGCTGGCTTATGCCTTTGGTTCTCAAAATTCTACAGCCGGCGGCAAAGGTCTCTCTATGAATGACTTCCTTTGGACCATCCAATACAAAGTCGTAACTGAACTTGCGGAAAAGGAAGCCTGTGTCATAGTGGGTCGATGTGCAGACTATATTTTGAGAGAAAGAGATGACTGCTTTGATGTATTTATTCATGCGGACAAGGAAGTAAGAGCAGCTCGCATTGTTGAAAGATATGGAGAAACTAATCAGCCTCCTGAAAAGCGGTTAAATGACAAGGATAAAAAACGCAGCGTGTTTTATAAACATTATACAGGAAGAGACTGGGGCAGGGTTCAAAATTATCACATGGCTTTGAACAGCGGAAAACTGGGGATTGATGAATGTGTCAGACTTATCATCGAGGCTTCGGGAATGAGCAAATAGATTTAAGACAGCTACAGGAGTTGAAAATGGAATTTAAACTTAATAAAAAAGAAGATTATGTTGTTAGTCAGTGGTCGGGGGGAACCACCACGCAGCTTGGGATATATCCGGAGGGCTCACTATATTCAGACCGTGAGTTTATCTGGCGATTGAGTTCTGCCACAGTGGATGTGGAAGAATCCGACTTTACCAGTCTTCCCGACTACAACCGTATTTTAGCGGTTCTTCAGGGAGAAGTGATATTAGCATATAAGGATATTCGTACCGTAAAGTTAAACAGACTTGAATATGATTATTTCGACGGTGCTTGGGAGACCAAGAGCTTTGGGAAGATTACAGACTATAACCTTATGACTCGCAAGGACTATGAGGGTAAGCTGGAAGTGATTCAGCTAAATGCTGAAAATCAAGTCTTAGAGGTGGGAGCAGCCACCGGCAGAGGTTTCTTTTGCGTAGGCGGATATGCAGTTATTGCTTTTGATGGAAATTCTGTTATGGTAAAGGATGGAGAACAGCTTATTATTAATGACTGTCCGACTATGCAGATTTCTGTCATGGGGGAGGGGTCGGTTATTCATACGCAGGTGTGCCCCCGGCAAGAAATAGAGGGAGAATCTCTTCAGGTGACTGAACCTGAGCAGATATATCCATATTTAAATCAAGACAATTTTTCTTTAGCAAGACTTTTTTATTTGGCAGATTTTAGATTCGGAAAGTATATTTTTAAAGATTTTGTATCACACTACTATGACGAAGAACTGGACATAGGACTGGGGAAGTTAAGAAATACATATCCTACGTTCTTAATCCTTATTGCAGGGGTTATATTAATAGCCATGATGTGTATCGACAGATGTAGTTTTTCTATAACTTCCGTTATACTTCTGATTTGGCTTGCGGTAGATGTGGCTTTTATTTCGCCATGTATATACATGGTGTTTTTACCAAAGCCTATTTGGAAACATATAAAATTTGAATCCGCGTTAAATACCGAAGAAAAGGAATACTATAAAGCCACAAAGGGCAGAAATCGACGCCTTGAAAAACTTTTGGGAAGACATATGAGGTAAATTATGAAACTTATGATTGCGTCTGATCTTCATGGGTCAGCATATTATGTAGAAAAACTTATTGAAGCTTATAAAAAATCAGAAGCAGACAAGCTCTTGCTTTTAGGGGATATTCTCTACCACGGCCCGCGTAACGACCTGCCAAGAGACTACAACCCGAAGCTTGCTATTGCAATGCTAAATGAGATAAGAGACGAAATTATGTGTGTCAGAGGAAATTGCGATGCGGAGGTTGACCAGATGACATTGGAGTTTCCGATTTTATCGGAAAACTGTATCATCTATCATGAAGACCATATGGTCATGGCAACCCATGGACATGTATTCAACAAGGAAAATATACCGCCTCTAAAAAAGGGGGGACATACTGCTGCATGGGCATACTCATGTTCCTGTTATTGAAGCTTTTGGTGGTGAATCAGGCAAAGATTTCGTTTATCTTAATCCGGGTTCCATTTCCATTCCAAAAGAGAACAGCCATCATAGTTATATGATTTTTGAGGACGGACATTTTACGTGGTTTGATTTGGAAAAGGATGAACCATATATGTACTACGATATCTAGCAAAAGTTGAAATAAAGATAGCTATAGGCGAGGAGCAATAGGCGAGAGCAAAGTTTTCATTGAAAAGTTAAATGAGAGCATATATAATTATAATGTTATAAACAAATTATATAAATGAATTACGCAAAGCGAAATACATATAGAATGGAGAGTATTAATGGCACTTACAGAGATTGGAATAGACTTAGGTACAGCGAATGTACTTGTTTATATTAAGGGAAAGGGAGTCATTCTCAATGAACCGTCTGTAGTTGCAATCAACAAGGATAACAACGAAATCCTTGAAGTTGGTGAGGCAGCCAGACAAATGCTGGGCAGAACGCCTGCTAATATTGTAGCAGTCAGACCCCTTAGAGATGGTGTAATTTCTGATTACGACATTACAGAGAGAATGTTAAAATACTTTATACGTAAGGCTTGCGGCAGCAGCAGATTTTTTAAACCTAGAATCATGATTTGCGTACCGTCGGGGGTTACAGAAGTAGAAAAAAGAGCAGTAAGAGAAGCGGCGGAGCAGGCAGGGGGCAAGATGGTATTTCTCATGGAAGAACCCCTTGCGGCAGCTATCGGTGCGGGATTGGATATTGCCAAGCCTGACGGCAGCATGGTTATTGACATTGGTGGCGGTACTACGGACGTTGCAGTTATTGCACTTGGCGGAATCGTTGCCAGCACCTCTGTAAAGGTTGCCGGAGACAAGTTTGATGAAGCTATTATAAAGTATATGCGTAAAGAACATAAGCTTTATATCGGTGAACGTACTGCCGAAGATATGAAGAAGAGCATTGGAACCGCATATCCAAGAGAAGAAATGATGGTTCAGGAATGTAGAGGAAGAGATTTAGTTACAGGTCTTCCTAAAAATATTGAAATCACTTCAAAGGAAATGCTGGAAGCCTTGGACGAGCCGTTGCAGATTATTTGCGAAGCCGTTCACTCCGTTTTGGAGCAGACTCCACCGGAGCTGGCAGCGGATATCAGTAATTCGGGTATCGTAATTACAGGTGGTGGTGCACTTTTACATGGCATAGAGAAGCGTATTGAAGAACGCACAGGTATCCATGTTTTCATAGCGGAAGATCCAAAGTCCTGCGTAGCTGTGGGAACAGGTAAAGCTCTGGACAATTTGGATATTTTCCAGAACTCAAACATGAACAAGCGTAAGCCGTATATCTAAAGACAGAAAGCGAGGGGCTGTATCAGTTTTGGTACAGCCCTTGTTATAGGTGAATAAATGAAATTGGAATTAATTGCAACTGCCACATTCGGACTTGAAGCGGTGGTAAAAAGAGAAATAGAACAGCTGGGTTATAAGATTCTTAAATCTGAAGACGCCAAAATCACTTTTTTAGGTGATGAAAGAGCTATAGTCAGATCGAATCTTTGGCTTAGATGTGCAGACAGAGTTTTGCTTAAGATGGGGGAATTTACAGCCACAGAGTTTGAAGCTTTGTTTCAGCAGACTAAGGCGCTCCCTTGGGGAGACTGGATTACGCTGGACGGTAAGTTTACAGTAACGGGCACCTCCGTAAAGTCCAAGCTGCACAGCGTACCGGCGTGTCAGTCCATAGTAAAGAAAGCCATAGTCGAGAAGATGAGAGAAACTTATGGCGTAGATCAATTCGCCGAAACAGGAGCAGTCTATACGGTAAAAGTGACAATTCTAAAGGATAGAGTTACCTTGACCATTGATACCTCAGGTGCAGGGCTTCACAAGAGGGGCTACCGGGTTGCAGATGTGGCGGCGCCTATTAGAGAGACCTTGGCAGCTGCTATGGTTAGCCTGTCTTTTTGGCGGGAGGGGCGTCCCCTCATTGACCCTTGTTGCGGGTCGGGGACTATTCTTATAGAGGCGGCAATGAAAGCGAGAAACATTGCACCGGGGCTATCCAGAAGCTTTGTCTCGGAGGAATGGGATGTAATACCGAAAAAATTTTGGAAAGAGGAGAGAACCGCTGCCTTTGGCGCCATTGACAATAATCGCCCTTTGGACATTAAAGGCTACGATATTGATCAGAGGGCAGTAGAAGCGGCAAGAGAGAATGCTTTGGAGGCAGGGGTGGATGATTGCATAAGCTTTCACCGAATGGACATGGCTAAAATGGACTCGGAGGGCAAAGAGGGCGGAATTATTATTACGAACCCTCCTTACGGAGAACGTATAGGTGAGGCAAAGGAAATAAATAAGATTTATGAGAAATATGGGGCTTTCTTTGCAGAAAATCCTACATGGTCCTTGTTCATGATTACCACAGATAAGGAAGCCGAAGCTAAAACCCTTGGAAGACCCGCGGACAGAAGACGAAAACTTTACAACGGCAGATTAGAAGTTTGTTATTATCAGTTTCACGGCGAAAAACCGGCAAGAAGAGAAGATTAACCAGTTATGGAAATTAAAGTAAACCGAAAGGCCAAAACACCTGTATATATGCAAATAGTGTCACAGCTTAAGGCAAAGATTATTGTCAGAGAGCTAGGGGCGGGGGACGTATTGCCCTCGGAAAGACACATGGCATTGAGGCTCGGGGTTCATCGAAATACTGTTACAAAGGCTTACAAAGAATTGGAAAGTCTCGGATTTATAGAGAGTCGCCAAGGCTATGGTTATACCATCAGCCTTAGGGGCGACGAAGAGCAGGTGGATAGAGCAAGAGGCGCTGTAAACTGGCCTTCCATGATTCATGAAGACTATATGAGGGGGCAGAGAAAGTTTGACGACCTTTGGAGTAAAAGCTATAACCGAAAAATATACAGCTTTGCCGTTGGTACAGCAACCTCAGGAATATTTAAAAGTGCGGATATTACCAGTGCTATTGAAAAGACCGTGGAAAGCGGAAAACGTGGCGAAAACTTCTTTACACCATATCAAGGGGATTTAGACTTGAGAAAGGAAATCGTAAAGTTCATGAGGGATAAGGGAGTGGAAATCAGCACTTCCAATGTTCAGGTGTTCAGCCAGCTAAATCAGGCTTTGGATTTTATATTCACCCTTATGCTGAAACCGGGGGATACCGTTATCACGGAAGAACCGTTAAACCCTGACATTTTCAGAGCTTTTGAACTGGCGGGAGTTCGTCAGATAGGGGTGCCTATGGATTGGGACGGTATGTTCACCGACAACCTTGAGATGATGATTGAAAAGTATCATCCGAAGTTCATATATGTAAGCTCCTCATATCATGACCCTACGGGAGCGGTGCTGTCCTACAAGCGCAGACAGAAGCTGCTGAATTTATCCTACGAGTACAGAGTTCCTATTATCGAAGATGATGCTTCTTCACTTTTGGATTATGACTATGTTTCCTCATCACCGCTTAGAGCTTTAGACCATGGGGAGAATGTCATATACCTTTATTCTTTTGAAATGACCTTTGTGCCGGGACTCAATCTGACTTTTGTCATAGCTCCGAAACAAGTGATTAAGAGCCTTAGCTATCTTGTGGCAATGAGAGTTATAGGCATTGACGCCATTCCTCAAAAGACCCTTGCTTATTTCATGAAGACAGGCCTATACTATCAGGGCGTTTCCGACATGAAGAAAATAAACAGCCAAAAGAAAGCGCTGATGTATTCCTACATTCAAAATGCAGGGATAGAGGATTTTAGGGCAAAAGAAGCTATGGGGGGAGTTTACCTTTGGTGTCACGTGCCGGAGTCCATTAACATAAAGGAATTACTGAAACGGGCAGAAAAAAAAGGAGTGGTTTTTATGCCGGGATACCTCTTTTATCCTCGTGGCAAGCAACCTAATAATTATATAAGACTTTGTTTCTCAACTCCCAATGAAATGGAAATCAAAAAAGGTATGCCGATTTTGATAGAAATTATCAGAGAAATGCTAGAAGAAAATAGATAAGTCAAATAACTGAAAATTCAAAGGAAAGTGACTGGCACGCAAAAATGCGTTAGTACTGGCACTTTTCTTTTTCGCTTTAATACAGTATATTGAAATTGTTAAATGACTAACAAATAGTTTAAAACAAACTTAAACAAATATTCTTATTTAATTAAAAGGAGATTACAAAAATGGCAGTAAACTTAAAGGGAAAGAGCTTTTTATCACTCATGGATTTCACACCTGACGAAATCAGATATTTACTCGACTTATCTCACGATTTAAAGGCTAAGAAGAGAGCAGGCATCCACAATGAAGTACTCAAGGGCAAGAACGTAGTTCTTCTTTTTGAAAAGACTTCCACAAGAACAAGATGTGCGTTTGAAGTAGCAGCACTTGATGAGGGTGCACACGTTACATTCCTCGACTCCAACTCCTCACAGGTAGGAAAGAAAGAATCGCTTGAAGATACTGCTAAGGTTCTCGGTAGATTCTATGACGGTATTGAATACAGAGGTTACAAGCAGTCTGTAGTAGAGGGTTATGCTAAATATGCAGGAGTTCCTGTATGGAACGGTCTTACAGACGTTGACCACCCAACTCAGATTCTTGCTGACCTCCTTACTATTGAAGAGCACGTTGCAAAGCCGCTCAACAAGGTTAAGGTAGTATTCTGCGGAGACATCAGAAACAACATGTCTTACGCTTGGATGTACGGTTGCGCAAAGATGGGTATGCACTATGTAGCATATGGTCCAAAGGAATTAGCAGATCAGCTTGATCAGGAAAAGATTGCAAGAGTTCAGACTGTTGCTAAGGAAACAGGCGCAAAGATTGAAATTTCTTCCGATCCTGCTTGCCTCAAGGGTGCAGATGTTCTTTACACTGACATTTGGGCTTCCATGGGAGAAGAAGCTCAGATTCCTGAAAGAGTAAAACTCCTCACTCCTTTCAGAGTAACTGAAGAAATGGTAGCAGCAACAGGTAACGATGACGTTATTTTCATGCACTGCCTGCCATCATTCCACGATTTCAACACAACTATGGCAGCTACTCAGAAAGAAGCAGGCTATGACATTCGCGAAGTAACCGATGAAGTATTCTCCTCCAGACATTCCGTAGTATTTGACGAAGCTGAAAACAGAATGCACACAATCAAGGCTGTTATGGTTGCTACAATGGCATAAGCCGAAGTACATTCATAGGTCAATAAGCTGTAACATAAGCTGAAAAGCAAAAAAGAAAGAAAATAGGAAAAAGAATATGATTAAAGGTATACATAACTTTTCCGAAATCGGAAAACTGAATAAGGTGCTTCTCCACAGACTCGGTGCTGAAGTTGAAGCCCTTACTCCAGATAATTTTGAAAGACTGCTGTTCGATGACATCCCGTTTTTAAAGGTGGCACAGCAGGAGCACGATTGTTTTGCACAGACACTTAGAGATAACGACGTGGAAGTAATTTATTATGTAGATGAAACCGCTAAGGCTCTGGCAGACGATGAAATCAAGAAGCAGTTCATAAAGGACTTTATCGAAAAGAGCGAAATTCACGCTGAGGGTGTAAAGGAAGCTATGTTCGATTACCTCTACAACCTTCCTACCAAGAGATTGGTAGAGAAAGTAATTGAGGGTGTTAAGAAGACTGATATCAAGGTAGAAAAGGCTACTTCCTTTGCTGACCTTATCACTTCCGACTATCCTTACTATACAGATCCAATGCCAAATCTCTATTTCACAAGAGACCCAGGTGCTTGTATAGGTAACGGACTTAATGTGCACAACATGAGCACAGCTGCCAGAAGAAGAGAAGCTCTCTTACTCCAGTATATGTTCCGCTACAACAAGGACTTCGCTCCGGAGGGAACAAACCTTTGGTACGATTATGATTACGATTACTCTATCGAGGGTGGAGACGTATTAGTGCTTTCCAAGGATATTGTAGCAATCGGACTTTCCCAGAGAACGACAGCTCAGGGTATTGAAAGATTTGCTTACAGTCTTCTTAATAAGTCTTCCTTCAAGAAAGTTCTCGTATTCGATATTCCAAAGAAGAGAGCATTCATGCATTTGGATACAGTATTTACTATGGTGGACTACGACAAGTTTACTATTCATCCTGAAATTGAGGGACCTCTTAACCTCTTTGAGATTACTCTTGATAGAGAGGGTAAGGCAGTATTTTCAGCTGTTACAGACGAACTTCATAACTTACTTGCCAAGGAGTTAAAGCTTCCGGCAGTTGACTTGATTCGTTGCGGCGGAAATGATTTAGTAGCTGCTCAAAGAGAACAGTGGAATGATGGCTCAAATACTCTGTGTATCGCTCCGGGTACTGTTGTAACATACGAAAGAAACTATGTTACTAACGACCTTTTGGACAAAAAGGGTATCAAGGTGCTCTCCATTCCAAGTGCTGAAATTTCCAGAGGCAGAGGCGGCCCAAGATGTATGTCCTGTCCTGTAAACAGAGAAGATTTATAATAATTAATTAGTATTAAATATTAGGAGATTAAAAAATGGCAGAAAAAATTGTAATTGCTCTCGGCGGAAATGCTCTCCAGTCCGGCAAAGGTCCGGCTACTGCGGAAGCACAGCTCGAAGTAGTAAAAAAGACTTGCGAACATATTGCTGAAGTTGCTAGTCGCGGATATGAAATTGGTATTGTTCACGGCAACGGCCCACAGGTTGGACGTATTCTCTTAGCTTCTGAAGCAGCTAAGGATGTAACTCCTGCTATGCCTTTCGACGTATGCGGAGCAATGTCTCAGGGTTATATCGGTTACCATTTACAGCAGTGCTTAAGATATGCTCTTAAGCAGCGTGGCAAGGAGACTCCTGTAGCTACTATTGCTACTCAGATGGTTGTTGACGCTAACGATCCGGGCTTCAAGAACCCTACAAAGCCTATCGGACCTTTCTATACAGAAGAGGAAGCTAAGGCTCTCGTAGACGAAAAGGGTTACTCCGTAAAGGAAGACGCAGGAAGAGGCTGGAGAAGAGTAGTTGCTTCCCCTATCCCTACTAAAATTGTAGAACTTGAAGCTGTTAAGACTCTTTGGGCATCCACAATCACTGTTTCCTGCGGTGGTGGCGGTATTCCGGTAGTAGAAAAGGCTGACGGCTCTTTAGAGGGCGTTGCGGCAGTTATTGATAAGGACTTTGCAGCAGAACTTCTTGCTGAATCCGTAGGTGCTGACACTCTCATGATTCTTACTGAAGTTGAAAAGGTTGCTGTAAACTTCAACAAGCCTGATCAGAAGAACCTCGACCATATGACTTATGCAGAAGCTGAAAAGTACTGTGCAGACGGTCAGTTTGCTCCCGGCTCCATGCTTCCAAAGGTACAGGCAGCTATGAAGTTTGCTAAGGCAAACCCTGGCAAAAAGGCTATTATCACTTCCTTGGACAAGGCTATCGACGCACTTGAGGGAAAGACAGGTACTGTAATTACATTAGGTTAGTAATAAACCGTTCCTTAAAGGCTCACCGTTTAGGTGAGCCTTTTTTACTGCGGAAAGGAAGCCTGAACCTATGCTTTAGGGCTTGTACTTTATTGGTGCGTAAGCTATAAAACACCCCCACCTCTATATATTAAAAATTTTGAGCTTGTACTTTATTGGTGCGTAAGCTATTATTAATTTATAATCTAAATTAGTTTAATCTTGATTAATATGTTATATCCTTGATTTTTAGAATTTACGGATGAAGATATGATGAAATGACCGAATCACGTGGGTCATTTATATCAAGAATTTGTAAATACGTTAATTATCAAATAAGAAAGGAGTTAGAGATGGCAGGAATCAGCAGCATGCTTTTAATTATTGGAGTTGTAGTTGTTATCGTAGGGGCATTGCTTCTCACAAATCTTAGAAGATAGGAAAGTTTTATATATTAAAATTTTTTAAGCAGAGGAGCAAAAAGGTTATAAGATGTTTGGCGGTGTCAAATAACATAGTAAAAAGCTATCATACCTTTGGCAGTGTCAAACTGAATAAAAAAACAGGGCTTGCGCCCTGTTTTTCTTTATATTAGTCTATGTATTTAACTAAATATCAAATGTGAAATTGGTACTACGATAAGAATTGAAATGATAGTACGCTCGATAAATATCACGAAGAGTTCCCAGAGGTTTATAGGAAGTTTTGAAGAGAGGATAAGTCCGCCTACTTCGTCAAGGAAGAGAACCTGTGTGATGGAGATAACTGCTACTACAAATCTTGTAATTGCACTTGGATTATCTGCGATAAGGATTGCAGGAGTGAACATATCTGTGAAACCTACAACCATTGTACCTGCTGCAGCCTCAGCTTCCGGAAGTCCAAGAATATTGAAGAGAGGTACAAACGGAGCCCCAAGCCATGTAAAGATAGGAGTATAGGATGCGAGTACCAATGCAATAGTACCGATTGCCATAACTGTAGGAAGAACTCCAAACCACATACCGAAGCAGTTTTTAGCACCGTTTGCGAAAAATTCGCCTAAACCTGTGTGCTTGGAAACTCTTTCCATAGCGAGATGCATACCGAACTGGTGTGAGCTCTTAAACTCTGCCGGAATAGTGTCAGGCATTGCATTACCCTCAACAAGATATGTTTCAGGCTTCTTTCTGATAGGATAAAGTCTTGGGCAGATGATAGCGCAGACAACACCTACGAAACAGATGAGTAAATAGTAAATACCAAAGTACTGTGCAAGTCCTACTTCAGAAAGTACAACCAAACTGAAAGTGATAGATACTGCTGAGAAAGTAGTAGCGATAATGGTTGCTTCCTTTGCGTTGTAGTAACCACCCTCGTACTGATTGTTTGTAAGCATTACGCCGAGAGTACCGTCACCAATCCATGAAGTGATACAGTCAACAGCAGCACGACCAGGAACCTTGAATACAGGACGCATAATCTTTGTAAGCATAGCACCTACATACTCAAGAAGTCCGAAATCGAGCAGAAGCGGTAAAAGGAAGCTCGCGAATAAGAAGATGATAACAAGACCACAAACGAGGTCAAAGGCTAAACCACCCTGATCTGCGCCTGCGATAGCTTCAATAATTACGTTGCTTGTATTAAGGGTTTCAGCCTGTGTGAGATATGTCAGCCATACAGCGACACAACCGATAATACGCATTACAGTCCAAATAGGACCGCACTCGAAAGTGTTCTTCATGATTTTGCTTTCTGTGATGAACTTTGGTTTAGCAAGACCAATAAGTGACATCACAGCAGAGAGAGTAATAATTCCAAGACATAAAATAGGGATATAGTCCCCGATAACACCTGACAACTTGTCAGCAAGAATCTTGACTAAAATAGTCCAAGAATCTTCAAAGTAGACCGGCACCATAAACAGTGCGATACCAAGAATTGATGGTATTAGAAATTTAGCTTTTAGAGCGGCTTTTTTTTCCATACTTTTCTCCTTTTTTTTTGTTTTTTCAAAATATTTAACATATCAATTTAATGGTACCTTAATAGCAGGTTATTGTCAAGGCAAAAGGGGGAAAATATCCATTAAAGTTGCTATGTGCTAACTCTTTATATTCCTTATTTTTCAATGCTTGCAGACCAGGAATGTTTTGATAAAAGAACAAGTACACATATAAGTTGTGACCTATGAAAGCTAGGGGAAGCCAAGAAAAAGTTGAGAAGAGTTAATGAAAAGTTAATGAAAACAAAGATATCTATTCAGTATATTAAGTATAGAAGTAGGAAGAAAACCAAGAAAAGTGAATGAAAATAAAAATGAAAGTGAAAGTGGAAGTGAAAGTGAACGCAAAAGAAAATTAACTAAAACCTGTGAAAAACAGTGCTAACTAAGATTTGAAAGAAAAAACAAACCCGCGGAAAATTTCCGCGGGTAATATTTTGCTCAAATTCGAATTTGATTTATTTGTTTTAGAAATTAAGCTTCTAAAGCTGCAGCAGCTTCTTCCTGAAGCTTCTTTCTTGCTTCCATAACTGCTTCATACTGTTCGTCAGTCATCTTTGTCATAGTGAAGCCTGTGAAACCATAGATTACGGAAACGATAGGGTTAACGTAGTTCATGATTGCGAATGGAGCATATCCACCAGGACCCCACTGCTTAACGCCTAAGAAGTTAGCCATAGTTGCACCGCAAGTGTTCCATGGGAAGAAGTTGGATGTAATAGTTCCGCAGTCTTCCAAAGCTCTGGAAAGGTTCTGTGGAGCAAGATGTCTGTCTTCGAAAGCTTCCTTGAACATTCTACCAGGGAGAATGATGGAAAGATACTGGTCGCAGCAGATACCGTTTACGATGAGGCAGCAGAGCTCTGTAGCGAGTACGAGTCCGCCTGTTCCCTTAGCGAGCTTGAGTAATGCTTCTGCAACAGCACCCATGATTCCGGAAACGTCTACAATACCACCGAAGCACATTGCGCACATAATGAGGGAGATAGTCCAGAACATTCCCTGCATACCGGAACCGGAGAGGAGCTTAGCGAGCTTTTCGATAACGAGTGTTGGATCATCACCAGGGTTACCCATAGCGATACCGTTGTTTAAGATGTTGAAAATGTTGTACTTAACAGCACTAGCATCTTCGCCAAGAGCAGCACCAACTGCTTCAGAGTTCCAGAAGAAGAAAGGAACGCCGAGAACAACACCACCGAGTAAGGATGGTAATGCAGGTAACTTCATAGCTACAGCTACAATTACGAATACAGGTGGGATGAGAGTCAGAATGGAAATTCTGGAAGAAGCCTGAATAAAATCAAGAATCTCATTGATAGTCTCTAAATCAGCATTTCCGGAACTCTTGGAGAATCCCATAACAAGAAATGCAACCCAAGCGATTAAGCAGGAAGCACCGGAAGTATAAACCATGTGCTTAATGTGTGTAAATAAAGAAGTTCCTGCAATAGCCGGAGCTAAGTTAGTTGTATCTGACATTGGAGACATCTTATCGCCAAAGTATGCGCCGGATACTACAGCACCTGCTGTCATAGCCGGGCTGAATCCGAGAGCTGTACCAACACCGATGAGAGCAACACCCATGGAACCAGCTGTGGACCATGAAGAACCTGTTGCTAAAGATACGATAGAACAAAGAATACAAGCTGTAAATAAGAAAATCTTAGGGCTGATAATCTTGATACCGTAATACATCATTGATGGAATAGTACCAGCAGCCATCCAAGAAGCGATCATGCTACCTACGATAGCGAGAATGAGACAAGCCTGCATAGATCTGTCGATGTTAGCGAGGATACCCTTTTCAAGATACGACCACTTCCATCCGTTTGCGCAAGCAACAGCAGTACCGATTGCAGCTGCAGCCAGTAAAGCGATATGAGCTTCGGTGGTATTGTAGACGTTTCCGGAATCATGGGTGCTGTTGCAGAAGCATTAC
>JBHBZU010000033.1:0-17637 GCA_041797745.1 Bacillota bacterium
ATGACATGGTTTATATAAGATTTACCTCTACGCTTTTCTTTCAACCTAACAGAGCTGTGCTCCTGCCGGGGGGAAAGGATATTTTAGATCAGGTAGGTCCGGCATTACATATGGTAGAAGACAGAGTTAAGGTTATTCGTATTGACGGACATACTGCGGAGTCGGCTCCGGGTGACAATACGGTAAACGACAGAGACCTGTCAACAGAACGTGCTAACGGAGTTCTGAAATATTTAGAGAGTCTGTATATTACCGACAGAGCCAAGTTAATGGCGGTAGGCTACGGAAGATACAGACCGATAGCAAGCAATGACACTGAAGCTAATATGGCTAAAAATAGAAGAGTAGAAATTCTGGTATCTGAAGTAGATATTATTCAGGATGAGTTAAGTTCCATATATGACCAAATTGACGGTCAGGTTTCAGGCGGAGTAGATTTAGATGCTACTGCAGAATAGAACGAGAATTAAATCTAAATCGAGCGCAAGGAGGAAGAGTTAATGGCTGAAATATTATCACAAAGCCAAATAGATATGCTCTTGAACAGCTTGCTAACCCCTGACGAAGCGTCGGAGGGGGAGGAAGCGGCGGATAGTGCTGATACCGGTGGCGGAAGCGAAAAAGCTGCTCCCGCAGGCGCCGGAAAGGCGAAAAAAGTCAAGGAATATGACTTTAGAAGCCCTAAGATATTCACAAGAGAGCAATTAAAGCTACTTTACACAATTTACGAGAACTATTGCAGAATCGTTTCTTCCCATGTTACAGCCAATTTGCAGACCTATACTGCGGTGGAGATTGTAGAAGTGGAAGAACAGCAATACTACGAGTACAACAATGCTTTACCGGATTCGGTACTTGTAGGCTTGATAGACTTTGACGTAAAAGATGAAGACAATATTGCCAGTGATAATCTGGTTATTATGGAAATGTCAAAGGATATCGGATTTTGCTGCATTGACAGATTCCTAGGTGGAGAGGGCAAGCCTTTAGCAGATGAAAGAGAATACACTGAAATTGAGCTTAGCGTACTGGAACACTTGTTTAAGGGAATGGTAGCCTTGATGAAAAATGTTTGGTCGGACCATTTGGATATCTCACCGAAGTTAACCAAGATGGAAACCAACTCCAGAATACTTCAAGGAATCAGCGCAGACGAAAACGTCGTAATTGTAGTAATGATGATTACTTTGAACGATACTCAAGGAAAGCTGACCCTTTGTATTCCTGCTTCAACGCTGAACATTGTGTTTAAACGCAGAGAAGCGATGTCAAAACGCAGAGAACGAAGAGGGGATCAACGTTCCGAAGAATTACGTAGAGAACGTATTGAAATGCAAATCAACGAAAGTGATTTGTTATTAAAAGGCATACTGGGCGAAGTAACCGTCATGTCCAAGGACATTGTAGAACTGCAAGTCGGGGACATAATAATGCTAAACAAACCTGATAATTCCAATGTGGACGTAGCTGTAGAGGATACGGTATGGTTTAAAGGCGAGCTTGGTATCTACAACAAGAAAAAGTCCATTTTAATTAAAGAAAAAATCAGGAGAGGAAGTGATTCTGCGATATGAGCGAGGAAATGATAACGCTTACCGATATGGAAAAAGATGTAATTGGTGAGGTCATGAATATCAGCATGGGTTCAGGTGCAACTGCAATGTCCACCGTGCTTGATAAAAAAGTTAATATCACAACACCACGAATCGAGGTTGTACCAATCAACGAATTTAATTTTGAAAGCCTTGAGCCTGTAATAGGAGTAAGCATTAAATACGTTGAGGGCATAGATGGTGTAAATGTACTCTTGCTTAGAGAAGAAGATTTAAAGCAGATTCTGTGTCATCTTCTGTCTATGGACAATCCTGAAGACGTAGTTTTCGATGAAATTGCCACATCGGCAGTTTGCGAAATCATGAATCAGATGATGGGTTCGTCTGCAAGTGCATTATCTCAATTTTTAGGAAAACCTATCAACATTTCCCCACCGGAAATCATAAGCACAGAGAAGCAGACTTTGCGAGACATGTTCGCTTTGAAAGGCGAAAGCGTAGTCAGCATTAAGTTCGATCTTCATATTGACGGACTTGTAGCCAGCGAGTTTTTGAGTGCAATGGATCCGTTTTTAGTAAAGGAAATTGTAGATTCAACTATGAAAAAGGGCGAAGAAGCGGAAGCCGCAGCGGCGTCGGAACCACAGAGAGAATCAGCACCTATAACATTACCGGAATCAGATATACCTGCACCGGAAGTTGCTGCTCCTATTCCTGAGGCGACACCACAGATTCCTCCTGCACAGGAGCAGGCGACAGCTCAACCTCAGGTTATTCAGCCTATACCGAATCCAGAACCTATGACCATGGGGCAACAGCCTATGCAGCAGGTGCCGACTGGCTACCCGCAGCAGCCGATGTACCAACAGCCTTATGCTCAGGCGGGCTATCCGCAGCCGATGTATCAACAGCCTATGCAGCAGCCTATGCAACAACCTATGTATGCACCGGCTCAAGCGCCTGTACCTGCACCCCAGGTCAACGCTACCCCGTATGCTTACAAACAACTGGGTGACGCCATAGGTTTAGACTTGACAGACAGCAACAACTTGGAGCTTGTCATGTCGGTACCTATTCAAATTACTGTTGAGCTTGGAACCACAAAGAAAAAAATCAAGGATATTGTGGATCTTTGTCAAGGAAATATCGTTGAACTTGACAGACAGGCGGGAGACCAGGTAGATATTTTGGCAAACGGCAGACTAATCGCAAAGGGCGATGTAGTCGTTGTTGACGACAATTATAGTGTTCGTGTCACTGAAATCGTAAAGCGTGACAACGAAGGTTTAATTTAGCAATAAAATTTACGAATAAGGAGACAAAAGAGATGAGTAAAATTTTAATCGTAGACGATGCAGCTTTCATGCGAATGATGGTAAAGGATAACCTTAAGAAAGCCGGTTATTCCGATTTTATTGAAGCTTCAAATGGTGAGGAAGCAGTTGCCGCTTTCAATGAAAATGCACCGGATCTCGTACTTCTCGATATTACCATGCCTATTATGGACGGTATTCAGACACTGGGAGCTATCAAGGCTGCAAACCCCAGCGCAAAGGTTGTAATGTGTTCTGCAATGGGTCAGGAAGCCATGGTAGTTGAAGCTATCAAGTTAGGGGCTTTAGACTTTATTGTAAAACCCTTTAAGCCTGACAGACTGGTTCAGACCGTAAAAAATATTTTAGGCTAAAGGGAGTAAAAATCTATGTTAGAACCGTTCTTACATATTCTGGAGGGTTTTCTGGGAATAGTTGCAGTGCTGTTTTTAGCATATTATCTAACCAGATTTTATGCTAAAAAATTTGGAACCGCTTTCGGTCACAGCCAAAACATTAAGGTGGTTGACCGTATTCCTGTTGGGAAAGGCTCTTCTATAGCAGTTATTGAGCTACAGGAAAAACAGTATATGGTAGGCATTACAGAACATAGCATTAACCTTATTTCAGCTTTAGATGAAAAATTACCGAGTCAAGAGGAAAAACAGATATCACCCATTGCAGATGTGGGGTTTTTCAAAGCATTTAAAACAGTTTTAACCAAGGAAAGCGAAGACAAAGATGACAGAGACTTACAATAAAATATCGAAATATTCCGTTCGCTTCATGGTTATAGCTGCTATGACCTTGATTTTTATAGGTTTATCTGCGGCGCAGGCCTTTGCCGAAAGCTCCATTGATGTAGTTATCAACGGAGAGGGTTCGGACACTGTTAGAATCATCATCCTTTTGACGATGATTTCAGTGGCACCTTTTCTACTTCTTATGTGCACCTGCTTTGGAAGAATTGTTATCGTACTTTCATTCCTTAGAAATGCACTGGGTACCCAGTCTACACCTCCGAATCAGATTTTGGTGGGATTGGCACTCTTTGTTACACTGTTTATTATGAATCCGACTTTTACGGACATATACAATCAGGCTTTTCTTCCGTACGATCAGGGAGTTATTACCACTGAACAGTTCGTTGAAGCTACAAGTAAGCCCCTTAAAGAGTTTATGCTTAAGCAGGTTACTAACGAAGACGTGGATTTATTTGTAGGCATGGCAAAGGATGAAAATATTTCAAAGCTTTCCGGCATGGAACTTCCTATGACCATAGTGGTTCCTGCATTTATGACCAGTGAACTTAAAAGAGCATTTGTGGCAGGCTTCCTGATTTTTATACCTTTCATGTTAATTGACCTTATAGTAGCTTCGGTAACCATGTCCATGGGTATGATTATGTTGCCTCCGACTATGATTTCTTTACCTTTTAAGCTCATGCTGTTCGTTGTAGTTGATGGATGGGGACTATTGATAGAAACCTTAGTCCGAACGTACAATTAACGGAGGGTTAATACATGAGCACAGGCAATTTAGCAGAAATTATGAGAGCAGCAGTTGTATGCGGTTTCAAGGTTTCAGCACCGATTTTGATATTAACTATTGCCATCGGTTTGTTGATTTCCGTTTTGCAGGCAGCCACTTCCATAAACGAGCAAACTTTAACCTTTGTACCAAAGCTGGTTTTAGTAGCCATAATTATGATTTTTGGCGGTACATGGATGCTGGAACAATTAGTTGACTTCACCAACTATATATTCTCCGTCATATTGACCTATGGATAAACGGGCAGGTGGGTTAATTGTACTTTGACTTAAATAATATGATTATTTTCCTGATGGCTACTTGTAGAGTCACAGGATGTATCTTCTTCAATCCTATTTTCGGTAGAAGCACTGTTCCCTCTGTTATTAAGGTAGGGCTTTCGATGTGTCTTGGATGGTTCGCTATGGGAACCATGTCGGGAATATATATTGAAGAACTTACCACCATGGCATTTGTGGTATGTGTAGCAAAAGAATTTGCGATAGGTTACGGGCTGGGATATGTTATGAGGGCATTTTTAGGGATTTTCACTCTCAGCGGTTATGTGATAGATATGCAGGCAGGTTATTCTATGGCGACTCTTTATGATATGTCGTCAAATGCACAGATATCTGTAACAGGTAACCTTATGACCATCATGTATTCCTTGCTATTCTTTGTAACAAACAGCCATCTTAATCTGGTAGCTCTCATCGTAAAAACTTATGATGTGATTCCTGTCGGGTTTGTGGGCTTGAACAGAGAAGTAGGAGTGTACATGATACAAGTATTCGGCTATATGCTGGTATATGCGGTTCAGCTTGCTATACCTTTCATAGTGCTGGAGCTTCTTACGGAAGTGGCAGTTGGAATACTCATGAAGATGGTTCCGAACATCAATGTATTCGTAGTCAATATTCACCTTAAAATGATGGTGGGACTGATTATTCTTACAACTATTATTCCGGCTCTTGTTCAGTTTATGACCCGAATAAATGCCATAATGTTTGAACGAATGGAAGAAGCAATTTCTTACATGATAATTCATTAATCCGCGATTCTGCGATTCTGCATAAATAAAGGGGGGATATTAGGTTGGCAGATACAAATAAGACCGAACAGGCGACCCCCAAAAAAAAGCGAGACGAGCGAAAGAAAGGTAATGTCTTTCAAAGTAAAGACGCAACCAGCATAGCAGTTTTGTTAGTTGCCTTTATAATTGTTTCGAAGCTGGTTGGCTTTGTTGCCATCCAATTATCGCACTTTTATGCAACGCAGATTGACAGGATTGGTATATTGTATACTCTGACTCCCACTACCTGCTCACAGATAATGAGAGAATTTCTTATTTACCTGTTGCTTATTGCAGTTCCCCTTGCGATCTGTATCGGTCTGGTGGCAGCAGTAACTACGGGAGCGCAGACAAGATTCAACTTTTCTATGGAAAGGTTGAAACCGAAATTTAGCAAATTTAATCCTTTAGAGGGTATTAAGAGAATTATCTCAATACGCTCACTGGTTCAGCTTATCAAATCTCTATTAAAGGTAGTAATTGTCAGCGTGATGATTTACTCCAGTATCAAGGGGGTTTTGGCAGTTGCACCGGATATGTTAAATATGGATTTGGATGTATCAGCCAATTTCCTGTTAAACCGTATGATGAATATGGTTTATAAAATCACCATGATGTTCCTTGTGCTAGCAGTCTTGGACTTTGTTTACGAAAAGCTCGACTACGAAAGTAGGTTGAAGATGACTAAACAGGAAGTAAAGGACGAATACAAGCAAACCGAGGGAGACCCTCAGGTAAAAGGACAGCGAAGAGAACGTATGCGTAAGATGAGTATGAATCGTATGATTCAGTCCATTCCGACGGCAGACGTAATCGTTAGAAACCCGACCCATTATGCCATAGCTATCAGATATGATATTGATAAGGATTTTGCTCCTGTAGTTATTGCAAAGGGTAAGGACAAGGTGGCGGAGAGGCTTTTGGCGGAAGCAGCCAAATACGAAATACTTACCAAGGAAGATCGTCCGTTGGCGAGAACCTTATATGAAACAGTTGAAATAGGCGATTTTATTCCACAAGATCTCTACAAACAGGTTGCAGAGGTTATGGCTTGGGTTTACAAAGTCAAGAAAAAGGAAATCAGTTAAAACATGCAGAACTTAACTAAGAATGTTGTAGCAATAGGTATAATATTAATAATTGCTTTTATCATAATTCCGCTTCCAACATTTTTACTGGACTTCATGTTTATCGTGAGTATGGCAGTGTCCTTGATTATACTGATAACTACCATGTATATCAAAGGACCTTTGGAGTTTTCCATATTTCCATCACTTTTGCTGATAACGACGATTCTTAGACTGGCACTAAACCTTTCTTCAACAAGAAAGATTTTAGGCAACGGCGGAGACGCGGGAAAGGTAATTGAGACCTTTGGCGCTTTCGTTCTGCAAGGTAATGCAGTAGTTGGGTTTATCGTATTTATCATTATCATAATCGTTCAATTCGTAGTAATTACTAAAGGAACTGAACGTATTGCAGAAGTAACTGCCAGATTCACTTTGGACGCTATGCCCGGTAAACAGATGGCTATTGACGCGGATTTGTCTTCAGGGCTTATTGATGAAGCGCAGGCGAGAGTGCGAAGAGAAAAGATTCAGAGAGAGTCTGACTTCTTCGGCGCTATGGATGGTGCCACCAAGCTGGTAAAGGGTGACGCCATTGCATCCATTATCATAGCTATGATTAATCTGGTTGCAGGTTCCGTCATAGGTATGATTCAGGGCGGAATGGGATTTTCACAAGTCCTGAGCGTTTATTCCATCGCTACGGTTGGCGACGGTTTGGTATCTCAAATACCTGCTTTAATGATTTCAACAGCTACCGGTATGATTGTGACCAGAGCCGCGGCAGAGGGAAACCTCAACGAAGACGTTAAGAAGCAGTTTTTGTCGCAACCGAATGTTCTTATTATGTCGGGAGCAACCATCCTTTGTTTCGGACTTATTCCGGGAATGCCGAAGCTCCAGATTATAGTTCTTTCAGCTGTACTGATAGGCATGGGCATTATCCTCATAAGAACCGAAGACAGAGAAGAGGAGGTTTCGGCAGCAGGCTCAGCTGAAAGCGAGGGCGGCGATACAATGGCACCACAGTCGGATGCCGATTTTTACCGAAACCTTGACAATGTCTACAATCTTTTAGGTGTAGAAGCCATCGAGATGGAATTTGGTTATTCCTTACTGCCTCTTGTAGATGAAGCAAGCGGAGGAAGCTTTATAGATAGAATCGTCATCTTCCGTAAACAGTTTGCCATTGATATGGGCGTGGTTATTCCTACCGTTAGACTTAGGGACAACGGTATCATCAGCCCGAACCAATATATCATTAAGATAAAGGGTGAAGAGGTGGCAAGAGGTGACGTTTTAGTAGACTATTATTTGGCTCTTGACCCGGGCAATGCTACCGGAAAAATCGACGGAATTGATACTATTGAACCGGCTTTCAAAATTCCGGGGAAATGGATTCATGAAAGCGAAAGAGAGCTTGCGGAAGTTTACGGATATACGGTTATTGACGCACTTTCGGTAATGGTTACACACCTTACGGAAATTATCAAAGCCCATATTCACGAACTGGTATCAAGGCAGGATATCAATGTTATTTTAGAAAATGTCAAGAAGTTTAACCCCTCTATCATCGAGGATGTTATTCCGGCGGTACTTTCCGTGGCGGAGCTTCAAAAGATATTGAACAACCTGCTTAAAGAGGGAATACCCATCAGGGATATGGAAAGTATTCTCGAATGTATCGGCGACCACGGCGTAATGGTTAAGGATACCGATATGTTAACGGAATATGTAAGACAGAGATTGAAGAGAACCATTACCAGAAAATATGCTGACGGAAACAGCATTAAGGTAATAACTCTTGATCAGAATATAGAAAATGCCATCTTAAACTCCGTAAAAAAGAGTGAACATGGTACATATCTGACTTTAGAGCCTGCCATGGTTCAGCGCATTATGGAATCTTTAACAGTTCAGGTGGAAAGAGTAAGAGAGCTTTACCAACAGCCGATTATTCTTGCTTCTCCAATCGTGAGACTTTATTTCAAGCGGTTGATAGATCAGTTCCATCCCCAGCTGATAGTGCTTTCCTTTAATGAAATAGATTCAGATATACAGATTCAGGCTATCGGTTCTGTAACTTTAGAACCAATAGAATAATGCTCAGAAGAAGGTGTAAAAATGACTTCTCCAGGACCGGAATACGAAAAGTACATAGAACAATGGAAGCCTTACCTTGAGTCGAAAAGCGAAAAAAATCGAAACGACATAGTCCTTGAATACATGGACTTGGTTAAGAAGATTGTAATGAGATTTAGGGGCAGCTTCAATAACTATGCTCATATTGACGACATGATTAACCAGGGTATCATTGCATTAATAGATGCTGTGGAAAAGTATGATCCATATATGGGAAATAAATTCGAAACCTTTGCCACAGTAAAGGTAAGAGGCGCTATTATTGATATGATGCGCAAGGGGGACTGGATTCCGCGTAATCAAAGAAGCCTTGCAAAAGAACTGGATTCGGTTTACTCCGCTCTGTATTCGGAGCTGGGTAGGGAACCCGCCAAGGAAGAATTGGCTACGGCAATGAACCTTACAGTAGTCACTTTGGACAAGGTTTTGGAACAACGTCAAAACTCAATGATTCTTTCTTATGAGGAAGTTATTAACGAGAAAATGCAGGTAGCCACACCGATTTATATTAACAGCAGTGACGTTCAGACTCCTGAATCATCGCTTCTGCAAACTGAATTGGTGGAACAGCTTGCAAAAGCCATTGAAAAGCTGAATGAAAAAGAGAGAATGGTAGTTTCTCTTTATTACTACGAAAATCTTAAACTCAAGGAAATCGCTCAAGTTATGAATATAACAGAGTCAAGGGTATCTCAGATTCATTCCGCAGCTATTTTGAAGATGAAACACCAAATGAGCAACTATTAGAAAGGAGCTTTGTAAATGAGAGGTTTTTACAGCGTTGCTGCAGGCATATTTACGCAGCAGGAGAACATCAATACAATATCCAACAATATTTCGAATGCCTCCACCACAGGCTTCAAACAGCAGGAAAATATTTCATCCAGCTTCAGCACCCACATAGTTGAGCGTATGAGCAAGCTGAATGAGAGAAAATATAAGGAGCCCATAGGTCCGGGAACTTTCGTTACAGTTAATATTGACGATGTTACAGACTTCACACAGGGGCGTATCAGCACTACCGACAGAGCCTTGGACTTTGCCATCAACGGAGAGGGATTCTTCGCCGTTGAAAATGCCAGAGGCGAAACTGTTTTCTCCAGAAACGGTCAGTTTGAACTGGATGCAGAGGGAAACCTTATGCTAAAGGGCGTAGGCTACGTTTTAGATGACAGTTATAGCCGTATAACCGTTCAGGGCAGTGATTTTGAGGTAGCATACAACGGCGAAATTTATGAAGAGGGCGAGGTTACCGATCGTATCGGAATTTTCCGCCCAAATGATGAAATTGAGTTAACCAAAATTGACGAAGAAACCTATACTACAGGTCAGGGTCAGGAGGGGGCAACTCAAATGGATGACGGAACTTTTCAGGTAATTCAAAAGGCTTTGGAAAACTCCAACGTGGATATGACCGAACAGCTTACCAAGCTTATAAAGAGCAACCGTAATTTCGGTTCTTGCAGCGAAATGCTGAAAATTTACGATTCCATCAATGAAATAGCAGCTAACCAGATAGGTAAGCTATAATAGGAGGCCATTATGATAAGAGGTTTTTATTCGGCAGCTTCCGGACTTAAGAGTCAGCAGCAGAAATTAAATGTTGTAGGTAACAACATTTCCAATATTTCCACTGTGGGTTTCAAATCACAGAACCAACAGTTTGTAACCTTACTTTATAAAAATGTAAACGGAGCATTGCCTCCAATCAGCACCGGTCACGGTACAAGACCTGTGGATATTGCCACAGACCTTACGAACGGTTCTCTCCAAAGAACTGATAGAGAAACAGACTTTACCATTATCGGTGAAGCTTTCTTCGCAGTTGAAGACGGGGAAACGGGAGAAATATTATACACAAAAAACGGTAACTTTCAGTATCAGGTTTCCGATGAGGAAGAGGGAAAGTTCCTAATAACACCGGCAGGAAAGTACGTACTGGACGCGGAGGGAGAGCGTATAAACGTAACTGAACGTAAGGCTGAAGCTGCGGAGGACGATGAAGTAGTTTTCGATCTTAGGAAGATTATCGGTATATATGAGTTCAAAAATCCTTATGCTTTGGAGCATGTAGGAGGAACCTATCTTAAAGCCAATGAAGTGTCCGGTGAAGCGGAGCCTTTCATTGCCGAAGAAATTGAATATGATCCGGAGGATGGGGGAGTACCGCCGGAAATTCCGGAAATTCTTCAAGGATATTTAGAGAGTTCAAATGTAGATATTGCAGCTGAAATGGTAAAGATGATAGAAGCGTCTAAAGCATTTCAGTTTAGCTCAAGAGTGGTTACCGTAACAGATGAGTTGGCACAGACTATGAATCAAATGAGATAGAGTTTGGTTAAGTAAAGGAGAATGGCACATGGATAACAATACTACTCCCGTAATTCCAGAAGTAGCAGAGCAGAATCCAATGGAGCTTATCGAGGTTGAGGTAAGCGAAGACAAAATGAAGGTTTATGTTAAGTTTCTTAAACCTAAAAACAGAGATCAGGTTTTCAAGCCTACTAAGGAGCAGGTTATGGAAGCCATGGAAGCAGCAGGAATTGTTTATGGACTTAAAGAATCCAGCATAGAAAAGCTGGTTACACGCCCTATCTACAATATTAAAATACAGGTAGGAGAGGGTACACCTGCGGTTCAGGGCGTTGACGGCTTTGTAGAGTTCTTTGTAAAAAAGGATAAGGATTACAGTCCGGAAATTGATGAAGAGGGCAATGTTGACTTTAAGAATCTGGACTACTTCCAAATGGTGAAAGAGGGGCAAATGCTTGCAGCTGTTCATCCGCAGGAAGCGGGGCAACCCGGTAAAAATGTTCTTGGAATGGATCTTCCTGCAAAAGACGGCAGGGAAGCCAAAAACCCTATGGGCAAGAACACCACCTACAACGAAGAACAAAATATTCTCTTCGCAGCTTGTGACGGTATCGTAAATTTTGTTACGGATACAATCAACATCAGTGATGTATTGCATATAGCAGGTAATGTTGACAACAATACAGGTAATATTGACTTTTCAGGAGACGTTATCATTGAGGGAGACGTTAGAGAGGGTTACAATGTCAGAGCCGGCGGCAACCTCATTATTAAAGGTGTTGTAGAGAGCTGCAATATCGAAGCAGGAGGAGACGTTCAGATTGTTAAGGGTATTAACGGAGACAACGGATGTTCCATTAATGTAGGTGGGGACTTTAGAAGTCTTTATATAGAGCATTGTACAGTTGATGTAGGAGGAAATATTATGGCTGAATCCATAATCGAGTCCAACATCACCTGCGAGGGAGATATTGACGTGGCAAGTTCGGGCAGAGGTGCCCTTGTAGGCGGCGATGTCAATTTAAAGGGACAGCTCATCGTTAAAACCTTGGGTAACGAAAATGAGAGAATAACCAACGTTCGTATATTGGGAGTAGAAACCGGTGTACAGGATGAAATCACATCTCTTATGGTTGAAAAGGAAAGCTGTGCCAAGGGCATAGAAAAGCTCAAGATTGAGAGAAGAAAGCTTTTCCAGCCAATGCTTGAAGAAAATGACCCTATAAACATAAAAATCAAAAAGATTGACAGTGATGTACTGCTTTTACAGTCCAAATTGGAAGAAATAGGCAGAAAAATCCAAGAAATGAAATCCAAATGGTCATATGAATATCTTGGCGCTGTTGCTTGTAAGGGTAAGATGTACTTCGGTACTCGTATATATTTTGGTGATGAGAGGTACCAGTTTACTACGGAATCTTTAGATCACTGTAAAATTTACTGGGAAGACGGCGAAATTATCAACGCGGTTTTGTAATAGACAGGAATGTAGTGAAAAAGTAGGTTAAGGAGCACAGATGGCTAACAGTAGAGGCAGTTTCAAAAAAATAGATTTGCTTGGTACCAAAGGTCAAACTTTAGTGTCCGCTTCTGAAATTGTTATAGACAAGGGCAGAGTAATACTAAAGGGCAAGGGATTCAAGCTGTTGCCACATCAAGTAGAGATAGACGGTGTTGCCTATATGACGGATGGAATAGTTCCCTTTAAGGCGGTAGTAACACTTTCTACAGAAAAGCAGATAAATCTTGAGGTAACAAGTGCAGCAAGCAAAACTGACAGAAGAGATATGCTAAAGGTACCCACCAATGCAAAAGAAAGTGTTATCGAGGTACGTGGCACAGGAAAGAACGGAAAGCATTATCTCCTACTTGAAGATGAAATTCAACTTCAGAATTTAAGCATGGGAGGCATAGGTTTTCTAAGCAACCGACCATATTTTAAAAACCAGAAAATTACTGTTCAGCTTGCTATGATTAGGCAGGATTTTGTGATTGAAGCACAGATTTTAAGAAGAAAAAGACAGAAATTTTCTTTAAGCGGAAGAGCTTACCGATATTGTTACGGAGCAAAATTCCTGTGCAACAACGAAGCAAAAAACCGTATGCTTTGTGAACACGTTTTCAAACTGGAAATGCTTAATAAGCAGAACGAAGATGCTCGCAATGCCAGATAAAATTTTCTAGAAAAGGGGTATTAACCATGGCCAAAATAATTGCAATAACCAACCAAAAGGGTGGTGTAGGGAAAACTTCTACAGCCAGTGCTTTGGCAAGCGGATTGCAGGAAAAAGGTTACAGCGTTTTAGCTATAGACTTGGACCCTCAAGGAAATCTGGGGTTTTGTTTAGGCGCAGAGATAGAAAACGCACTAACGGTATATGAGTTGATGAAAGGCAATGCCAACGTAAGAAAGGTTATTCAGAACTGTAACGGAATCGACGTAATTCCGGCTAATATTCTCCTTTCCAAAGCGGAACTTGAATTTAGCGATTTCGGCCGTGAGTTCTTACTGAAAAAGAGCATAGCCTCTATTAGAGATAATTACGATTATATTATCATTGATACACCGCCTGCATTAAATATTTTGACGGTGAATGCATATGTTGCCACAGACTTTTTAATCATACCGATGGTACCTGAAATACTTTCTCTGATGGGTGTATCGCAACTTGAAGAAACGGTAAATCTTGTAAAGGGAGTCTTCAATCCCAATATGGAAGTGCTGGGGATTTTGCTTAACAAGTATGATGGCAGAAGAGTATTAACCAGAGACGTAGAGGACATGGCGAAAGTAGTCAGTGTTGATTTAAACACAAGAGTATTTAAGGCGAAAATAAGAACTTCCGTGGCGGTGGCTGAAGCACCTGCCCACAGCGTAAGTATTTACAAGTTCTCTCCAAAGTCCAATGCGACTAAAGACTACAGACAGCTGGTAGATGAAATAATATCTCAAAAGGGGATGCGTATAAATGCCAAAAAAAAGTAATAAAACAGAGCAGGTTTTGAGGCTGATTACTAAAACCAATGATAAGGATGATACAGCGGAAGCGGAAAAGATTACAGAGGAAATAGCTGTCCAATCGCCGAAAGAGACTGATATTGTAGAAGAGGAAGCTGTATCAGAAGAAAATATCTTGGAAGAAAATGACAGCGAAGAGGAAACAAAAGAAATTTCCTCGCAAAGGTCAGCTGTACAAGAAGTAAAACCGGCGGTTCATACCGAAGTAAAGCCGACGCCGTCAAATGAGATAAAGGACGAGCCTGTGCCGGAAGAAAATATACAACCGATGAAATATCACAGGGTTTCGCCACCGGTGGTTAGGGATAATGACATAAAGATTGTTAATTTATCCGAACTGATGGTCAAAGACCTTATGTATGATGTAATAAGAAAGTTAAATGTGTGTGATTGCAGTTTGTGCAAGGCGGATATTATGGCGCTTACATTAAATAAAATTCCCCAAAAGTATGTTACTACTGAAGAGGGAAAACAGGTAATGCAGCTTGATATGTACAGAAAGCAATATGAAACCGACGTTTTGTCCGCGCTGACAAGAGCGTGTGTACGAGTAAAGGGTTCACCAAGACATAATTAGTTGATAAATACTATAGAGAGGTGAGTAAAAATGGCAAATGTAAAAAGCGCTTACACGGAAATGGAAATTGACGTACTTCGCGAACTGGGTAATATCGGTGCAGGCAATGCTGCCACATCTTTATCTTCCTTATTAAATCAGAAGATAGACATGGCAGTGCCAAATGTAAGAATTACCACGTTCGATGATGCTGTAAAATCTTTTGGCGGAGCAGAACATCTGGTAACCGGTGTACTTCTTGCTATGGAGGGGCTGGAGGGGGAAGAAGCCTCCAAAGACATTAAAGGAATGTTGTTGTTCATTATGGAAATTGAGTCTGCCAATGATATAGTCGGCATGCTGACCGGCGGAATGTATGAGCCGGGAACTCCCGAATTTGAAGAAATGAAAGCCTCCGTGCTTCAGGAAATCGGAAATATCATGGGAGCTGCTTATATAAATTCCATCGCTACACTGACAGGACTCAGTCTTAACATTTCAGTGCCTTATTTGGCTATGGATATGGTTGGAGCCATTCTCAGCATTCCTATTGCGGAGTTTGGCGCTATAAGTGATACAGTATTGTTTATCGAAGAGGGCTTTATCGGAGAAAACAATAAAAATATTAACAGCAATATGTCGCTATTTGCGGGAAGCGAAACTGTTGACTTAATCATGAGTAAACTTGGTATAGAAGTATGAGTGAACCGGTAGTAGTAGGCATTTCCGATTGGAAAGCATCCAAGAACGCGAATGAAGTTTTTGTAACTTATGCGTTAGGTTCATGCGTGGGAATATGCCTAAGAGATAAAAACAGCAAAATCGGAGGACTGTCACACATCATGCTGCCTTACTCCAAAGAGTTTAAAGACTGTGGAGATATTAACAGGATGAAGTTTGCAGATACCGCAATCCTCGATATGTTTATGCAATTAGTTAAGCTGGGTGCGAAGCCTGAAAATTTAACTGCTAAAATTGCCGGTGGAGCCAATATGTTTAAATCTTCCATTGGCGGATCCATGGGCAATATCGGTCAGCGAAATGTAGCTTACGTTAAGGAAGTCCTAAAGCAGCTAAAGATTCCGGTAGTAGCGGAGGATACAGGTCTTAACTATGGCAGAACAGTATTCTTTGACAATGAGACAGGAACTATGAGAGTCCAGTCCCTTGGAAAAGATGTTAAGGAATTGTAAGAGAAGTTTAACTTTGAAAGCTTTCATTTTAAATTTTTCTTGAAATTGATTTACCACCTATTTATAATGGGGATAAATATTATTTAAAACTAATATTGCTAGATGAGAAAGGAGTCTGAGACATGGCAGAGTTATATGACAACAATGTAATGGTCGAGGAAGATACGCAAGCTGGTAAATTTCTTACCTTCTCTTTAGACGGAGAAACTTTCGGTATTGAAATCAGATACGTAACAGAAATCATAGGAATCCAAGCTATTACAGTAATACCTGAAGTACCTGATTACATTAAGGGTATTATCAACTTAAGAGGAAAAGTAATTCCTGTAATTGACGTAAGACTTAAGTTTGGAAAAGAAGAAATCGAATACAACGAAAGAACTTGTATCATAGTTATTGATATAAATGATATTTCAGTTGGTCTTATCGTTGACTTTGTGGATGAAGTGCTGAACATCAGTGATGAAAACATTGCAGAAGCACCGAAGAGCAAAACCGGTTTCACTAACAAATACATTAAGGGCATAGGTAAAGTTGATGATAAGGTTCAGCTTTTACTGGATTGTGAAAAGCTCCTTAAGGATGAAGATGTAGAGACTATCGAAACCATAAATACAAATAACTAGTTTATTTATGAAAGATAGGGTTTGAGGTTGAAAGTGTTATGACATTCCGTAAATTAAGAGTGCTGATTGTGGATGATTCTCTCCTATTCAGACAGACCATAGCTAAAGAACTTTCTAAGGACTTTGGCATAGAGGTTGTTGGAACGGCAGAGGATCCATATGCAGCGGTGAAGCTTATAAATGAGCTACATCCGGATGTTATTACTCTGGATGTGGAAATGCCGAAGATGAGCGGTATAGAGTTTCTGAGAAGATTGATTCCTCAGTATCCTTTACCGGTGGTGGTAGTCAGTTCGGTGGCTGAAAATGTATTTAATGCCTTGGACGCAGGAGCGGTAGACTTTGTCACCAAACCAAGCGCAGCTAAAGGCGGTATGCAAACTTTCTTGGCTGAATTGATTGTAAAGCTAAAGGTTGCCTCTATGGCTAAAGTTTTACCGCCTAAAACAGAAGCGACAACGGCTCAGGCAACGGCTATTAAGGCAAGCCAGACGGCACCTGCGGTATCGGGAGGCTTTGACTCAAATAAGGTCATAGCTATCGGAGCTTCCACCGGAGGTACGGATGCGCTTTATGCAGTGCTTACGGCTTTACCTGCCGATATTCCGGGCATTGTAATAGTGCAGCATATGCCGGTTGGATTTACTAAGCTGTTTGCGGATAGACTTAACAACAACTGTAAGTTTTCCGTAAAGGAAGCCGCGGATGGAGATGAAGTTCGTCCGGGTCATGCCATTATAGCAGCAGGTGATCATCACCTGAGGCTGCTGGAGCGCGATGGCAAATATTATGTCAGTAGCAAGATAGGCGAGAGGGTAAGCGGACACTGTCCATCAGTTGATGCGCTGTTTACCTCCATTGCAGATCTTGGCGATTGTAAGAATATCATAGGTGTTATTCTTACCGGTATGGGTAAGGATGGCGCAGAGGGAATGCTCAAAATGCGTAATGCAGGTGCGTATACCATAGGACAGGACGAAAGTACGTCCATTGTTTACGGTATGCCAAAGGTTGCATACGATATAGGTGCTGTACAAACACAGTTACCTCTAAAGAGCATTGCAAGCGACATCATAAGACATGCCGGAAAATAGTGTGATGGGAATTATTAGAAACTTTAATAATTAACCCTCAAACCCCTTGAAATACAAGGATATTTGCAAGAGAACAAGTTGAATTTACTACCAATTTACTACTTTTGAGGAAAAAGCCTTGATGTGCTGTAAAAACTCTTGCAGATAAAAGTATTTTAC
>JBHBZU010000034.1:0-12448 GCA_041797745.1 Bacillota bacterium
ATATTAAAGAAAAGTTAAAGAAATATTCTTTACTTTTTCTTTGTTCTTGTATATACTATAAGTAAGAAAGGAGTGTTGTATATGTCACAGGCAGTTAATGTTAATTTCAAGCTGGACGCAGATGTAAAAAAGAGCATGGAACAGGCGTGTTCTGAATTAGGTCTTTCCATGAGTGCGGCGTTCACTGTGTTTGCTAAAAAAGTAGGCAGAGAAAAGCGTATTCCTTTTGAGGTATCGGTAGACCCGTTTTATTCTGATAGCAATATCCGTTATTTGGAAAATATCGTGCGTGATATTAAGGACGGTAAAGCCCATTTCGCAGAGCATGACTTGATAGAGGTGGACTAATGAGGTTGCTATGGGAAGATAGAGCGTGGAGTGATTATCTGTACTGGCAGACGCAGGATAAGAAAACGCTGAAAAGAATTAACGGACTTATCAAGGATATTCAGAGAAGCACCTTTGATGGTATCGGGAAGCCCGAACCGCTAAAGGAAAATCTAAGCGGTATGTGGAGCAGGCGTATTGATGATACCAATAGGATTGTTTATTATGAAAAAGACGAGATAATCTATATCGTTTCATGCAAAGGACATTATGAAGATTGAAAGGGGGACGGGCAACCGCCCTCTTTTTTTACTCACCGTGAGTAAAAAAAGTCCTCACGGTGAGGACTTTTCTCTTTTACCGCTTAAATCTGTATGGAAAGGGATTGACATATATAAATTATGGTGGTACAATAACATATATAAATTATATAACTTATATATGTTATACAACAAATGTAAAGGAGTGTGACCCTATGAGAATTGTAGCTGTGGCTAATCAAAAAGGGGGCGTTGGTAAAACGACAACCTCACAAGCCTTGACCGCAGGGTTAGCAGATAAGGGATATAAAGTACTGGGAATTGACCTTGACCCACAGGGAAATCTTTCTTCTGCTTGCGGTTCGGTAAATTATAACGTACCGACTATTTATGAGCTGATGAAACGGGAAGTGACCGCAGAGGAAACGATCCAGCACATGAACGGTGGATATGATATAATCCCCTCAAATATCATGCTTGCAGGAGCAGAACAGGAGCTTTCACAGACAGGAAAGGAACATAGGCTGAAAGAAGCGATTGCCGCCGTATCGGATAACTATGATTATATCATTGTTGATACGCCGCCCTCGTTGGGTGTGCTGACGGTCAACGCATTTACAGCGGCAAGTGATATTCTGATACCTACAACGGCAGGAATATTTGCGACTACGGGAATTAACCAGCTTAATGAAACTGTAAAGAGCGTACAGAAGTATTGCAACCCGAATGTGAAGATAACGGGTATTTTGTTTACTCGTTTCAATCCGAGGGCAAATATCAGCAAGCAGATAAAGGAACTTACGGAGCAGTTGAGCCAGTATATTTCTGCACCGATTTATAAGACCTATATCCGTTCTGCAGTAGCAGTGGAAGAAGCACAGGCGAACAGGGTAGATATATTTGACTTTGCAGAAAAATCAACGGTATCAGAGGACTACAAAGCCTTTATAGAGGAATTTCTGAAAGGAGAGCAGGAGTAATGGCAGGAAAGGCAAAATTTGACCAAGAAGCGGCGTTTAAGTCGATTATAGGAGCAGGAGCAACAGAGGACGAGAAGAAAGCTGATAAGCCAGCAGGAAAGGGCAGACCGCCAGTTGAGAGAGAAACAAAGAAGCGTGTGAGCCTTGCTCTTTATCCGAGCAGTTACGGAGCTTTACAGAAAATTGCCTATGTGAACCGTCAGAGCGCAAGTGATATAGTGTCGGAACTGATAGCCGACTATGTAGCCGCAAACGCTGGAAAGCTGAAAGAATACGATAAAATCAAAACTGAATAACAGGCATAAGTTATATATATTATGTGATATATATAACTTGCATAATAGCAATAACATGTAAAGTGAGGTGCGGCGATGAATACGGTAATAAAGGGAACAAAGACAATCGCAGAGTACAAGCGTGTTCGTGAGGATATGGAGAACTTAGCCAGGGCGAATTATGCCAGGCATAAAGAAGCCTTTGAAGAATGGGGAGAGGGCGAGCCTGTAAAGGCGTGGTTTGACTTTGAGGGGAACTTCTGTATCGAGTACGAAAGCGGCAAATGGTGGCACTATAACGATAAGGGGGAATGGTGGTAGGTATGGCAGGACAACAGCAAGAAGAAATTGAAACAATCAGATCGAGAACAATCGAAGTCAAATTATCGGACGCTGATGTAAAGCGTATTTCTGAAAAGGCGGCGGCACACGGTTTGACCGTGGGGGAGCTGATAGAGAATTTTATTGGTGATTTAGTATGCGGAACATATAGTAACGGTTCTGATGAAAGAATGTATGCGGAACAGTGGTTTGAGCGTTGCTGGTTTGGAATGTTCCCCGACCTCACTTTTTTAAGGTATCTGATTGAGTGGGGTGGACTTGATGAAGTTATAGGTGCATGGGAAAATATAAAGAGTACCGAAGAAAATATACAGACCAGCGAAGAAGCACTTGCAAGCGGCGTGATGAAAGGCAGGGGTGGCAGAACCTACACATGGAAAGACATCACTAACGGAAAGGGAACGCCTTGTTATTCCAGTAAAGAAGAATGGGAACAGGAAGAAAGAACGGTTATATCTGATTGGCGAGAAGAAGTTGAAGCAGACAAACAGACACTTGCGGAATACTGGAATGAATATACCGAGCAGAAAAAGGAATATAAGAACGGTACATTTGAGGAAGAAATGAAAAAAGTCCTTGACTATTGGAGAAAATTTGAAAATTTTTTAGAGAGTGGCAAATAGTATACAAATTGTTGATTAAGTTCCTCACGGTGAGGAAAGAAAGGATGTCAAAAAATGGAAAAAAGATTTAAAGTAGTGGTAAAAGAGCATATTTCGGGTGGAATTATAAGGGTTATTGTTGATACAGAAACAGGAGTTCATTATCTTGTAGGAAGTGGTTTGGGGATAAGTGGAATGACACCATTATTTGATAGAGATGGGAAAATTGTTATAAAGAAATAACGAAAGGCTCTCGTTTTGAGAGCCTTTCGTTATTTCTTTATGCTTTACATTTAGCATACCAATAATCAGCGTTGGAAATTGCAGAGTCAAGAACACCTAATGCTGCCGCTGCGGCAGCTGTTCCACCGGCAGCTGCAAGACCTGCTGCCATACCACCTGTTAAAAATGCAGTGATTACTGTGGCTAATGCTGTACCACCAACTGCACCACCAACCGCAAATTCAGCAGAATTTACATTATTTACTGCAGTTCTGAAATTCTCAAGATTTTTAGAATTTGATGTTGTTTCATACATTGATTTTTCATTATCGCCAGAGCGTAAATACCAATGAGTTCTATCAGTATGAAAATATATATCATATTCTCTGTTTGAAAAAGTATGCTGATATACATAATCAGAATTTGCAAATGTTGTTGCAATATTACTTTCAATTTCCGCAGATTGAGCAATAGCATTAAGGTCTAATGTTTCAGTAGATTGTAGGTAATTGCCCGAACTGTCATATTTTTCGATTGTTAAAAGTCCGGTTTGTTTGTTGTTAGTAGCTATTGTTATGCCATCTTCGGTAACTTCTCTAACAATACATACATCGTTATTGTTGGTTAAGACCTGTACGGGTTCAGAAGCAAATGCAGTTGTTGTCATTGATAATAGCATAACAGCAGTAAGTGCAAGACATACAAGTTTCTTAAAAGGGTGTTTAATCATAAGCAATACCTCACTTTCTGTTAAATTTCAAACAATTATAAATTTACAGATTTATTTTAACACATTGTACATAAAATATCACTAAAAAAATGGAAAATATTGGAAAAATATTGTGCATATAGCAAAAAATATATAACTTATATATTGACAATACATTACATAAGTTATATAATATATATACAGTAAATAAAATATTTCATTTACACTTACTCACCGTGAGGACAGAAAGGAGTGAGAAAAGGACGGAAAACTACACGGTTATAATAATCTTTCTGATGATGCTGTTTTTACCTGTTTGGTGGAAGTGGCTACACAGAAAGAGACGAAAGGAGCTTTTGGAGATTATGAGTGAACAGAACAGACAGGAAGAAGCCGCAAGGAATGACCGTCAGCGTTTGGAGCAACAAGCCGTAGAGAGCCGCCAGTTATCCGAGCGAGCCTTAGCAGAAGAACGCCAGCGGCAGGAAATACGCCGTATGCAGGACGAGCAACGCCGACAGGACAGCCAGCGGCAGGAAGAACAGCGCAGACAGGACGAGCAACGCCGCCAAGAGGAAAGGCGCAGACAGGAGCAGAGGGCACAGGAAGAACGCCGTAAGCAGGAAAGACAGCAGAGAGAGGACAGCCAGCGGCAGGAACAGGAGCCAGCGAGGGAAGAACGTCTGAAAGAGGAAACACGGCGCAAGGAAGAAAACAGCCAGCGCAAGGACGATAAGACCCCACAGAGCCAAGAATTAAGGGATTTAGCCAATACAGAAGATAAATATATGCGGCTTGTAAAATCGGGCTATTATGACGAAAAGAGAGCCGAGAAAGCCGCAGAAAAGACAGAGGGCGGCAATGGCATGGAACAGATGAAAGAAGCACCAACAAAAGGAGGGTTTTCCGAAAGGAGAGAGGCTTTGAAAACAAAAGTGCAGGACGCATTGAGAAAACAGGAACACAGTAAAACGCATGATATAGGGCATAGCAGATAGGAGGGTTTATGGACGGAAACGATTTAGGAATGATAGCAAGGGTATTTATGTTCCTGCTAAAAGGCTTAAAATATGTACTTAAACTGGTATGGTTTACTGGTCTGTGGTGGTTTTGTGTTCCACTTGTTGTAGGGATTGGATATGAGGAAATAACAGGAACGTTCATACAAAATAATCAGATTATGGACGGTATTTTCACTATTTTGTGGTATGCTTGTTATGTTTTATGCCCATTAAATTTTCTTCAAAATATCATTCGTATGGTAAAAAAAGACCGCAAATTCAGCTTTTTAGAGCTTCTTTTGCATAATAGACAGAAGAAAGGTTTTGAAGCGAAGCTGGGCGGTGATACGGTAGCACTGAAAACAGCAAAAGACCTTTCGGGTGTTGTGTTCGGCAAGAGTAATGGAAAATATGCGACCATGCCCGAAAGCACAGACGGACATATTTTGATTGTTGGTGGAGCTGGTAGCGGAAAAACAGCCGCTGTTGCAATCCCTACGTTGATGAGCTGGAGAGAAAGAGTTTTTGCAATCGACATTAAGGGCGAGTTGTACGAAAAAACGAAGAAAGCAAGGGGAGAAGCTACAATAAAGGTATTTAATCCGACAGACAGAAACGCCTACGGATATGACCCATTCTATATGCTGAAAACGGCTGATGATATATCCAGTGCCGCCCGACAGCTTGCAATGTCCATTATTCCGTTGCCAGCAGATGTAAAAGACCCGTTTTGGATAAGGAACGCACAAAATATGCTCACTGGTTTTCTGATTTATTTGCAATGGCTGGGAGAAAGTTTTTCCAGCAGTATGCAAATTATAAAGGGTACTCCGACAAAGGAACTGATAGAGCAGATCGTAGCAGACACCAACGATAAGGCAAAAATGGAAATCATGCAGTTTAGCGGCATGGACGATAAGACACTTTCGGGAGTTTTTGCGGAGCTTTCAAACCATATCACGGTATTTGCAACGAGTGACGATTTACAACGGGCATTGTCGGGAGAAGGACGCAGTATCACGCCAGCAGACATTGAGGGTGGATATGACATTTTCTGCTGTATTCCAGAGCATAAGCTGGAAGAATGGAAAGACCTTTTAGGTATGATGTGTAATCAGTTCTTAAAATCCTTTGAGCGCAGGGGAGAGGGCAATAAGACACCTATTCTGTTTCTGATAGACGAGTTCCCAAGACTGGGAAAAATAGAAGCCATCAGTAATGGACTGGCAACTTTGCGAAGCAAGAAAATACATATTGCGCTTATCGTTCAGAGCAAGAGCCAGCTTAACGCAATCTATGGAAAAGATGTTGCGGAAGTCATAGCTGACAACTGTTCATATAAGGCAATACTGAAAGCCAGCGAACCCGAAACGCAGGAATGGTGTTCTAAGCTGGTCGGCACTTATGATAAGAAAAAGATTTCCAGCAATTACAACGCCGATATACTGGGTGTTGGAAAGGGACAGGGGACAAGCTCCAGCACAGAGGAAAAGCGTATTATCAAACCCGAAGAATTTGCCTATTTGAAAGATGTTGTGTGCGTGTTCCCGAATGGTTATAAGAGGTTGCAGAAAGCAAACTATTATGAAGATAAGACATTCACGGATAGAATGTAGGAAAGGAGAAACTATGAACGAAAACAACGCAAATTTATGTGAAATGGAACAGGAAATTTTTCAAATAAAAGATAAGTATAAACCTTATTTTGAATTAGAAAAAGAGAACAGAAGATTAAAGATAGAACGCTTAGAAATGTTGCATACCGCAGAGAAATTTTTGTTTGCTCTTATCGCAGCTCTCTTAGTAGATTTACTTAACAAAATGATATTTTAAGATTAGGAAATACAAAAAGGAACGCCATACTCTGTAAGGCGTTCCTTTTTACTCATTGGCGTAGATATAAAGTGCCGTCTGCAAGCGTGTTAGTGCAATGAAAATGACAATATATCCGACAACATATATGGTTTTTGTAGTATGAAAAATGGCTTGCCAGCTATCCGCAGAAATTAACTTGTAAATCTGCCAAACAAGGAAAAGAATAGGGATAACTGCAAGAGTATAGATTGTTAGAAACAGAGGAAATATTTTTGTGAGTACGGTTGCAAAAAATAGTAGAATTTTCGGTTTTTCTCTTGACGCTTTGCTTAATATCCGTTCTTCTTTTTTCCTTTGCCGCTTTTCTCTCTTTGTTTCGGGATATTGAACAGGCTTACCAAATTTTGAATAGTCAATTTTAATCTGACAATCATCAAGTTCCTGCATGAATTTTTTATATTCATCAGGTTTCATAGTCCTGCGTAATATATCCTGCTTTTCAGCAAGAGTTCTTTTCAATTCTTCCGATGATAAATCTTTGTAATTACTCATTGGCATTTCCCTTAATAATAGTTTTTACTGTGTCAATCGTAACCAGCTTTTGAAGCAGTTTTTCAAAGTCGGCAGGTTCGACTTTTTCACAACGAAGATATTTTTCTGCAAGTGCGCCGTTCTCGATAAGGCGGCGTGTTCTTTGCGCTCTTTCAAGTTTGCTCTGCTTTGCTTGAATGGCTTTCTTTTGAGCCTTTAATTGTTCCATTTTCTTTTCAAGTTCTTCTAATTTTTGTTCGGGTGTTTTTCGTTCAGCCATAGTATAACCGCCTTTCTGTTTTCTTTTTTATTGCTATAATCGGATTATACCATAATGCGACAGAATAGGCAATATGAAAGCGCATGACAGGCACACCGCCATTAAACGGTGTGCGGCGCTCCTTATTTCAGAAATACAAATGTGCTAATAGCACATTTACATTTCTTTCATGCGGAACGCATGATATAGCCGCCGCATATAGATTATCGCTATCATGAAGCTATTGCAGAAATGATAGTTTGCGTTTATAATTTAAGCGAGCGAAGCGGCGGCAATATCACGAAGTGCGCACTTATATACCAACTTATGTTGGTATGTGCGCTCTCCGAGGGGTCTTGCAGACGGCTACCGCAGAAACAGAAAAATGCTATTCGCATTTTATGTTTCATGCGGCAAGCACATCAACAATATTTGCTATTCGCAAATATTTGTTTCTGTACTTGTTGGATTTCCTCACCGTGAGGAAATCCATATAAAAGCGTAGAACGAAAAAAGACAAAGGGGGCGTTAAGCTATAGCTATATATCATTGCACTTGTAAAATTATAAGCAGAGGACAAGGGCGGTCTGCCGTTGGTGCGGCGGCATATAGAAGCGGGGAAAAATTGTATAATGAGTATGACGGAATAGAACACGATTATATGAAAAAAGGCAGCGTTGTATATAGTGAAATTATGCTTTGTGAAAATGCACCAAAAGAATATCAAGATAGGCAAACATTATGGAACGCAGTAGAACAAATAGAGAAAAGCAGTAAAGCGCAGTTAGCGAGAGAGTATGAAGTAGCCTTGCCCGTGGAATTATCACGGGAAGAACAGATAAAACTTGTCCGTGATTTTGCAAAAGAGAATTTTGTAGATAATGGAATGTGTGTTGATTTTTCCATTCACGATAAAGAGGACGGAAACCCACACGCTCATATCATGCTTACCACAAGACCGATTGAACAAGACAATTCGTGGGGAGTGAAGCAAAAAAAAGAATATATTTTAGATAAAAACGGTCAAAAGCAGTATGATAAAAAGAAACAGACATATAAATGCAAAACAGTCAAAACAACGAATTGGGATAGTAAGGAATTTTTACAGCGTTCCCGTGAAAGCTGGGCTGAAAAAGTAAACCAAGAACTTGAAAAAAAAAGTCTGCCACAGAGGATAGACCACAGAAGTCTAAAGGAACAGGGAGTTGACAGAGTACCAACAATTCATGAGGGCGGAGCGAGAAAATTAGAGAAGCGAGGAATTAAAACTGACCGTGGGAAGATAAACAGAGAAATCAAAACAGCAAATGGACAGATGCAAACAATAGATATTCTGACTAAGCAGACACAAAAAGAAATTATAAATATCAGAGAAGATATTGAATGGAATAAACAGCATGAACATATTGCAAAAATTGAACGAATGTTACCAAAAGCCACAGAAGAAAATAAAAATGTGCTTTTGAGATTGCAAACTGAAATGCTCAAAACCTATAACATAGCGAAGCGTTTAGAGCCAACCACAGCCAGTGCAGAAAGAACAATAGAATGTGATGGGCGTAAAGTTCCATATTTTGATTATCATAAAGACAAGTTAATAGGAGATATTTCATTCATACGGGATAAAATAGAGAGCAGTCTTGAAGCAATAAGAGAAAGGGCAAAAACAGCAGAACCACAGAGCGGTTTTGTCGTAAGGCGTGAAAGTATAATGCGGCAGGAGCAGCCAAAGCAGGACGCACAGAAAATTGATACTGCCTATGCAGAAGAAATGGCAAGAAAACTTTCAGCGTTGCGCAGTGAATTTGTAAAAGCCATGGTACAGAGTGCAGAGCGTACCAGCTATCAGCCGAACCCGATCTATGAAAGACAGGCAAACGAAATAGAGAGTATTTCAAAGACCATATCGGAACAGAGCCGAACTATAAAGAGCTTGCAGGAAGAAAGGGACAAGTTGGGTATCTTCAAAGGCAGGGAGAAAAAAGAACTGCAAAACAAAATTGATAATTTTGAGAGATTGCGCAGGAGTAATCTTGACAAGCTGGGTGCGCTTGGTGTGTCCGAACCGTCCAAGGCAGATGAAGCGGTAAAAGAAAAAAGAAGCATGGCGGCACAGGAGCAGAACAGGGCAAAGGCGGCTATGCAGAACAGAGGGGCAAAGGAGAGAGCCGAAGAAGTAAAAGCGGCATTTCTCGAAGCGGCGAAGCAGATACCGGCAGACCAACGACAGGAAATACTTGACCGTATGGGACAGCAGAAAGAAATTCCAACCATGGGACGATTGCAGTATTACCAAGCCGAAGCCGAAGCACGCCGCCAGCTTGACACTGCATTGAAGCAAGAAGCACAGACGAGGGAACGGAACAGGACACATGACCGTGACAGAGGTATATAACACGGTATTTGCCCCATAGAGCCGTTTGGTGGTTTTCATGGTGTATTTCCTTAATGGGGGAAATAAGACTGCTCTAATAAGCCGTGACGCTCTCACAGGGGCAGTATAGAAAAGTAATCAAGGGGAAGTTACTCAAAGAGTGAGCAACTTCCCCTTTTCTTATTATGCGGCGTTCCATTTCGTCAAGGGCAAGGCAAGCGGCAGGAGCCGCCCTTGACTGCATTTCTCACCCATCAGCGGCGAGATACCCGTTAAAAGCCGTGTAAGCCACATAGACGAATGATTTATTAGAATATGGGAAAAACTACGCACAGAGCGAAAAAACGGCTCTATGGGGCAATACACATGACTGGAGGTAAAGGTGGAATTACTTCATTGATAATCTAAGTCCCCAAAGACTTCAAAAAAAGGTGGAAAAACCTATTGATAATCTAAGTCCCCTAAGACTTCAAAAAGGTAAAAAAAATATATTGATAATCTAAGTCCCCTAAGACTTCAAAAAGGTAAAAAAAATATATTGATAATCTAAGTCCCCTTGACATGGGGTGATTGTCAGGGTACACTGAAAAGGTAAAAAAATATATTGATAATCTAAATCCCCTTACATAGGGTGTGGGGCTATTATATATTATTCAGCAGAGAGGAGTTTTTATACATGAGGATTGAGGGTTTTGATGTTACTTATTTATCTTCCTATGATGGGTTGCCTGTAAAAAATCATTTGCCTGTGGAGTTGAGGGAACGGTTCAAGACAGAGAACCAATGGTTGGAAAGTGGTTATGTGCTGGTGGCTGGTGCAGTTGGTTTGGAAATGCACCCTACGGCTGTAAGTAGGACTTTATGTACTTATTATCTTGATACGCAGGTAGAAGAACGGTAAAAAGGAACTTGCATTTTTCTTATTTATGTTATATAATATAAATAAGGTATATAATATATATCATGTAAATAAGGAAGTGTTGTACTATGGCTAAGAAAGAACCACCGCAGGAGTATATAGAAGTATTGGAAGTTTTGAATGTGCTTTATGATGAGGTGGATGGTTGCTCTTTTTATGATTATATTTTCCCCGATAATCAGAAGCAGGGGGAGCAGTGTGGTCACTATGAAAAGCCTAATGCAGTTTATCTTTATACCGATGAAAAAGACAGTGGGACAAGGAGAAGATTAAGGCGTCGCATAATGCTTTCAGATACATGGAAAGAAGATTATATAAATTATGTGGAGCAGAACCCATCTACTTTGTGTAGTGGGATTGCGTATCGAGGTAGGGCGAATAATTTAGAGAACGCTCAACGTATGTATGCGCTGGCGATTGACCTTGACGGGGTTGGATTGTATGAATTAAAAAATTTGTTGTTAAGATTTGGACAGCCAGCGGAAAATATTCGCACACTTCCTGTTCCAACTTTTCTTGTAATGAGTGGCACGGGACTTCATGTGTATTACGTTTTTGAAGAACCGATAGACCTTTTTCCGAATATCAAGTTGCAAATGAAGTCTTTGAAATATGACCTTACTTTTAGAATGTGGGACTATAAATCGACTTCCAAGAAAGATAAAGTGCAGTATCAGTCAATCGTTCAAGGTTTTCGTATGGTGGGGAGCATTAACCCGAAGTATGATGTTGAAGTGAAAGCGTTTCAGATTGGCGGTAGGGTAACGTTAGAGTATCTTAATTCCTATGTGAAGCCGCAGAATAGGGTTGATGTGAATCGGCGTTTTGCCCCATCTAAGATGTCAAGGGAGCAGGCTAAGGAAAGTTATCCCGAATGGTATCAGCGTGTAGTCGTAGAGAAGAACAAGCGGCAAAAGAAATGGGACATAAAAGGCAAGCAGGGCTTCGCTCTGTATAATTGGTGGCTGAACCGAGCAGGGGAGATTACGGGCGGTCACAGATACTATTATCTGATGTGTCTTGTCATTTATGCTTGTAAGTGTGATGTGCCGAAAGAGAAGCTGAAAGCGGATATGTATGAAGTGTTTGATAAGCTGAAACTGATAGAGCATGACAATCCATTGACGGAAGAAGATGTGGAGAGCGCATTAGAGGTATATAGCAAGGAGTATTACAATTTTAAGATTTCAGATATTGAGTATCTAACAGATTTGCATATTGAGAGAAATAAGCGAAATTATCAGAAACAGAAAGACCATTTAGAAGAAGCAAGAGCTATTCGTGATATTCGTATGAAGCGACAAAACAAGGATTGGCGTGAGGGTAACGGCAGAAAGAGTGCAGAGCCGATAATAGTTGATTTTTTTCGTGAAAACCCGACTGCAAGTAAAGCAGAGGTTATACGGGGAACAGGATTGTCTAAGCCGACAGTTTATAAATATTATGAAGCGGCAAAAGAAAAAGTGCAGTTAAAGCCAGCAGAGCCGATCGTAGCGGCAGGATTGGACACGGAAGAATTACGGGCGGTGTTTTCTCGCTGTGAGAATTTGCAGAGAATAGGGCGAGTTGACCGAGTTAATCACCGTGATTAAATTCAAACGAATAATATACATAATAGCAATAACATAAATACAGAAAATAAGTTATTGCTATTATGCTGTATGAATATATGAGAGGTGGAAACACTATAAATATTAAAGAAAAGTTAAAGAAATATTCTTTACTTTTTCTTTGTTCTTGTATATACTATAAGTAAGAAAGGAGTGTTGTATATGTCACAGGCAGTTAATGTTAATTTCAAGCTGGACGCAGATGTAAAAAAGAGCATGGAA
>JBHBZU010000035.1:0-2672 GCA_041797745.1 Bacillota bacterium
AGCAGGCTGCGGAAAACTGCGGTGTAAATCCTACAAACCAAGCATCGTAGTTGTCGGTAGTAGTACCTGTCTTGCCGGCTACCGGCTGATTGCCTATTGAAGCAGCTCCTGCAATACCCTCTGAAACTACAGAACGGAGTACATCTGTCATAATAAAGGCAACTCCCTCGTCACAGGCTTGATTAGTGTAAGAAGTGCTTTCTAAAATAACCTCACCACGTTTGGTAGTGACTTTTGTATATAAAGTAGGGGATACATAAAGTCCACCATTGGCAAAGGTACCGTAAGCGCTGGCCATTTCAATAGGCTTAGCGCCTTTAGTCATACCGCCAAGCGCAAGTGCGGCTGCATTCATATCGTTGGATTCACCGCTCTTAACAATGGTAGAGATACCGAATTTAGCAGCGTAGTCGGCTGCATATTCAGGACCTACATTTTGGAAAATGCGAACAGCACAAACATTGACGGATTGCTGAAGCGCAGTTCTGAAAGTATATAAACCTCTATAGGAGTTGTACCAGTTCTTTGGCCATTGCTTACCGTTTACTACCATAGGGGAGTCATCCACAACGGAAGCGGCAGTCATATATTTACCATACATATGATTTACAGACTGACCATTTTTGTCATACATTACCAACTCAGGAGTAGTACCGCCGTTTAACGCATCTAAACTCTTTTGAAGTGCCGCTCCGTATACGCAGATAGGCTTGATTGATGAGCCGGGTTGACGGTTTGCAGCAGCTCTGTTAAAGAGAAGTTTGCCTGTAGTATTACGTCCGCCAACCATTGCAACAACGCCGCCTGTTTTGTAGTCGGTGATAACCATAGCAGACTGAGGCTGAATTACACTTTGTTTAAGAACGTAGTGCTTTGAGTCAACATATAAAGTATTGGTATCTGCGGTATTTTTAAAGTATTCTTGACCGTCTTTGAAAAAATCCGCATCAATAATGCAGTTTCCGTCATTGTCTTTACTTTTATATCCTTGAGGCACCAATATGCTACCGCCCTCAATGGTATAGAGTTTGCCGTTTGTATCAATATAATACATACTCTTAAACTCAATAGATATATCGGAGGCGCCGGCTACTTGTGTATTGTAAAAGTTAAGACGTTTTCCTTTAATGAGCATTAAATCTCCGTTACTTAACCATTTGTATTCTTCTGTATTTAAGTAGAAGTTTTCGTCGGCAGATATGATGTTGCCCTTATTATAAAGGAGAAGTTTGCCATTTTTTCCAAGGAGATTGCCTGCCGAATCTTTTGAAAGGTGAGTAACTCCGGGGAAGTTGGAGAAATTGGAATATTCCTGCTCCAAAATTTTCTGAACGTTGGAATTCATAGTGGTATAAATTTGAAGACCACCATTGTATACCATATTATGAGCATCTTCATAGCTCAAATTGTTCTCACTCATCATATCCTTTATAACTTCTTCAGTTGCGTAGTCTGCGAAGTAGGAGCTGATGGTGGTAAGAGAATTCATATTTGGATGGATATGATCAAGTAGATTTTCTGAAAGTGCTGCTTGACGTTCTTCAGAAGTGATTAGCTCCTGTTCTTCCATATTTTTCAAGGTCTGCTCACGTCTGTTAACAGACTTTTCACCATTGTAAACATAGGTATAGTCGCCGGCTTCATAGATAATTACCGCGGTATCAGGATCCACATCTTCTTTTTCTAAACGCTTAATGAGAGCGAAAGTTGACGGAGATTTCGGAAGTGAAGCCAAAGCTACACATTCAATCAGGTTAAGGTCGTTTACATCCTTGCTGAAATAAGCCTGTGAAGCAGCTTGTACACCATGGGAGTTAAAGCCCAGATTAATAGTATTAAGATAAGCTTCAATAATCTGTTCTTTGGATAGAGTTTTTTCTATCTGAACAGAGTAATAAGCTTCAATAATCTTTCTTTTAATGGAGTGGGAACTCATAGTATCAGGAAGATATACATTTCTAGCCAGCTGCTGAGTGATGGTGGAGGTACCCTTTACATCACCTCCTGTAAGTACAGCTTCCTTGATTGCACCGAAGATACGAATGATGTTAAAACCATGATGATCCCAGAAAGTTTTATCTTCAATGGCAATGAACGCATCTACAAGATTTTTAGGTAAATCTTTATATTCGATGATACTTCTGTTTTGAGCAGAAGCACCTACTGTTGAAATTACATTACCCTCCGAATCGTAAAGAACAGAGTTTTCGGAAAGCATGGTGTATATGTTATCAGGGTCTATTTTAGGACATCTGGTAATAATAACGGCAGAGTAAATGCCTATTATCAAAGCCATGAGACAGCCTAAAATGAAGCAGGTTCTAATCAGCTTCTTCCAGTTTAACTTAAAATGCTTTTTTCCTTTTCCGTTTCTGGATTTTCTGTGCTTATCGCCGTTGTTTCCTGTCATTTTGTCTTCTTCTTCAATTTCGCTGCCAAACTTACCTTTTATAAAGGCAGTGGCATTGTCAAAAGCGTTTTTAATCTTTTCTTTGCCTCTGGAAAAAGCGGAACTTTGCACCTTAGCGGCACGACGTTTGCTTCTGGAAGCACCGACATTTTGAGATGTTTCCTCGGATTCAAGGTCTTCATTAGCCGAAACTGACTTGCGCGGAGCCTCGAATGAGTTAGCAGCAGATGAGGATTTTTCAAAGTTATTGCTGATTTTATCG
>JBHBZU010000036.1:0-11091 GCA_041797745.1 Bacillota bacterium
CACATTGTAACCTTTCATATGCTTGAATCTGGCAATAACATCACCGATAGAATAGTTTCTTACATGACCCATATGAAGCTTTCCCGATGGATAAGGGAACATTTCAAGAACGTAGTACTTTTCTTTATTCGGGTCCTCGACAGTTTTATGAGTTTCTTCCTCCGCCCATAATTTCTGCCATTTTTTTTCGATTTCACTGAAATTGTATTTTTCGTTCATTTTTCAGCACCTTTCTATATTTAATAATTAATCAACGTTAATCATGTTGCAATCGCCCCATACCTTTTCGATGTTGTACTTACTGCGCATTTCATCGGAAAAAATATTGACAATAACATCACCGAAGTCCATAAGAAGCCAACCGCTTTCTTTAATGCCCTCTTTGCTTTTAATCAGGATTCCCTCCTTGGCAAGACCGTCTTCGACTTCATCTGAAAGAGCTCCTAAAAGCCTTTCGTTGCTACCGGACGCGATTACAAAGTAATCTGCAAAGGTAGCCTTTGTGCCAATTTCGATAATAACTATATCTTTTGCTTTTTTATCACTTAATAACTTGGCACTAAGCTCTGCTATTGCTTTGGTGTTCTGTAAATCCATTTTTATCTCCCTTTTTTATTAATCGAATATTTCATATACTTTATCGCCTCAAGCGTATCTTTATCTAAATATTTTCCGTGGGAAGTCACGTAGTCATAAGTGTACTGCATACACATAAGCACCGCTTTGTCCAAATCTTTTTCAGCCATTTTACGAATTTTTTCAACATTAGGATATCTGCGACTCGGTTCAATGGCGTCAGCAAGATAAACTATTTTCTCAAGCTTACTCATTCCGGCACGACCTGTGGTGTGATAACTCACAGCATTGATAATGTCAGGATCGTTTTCACCAAAAAGTTCGGGAAGTTTAGCCGCAGCTATTTTCCCATGAGCCAGGTTTGGATTTCCAAGATATACATCCTTTAAGCCTAAAGCCTTGACTGTCTCGTCAAGTGCCTCACCCTTAAGCCATTTGAAAGTATCATGATAAAGAGCTGCCATGCGTGCTTTTTTTAAATCCGCTCCGTAGAGCTTAGCCAAATGAACAGCCGTATCAGCTACTGCATATGTATGTATTCTTCTCTTTTCGGTGAGCTTTTCCATAATGTAATCATCTATAAAGGCCATGTTCTTCAATATACCTTTCTATTGTTTCAGGTATCAGGTCATTTGGTAAATCTTCACTATATACGTTATTACGAACATGGGTGGAAGAAATATCAAACTGCTTATTATCAAGCAGGATAAACTCAGTACCGTAGTTTTTTGTAAGTGAATCAAGGTGATTTAAAAGTCCTTCCTTGCTCCCCCCCGGTCTTGAACCCACTATAAAAGAATAATTCCTTAAAAGTTCTTCTGAAGAGGTCCATGTTTGAAGCTGCATTACTGAATCTTCCCCTAATATGAAATATATTTGGGCGTGGGGATATAAGGACTTAAAATATTTAAGGGTATCTACAGTGTATGAAACTCCCCCTTTTTTAAGTTCATAGTCGGAAATCTCAAATTTATGACTGTATCCTATATCCTCAAAGCCCAGTTTTAACATATCACATCTGGCTTTACCCGGTGCGGCTTCTTTGTCCTGTTTGAAAGGCTGGAGCCTTACAGGAACGAAAAAAACCCGATTCAAAGCCACTGCGTTAAGTGCATCTTTTGCAAGATAGAGGTGTCCGTAATGAACCGGATCAAAGGAACCTCCCATTATGCCGATTTTCATTTTTTACTAATTATTTTCCTTAATTTCAATTCCCAGTTCAACCAAGGCTTCGTTGTCCTGCTGTGACGGTGCCTGACAAACCATACATTGTGCAGCCTGATTCTTAGGGAATGCCATTACTTCGCGAATTGATTCTTCTCCTGCAAGAAGCATTACAAGTCTGTCAAGACCGTAAGCAAGACCTGCATGAGGCGGTGCCCCATATCTGTAAGCCTCCAGGAGCCATCCAAACTTTCTTTCAGCATCCTCTCTAGAAATGCCTAAAACTTCAAACATCTTTGCTTGCAGGTGCCTGTCACTGATTCTTACTGAACCGCCGCCAAGCTCTACACCGTTTAATACGATGTCGTAGGCAATAGCCTTAACTGCGCCGGGATCGGATTCCAACTTATCCAAGTCTTTTGGATTCGGATGTGTGAACGGGTGGTGGGTTGCAGACCACTTGCCTGTCTCCTCATCCTGTTCAAACATTGGAAAATCGGTAACCCACAGGAGATTGTAGGTGTTTGGGTCTAACAGACCCAGTTTTTTAGCAATATCTCTTCTAAGGAATCCGAGAGCGTCAAATACAACTTTCTTTTTGTCGGAAACTATAAGAACCAAGTCCCCCTCTTTAGCGCCGAATACGGTTAAAATATCCTTTAACTGTTCCTGTGTAAAGAACTTGTTAACTGAAGAGGTTATTTCATCGCCATTGTGTCTAATCCAAACCATGCCTTTGGCACCGAAGTGCTTAATAGCGTCCGTAAACTTATCCAAATCTTTACGACTGAAATGCTGGCTGCCACCATCTATGCAGATACCTCTTACATCTCCGCCTAATGCTAAAGCGTCGATAAATACCTTAAAATCACAACCTGAAACTATATCATTTAATTTCTTAAGCTCAAAGCCGAATCTGGTGTCAGGCTTGTCTGAACCGTATCTGTCCATAGCCTCATCCCAAGTAAGTCTTGGCAGTGGAGTCTGGATGTCAATATTCATTACATCCTTAAATAATTTCTTAAGAAAGCCCTCCTGAATTTCGATTACATCGTCTTGGTCAACAAAACTCATCTCAAGGTCAATCTGTGTAAATTCAGGTTGACGGTCAGCTCTAAGGTCTTCGTCTCTGAAGCACTTGGCAATCTGCATATATCTGTCTGTACCGCCTACCATAAGCAACTGCTTGAAAAGCTGCGGTGACTGAGGAAGCGCATAAAACTCGCCGTGATGAACTCTGGAGGGAACCAAATAATCTCTAGCTCCCTCAGGAGTTGGATTTATAAGAATCGGTGTTTCAACTTCCGTAAAGTTTTGACTGTCATAGTAGTCTCTTACAACCTTTACAATTCTATGTCTGAAAGAAAGATTTTTTTGCATTTTAGGCTTTCTAAGATCCAGATATCTATACTTAAGTCTAAGCATTTCATCTACGTTATCCTCATCCTTAACATAAATAGGCGGTGTATCGGCTTCGGAATAAAGAATCATTTCTGTTGCCAGTACTTCAATATCGCCTGTTTCAAGTTCAGGATTTTTAGAGGATCTTTCTCTTACTTTACCTTTGATACCGATTACATACTCGGATCTTAAGGAACCGGCTTTTTCGAAAACCTCAGCCGGAATGGAATCATCAAATACAATCTGTGTAATTCCTGTTTTATCTCTTAAATCACAGAAAATAAGACTTCCAAGTCTTCTGCTTTTAGCAACCCATCCGTTTAAAACAACATCCTTACCGATGTCGGATGATCTTAATATGCCACAATAATGTGTTCTTTTAAAAATCTCGCTCATGTGTTTGTCTCCTGTTAATTAAATAAGTTTAATTGTTTACGTTTTATCATTTCATCGATTCTGTCGATATATATGTCGTAATTTGATACGTTTGGCACCCTTTCATGTCTGTTTTCTGCCGGATAAAACTGTTTGGATATGCCGCCGGCTCCCAGTGCCGCGATGGTTTGAGCCTCTTCCATAATGCGAATATTATATACGGAAAACGCATTATCTTTGCACCATCCTATATTTTCAAGGCTTCCCGCCATATGTTTTTGTCTGTAAAGATAGTAAGGCCTATAACCTGCCGAAGTTAGTTTTTCCTTTGCAATTTCAAGCATAGTTCTTACTGTATCGGCTTGTTTATAATGAAAATCAGGGTCTTGTTCAATAAGGAGTGAAGCTCTCTTTACTGCCAAAGTGTGAACTGTAATATTGGCTGCTCCATAATCAATCAGTTCCTCTAAGGTGTCTTTGAAGTCAGCGGGAGTTTCCTTTGGAAGTCCTGCAATAATGTCCATATTTACAAAGTTCATACCCATTTTCTTTGCCAGCTTCATGGCTGCTCTGGTGTCTTTTGGGGTATGAGCCCTGCCAATAATCTCCAAAGTACCGGCTTTCATAGATTGGGGATTTATGCTGATACGGTCAATATCGTGCATAAGAAGTGTTCCCAATTTATGATAATCAATAGTATCAGGTCTGCCCGCTTCTACGGTAAATTCCCTTACAGTATCTCTTCCGAAGCTTTTCTCAATACGGTTTAAAAGTACATCCATTTGATCAGCACTTAAAGTGGTTGGTGTTCCGCCGCCCATGTATATGCTTTCTGCATGATAGCCTCTTTCTTTCATTAGACTGCCACAAGCCTCAATCTCGCGATAAAGTACTGTAAGGTATCTGTTTATTTCATTGGGAGGCACTTGATTTGAGGTGAAAGAACAATAAAGACATCTGGTAGGGCAAAATGGAATGCCTATATATATACCTGCGGAATTTTCCTTGGGTTCACCTAAATAGGTTTGCTGAAAATCGTAGGTATCCAACACAAGATGACGTTTTTCATCACTCAAAAGGTAAAGTTCCTTTAAGAGCCTGTCAGCTTCGGCTAAACCGTGTTTTTTAATAAGTTCGCCTGTGAGCTTTACAGGTCTTACTCCCGTCATAATCCCCCAATCAGCTCTTTGACCTGTAATTTCCGCCAAAGCTTGATACAGCTCGTATTTTATAAGGTTTTTATCTTTATAATCGGATGAGTTTATATCTAAAACTCTTTCAACTGTTTTTCCCTCAAGTTTAGCTGATATTTTAGCCTTTGTTTCCTCGTCGTCAAAATCCCCTATTACCACAAAATCCTCAGGTTTTAGGAAAATTTTGGTAAGCTCGCTAAATTCATATTTGTTTTCAAAGTGATGGAGATTTATTTGAATCATAAGAAAGGATTGAACCTCTTTTCATCACCTATGGTACTTTCGTTCATATGCCCCGGAAGTACTATTGTGTCTTCAGGTAAAATCAGCAGCTTGTTTTTAATGGAAGCTATAATTTTCTCAAAGCTCCCGCCCGGAAAGTCTGTTCTCCCGATGGAGTTACAAAACAGGGTATCACCGCTGAAAAGATAATTTCCAACATGAATACACATGCCACCCGGAGTGTGTCCCGGAGTGTGAATAAAGTCTAAATGCATATCCCCTACTTCAATGCTGTCTCCATCCTTTACCCAAATATCCGCACCCATGGAAATCTCTCTCCCTGTACATTCAAGGGATGAGTTAATATCGGCATTTATGAGCATGTCTTTTTCTTTTTCGCAGGCAACCACCCTTGCTTCCGGAAAAAGCTTCTGATAAGCGGAAACGCCGCCTATATGATCGCCGTGACCGTGTGTAAGGATGATGTATTCAAGGGTAAAACACTCATTATTTATAAGTTTGAACACTTTATCCGAATATCCGCCCGGATCCACCATAAACCCTTTATGGTTAATTTCATCCCAAACTATATAATTGTTTGCTCCCAGTGCCCCTACGGGAAATCCTTTAATCTGCATATTTAATCTACCTTTTAGAATAATTTTTTACTATCCAGTAAAATAGTTACCGGACCGTCGTTATTGATTTCAACAAGCATTTCAGCTTGGAAAACGCCCTCTTCCACATGAAGTCCGTAAGCATTTTTAAGTTCTGCTATTACCTGCTTGTAAAGTTCGTTTGCAATTTCAGGTTTTGCCGCTGCAAACCAGGATGGGCGATTGCCCCCTGTGGCATCACCTAAAAGAGTGAACTGGGATATAGCCAGCACTTCACCGCCTATGTCTTTAAGGCTTAAGTTCATCACTCCCTCTTCGTCATCAAATATACGAAGATTGGCAATCTTTTTTGCAATATAGGCAACAGCCTTGTCATCATCACCGTTTTCTACGCCGATGAGTACCACGGAACCCTTACCGATTTTACCTGTAACTTTTCCCTCTACGGATACTTTGGCGTCTGTAACTCTTTGTACTACTGCTCTCATACTATGCCTCCTATAACTTGGCTCTATAAACTTCCGATACTCCCGGAATGGACTTCATGGTCCTTTGCAGTTTTTCTAATTGAGCGGTATCTGAAAGCTGAATGGTAATGGTTACGCTGACCACATCTTCGTTATTACTTTTGGCATTTAGCCCTGTTATATGGGTATCTGCATCCTCACAGACTTTTGAAAGGTCTGAAAACAGCCCTTTACGATCCGCTGCAATAATGGTAATGTCTACGTCGTAAGACTTACCACCCATTTTTTCTCTATCCCATTCAACTTCTATAAATCTGGCACGTTCATTTTCAGGCATGGTCTTTACATTAACGCAATCTTCTCTATGCACTGAAATGCCCCTGCCTTTAGTAATAAATCCGATAATTTTGTCTCCCGGTACAGGATTACAGCACTTGGAAACTCTAATCATAAGGTTATCCAAGTCCTCATTATCTTTAATGAGAATGCCGGAGTTATCTTTGTTCTTTCTGCGTTTTTGCAGTTTTTTCTCTTTGGCTTCCTGGGCTTCCACCGCTTCCATAAGAGTCTCGTTTTTCTTAACTTCCTCATGCTTTTCAGCGTGATACAGTTCAAAGAAAGAATTACCCACTTTGGAAAGGAAAGCACCGCCGGCTGCCAGCTGTATGTAAAGCTCCTCTGCATTGTTAAGGTTGTTTAATTTAACTACCTTTTGCATGAATGAAGCCTTTAAAACTTCTTTTACATCATAGCCCTTTTTACGTGCGTAACGTTCTAAAGTTTCTCTACCCTTGTCGATGGTATCGTTTTGGTTAACTTTTTTGAGCCATGAACGAATCTTGTTTCTGGCGGAACTGGATTTAGCTATCTTAAGCCAATCCGTAGATGGCCCGCTGGAGTTTGATGATGTGATAATTTCAACGATATTACCATTTTTAAGTTGGTAATCAATCGGAACTATCTTCCCGTTCACCTTGGCGCCTACGCATTTATATCCCACGTTTGTATGAATCTTAAATGCGAAATCCAAAGGTGTGGAGCCTGCCGGTAATTCTATTACATCACCTTGAGGTGTGAATACAAATACCTGAGAGGCGAAGAGGTCTACCTTGATGGTATTGACAAATTCTTTAGGGTCATTCATGTCTTTCTGCCATTCCAAAGTTTGTCTAAGCCACGCCAGCTTTTGTGTTTCTTCCTGATCGGATGAAATTCCCTCTTTGTATTTCCAATGTGCACACATACCGTATTCGGCTATGCGGTGCATTTCGTAAGTTCTAATCTGTATTTCAAAAGGTTCGCCGTTATCACCTAAAACCGTAGTATGCAATGACTGATACCTGTTAGGTTTAGGCATAGCGACATAATCCTTGAATTTTCCCGGTATTGGTTTCCACATGGTGTGGACTACTCCCAAAACTGCATAGCAGTCGCTGACGGTATCTACAATGACTCTCACTGCCATTAAATCGAAAATCTCATCTAACTGCTTGTTTTGGTATTTCATTTTTCTGTAAATGCTGTAGAAGTGTTTGGATCTTCCCATAATATCATAGTGAATATCCAGTTCATCTAAAGCGAGTTTAACATCATCAATTACTTTGTTGATGATGGCTTCCCTTTCACCTTTTTTCTTCGCAATTTGCGTACGCAGACTCTGATAGGCTACGGGGTCAATATGCTTTAAGGCTATATCCTCCAGTTCAAACTTAAGGGTGTAGATACCCAAACGTTCGGCGAGCGGTGCATAGATATCCAAGGTTTCTGAACATTTTTCCTGAATCTTAGCCTCAGTCATATAGTTGATGGTACGAAGATTGTGCAGTCGGTCAGCCAACTTGATAATCAATACTCTTATGTCTTTGCTCATTGCAAGGAACATCTTGCGCAGGTTTTCCGCCTGCTTTTGTTCCTTACTTTCAATAACCATGGAGGCTAATTTAGTGACGCCGTCGACGAGGATTGAAATTTCCTCGCCGAAGTCGTCTATTAGCATTTCTTGTGAATAATTCGTATCTTCCACTACATCGTGAAGAAGACCCGCTGCAATAGTTTCCTCATCCATACCTAAGTCGGCAAGGATTTTTGCTACTGCTATTGGATGGATGATATAAGGCTCACCTGACTTTCTGAGCTGTCCGTCATGCTGACGCACTGCTACATCAAAGGCTTTGCCTATCAGTTCCATATTATATTTTGGATTATGTTCTGCCATAGTAGCCAGGAACTGTTCTCTTGTTTCCATAGGTTTTCTCCTTAAATGTTTGAAATAACGAATATTGTATAAGCTTATTTATTATAATTATTAATTTGAATCAGCTTTTTTTACTTTTTTATTTTTCTTTTCAGATTTTGCAGCTCCCTGATACTTACTACCTGAAGTGAATCTGGTAATGTCGAAGAAAACAGGACTGCAAATGGATATTGAAGATATACATCCTACGATTACACCTACCATAAGAGGAATTACAAACTCTCTGATAGCTTCTCCTGCAAGAACAATCATAGGAATCATTACGATTAAAGTAGTAACAGAAGTCATAACGGATCTTCCTATGGTCTGATTAATACTGGTATCTATCAAACCCACCACATCGCTCTTTTTAAGGAGACCTGTATTTTCTCTAATACGGTCAAATATTACGATGGTATCGTTTATGGAATATCCCACTACTGTAAGAATACCTGCAATAAACGGATTGTTAATCGTTACGTGGAAGATTGAATAAAAGGCTATTACCATCAGTACATCGTGGAATACACCTGAAATTGCAGCAACTGCAAATTTCCACGTGAATCTGATTATTATATAAATCAGCATACCAAGTGACGCTATCAAAACAGCAATAACGGCGTTCTTTTGAAGTTCACTTCCCACAGACGGTGAGAACTGTTCGGAAGCAAGGATGTTTTTATCTTCAAAATGATACTTATTTTGAAGAGCATTTACTACCTCACCTCTTTCAACATTATCCATAAACTGTACTGTTCTGATAATTACTTCATGCTTTTCATCTCCTGCATAAATAATTTCAGGATTTTCTACTCCATTGTCCTTAAGTACTTTGCTTAATTCCTGGGAAGAAACATATTGACCAAGATCAATCTGCATTTTTGTACCGCCGGTAAAGTCAATACCGTAGTTCATGCCTCTGATGACACCGAAACCGAGTCCGATAACAAGAACGGCACAAGCCACCATATACATATACTTTCTGTTTTCTATAAAGCGGAACTGCTTTTTCAATGAAAGTTTGGCAGTACCGTCAGCCTTTATGCCATAGAATTTCGGATTTCCGAAAGTTTTAGTTTCGGCAATGAGGCTAAGGTAAAGATTGGTAACCACTACAGCTGTGAAGATTGACGCAATAATACCAATCATCAGAGTAAGTGCAAAGCCCTTTACAGAGGATGTTCCTACAAGGTAAAGCACCAGTGCTGCAATAATTGTAGTAATTTGAGAGTCCATTACAGTGGAAAGTGCACGCTTAAATCCGGATTGAACCGCTACCCTTACAGTCTTTCCTGTCATAATTTCTTCTCTGATTCTGGAGAAGATGACTACGTTTGCGTCAACTGCCATACCGATGGACAGGATAATACCTCCTATGCCCGGTAAGGTTAAAACCGCACCCATACCAACCATACTCCAGATAACCAAAATAACATAAAGAAGCAATGCCACACATGCCGCAATACCCATTACGCTATAAGCTGCAATCATTATAACAAAGATAAGACCTATACCGATGGCACCTGCCATTACAGACTGATCGAATGCCTTTTCTCCGATAGTAGCTGTCTGGGAGCCTGAATTGATTTCCTTGAGCTCAACAGGCAATGCTCCGCCTCTGATTAAAGCAGCCAGCTGCGTTGCCTCTTCTTGAGAATAACCGCCCACTGTGGATTTTGTGATTACACAGTTTCCGCCGGAAATGACATCTCTTACAACCGGTGCGGAAATAATCTCATTATCAAGAATAATTACGATTGAGTTTGCGCTTACGCCCTCACCCGCCGGAGTTCTGCCTGCGATTGCCTGACGAGAACCCTCTTCGAAAAGAGAGGAACCCTCGGAGTCAAAAGCAAGAGCTACCGCATATCCACCGTGTTCCTGGTCAGTCTTTGCGCTGGCGTCCTTAATGTTGGAACCGTCAAGTACCAAAGTTCCGTCTGCCAATGTAAACTGGAGTTGTGCAACTCTACCGATGGTGTTAATTGCTTCCTCAGCATTTTCCGCTCCCGGAAGCTCCACTCTTATACGTCTGTCGCCCTCGATAGTTACAACAGGCTCCGCAAGACCCATTTGGTTAACTCGATTTTCCATAACCGCTCTGGTCTGTTCCATAATAGTCTTTAAATCATCGCCTTTAGCTGATGTATCCGCTTCAAAGAGGACATATACACCACCTTTGATATCAAGACCGAGGTTGAGCTTGTCCTTGATGGAAGTTACTTTACCGATACCGAAGATGGTAACATACCAACCGAAGATAATTAGTAATGCAAGTACCAGTGCCAACCCCTTTTTGAGATTCTGATTCATTTTAGTAATCCGCCTTCTTTCTTTATATTTGCTATATGGAGTGTTTCTTAAAAACTTTAATAATATTTCTTAATCTTATTAATTTATTAAAGAATCATTTTAAACACACCCGTCCATGCTAAAATGCATACACAATATTATACTTCTTTTACACTAATAAAACAAGCAAATTTCAACATTTTTTCGAGTTTTAAGTTAATTTTTTTAATGATGTTTATACTATATATATGCAAAGTAAGTAAATTCTTGTGTCTTTAGTCTTTTTCATTAAAATAAGATAAGAAAAAGGACAGCTTTTGCTGTCCTTGATTTGTTTTATAATGTGTCGTCTTCAGATTCCGAAATTGTTTCCGGCTGAACTTCTTCAGCACTTTCTGATTTCTTAAGTCTTTTCGGAAGTGTCTTCTTTGGAGCGTCGTCTTCTTCGGCATCTATTGCAGCTGCTTTTCTGCTTCTGCTACCCGGTTCTACCTTAGAAATAGCCCAGCGCATAATTTCGAACTTAACCTTATCAGCGCCTACCTGAATAA
>JBHBZU010000037.1:0-53116 GCA_041797745.1 Bacillota bacterium
ATGCCTGTTTTTACTTCTCTAAAGCGCGCAATATTCTTATCATCCACAACAGCTACAACGGATTTGCCGTTCTTCATTATTACCGCCTTGGTTGGTACGCAAAGGGCATTTCTTGACTGTTCAGCCTTAACGCTGACCTCCGCAAACATTCCGCTCATAAGCTCACCTTTGGAATTATCCAGTGAAATGGACACAGGGTATGTGTAAGTTCCCAAAGCAGGTGCCGGAGAAAGAGTATCAACTTCGCCTTTAAATACCTTTCCCTCCAAATTGGTTACTGTAACCTCCACCTCATCTCCTACGTGTAAGAGTCCTGCCACATATTCAGAAGCCGTGGTTTCAATCTGAAGTTCTGAAGTATTTGAAATGGACGCTGCCATCTGTGCGCTGTTTGCCATGTTTCCTACCGATACATTCAAACTGGTAATATAACCGCTGATAGGAGCAGTCACATTGTAGTTGGACATCTGTTCCGCCGCCAGCTGATAAGCCGATTTGGCATTTTGGTACTGTACTTTGGCTGCGTCAAAGTCGGACTTGGATATAGCTCCCTCCTTGTAGAGAATTGCCATGTTATTGTAGCTGGTGCTTGCAACATCATAGGCAGTTTTAGCCTGTGTCAGACTTCCGCTTACCATGCCGCTGTCTATGTTAAAAATAGTTGCACCTTTCTTGACATAATCCCCTACTTTAACGTGAACTGCCGTAATTTGACCTTGCGCCAAAGGATAAATAGCGGCTTCCTCCACCGCCGAAATTCTTCCCGACATAAGCGTTGCCTTGGAAATATTCACATTTTCTGCAACTGCAAGAGTTACCGCCGTCAGTTTTTCATTTTCTGTTTCAGTTCCTGTTGTATTTATTACAAAAGCACCTATTCTGTAAATTAAAAGAGCTGCAAAGGCTATAATAATAATCGCCATGAGCTTATGCTCTTTCATCCAACCCTGAAATCCTCCCTTTTTGTCCTTGTATGTTTCATCACTTTTTTCGATAATATCTAAATTTTTTTCTTTCTTATCAGACATTTCTTTCTCCTCGGTTTCCAAATGTATCCCTTATTTTATCATGTCATAACACGCTTTAGCAAATGAAAGTTTTTTCTCAAAAAAATTCACAGGTTATTTGCATTTTGTAAATTTTTTTCTCCTAATTTTTTATTACATTGGTATGATACCCAAAATATACCTGTCTTAAAACTTTTTTAGCAACATCCTTGCACTGTATCGGCTTTTTCTGCGCTACTTAATTAATAATATGTCTATATGCTTTTTATCCATATTTATTTAACAGTATCTTTGCTTTAAATCCGCTTTATATCTAAGACCTTTCCAAGCTTTTCCACAGCTCAACTACACTTTGCCAAATCAATTAACATAAAAAATCGGACTAAAAAAGTGAGGTTTCTTAAAAACCTCACTTTTAGATTGTTTATAGCTTGTATTTTATTGGATAAATTTAATTATGTGACAATCTTAATTGACCGCAAGCCGCGTCAATATCTGAACCAAGTTCTCTCCTGACAGTCGCTGTAATTTTGCGAGATTCAAGTCGCGCCAAAAATTTATTTACCTGAGCTTTAGGTGAACCCGACAATCCTGTTTCACTTACTTCATTTAAGGGAATAAGATTCACGTGGCAAAGCATTCCCGAAAGCAGCCCTGCCAATTCATCAGCCTGTTCCAGACCGTCGTTTTTCCCCGCTATCAGTGCGTATTCAAAAGTTATACGCCTGCCTGTTACTTCGGTATATTTACGACACTTAACCATAAGCTCTTCTATTGGATATCTATGATTTATGGGCATTATGGAGGACCTTATTTCATTGTTAGGTGCATGAAGCGAAACCGCCAAATTTACCTGCGGTAAGTCCTTTGCAAAATCCATAATTTTAGGTACCAGTCCGCAGGTGGAAACAGTGATGTTTCTCATTGAAAGACCAAGACCCCTTTGGTCATGTACCAAATTAATAAATTTTACTATATTTCCGTAATTATCAAAGGGTTCGCCTGTTCCCATTATCACAATATGGTTAATTTTCTCACCTGTAGCACGCTGTACACCTATCACCTGCATGAGAATTTCTCCCGCAGACAGATTACGGGTAAGCCCTCCTATTGTTGAGGCGCAAAAGGCACAACCCATACGGCAGCCTGCTTGAGAAGATACGCAGATGGAATTTCCGTATTTATACTTCATAAATACGGACTCTACTGCAATCTGTTCTTTGTCCCAAGGGGTCTTTTCCAAACCGAAAAGGAACTTCACAGTGCCGTCAGTAGCGGAATTTTGCCGTTTAAGAATATGAATATGACCTATGGACAGCTGTCCGTCCTCTTCTGCCCTCTCCAGCTTTTCTCTAAGAGACTTGGGGAGATTGGACATTTCCGCAAAAGAGTCTACCCCCTTGGAAAGCCACTCAAATACCTGCTTTGCTCTGAATGCAGGCTCCCTTATGCTCTTAAAAAATTTCCCTAATTCAGTTATATCTAAATCACGTAAATTTATCATTTATGGTTACAGCTTTTCTACATCTATTCCGGTTTTATGACCGTTGATGTCGTATTCGGTGAGACCATCCTTTTTTACAATTTCTTTAGCGAGAGTTTCAGTGGAAATATAAGCTTCGTGTGCCTTAACTGCTGCTGCAACTTCCTCCTCTGCGGAAATGTAAATCTTGATGTTGTCCATCATTTCAAAATTCTTCTGCTTACGAAGCTGCTGTACCTTGGAAATGACTTCACGGGCATAACCCTCATTCACCAGTTCAGGTGTAAGATTGGTATCAAGTATGGTAAAGATATTGTTTTCCATTGCTACTGCAAAACCCTCTTTGGCATTGATTCTAACATCTACCAAGTCCTTGCCTACTTCATAAGTCTCTCCATCCAGCTCAATTTTTAAAGTTTCACCCGCTTCAAGCAATGCCACAACTTCCGCTGCGTCAGCCTTTGCCAAATACTGACCAAAGGCACCAACTTTCTTTTCAAATACAGGGCCCGCAGCTCTAAAGTTTGGTTTTAGGGAGAAGTTCATATAACCTGACAGGTCTTTTTCAAACTTAACATTCTTAACATTAAGCTCTTCTGTAATAAGAGGTGTAAGGTCTGAAATAAGAGCTTCATACTTGCCGTCTACCAGTATTTCGGAAAGAGGCTGACGAACTTTAAGCTTTTCAGCTTCTCTGGTTCCACGTCCAAGAGCTACCAAGTCACGAACCAAGTCCATTCTCTCTTCCACAGCCTTGTCTATTAGCTTTTCTACAGCTTCAGGGAAGTGTGCAACATGAACTGTTTCTTCACCTGTAAGATTTACGTACATTTCATCGGAGATGAATGGTGCAATCGGTGCGATGAGCTTTGTCAGACCTACTAATACTTCGTATGTGGTAAGATAAACCGATTTCTTGTCTTCACTCATGCCTTCGGAATAGAATCTACGACGAGCACGACGGATGTACCAGTTTGACAAGTCTTCATTCACGAATTCTGTAATCATCTTTACAACTTTCATATGGAAATAGTGATCCATTTCATAGGTCACATCCTTGATTAACTGGTTGTACTTGGAAATAATCCATCTATCAAGTTCAGGTCTTTCATCATAAGGAACTGACAGCTTTTGAGGTTCCACTCCATCCTGATTTGAATAAAGAACGAAGAAGTTATATACGTTCTTTAAGGTTCCGAAGAACTTAGAAACTACATCCACAAGACCCTCTTCATCAAACTTTGTAGGCGTCCATGCAGGAGAAACGGAAAGCAGATACCAACGAGTCGCGTCAGCTCCGTACTTATCAAAGAGTCCGAACGGATCTACCGTATTTCCTACGTGCTTACTCATCTTCTTTCCCTCACGGTCGAGAATAAGGTCATTTACCAATACATTTTTGTATGGAGCCTTGCCTGTAATGATGGTAGAAATTGCCATCAGTGAATAGAACCAGCCTCTAGTTTGGTCGATACCCTCACAGATGAAATCAGCAGGGAACAGCTCCTTTTCAAAACGTTCTTTATTTTCAAAAGGATAGTGCCACTGTGCAAATGGCATGGAACCTGAGTCGAACCAACAGTCCATAACTTCAGGAATCCTGTTCATTTCTTTGCCGCAATCGGAACACTTGATATGAATGTCATCAACATATGGACGATGAAGCTCTATGGATTCATCAATCTTTTCAACAGCCTTAGCCACTAAATCTGCACGAGATTCCACACACTCAAGGTGTCCGCAGTCGCAGCGCCAAATAGGAATAGGGGTACCCCAGTATCTGTTACGGGAAATAGCCCAGTCCTTAACCTCTTCAAGCCAGTTTCCAAAGCGCTTTTCACCTACAAAATCCGGATACCAGTTCACCGTATTGTTGTTTGCAACCAGCTGATCTCTAAGTTTAGTCATCTCAATGTACCAAGACGGCTTTGCATAATAAATCAGCGGTGTACCACATCTCCAACAGTGAGGATAGTTATGGCTAATCTTTTCTTTAGCAAAGATTTTCTGATTTTCCGCAAGCCACTTGATAATTTCTACATCTAAACCATCCTCCATGATAAAATGCCCCTCCCATGGAGTAGTAGTATACTTGCCCTCTTCATCCACAGGATTTACATGTACCAAATTGTACTTACGTCCTGTCTGATAGTCATCCTCACCAAAAGCAGGTGCAGTATGAACGATACCTGTACCGTCTTCTGTAGATACATAATCATTGCAGGTAACAATGAAAGCTTTCTGGTTCTGTTTTGGAGTGGCTTCGCACCAAGGCATAAGCTGTTCATACTCCATAAACTCCAGAGCTTTACCTTTCATTTCTTCTAAAATTTCATAATTGCCCTCGCCAAGAACCTTATCAGCTAAAGCCTTGCCCAAATAGAAGATATTGCCTGCTTCACTGCCTGATGTCATCTTAACCTTAACATAATCTACGTCTCCACCAACAGTAAGCGCTACGTTAGCAGCCAGTGTCCATGCGGTAGTTGTCCATGCCAGGAAATATTCGTTGTCGGTACCCTTTTTCTTAAACTTTGCAGTTATGGTAATAACCTTTACGTCCTTGTAGCCTTGCGCTACTTCATGAGAAGCAAGAGCAGTACCGCAACGAGGACAATAAGGCACAATCTTAAAGCCCTCATAGATTAATCCCTTTTTGAAAGCCTGATTGATAATCCACCAACCCGATTCAATATAGTTATTGTCTAAAGTGATGTAAGGGTCATCCATGTCGCAAAGGTATCCCATGCGATCGGACATATCTTTCCAAAGTCCTGTATATGTAAATACGGACTGTCTGCACTTTTCATTAAATTCCTTGATACCGTAATTTTCGATATCCTGTTTTCCTGAGAATCCAAGCTGCTTTTCAACTTCAATTTCTACAGGAAGTCCATGGGTATCCCAGCCTGCCTTACGCTTTACCTGATAGCCTCTCATGGTCTTATATCTATTGATGGAGTCTTTCAGGGTTCTTGCCATTACATGATGAATCCCCGGGCGGCCATTTGCAGTCGGCGGTCCCTCGAAGAATACGAAAGACGGACAACCCTCTCTTTCTTTTACGCACTTTCCAAGTAAGTCTTCATCATACCAACGCTTAATCTGAGATTTCTGGACTTCTGCGATTGGTAAATCGGATAAATTCTTAAACATTCTTTCCTCCTGTATGCGAATGTCGTTCTCCGTAACATCCGCCATTAATATGGATTTGGTGCAAACTTACTGCTTGACCTTTGCAATATGCCTAATCAAGCTGACATACAAGCTAAAGTATTGGATATTTTGGAAAGAAACATCCAACTTTCGTTAATTTATGCTATTTGCACTTTTCCTGAAAATAAAAAATCCCTAATTCTACAAATGTAGACTAGGGACGATTGTAAACCGCGGTACCACCCTATTTGCAAGCCTGTCCAACAACTGCCTGCCACTCATTAAGGCCAAGCTCCAGAGTGATTTTCACTTCTCCGCCTCACCGGTCAAGTCTCAGCTCATCCACCTTGTTTCCGCCGATTTTTTTGCAAGCTTAAAATCACCTGCATACTCCGAAATTTAATGGAGCCTGACCTCTCTGTAAGGATTTTACGCGGGGCTACTGTCTCTTTCATAGCTCGTATATAAAACTAGGGGTATGGGAGAAGTCGCTTTCATGTGTATAAACTCTTGCGATACTTTTTATTGTCAAGCTTCTTCTCGTATACCTGTTCATTCTTGCATATTTACCCTTTCTTGTCAACATAAAAGACAATGTTTTTCAAGAAAATTTCAGGAAATTTTTAAACGTAAATTTTTAAATACACCCTGAAAAACAAAAATAAAAAACAAAATGCCTGTTTTAATCTCTTGATATAAATAATATAATAGATGAGTAGGTAAAATTAATTGCCATATAAATTAAATTCAAATATCAAAAACAAATTCAAGAGAAAAAGAGGTAAATTATGAATAAAGAAGAACTTTTCAAAGCAGAGGATATGAATCAGGAGCAGTTGTCCGAATACATAATGGAAATGCTGCATAGAATGATGGTACATCACACTCTTTGGTTTAGAGAAGTGGAACATCAACTTGGATTCGAAAAGGCTCTGAAAGCAATGGACTACGCATGGTCAAAAACCCGTAGCATATCCATGAAACGTATGGCAGAAAATTTCGGCTTCACTCAAGAGGGTGGCGTGCCTGACTTTCTATCCAATATGCCAAAAGAACAGCAGCTGAAAGTCATTGACGATATTGCTAAAAACTGGCTTGCTCAAGACGGCGTATGGTTTCAGGCTGTAGAATTTGCCGAGGGAATGAACGACGCCAAACGTTGCAATGACTCTACTTGGGGAAGATTCTCGCCCTTTGAAGCTTGGTCAATTAAGAAACTGCTTGGTATGGGCGAACATCCCGGCCTTGAGGGGCTTGAAAGGGCACTCAATTTCCGTATGTACGGTCGTTTAAATGTACAGTCTTGCCACTGGGAAGATGGTGCCCTGATTTTCGAAATGAACGAATGTCGCGTACAGACTGCCCGTCTTCGCAAGGGATTGCCGGACTACCCTTGTAAGAGTGCCGGCCTTGTTGAATATTCCCGCTTTGCCAGCGGTGTTGATAGTCGTATAAAAACAACCTGTATTGGTTGCCCGCCTGACCCTCACCCTGAAAACTGGTTCTGTGCTTGGAAATTCTATATCCCTGAAGAATAATCAGTGCTGTATTCTGCCTGCTGCTTCCCCCCCCTGCGCCCGCTTAAAGTTCCTGCTTATAGTTTGCAAGAAAGTCCTTGAGTTTCCCTGTAGCCTCTTTTAATACCTCAAGCTGCGGTAAATATACTACTCTGAAATGATCAGGCTCTTTCCAGTTAAAGCCGCTGCCATGAACTATAAGTACCTGCTTTTCACGCAGTAAATCCATAGCGAAGCGCTCATCATTTGTGATATTAAATTTTTTCACGTCTATTTTAGGGAAGATATAAAAGGCAGCAGCCGGTTTTACCGCGCTTATTCCCTCTATGTCGTTAAGGGCTTTGTAAACAAATTCTCTCTGCTCATACAGCCTGCCGCCCGCTTTTAAGTATGCGTCCACACTTTCTGTGTCGGAAAGGGCAATTTCAACAATAGACTGGGCAGGAACATTGGAGCAAAGCCTCATATTTGAAAGCATATTAAGACCGTCAATATAGCCTCTTGCATTTTCCTTGTTTCCGCTTAACATCATCCAGCCTATGCGGTAGCCTGCTATCATATGAGACTTTGAAAGTCCTCCAAAAGTAACGCAGAAAAGCTCATCATCAAGGGACGCAACTGAAATATGCTCTTTATCGTCCATAACAAGCTTATCATATATTTCATCGGAAAAAATTATCAGTCCCTTTTCCTTTGCAATATCCACTATGCCCTGTAAAATCTCCTTTGGATAAAGCGCACCTGTCGGGTTATTGGGATTTATGATGACAATGGCTTTTGTTTTTGGACTTATTTTCTTTCTTATGTCTTCTAAATCAGGATACCAAAGAGACTCCTCATCGCACAAGTAGTGAACAGCTTTTCCTCCCGATAAATTTACGCAAGCAGTCCAAAGAGGGTAATCCGGTGATGGTACCAGTACTTCGTCACCCTTGTCAAGAAGCGCTGTCATACACAAGTTTATCAGCTCGCTTACGCCGTTTCCCGTATAGATATCATCTAGGGTTACATTTGGTAATTTCTTTCTTTGGGCCTCTTTAAGAATTGCCTTTCTTGCTGAAAGTATACCTTTTGAATCGGAATATCCCTCACATTCGATAAGTTTATTTTGCATTTCTGCTATTACCTTTTCAGGCGTTCTGAAGCCAAAAGGTGCAGGATTTCCGATATTGAGCTTCAATATGCTCATTCCGTCTGCTATAAGTCTGTTGGCTTCTTCAAGAACAGGTCCCCTTACGTCATAAGCAACGTTTTCAAGTTTTACAGATTTATTAAAGTTTCTCATTTTTCCCTCCTGTTCGGTCATAATAATTCGAGGTTTAAAATATACATACTACATAATTAAAATGCCAAGTTATGAAGTTATTTCCTATCTGCTATGCGGCTCTTTGCTACCATAATAATAAGCAGATACAAAAAATACCTCTATAAAGTTGGTTTATTTTAACACACTGTTTTTATGATTGCAAATGTTTCTTTTCCCCAAGAAAACATAAAAAAATCTCGTAAAAAATTCTTGCCTGTATCCTTAGTTATCCGTAGCAAAATCTAAAAATACAAAACAGGTTTATAGCACAAAAATCAATATGAAATCAATATAAAATCAACATAAAAACAATACAAAAGCACACCCTCTCGGGTGCGCCTTTGCCTCTATTAGTCTATTATTCGTTTTAAGAGAATAATGAAAAACTACTTAAAATACTTCACTGCGGCCTCAAACATATGGTTATCATAGTTACCTGATACGTTTTTATAAAGTCCGTAGCCTTTACGTTCACAATGTCCCATCTTACCAAAGACTCTTCCGTCAGGAGAGGTTATACCCTCGATAGCTAAAACGGAGTTGTTCGGGTTGAAAGCCACATCTGCCGTTACTTTGCCTGAAAGGTCAACATACTGGGTTGCGACCTGTCCTTTAGCCAGTAAGTCTTGTGCCAGCTTTGGAGAGGCAATAAATCTGCCCTCTCCGTGAGAAATAGGCATACTGTAGATTTCTCCAACTTCCGTCATGGAAAGCCAAGGGGAGCTGTTTGAAGTAATCCTTGTTCTTATAATCTTGGACTGATGTCGTCCGATAGTGTTATAAGTAAGAGTTGGGAAGCTTTCGTCAGTATCCATAATCTTTCCATAAGGCAAAAGACCCAGCTTAATCAGTGCCTGAAAACCGTTACAAATACCGCATATCAGTCCGTCTCTATTGTCCATGAGGTCTGTCACGCCCTCTTTAATCTTTTCATTTCTAAAGAAAGAAGTAATAAACTTACCGCTGCCATCAGGTTCATCACCGCCGGAAAAGCCTCCCGGAATAAATATCATCTGTGACTGTGCCATGCTCTTTGCAAAATTGTCAATACTTTCTGCAATAGCTGCGGAAGTAAGGTTTCTGATAACCATAATTTCAGGTACACCACCTGCTTCCTCTACAGCTCTGGCACTGTCATATTCGCAGTTAGTTCCGGGGAATACAGGAATGAGAACTTTGGGCTTTGCCACAGAAGTTACTGCATGAACCGCCGGTGCAGCCAGTTTACCCCATTTGTTTTCGCCATCAGCAAGCTTTTCAGTTTCATCAATTAACTTTTCAACTGCAATATCCTTTTCGATATTGCAAGGGAAGATTGATTCCAGTTTTTCTTCATAAATCTTTTCCAGTTCTTCCAAAGTAACCTTTTGATTACCGCAAGGACAGGTAATGGCAGTTTCCTCTACAATCTGACCCAGTAATTTTGCTTCCACACCGCTATTTTCACAAACTTTCACAGCAGAAGCTAAAGCCCCTTTAATTTCTACTGCGAAAGCACCGTAGTTATAGCAGAAGAGTTTTTCAACATCAAAATTCTTATCAAAGCTAAAGCCGAAGCCGTTACCGAAACACATCTTCATAACTGCTTCCGCCGCGCCACCCATACCTAAAGTATAAGCAGCGTTTGCAAGACCGTTACGTACCAATTCAGTAACAACATTATAAATATTTTTGAGAGATTCCTTAACAGGCAGCCCGTTCTCATCATATTCAGGTGATAAGAGCAGCACAGAGTCTCCCGCCTGTTTAAATTCAGGTGAAATAATGTTTGCAATTTTATCAGTTGTAACTGCAAAGGAAACTAATGTAGGCGGAACATCCAAATTTTCGAAAGTACCGCTCATGGAGTCCTTACCTCCGATAGCCGCCACACCTAAATCCATCTGTGCCTTAAAGGCACCAAGGAGTGCAGACAACGGCTGACCCCATCTTTTCCCGTCTTGTCCGGGCTTTTTGAAGTATTCCTGGAAAGAAAGATACACATCTTCAAAGGAAGCTCCGGAAGCTACCAACTTGGAAACCGATTCAACTACTGCGAGATAAGCACCATGGTAAGCGCTCTTTTCAGTAATGAACGGGTTATAACCGTAAGCCATGGCAGAACATGTAGTAGTCTTTCCATGTTCAAGAGGAATTTTATTAACCATAGCCTGAATAGGTGTGCGCTGATATTTGCCTCCGAAAGGCATAAGCACTGCGCCGCCTCCGATGGTTGAGTCAAAGCGTTCAACCAGACCGCGTTTTGAACAGGTATTTAAATTACCCGCCAGCTCCTTATATCTTTCAGTGAAGCCCTCTTTCTTTAAGATACTGCCGCTTGTAGCCTTACTGTCTGAAGCTTCAAGTTCAATTTCTATATGCTTTGGCGCACCATTTGAATCCAAAAATTCTCTGCTGATATCCACTATGGTCTTTCCGCTCCATCTCATAGTAAGGCGCGGTTCAGCTTTAACCTTTGCTACAATCACTGCCTGAAGATTTTCGGAAGCTGCCAGCTTTAAGAAATGTTCCGCATCTTTTGCCTCAACTACCACAGCCATTCTCTCTTGAGATTCGCTGATTGCCAGCTCTGTTCCGTCTAAACCCTCATACTTCTTTGGTACCACATCTAAATCAATGTCCAGTCCCTCTGCAAGTTCGCCGACTGCCACGGATACGCCACCTGCTCCAAAATCGTTGCAACGCTTGATGAGGCGTGTTGCTTCAGGGTTTCTGAAAAGTCTCTGAAGCTTTCTTTCTTCAGTAGCATTTCCTTTCTGAACCTCCGCTCCGCAGCTTTCTACGGAGTGAACGTCATGTGCCTTGGAGGAACCTGTTGCGCCGCCTACGCCATCTCTTCCTGTACTGCCGCCTAAAAGAATTACCACATCTTTTTCGGAGGGTCTTTCTCTGCGAACATTTGCAGCAGGAGCTGCGGCAATAACTGCACCGATTTCCATACGCTTTGCGGCATATCCACTATGGTATATTTCATCAACAATGCTGGTTGCCAGCCCAATCTGGTTTCCGTAGGAAGCATAGCCTGCGGCAGCAGTTGTTACAATCTTACGCTGAGGAAGTTTTCCCTTAATGGTTTCACTTGCCGGACGCAAGGGATCCGCTGCTCCGGTTACACGCATTGCGCCGTAAACATAAGCTCTTCCTGAAAGTGGATCTCTTATGGCGCCGCCTACGCAAGTAGCCGCTCCCCCAAAAGGCTCAATTTCAGTTGGATGATTGTGAGTTTCGTTCTTAAATAGAAGAAACCACGGCTCTTCTTTGCCGTCTACATCAACGGTCATCCTAACTGTGCAAGCGTTGATTTCTTCGGATTCATCCAGTTTATCCAGCAAACCTTTCTTTTTTAGATATTTAGCTGCCAGCGTACCAATATCCATCATTGATACAGGTTTAGTTCTGCCAAGCTCCTTGCGAACATCCAAATACTCTTGGTAAGTCTTCTGTAACAGCTCATCTTCAAATTTAATACCGTCAATTTGGGTATTGAAAGTTGTATGTCTGCAATGATCTGACCAATATGTGTCTATCATTTTAATTTCTGTTATAGTAGGGTTTCTATGTTCTCCTGCAAAATATTCTTGACAAAAACATATGTCCCCAAGATCCATAGCAAGACCCTTATCCTTTATGAAATCAGAGAGCTGTTCCTTGGACATTTCCGTAAAGCCGTCCAAAATCTCAACCTCTGTCGGAACCTCATAATTCATAGCCAGTGTAGCAGGCATGTCCATAGAAGCTTCCCTCGCTTCCACCGGATTTATAACGTAGGAACGAATTTCTGAAATTTCCTTTTCTGTAAGTTTTCCGTAAAGTAGATATACCTTTGCTGAACGAACCAGCGGTCTTTCCTGCCGGGAAATGATTTGGATACACTGTGCCGCAGAGTCTGCTCTCTGGTCAAACTGTCCCGGCAAAAACTCTACTGCAAAAATAGCAGTCGGCACCTCAACATTTACTTCCTTTGAAAGCTCTTCTATACTGTCTCCGACAAAATCCACCTGTGGCTCTGAGAAAACAGTTTGCTTGCTGTAATCAAAAAGCTTTTTATCTACGTTTTCTACATCATATCTATTGACTACACGAAGAGCTGCAAGATTGGTAATTCCTAAAAATGCTGTAATGTCTGAAAGTAATCCTTTTGCTTCTCCTGCAAATTCAGGTCTCTTTTCTACAAATACTCTATAAACCATGTTCCCTCCTATTTTCCGTAAGCTTTCATGGCTTTCGCGCCAATATCTTTTCTGAAATATATCCCATCAAAATTAATCTTTTCTGCCATTTCATATGCTTTACCAATAGCTTCTTCGAGAGAATTTTCAACAGCAGTCACCCCAAGCACTCTTCCACCGTTTGTAACAGGTACCGCGGCTTCAGGTTCTCCGCCATCTTCATTTACCAGTTTAACACCTGCCGCATAAACATGCTTTTGAACTTCTTCTGGAATTTCAATTTTCTTTCCCTTTTCATAGCTTTCCGGATAGCCTTTGGAAGCACATATAACACAGCAAGCGTGCTGATTTTTAAATTTAACTTCTGTTTCAGAGAGCCTTTCTTCCGTAACCGCCTGCATTACTTCCAACAAATCGCTTTCCAAAAGAGGTAAAACAACCTGCGTCTCCGGATCACCGAAGCGGCAGTTATATTCGATAACCTTTGGTCCATCTTTAGTAAGCATAAGACCGAAATATAAACAGCCTTTGAAAGTGCGCCCCTCTTTATTCATAGCCTCCATAGTAGGAATAAATATCTTTTCCATACACTCCTTAGCTATTTCTTCGGTGTAATACGGATTTGGTGCAACGGTTCCCATGCCGCCTGTATTCAGTCCCGTATCCCCATCACCTATACGCTTATGGTCCATGGAAGAAATCATTGGTACCAAAGTCTTACCGTCAGTAAAGGAAAGCACAGATACTTCAGGTCCCTCCAAAAATTCCTCGATAACAACAGTTTCTCCGCTGGCACCGAATTTTTTATCTTCCATCATGGAACGAACCGCTTCCATGGCTTCTTCCCTTGTCTGCGCTATTACAACGCCCTTGCCTAAAGCTAAACCGTCTGCCTTAATAACCGTAGGAATGGGTGCTGTTTTAAGATATTCCAAAGCAGAGTCCATATCCTTATATATTTCATATGCGGCAGTAGGAATACCGTATTTCTTCATGAGATTCTTTGAAAAAGCTTTGCTGCCCTCGATTATAGCAGCAGCCTTGTCAGGACCGAAGCAACGGATACCCTCTTCCTCAAGTCTGTCAACCATACCTGCTACCAAAGGGTCATCAGGAGCTACTATTGCATAAGTAACTTCATTTTTGATGGCAAATTCGGTAACCTCTTCGATATCGGTTGCAGGAACTCCTGTAATTATTGCCTCTCCTGCCATACCACCGTTTCCGGGGACTGCATAGATTACTTCAACATCGGGGTTTTCCTTAATTCTTTTAATGATGGCATGCTCTCTGCCTCCGCCGCCGACTACCATTATTTTCATAACTTAAATCTCCTCGTATAATATCTTTCCTGTAATCAAAAGCTTCCTAAACCTAGTGATGAAACAGTCTTAAGCCTGTAAATGCCATGGTAATACCGTAATTGTTACAAGCTTCTATAACCACATCGTCTCTTATGGAGCCTCCCGGCTGAGCAATATACTTAACGTTGCTTCTCTTAGCCCGCTCAATATTGTCGGAGAACGGGAAGAATGCGTCGGAGCCCAAAGATACGGCAACATTAAGACTGTCTAAATATTCCCTCTGTTCCTCTTTTGTAAAAGGCTTTGGAAGAGTCTTGAAATACTTTTGCCAAACACCCTCTGCACAAACATCTTCTTCGTTTCCGTTAATATATGCGTCAATACAGTTATCAATAGCCGGACGCTTCAAATCATCCTTAAAGGGTAAATTCAGTACTCTTTCATGGTGGCGGAGGAGCCAATTATCAGCTTTCCCCCCTGCCAATCTGTTACAATGTATACGTGACTGCTGTCCCGCTCCAACGCCGATAGTTTGACCGTCGTAAGCGTAGCACACGGAATTTGATTGAGTATACTTTAGGGCAATCATAGCAACCACTAAATCTCTCTTTGCTTCCGCAGGTAATTGATTGTTTCCCGCAGTTACTATATTTTCAAGGAGGCTTTCGTCAATTTTACTGTCGTTTCTGTCCTGAGTAAAGGATATACCGAATACTTCTTTAGTTTCCGCCATCGGTGGCTTATATTCAGTATCCATCTTGATAATGATATACTTTCCCTCACGCTTGCTGCGTAAAATCTCCAGTGCCTCTTCGCTGTAATTCGGTGCGATGATACCGTCTGAAACTTCTCTTGCAATAATTTTGGCAGTAGTTAAATCACAATCATCCGAAAGAGCAATGAAATCCCCAAATGAACAAAGTCTGTCGGTACCTCTTGCCCTTGCATAAGCGCAAGCCAAAAGTGAGTCATCAAGACCCTCTATATCATCCACTGCTGCAGCTTTCTTTTGTGCCGCTGAAAGCTTTACACCTACAGCTGCACCGCTTGGGCTTACATGCTTAAAGCTGGCTGCCGCAGGAAGATTTAAGGCTTCACGAAGTTCTCTTACCAGCTGCCATGAATTGAAAGCGTCTAAAAGATTGATAAATCCGGGACGTCCTCCAAGTATTTCAATAGGAAGCTCTTGCCCGTTCTGTAAACTTAACTTTGCATTTTTCTGATTAGGATTACATCCATATTTTAATTCTAATTCTTTCATAATAGCCTCCCTACTTAATATTTTTATTTATGAGTCGATTACGACACTTTCCTGTCTCCAAATCAATGTATCTTACATAAAGTGAAATTTTATTATCTTCATTTAGAGAGTTCCATATGCTGTTTGTAAAGTCTTGAATATCAGAGGTTATCTGTATTCTTTCAGGCTCTCCTGTAAAAGTCGGGAGAGGATTGCCGTCATTCATATATGTATGAATAAAGTGACCTATACCCTTAAGGGCTTCATAATCATAAGTAAAACGATTGCAATTTGTACCCTCTGAATCTGCACTCTTCAAAATGCTAATCTGATAAGTAAGACCTCTGCCTGCCCCCTCATTAAGTTCTGATATTTTAGGGAGCCTGATGGCTGTGCTGATTCTAGGTGTAAGATTTGGAGCATCGGGTTCAAAACATCTGGATTTAAGGGATTCTGAAAATGAAAGTTCATTTTCCATACCTGATATAATAGTGTCCGTCTGATCTCCGTTAGTCACCACTAAATAATTACCGCGGCTGTTCTTCACTTCACCTATGGCTCTATAAATGATAAGACTTGGGTCTTTTACTTTCGACTCGTCGAAAGCCTTTGTAAATACGCAACCCTTAACTTCTTCAAATACTCTGTTACGGCTGTTTTCGGAGCGTCCCATTATGAAATAAGCGCTTACCGCAGACTTTCCGTCTTCACTCATTCCTGTGATAATTCCACGTCCAGGATAGGAACATTCCTTGAGCAGTTCCTCTATCTTATTAACTTTGTAAATATCCATGTTATTTCCTTTCACTGCAAACCAGTTCTACAGCCTGTGGTAATATAACCCACTCTGCTTCTTCCATTACTCTTTGCTGTAAGCTTTTAGGAGTGTCTCCCTCTTCTACAGCCACTGCCTTTTGCATGATAATATCCCCGCCATCAGGAATTTCATTGACAAAATGAACCGTCGCCCCTGTCACCTTAACGCCTTTGGCAATTACAGCTTCGTGAACTTTCAGCCCATAGTATCCCTTGCCGCAAAAGGATGGAATAAGAGATGGATGAATGTTAATAATGCGATGATCATATTTCTTGACAAAAGCCTCGCTTAATATGCTTAAAAAGCCTGCCAATACTATATAATCTATCTTTTCTGATTCAAGAAGTTTTATGAGTTTTGTTTCAAAATCCACTTCTTTTTTGGGAATAACCGCGCCGCGTATACCCGCTTTAGCTGCTCTTTCCAAGGCAAAAGCTCCTGCCGTATCTGAAATCACCAATTCCACAGCACCGCTTTTAATAAGCCCTTTTGCCTGTGCGTCTATGATAGCTTGAAGATTGGTACCTCCACCTGAAACTAAAACTGCTATTTTAGCCTTTTCCATGATTTTTCCTCATTTATAAACATATTACAAAGTGACGATTTATTACTCCAGTACTATTTTTTCATCTCCTGTAGATTTCTCAATCTTACCAATTACATAAGCTTCTTCACCCTGTGAATGTAAAATTTCAAGAGCCTGTTTTAAATCTTCAGGTGAAACTATTATGCTCATTCCAACACCCATATTGTAGGTATTGAACATATCATGGTCGCTGATATTTCCGCTCTTTGCCAGTAAGTTGAAAATCGGAAGCACCTTTACATCACTGCGGTTAATATTAGCCCTAAGCCCCTTTGGAATGCTTCTTGGAATATTCTCGTAAAAACCACCTCCGGTGATATGTGAAATTCCTTTGACCTTAACCTTGCTGATAAGCTCTAAAACAGGCTTTACGTAAATTTTGGTTGGTGTCAGTAGAACTTCTCCAAGTCCCTTTCCGTCCAACTCCTTAATTGGAGCTAAAAGTTCTTCCCGAGACTTATTGTCAATATCAAATACCTTTCTGACTAAAGAAAAGCCATTGGAATGAACCCCGGAGGATGCTAAAGCAATAATAATATCGCCCTCCCTCATGGATTCATTGTCAATCATCTGGTTTTTATCAACTATTCCTGTGGTGTATCCTGCAAGATCATACTCGTCCTCAGGATAAAACCCCGGCATTTCAGCAGTTTCACCACCGATTAAAGCAGCTCCGCTTTGAACGCAGCCATCACAAACCCCTTTAACAATTTCTGCAATCTTTTCAGGTACGTTCTTACCGCAAGCAATATAATCTAAGAAAAACAAAGGTTTAGCTCCGCAGCATATTACGTCATTAACACACATAGCCACGCAGTCAATGCCCACTGTATCATGCTTATCCAGTTTGAAAGCCAATCTAAGTTTAGTACCTACACCGTCAGTACCTGAAATAAGCACGGGTTTTGTTATTCCCTCTAAATCTAATTCAAACGCTCCGCCAAAGCCGCCAAGTTCCGAACAAACTCCGGCAGTAGCCGTTCTTGCTATATGTCCTTTCATCAGCTCCACCGCCTTGTATCCAGCAGTGATATCTACACCTGCTGCTGCGTAGCTGTCTGATTTTGACTGTATATTCATATCTGTTCCTCCTTATTCCTTTCCGTTCCAACAGTAAGTACAAAGCTCACAAGGTTCTAATCCTATTGCCTTAACGACACCCTCCAATGATTGAAATTCAAGGGAAGTGAAATTGAATTTTTCGCAAATATAATTTCTGAGATTCTTACCTCTTTCCGTTTCAGAATCGCTATATTCATCTAAATGTTCAAAGCCCTCTTCCCCCTCAAGTTCCATAACCATGCGTCTTGCTAAAAGCTCCATTTCATTGCGTGCACTGCTGAAATTCAAATATTTGCAAGGATACATGATTGGAGGACAGGCAGAACGCATATGTACTGACTTGGCACCGTTAGCATAAAGAAAATCTACTGTTTCTTTTAACTGGGTTCCTCTTACTATGGAATCATCCACAAAGAGAAGATTTTTCCCCTCTATAAGCTCCTTTACAGGAACCTGCTTCATTCTGGCTATATTGTTTCTCTCCTTTTGGGAATTTGGCATAAAGCTGCGAGACCAAGTTGGAGTATATTTAATGAAAGCTCTGGCAAAAGGTATGCCGCTTTTATTTGCATAGCCTATAGCATGTGGTGTGCCTGAATCCGGAACTCCTCCAACATAGTCCAAAGTATCAATTATGCCGCTTTTCAAATCCTTTTCAGCCATGATTGCACCATTACGGTAACGCATCATTTCAACGTTTACGCCCTCATATTCGGAATTAGGATAGCCATAGTAGCTCCAAAGAAATGCACATATCTTTTTGCATTTGTGAGGCTTTGAGAGGGTCTTCATGGAGGTAGGGGAAATTTCTACAATTTCACCCGGTCCCAGCTCCCTAACACTTTCGTAACCGACCTTTTCATAGGCGAAAGACTCAAAGGAAACTGCATATCCGTCTTCGGACTTCCCTATGAGAATCGGCAATCTACCTTTTAAGTCTCTGGCTGCAATGAGGCAACCATCTTCTTTTAATATGAGAATTGAGGCGGTTCCCTCAATATTCTTCTGCGCAAACTCAATCCCCTCTGTGAAGCTGCTCTTTTGGTTAATGAGCGCAGCAACCAATTCATTGGAATTTACTCTTCCTCCGGTCATGGCATCGAAATGCCCGCCGCTAAAGGAAAGGTACTGGTCCACCAACACTTCAAAGTTTTTAATAACACCTACAATGCAAATAGCATAGGTTCCAAGATTCGATCTGATAAGTAAGGGTTCAGGATCCGTATCGGAAATGCAACCGATAACGGATGTGCCTTTCATATCTTCAAATACGTGCTCAAACTTTGTTCTGAAAGGAGCATTTGAGATAGTATGCAGTTCCCTCTGCAATCCCACTTCTTTTTCGTAGGCAGCCAGCCCACCGTAGCGTGTTCCTAAGTGTGAATGGTAATCAACGCCAAAAAATACATCTGCAAGACAGTCCTTTTTAGACGCTATACCGAAAAATCCACCCATTATAAATCTCCCTTTTTCTAATTATTTTCTAAAGTTGCTATAAGGCTTGCCAACTTTTAAATTAGCAAGCCTATAATATTTTGTTTCTTATATCTGTTTACTTTGCTTCAAAGAAGAGCTTGGAAAGAGTCATAGGGTCAATATACTTACCGTCCTTGTAAACTCTCATGTTTCCTGAAGCAATTTCATCAATCAGAATTACACTGCCATCTTCTGCATAACCAAATTCAAACTTGATGTCATAAAGCTCCATACCTTTAGACTTCATGTCATCTGCTACAATTCTTGTGATTTTTTGAGTCTGTGCCTTAATATCATCATACTGACTTTCAGTCATAACACCTAGAACAACGAGACCGTCCTTAGTTACCAGCGGATCTCCTAAAGCGTCGTTTTTGAAAGTCATCTCTACATATTCAGGAAGCTCCGCGCCCTCTTCGATGTACTGTCCATAGCGTTTTAAAAAGCTTCCGACAGCTCTGTGTCTGCAAACAACTTCAAGACCCTTTCCGAATGCCTTTGCAGGAAGAACTTCCATTGTAGTATTTTCTAAATCAGCACTTACGTAATGAGTTTTAATACCCGCCGCATTTATTTTTTCAAAGAAATAAATGGACATACGAAGATTAACATCGCCTACACCCTCAATAGTAAGTCCTACTTGGTTTTCGCCCGGATCAAATTTTCCGTCTTTGCCTGTGCAATCATCCTTAAACTTAAGCAAATAGTTGCCGTTGTCAAGCTCATATACATTCTTTGTTTTTCCCAAGTAAATCTCTTTCATTGTCTTTCTCCTTTAAATTATTAAATAATTTCTATGTTGTATAATTCTTATATTCTGTAAAATTTATTATTTTTATAAGCTTTAACCTTCAAAATTCAATTCTGCTGAAATTTTCGCATTTGATTCCAAAACTTTCTTGGTACCTGCCAAGCGTTTAGCTTCCAGCTTTTCGGTAAGCTCCGTACTGGATATTGCTAAAATTTCCGCTGCAAGCAAGGCCGCATTAGTAGCTCCGTCTAAAGCTACCGTAGCAACAGGAATGCCTGAGGGCATTTGAACTGTAGCAAGCAATGCGTCTATGCCTTTAAGGCTTCCCGAAACACAAGGAATGCCGATAACAGGCAAGGTAGTGGCTGCTGCCACAGCTCCTGCAAGATGAGCTGCCATACCGGCTGCGGCTATAATAACCCCAAAACCGTTGTCACGAGCTTTAAGCACAAATTCTCGCGCTTCATTTGGGGTACGATGGGCTGAATAAACATGAACCTCATGTGGAATGCCCAGCTCTTTAAGTGTATCTGCTGCTTTCTTAACGACAGGAAGATCGCTTTCACTTCCCATTACAATTCCGACTTTTTTCATAATGTAAACTTACCTCCTCGGTATATAGGTATATTATCACTTAATTCGAACGCGGTCAATGTTTTTTAAAATAATGTTCGTGATTTTTATTATTTTGTAATCGTTTTTTATTTTTTTCAGCGTTTTTGCCTTTGAAATACGAACATTAACCTCTGTGGTTTCAGCTGAATGTTCGCCATGTTATATAATATGAATGTTCGTAAAAAAATATCAGCTAAATGTTCGTGATACATCTAGCTGATAAATGTTAAAGCTATTCTCTGCCTTTGCGGAAGTTCTTGCACTGATACTGAGTTTTTTGTGAAATGTAAACAAATAAATCATCCTTTTCATCATAAACTCCCATGCTGTAAAATTCACCGTTTTTATAATAAATCATAACTTCATTTCCGTCAGGCGCATTATAAGTAACGTGGATAACCCCACGGTCCTTATATGTGGCATAATACTTCCCATCCATGAGTTTTAGCGCACTGGCTCCGCCATCATCTCTAGGTACCACGTCTTCTCTTGCATTTACTATAACCTGCAAATCTGCCGCCGAAAGTAAATAGTCACTATAATATTGCGAAGCCTCCGCATCGGATATAGGTGTCTGAACCTTTTTAGGCTGCATGAATCCGCCAATGAAAAGAATAGATATAATGCTGACCAGTAACAAGGCGATAATAACCAACGCCGCCCATAATTTTCTGTTCATGATATCCTCCTCTCGTTCTAAATAAACGTCCGATACTTATCAAAATCTTCTGAATTTCTTCTTTATTAGATTATATCATGTTTAAAAATTATAATACAACATATTATTTTGCATATTACAAATTTTTCTATCTTTTTGCCTCTGTTTTTCACCAAGCCCATAAGCCACATTTTAAAATAAAATAAGGAACAGTATATCTGTTCCTTATAATTAATAGTTTTTAGTCTTAATAACACATTATAAAAGGCATATCACAGAACGATTATTTTACTTAAAAAACTTCAGCAAAATCTCACATAATTGAAAGGTATCATAAAACATAATATCTTTTAAAATTTTACAATATGTCACGCGCCTTATTAGAGAAGCTCCTTACGTGAAAGGTTAATTCTGTTCTGAGAATCAATCTCTGTAACCTTTACTGTAACTGTATCTCCGATGTTCATAACATCTTCAACCTTGTCAACTCTTTCTTTAGCCATCTTTGAGATGTGGAGAAGTCCCTCCTTACCCGGAAGAATTTCGATGAAAGCTCCGAAAGCCATAATGCGAGTTACACGACCCTCATAGGTTTCGCCAACCTCTACATCCTTTACAAGAGTTTCAATAGCCTTTCTGCATTCTTCCGCAGCAGGACCATCCGTTCCGTAAATGGATACCAGTCCATCGTCTGAAAGGTCAATCTTTACATTGTACTTGTCAACAAGACCGTTGATAGTCTCGCCACCCTTACCGATGACAATTCTAATCTTGTCAGGGTTAATTCTTAAGGACAATGCCCTTGGAGCCCACTTGCTCATCTCTGTACGAGGGGCAGGGATTTCTTCAAGCATTTTTTCCATAATATACATACGACCGTCTTTAGCCTGGCGAAGAGCTTTTTCAAGGATATCTCTGGAAAGACCATGTACCTTGATGTCCATCTGAATAGCTGTAACACCAAGTTCGGTACCTGTTACCTTGAAGTCCATATCACCTAAGAAATCTTCCATGCCCTGAATATCGGAAAGAATTGCAAATTCGGAAGTACCGTCTTCCTTAACTCTTTCGATGAGACCCATAGCAATACCTGCTACCGGTCTTTTAAGAGGTACACCTGCGTCCATCAAAGCCAGACAAGAACCGCAGGTAGAACCCATGGAGGTGGAACCGTTTGATGAAAGTACATCTGATACCACTCTAATTGCATATGGGAACTCTTCTACCGATGGAATAACCGGAATTAAAGCTCTTTCTGCAAGGGCACCGTGACCGATTTCTCTTCTTCCCGGGCTGCGACTTGTCTTAGCTTCACCTACGGAATACCCTGGGAAGTTGTAATGGTGAATATATCTCTTTTCAGTCTGTTCAGTAATGCCGTCGATAGTCTGTGCTTCGCTGGCAGGTGCTAAAGTACAAGCTGAAAGAACCTGAGTCTGTCCCCTCTTAAAGAGTCCTGTTCCGTGAACTCTAGGAAGAAGTCCTGTTTCACAGAATATAGGTCTGATTTCATCCGACTTTCTATTGTCAGGACGAACTCCCTCATCAAGAATCATTGCTCTGACTGTTTCCCTGGTAATGCTGTAAAGAACGGAATCAATATCCTTACTGCTTTCAGGATAAATTTCAGCGAAGTGTTCTTTAGTTTCTACTTCTACCGCATCCATAGCGTCCAGTCTTGCCTGTTTTTCTTGAGTCTTGATTGCGGCTTTCATCTTAGGAACTGCAAATTCTCTAACTGCTGAATCAATTTCTTCTGCCGGCTTGTAGAGTTCAACCTCCATTTTAGGCTTACCCACTTCATCAACAACTTCTTCGATGAAAGCAACAATTTTCTTAATCTCTTCGTGTGCAAATAAAATAGCATCAAGCATTTCCATTTCAGGAACTTCCTGCGCCCCGGCCTCTACCATCATGATGGCTTCTTTAGTACCGGAAACTGTCATTTCAATATCGGAAGTTTCACGCTGAGCAAGTGTCGGGTTTATTACTAACTGACCCTCTACGCGACCTACCTTAACGGAGCCTGTTGGACCGTCCCATGGAATATCTGAACACGCCAGTGCTACGGATGAACCGATCATACCGCAAATTTCCGGTGAACAATCAGGATCCACGGACATTACTGTGGCAACAACCACCACATCATTGTAATAGCCCTTTGGGAAAAGTGGTCTGATTGGTCTATCAATGAGTCTTGAAGTTAAGATAGCGTGTTCGCTGGGTCTTCCCTCTCTCTTGATAAAGCCGCCCGGAATTTTTCCCGCAGCATACATTCTTTCTTCAAAATCAACACTGAGCGGGAAGAAATCAATATCCGGTTTTGGTTCCTTGGATGCGCAGGCGGTAACGTTTACCACCGTATCACCGTATTTTACCATAACCTGACCGTTTGCCTGTTCGCAAACCTTGCCGATTTCAAGCTCTAAGAGTCTTCCTCCCACAGCAGTTCTAAATGTTCTGTAATCTGTAAATCTTGGCATAATTAACAACTACCTCCTGTTAATTTATACATCTTGGCCAAATGACCTGAAAATTTGAATGGCAAACCTTTTGCCTTTGATATAAATAAAAGCGGGGTTTTAATGCCCCGCTAAAATTTACTTTGTAATAGAATTACTTTCTTAAACCTAAACGAGCGATAAGGCTTCTGTATCTTTCAAGATCCTTTTCCCTAAGGTAATTAAGAAGATTTCTTCTCTGACCTACCATCTTCAGCAGACCTCTACGGGAGTGGTGGTCTTTCTTATGAGCCTTGAGGTGTTCGTTGAGTTCGTTGATTCTATAAGTCAGAATAGCAACCTGAACTTCCGGTGAACCTGTGTCGCCAGCCTTAAGACCATATTCCTTGATAATTTCCGTTTTCTTTTCTGTAGTTAACATTATTAAATTCTCCTTTTCTTAATACGCTTTCTCTAAGTTTTGGTTGGAGTATCCAAAAACCGAGGGAAAGTAAAATATCGTTACATCACTATTGCACAATGCAACAACTAATACTATCACGCAAATGCATTATGTGTCAAGGATTTTACACTCTTTTATCCGCAAAAGTTCCGAAAAATTTTAGGTGGATTCCCACCTTTTTATTTCGAGTTTTCTAATTTCGCTCAAGCCTGAAAAAAGATTTCAAATTGTTCAATTCGTTAGATAGCATATCAAATAATATAGGTGCTAAAAGTTCCTTTTGTGATATGCCTTTGCGGTGATACAATCTGATGTAATCTGCTTGCAAAGTGCTTCGATTGAATCAAATTTTATTTCATCCCTAAGTTTTTCCAAAAACTCAACTCTGATGTTCTTTCCGTAAAGCTCTTTATCAAAGTTAAAGATATGAGTTTCCACATTTTTAGTGTATTTGCCAATGGTTGGCTTAACTCCTACGTTTGTAATACTAGGATATCTTACACCATTATAAATGCAATCCGTAACATACACACCATTTGGCGGCGAAACCATTCCCTCGTCAACATTTAAGTTGCTTGTAGGAAAACCGATACTCTTTCCCAGGCGGTTTCCTACCACCACTTCACCCTCAATGGAATAATATCTGTTCATAAACTTTTCACACTTATGAACATCTCCTTTTTCGATAAGTTCACGAATAAATGTACTTGAAACAACCTGTCCGTCAATAGAGAACGGCTGAAGCACATGAAGCCCGAAGCCCTTTGCAACAGCATTGTGTGCCAACACCTCCGGATTTCCCGCTCCCTTAAAACCGAACTTGAAATTGAAACCGCAATAAGCCTCTCTCATCTTGAATTTATCAAGTAAAAGCTCATAAATAAACCTCTCCGGTTCCATAGTTCTGATATTATCGTTAAAAGGAATGCTGAACATATAGTCCACGCCTAAATCCTTTAAAATTTCCATCTTAGTATCTTGGTAGATAATGTTTTTCACTTCATTGCTACCGCTCATAACATTTCTTGGATGATTAGAGAAAGTGAATACGGCAGACTTAATCCCTGCGTCTCCTGCTGTCTGCATTGCCCTACGAATAAGCTCTCTGTGACCTGCATGAACCCCGTCAAAATTCCCCAAGGCTACAACAGTAGGTTCTATATCCCTAATTTCTTCTAATGAATTGAAAACCCTCATTTCTAAACACCCCTTATATATCTTTTCTGCGGTAGAAAACCTTATCTGCCACAAGTTTTTTATAATCCTTATTGTAGAAAGCCACCCCTAAAAATGCCCCCTCATACTTCTTTCCTTTAGGCGCATAAATACTGTAAGCTCTCTTAAAATCTTCCCTCATTTCCAAAGGGAACTCCTCCTCTTCAAAAGGCGGTTTCTGACTGATTTTTACTTGGTTCATGCGAATATGACCACCGTTTAAAAACCAGCCCGTCAGTTCATCTGTGATTATAGTCGCTTTCCCGAAGCTCGTCAAAGGCTCATCAATACCGACTATCATAGAATTTATCTCTTCATCAATAGCCTCATACTCCATGCGTAGCTTTGAATCCACTGCATTCTCCACTCCATAAAGCTTTAACAGCACATCCAATCCGCCGCTTAGAATTTCGGCATCATTCATACGACCTCTAGGCATCTTTTGAGTCTTTTCCAGCTGGTCGATTACCGCCAGCCGCCTGTCTTTCAAGGCTACAAGTTTCTCAAAATCCACTGCATTTTCTATATCAAAGAAACCGCTTTTAGTTCTTGTAAGCTCGCACATAGCTGCCCCACAACCGAGTTTCTCACCGACATCAGAGCATATAGTACGAATGTAGGTGCCTTTGGAACAAGTTACACTATAAGTTACTTTAAGCTCCTCTAAATCTATATCTTCCACTTTCAGTTCTTCAATCCAAATGGTGCGGCGAGGTATCTCCACCTCTTGACCGTTTCTGGCATAATCATAGAGTCTTCGCCCGTTTACCCATACAGCTGAAAACTTCGGTGGAATTTGCTCAATTTTGCCGTAAAAGCCTGCAAAGGCTTCACAAATGCCGGCTTTGGTAAGGGGAATACTGCTATCTCCAAAAGTCAGCTGTCCTTTTTTTAAGGCGTTGCGAATTTCTTCACGCCTATCCTCTACATCCTTACCCCAAATATCCAAAGTTTCAGAGGTCACCCCTAAATACATTGAACATTTATAGGTTTTGTAATCAAGCTCTAAATATTCCGGTATACGAGAAGCTGTACCTATCCCCACAGGGAGCACTCCTTTTGCTTCCGGATCCAGTGTTCCTGTATGTCCGATTCGCCTTACACCTATCAACTTGCGAAATACATATATTACATCATGAGAAGACATCCCCGATGGTTTGTTTACATTAATAATTCCCTCTTTAATCATACTACATATCAGTTTGTGGTATCTATTACCCACTATCCGCCAAGCTGTTATACAACCTTTGGCAGTTCTTCCTTTACGGTTTTGATAGCTTCTGCCATATTTGTCTCAAGGGTGCAGCCTGCTGCTCTTATATGTCCGCCACCGCCATATTTGGCACAAACAGCAGAAACATCTGCATAAGACTTGGCACGCATACTGACCTTAATGCAGTTTTCATCCTTTTCCTTTAAGAAAACCGCTACCTCTACACCTGCAATTCCTCGCATAATGTTAATCAGCCCCTCTGTATGCTCCATCTTAGCACCGCACTTTTCAAGCATAGCAGTTGTAACAAATGCAACAGCCACTTTACCCTCAGCAATAATTTCCAAAGTGTTTAAAATTTCCGTTTCTACCTTAATTCTTTCCAACGGATTATTCTGATATATGGTATTGCTGATTTCAGAAAGATTGAACTTCGTATCCATCAGCTCCACCATAATTTCAAAAGTTCTTTTGGTAGTATTGGAATATTGGAAATTACCGCAGTCTGTGGTAATAGCGGCAAACAATGCACCGCCAATCTTTTCATCTAAAGGGCAATCCATAGCCTTTAACAAGTCAAAAATAATCTCACCTGTAGCAGCTGCTTCAGGCTCTATATAGTTGTAATCCGCAAAGGGCTTACTTGTTGGATGGTGATCGATACAAATCTTAGTCTTTCCTGCAAGAAAGGTTTCTTTTCTCTCCGGATTTCTGTCAACTTCACCGTTATCTATTAGGACACAAACCTCAGGTTCATCACCAAAAAGGTTACAGTCCATAGTAACAAGACCGTCTTCATCTAAAAATATTAAGTTGTCAGCAATAGTATCTTCAATAAGAATACGACATTCTACGCCCTTTTGGTTTAAGGCTCTTGCCAGTGCTTCACATGAACCCAATGCATCTCCGTCAGCATTTGTATGAGGAAAGAGAAAAACATTTTCCGCCCCCAGTAACACTTCTCCTATTCTTTTCAAACTATCGTTCATATCTTTTCACCTGTTTCCCTAAAGTTCCTTGAGGATATCATCTATTTCAGAATTGATATCCTTTTCTTCAGGTTCTTCATCATGTTTAATACCCAAAGAATTGATAACCTCATTCATGTGACTGCCATATTCCATGGAATTGTCTATCTTAAAGGTTAATTCAGGCACATGTCGTACCTTAAGGCGATGACCCACTTCTGAACGAATCATGCCCTTTGCCTTATTAAAGCCTGCAAGAACATCCGCTTTTTGCTCATCAGTGGCATAGCCTGAAGTTCCAAAACCGAGAATTGATACAAAAACTGTAGCATAGCTTCCGTCACTGCTTACATCAACAGCCGATATGCTAACTAAGTTTTCAACAATTCTTGGGTCCTTAAGTTCTCGCAATATAAGTTCAGAGATTATTCGACGAATCTCTTCCCCCATGCGTCCCGCTCTATGTCCTTTTCCCATTTCCTATTCCTTTCTTGGTAGAAATCGCTAGTGGTAATATTTATCAAAATTGAAGAATATGCTATTAGTGAGATGGCTGTATCTTGTATAGATAGATTTCAGGAGTAGCCGTCACCAAAACTTAATCCTAATCTAAGTTTCATGTAACAGCCGCCACACAAGCCAACTTATCTAATTCGAAGTTTAGCGCTCAATTTCCTGCATTTCGAAGCACTCAATAACGTCACCCTCTTTGAGATCGTTATAGTTTTCGATACCTATACCACATTCAAAGCCCTGTGCAACTTCCTTTGCGTCGTCTTTGAATCTCTTCAAGGATGAAATCTTTCCCTCGTGAATTACGATACCCTCACGAACCAGTCTCACTTGAGCGTTACGAACCACCTTACCGTCTGTTACATAAGCACCGCCAATGATACCTACACCGGGTACCTTAAATGTAGTACGAATTTCTACGCTACCAAGAACAACTTCCTTATATTCGGGATCCAGCATACCTTTCATAGCAGCTTCCACATCGTCAATAATATCGTAAATTACACGATATGTTCTGATTTCAATGCCGTCGCGTTCCGCCATAGTAGTAACCGCAGCGGATGGGCGCACATTGAAGCCAATGATAACCGCTTTAGAAGTTCCTGCCAGCATAACGTCGGACTCATTGATAGTACCAACGCCTGTGTGAATAATCTTAACACGAACATTTTCATTTTGAAGCTTTTCCAAGGATGCCTCAATAGCACCTACGGAACCTTGTACGTCACCCTTTATTATGAGGTTCAGCTCCTTGATTTCTCCCTCTTGAATCTGGCTAAAGAGCTGTTCTAATGTAGTTGAAGCATTGCGTGCCAATACCTCTTCTCTTAACTTTGTTCTTCTCTTATCTGCAATATCACGGGCTAATGACGGATCCTTAACAGCATTAAACTCATCTCCTGCTTCAGGAACCTCATCAAGACCTAAAATCTCAACGGCAGTAGCAGGACCAGCCTTAACTATCTCATCGCCTTTGAAATTGCTCATTGCACGAATACGACCTGCACAAGTACCTGCTACGATGGACATACCTGATTTAAGAGTACCGTTCATTACCAGCAAGGTGGCAACAGGTCCCTTGGCCTTATCAAGTCTTGCTTCGATAACTGTACCCATAGCATATCTGTTAGGGTTTGCCTTAAGCTCAAGAACTTCCGCCTGCAAGAGAACCATTTCAAGAAGATTTGTAATCCCATCTCCCTTTTTAGCGGAAACCGGCACGGTTATAACATCTCCACCCCAGTCTTCTACTAAAATGCCGTGCTCTGTGAGCTCCTGCTTAACTCTGTCAGGATTAGCTGCCGGCTTGTCCATCTTGTTGATTGCTACGATAATAGGTACTCCCGCAGCTTTTGCATGGGAAATTGACTCAATAGTCTGAGGCATTACACCGTCGTCTGCTGCTACTACCAGTATCGCAATATCTGTTGAATGTGCACCACGGGCACGCATTGCCGTAAAGGCTTCATGTCCCGGTGTATCCAAGAATACAATTTTTTGTCCGTTAATAGTTACCTCGGAAGCACCGATGTGCTGGGTAATACCGCCGGATTCTCCTGCTGTTACGTTAGTTTTTCTGATAGCATCAAGCAAAGATGTCTTACCATGGTCAACGTGACCCATAACAGTTACAATAGGTGGGCGTGGCTTGAGATCTTCTTCCTTATCCTCAAAGTTTTCAATGCCCTCTTCAAACTCGTCCTCAACAACCTTACCTATAACAATCGGCACTCCGACTTCATCTGCTAAAATCTGCACAGTATCTTCATCAAGATTCTGATTGATATTAGCCATAATACCCATCTTCATAAGAGCCATAATAGCGGAAGCTGTGGAACATTTTGTCTGCTCACAAAAACCTGCTACTGTAATAGGTACATTGATTATTACTGTGCCTGTTGGCAATTCTTCAAGGTTAATAGTCGGTTCTTCAACTATCTTTTCTTTTTTAACATGCTTCTTCGGTTTAGCAGCCTTTTCCAGAGATCTTTCACCATAAGACTTTCTAGGCTTTCCACCCTCAAAACGATGGTCTCTGTTCTTCTCTCTTTCCTTATCCTTGTCCTTGCTATGTCCGAAATCATCGCGTTTAGGCTTGGCAATTCCCATATCCGGCTTGTCTTCACGTCTTGGGCCTCCCGCAGTTCTTCCTTGTGGTGCGCCTTGACGTCTGTCTTCAAACTTGCCGCCCTCACGTCCGCCGCGACCGTTTCTTTCACCGCGATTGTCATTTCTGTCTCTGTTGTAGCCGCCGCGACTGTCTCTATCTCCGCGGTTATCGTTTCTGTCTCTGTTGTAGCCTCCGCGACCGTCTCTATCTCCGCGATTGTCGTTTCTGTCTCTGTTGTAGCCATCACCGTCTCTGCGAGGTCTTTCTCCGTTTCTGTTATCGCCCCTTGCAGCTCTTTCCGCTTCTCTTGCTTTCTTGTCAAGGATTCTCTGTGGAAGCGGTCTAACATCTCTCTTAGGCTTTTCAGGAGTCTCTACTGCCTTGGCAGTTACTTCAGGCTTCACCTCTTCATTTGCAGGTATCGTATTAGCTATTGTTGCCTCAACCTTTGTTTCTTCAACCTTTGGTGCCTCTGCCTTAACCTCAGGTGTATCTTTCTTCGGTAACGGGGTACCCTCTATAACCTTTGCCGCAGCCGCTTTAGCTGCGTCTCTTTCGTCTAAAGCCTTTGAAGCCACAGGCTTACCCATTGGCAGACGCTGACGAAGAGGGTCTTCCTTGTATGGAACAGGCTTACCCATTGGCATTTTAGCTCCCGTTGGGCGTGCTCCTGTTGTTGTACCTGTCTGTGCAGTCTTTACAGCCGGCTTAACAGGCATAGGGATATTAGCTTTTTTTACTACAACCTTAGGTTCGTTGTCCTTAACGTCCTCTTTCTTCGGAGAAACCTTTACTATCTTTGTTTCATTTCCTGCATTTGAATGACTTACAGAATTGCGAAGAGTCGCAACCTGAGTATCATCCAAAGCGCTCATATGACTTTTAACAGCCATACCCATATTGCCTGCCTTTTCCAGCAGATCCTTACTATTTATTCCAAGTTCTTTTGCCAATTCATGTACTTTCATTGTCATCGAACCACCTCCTAGTTTTCCTTTTTAACTTCTGTTTCGTCTATTTCTTTCAACATGCACTCTGCGAAGTGTGCATCTGTAATAACAAATATTGTTCTTCCCGAACTACCGATGATATGGCTTAAATTGTCGCTCTCACCATATATTCTGTAGGGAATCCCCTTAGCTTTCGCTTCAACGGTCAGTTTTTTAACTGTATTTTCAGCCGCATCTTCAGAAATGATTAATAATTTTCCCTTGCCCTTTTTCATAGTAATGGAGCAGGTTCCCGTTCCTGATACAACCTTTCTTGCCCTTGCAGCAAATCCGAGAAGACTTTCAAATTTATTTTTCAAGACAGTCAGCCTTTCTTTATTTATCTGCGTTTACCATAGTTCGTAGCTCCTCAAAGATATCCGCCAGCATATCTGCGGGAATATTCGTATGAAGATTTCGTCCTATTGCTCTTCTTTGTTCAGCCTTTTCGATACATGTCAGATTTTTACACACATATACCCCTCGACCTTTTTCTCTATCTGCAATATCTATGCAGGCATATCCATCTCTTCCGCCGATTTTGATAAGTTCAGTCTTTGGAAAGGATTTCATGCATCCGCAGCATCTTCGCATAGGTACATTTTGAATTTCATTCATATATTTTTTCCTATCAGTTAATTTTATTCCTGAACCTCTGTAACTTCAATTTCAGGTTCTTCGCCGGCTTCAAGCTTTTCAGCCTCTACCGCTTCTTCTGTTTCTGCTAAAGTATCATCTTCATCAAAGTATTCGATTTCAGGCTCACCCTCTTCAAAGTACTGGGTATGGGACTTAATGTCTATCTTCCATCCGCATAGCTTCGCTGCCAGTCTTACATTTTGACCCTCTTTGCCGATAGCAAGGGACAGCTGGTAATCCGGAACAACGACTGTTGCCGCCTTTTCATCTTCGTTTAAGGTAACCTTTTCAACCTTAGCAGGAGAAAGAACGCTGGCAATAAGTTCAGCAGGATCTTCGCTCCAAACAATAATATCAATCTTTTCGCCGCCAAGTTCATCAACAATGGTCTGAACTCTTACACCTCTCGGTCCTACACAGCTACCTACAGGATCAACATTTTCATCCTCTGTCCAAACAGCAATCTTGGTACGTGAACCCGCTTCTCTGGAGATGTTCTTTATTAGCACAACACCATCTTCAATTTCAGGTACCTCAAGCTCAAAGAGTCTTCTTACAAGACCCGGATGGCTGCGAGAAAGGAATACCTGCGGTCCTTTGGTAGTACGACGCACATCCATTATATAAACTTTAATGCGGTCGTTAACCTGATAATGTTCCCCCGGTACCTGTTCAGTTAAGGAAAGGATACCCTCTGTTCTGCCCATATTTACGTATATAGTTCCGTTAGTAATTCTTTGAACGGTTCCTGTAATGAGTTCACCTTGTCTTTGGCTGTAATCATCGTAAACCATGCCTCTTTCGGCTTCGCGAATACGCTGTACCACTACCTGCTTTGCAGTTTGTGCCGCAATACGTCCAAAATCTCTTGGAGTAACCTGCCATTCCACCACATCGCCTACTTCGTATCTAGGGTCAAACTCTCTTGCGTCCTCTAAACTAATCTGGCAAAGCTCGTCTTCGACCTCTTCTACAACGTCTCTACGCATGAAAACGTCGATGTCTCCCTCTTCTCTATCAATATTAACGCGAACATTCTGGCTGGTTCCATAATTTTTCTTATAGGCGGACACCAGTGCAGATTCGATAGCGTCAATGAGGACTTCTTTGGAAATTTGTTTTTCTTTTTCGAGATCTTCAATTGCCTTGATAAATTCTCTGTTCATTATCGTATCTCCTTTCATATATAAACATATATGTATTTAACTAAAATATTACGGAAAGTTTTACCTTGGAAACCTGTTCAAAAGGAATTTCATAGCGAACAGCCTCACTGCGCTTCGGTTTGGCTCCCTTATTTTTGCTTGGTATGACAGGGGCGTCCTCAATAATCAGCTTTCCCTCTTTCATACTTCCCTCTATTCCAATAAGGGTGGCTTCCGTAAAGGTCTTTTTCCCGTCAAAAGCACTGTAAAGGCTTACGTCTATCGGTTTTCCGGCAAATCTTTTAAAATCAGCTTCCTTTATGAGCGCTCTGTCCATACCCGGTGAACTTACCTCCAAGTAATAGTTTTGCTCAATGGGATCTTCTTCATCTAAACGTTCCGAAAGGTATCTGGAAACCAGTTCACAATCATCAGTGTCGATATACTGTTCTTCTTCTCCATCTTCAGATACAGGCTTTTCAATATAAACCCTGAGGTACCATTCCTTTCCCTCCTTTACAAACTCTACATTGTAAAGCTCCAGTCCGTTTTCTTCAAGAAAACCTCCCAGCATTTCTTCAATTTTTTCGCTGATTTTTGTCTTTGCCATCTTTCCTCCTTGTTCCCTGCAATTAAAAGTAATTTTACCGCCTGCACGGCTTTAATTTCTACTTTTAGCTGCGGTAAAAAGTTTCTTACATAATCAGAAGAGTGGACCCGAAATCCACTCTTCTAGTCTTACCATAATCTAACTTTTATAATTCTAACATACATATAGTAGAAAAGCAAGGAATAAATTCCTGTCGCAAAGTGCCTATGTCGCAAAGTGATGTTAAAGTACTGTTAAAGCGCCACAAAGTGATTCACATTGATTCATAGTGACTTCCCGCCTTTAAAAATCTCTGCATTTTTAAATCAGAAAAGAGAGCTGATCCGTTTCCGGCAGACCTTTAAGCATACCCTTGGCGCGAAGTACCTCGACACAAGATTTGTTAAGTCCTCCACGGAGCCTTATTTCTTCCACAGTTTCAAAGGGAGCTTCATCGTATGCGGAGACTAAACTGTTAGCGGCATTTTCCCCCATTCCCTCCATTGCAAGAAAAGGAAGAAGTACCTTTGCTCTGCCATACTTTGCTTCGCCCTTTCTACCGTGATCCATGGCGTTACCGAAGTCATTACCCTCATATGCACCGCCCTTTTCATCAATAACCCCCTCATAGTAAACCTTGAACTTTGTCGCATCCGATTTACCAAATACCCACGGTTCAAACTCCAGACCTCTTGCCAACATTTCATAGGCTACCTCAAGAACTGTAACCTCATCCTTTTCTTTAGCTGTGGCATTGTTACCTTTAGCTTCAACCAGTTCCATCTGCTTTAATATTGCGTCTTTACCGCGAAGTATAACGTCAGCGTTAAAGTCGGTGCATTTTGTAGTAAAATAAACCGCATAGAAAGCCGCAGGATAATGTACCTTAAACCATGCCAGTCTAAAAGACATCATTACATAAGCTACTGCATGGGCTCTTGGGAACATATACTCGATTCGCTGGCAGGATTCAATGTACCAGTCAGGTACATTGTTTTTTATCATCATGGTTTTCCATTCATCCCACTTTTCACACTTGCCCTTGGCAACCTTTCCTTTACGAACGTTTTCCATAATCTTAAAAGCGTCTCCGTTTGGAAGCCCCTTTAGTATCAGGTAGTTCATAATGTCGTCTCGGGTGGAAATTACTTCTTTCATGTTCGCCTGACCGCTTACGATAAATTCCTGTGCATTTCCAAGCCATACTCCTGTACCGTGGGAAAAACCCGAAAGCCGCACAAGGTCGGCAAATTTATCAGGTTTTGTATCATCCAGCATTTTACGCACGAAAGGTGTTCCAAATTCAGGAATAGCATAACTGCCATGAGTAAATTGATATTCCGAATCCTCAATCCCTAGGGATTCGATACCGTTAAAGAGCTTAAGTACCTCTTTGTCTGAAAGGTCCGTATCTTGAGGGTTGATACCTGTAAGCACTTGAAGCTGTCTAATCTGTGACGGCACATCATGACCTAAAATATCCAGTTTTAAGAGGTTTTCATCAATCTTGTGGTAATCGAAGTGAGTGGTAACTATGTCCGTTGTGGTATCGTTAGCCGGGTGCTGAACGGGACAAAATTCGTAAATTTCATGGTCATCAGGGCATATTACCATACCGCCCGGATGCTGACCTGTGGTACGTTTAACCCCGGTACAGCCTCTAGCCAACCTGTCCGCTTCAAACTTATTAATAGGGATACCACGTTCTTCGTGATACTTCATAACGTAACCATAGGCGGTTTTATCAGCCACAGTACCTACCGTACCTGCCTTGAATACATTTTTTTGTCCGAAAATCTCTCCCACATATCTGTGAGCCACCGTCTGATATTCTCCTGCAAAATTAAGGTCGATATCAGGCTCCTTATCACCCTCAAAGCCTAAAAAAGTTTCAAAAGGAATTGTAAACCCGTCACGTTTCATCATGGTGCTGCAATCAGGGCAGGCTCTTTCAGGCATATCGTTACCGCAATCATATTCCCCTGCACCATAGAGCTCATCGCCCCACTCCAATTTTTTACAGTTAGGGCATATGTAATGCACCGGTAAAGGATTTACTTCGGTAATGCCTGCCATAGTTGCTGCAAAAGAAGAACCTACGGAACCTCTGGAGCCTACCAGATACCCGTCCTCGTTAGATTTTTTTACCAGCATTTGCGCAGAAACATACATGACCGCATAGCCGTTATCACAAACAGAGTTTACTTCCTTATCTAGTCTTGTTTGAATAAATTCAGGAAGCGGGTCTCCATAAATTTCGTGAGCTGTATCGTAGCAGGTTTTCTTAAGGATTTCCACCGCCCCCTCTATTTTAGGCGGAAACTTACCTTTAGGGACAGGAAGAATATCCTCATCTACCATGCCCGCAATCTTTTGAGTATTTTCCACTACTACCCTCATAGCTTCCTCTTCTCCGAGGTAAGCAAACTCTTCCAGCATTTCATCAGTGGTACGCATGAAAAGTCCCTCTCCGTCCTCTGCATCCTTGTATCCCATACCTGCCATAAGAATATTTCTATAAATGGCGTCTTCAGGTTCGGCATAATGGGAGTCGGTAGTGGCAACTACAGGTTTTCCTAGCTTATGAGCTAAAGCTACAATTTTTCGGTTTATCTCTCTTAACCCCTCCTGATCTTCTACCTTACGTGGAATATGTTCGCCCTTGGAGGTCACTGTGTCCTCTGTAAGAAAACGATTGTTTATAAGGGGTTGTATTTCCAAATAGTCATAAAATCTCGCTATTTCTGTAATTTCTTCCTCAGGTAAACCCTTTAGGACTGCCCCATAAAGTTCACCTGCCGAGCAGGCTGAACCTACGATAATTCCCTCTCTGTTGGCAGCTAAAACACTGCGGGGAATACGGGGCTTTTTATAGAAATAGTTGATATGTGAATATGACACAAGTTTATAAATATTTTTAAGACCCTCCTGAGTTGCTGCCAAAAGAATAATATGATAGGAAGGTGGCTTCTTATAATCAATATTTCCCTCTTCATCCCTATATCCTTTATCCTCAATAAGATAACCCTCCATACCGAAAATTACCTTTATAGGTCTGCCTGCCTTGGCTTCCTTTGCTGCCTGACTTGCAGCGTCAGGAAAGGATTGCACTACTCCATGGTCTGTTATTGCCACTGCCGGCTGCCCCCAAAGAGCTGCTGTGTGAACAAGATTCTTTACGTCATTTAGTCCGTCCATTGCACTCATGGTAGTATGGGCATGAAGTTCTACTCTCTTTACACTGCAAGTGTCCTTTCGACCTATAGGTCTTTGCCCTTTTTCTATTGAATCTATCATGACGGTAACAACATTTTCATAGGTATCAAACTGTGCTTCGCCGTGGACTCTGATAAAATCACCCTCGGATATATGGTTCTCTATATCTTTCCATTTTTCAGGTATGCAGAAAAACTTTAAGCCCACGCTGGTTTTGGAGTCCGTTATTGCCATGCTTCCAAGATATTTACCGTTTTTAAGTTCGCGTCCGGATATTGCAAAAACAATCCCTTGAAGATTCACAGTACCAACTTCAGCATTTACTTCCCTAAGATCTGTATAATAAGAAGCTTCAGGAACGGGCTTACCCATAATAAGATTTCCCTCAACTCTCTGATACCTGTCACGTTTTGAAGCCTTATGCCAGCCCGAATTTCCCTGATTGCCATCGAAATTTTTCCCTCTGAAGCCCCCTTGATTTCCGCTGCCTTGGTCATATTCCGAAGTCTTTCCCCTGTTTGTATCTTTCATTGCCTCTTCCACAGCTTTAGCTGCTTCCTGAAGCTCCTTTTTTTCTTCGGCAGAGCGCGCCGAAGCTCGTTTAACTTCATAAGCTTCATCATGTCTGAAAACTATATTTTTAGTCAATCCGAAATCCCTCTTCAAAATACGTGAAAAGAGCTTGGATACTTCATCATTTAATTTTCTGACTACTACCCCGCCCATAGCGTCCAAATAGACGGTATCATCAATAATTTCGCAGGAGTCTGTACGAATAGTACGCGTAATGCTGGAATATTCCCCGTTTATTTCATGAATGATATGCTCAATGGAAAGGCGGATTATATCCTCTTGGCGAAGAACAACGTCTTCATAAACAAATTCCACATCTACGCCTTTAAGCTCTTTAATTTGAGACATTATGATACCTTTTATACGTTGAGTATCAACATAGGGGATGATGAAATTAAGTTTGAGTTTAAGCTTAAAAATCAGGCTCTTTGCGTTAAGTTCCGCTACTTCAACCTTACATTTAAGCCTATCCCTTTCATAGTCTCCTACTAACTTCCAATCTATAGTTTGCTCAATAAAACCAAGCATATTTACCTCTCTAATATTTTTCGATGTTTTCTTTTACCAGCTCCACCAACGCTGAAACTATCTGTTCTTCGGGAACTGAACAAAGAATTTCTCCTTTGGAAAAGATTATACCTTTTCCATCTCCTCCTGCTACACCGAAGTCCGCTTCCTTTGCTTCTCCCGGACCGTTAACTGCACAACCCATGACCGCCACTTTCAGACTGCGTTCTTTTTGAATCAAGGGGTTTTCAAAGGGTGCTAAAGCCCTTTCCACCTTATCTGCAATGGATACCAAATCCACTCTGGTGCGTCCGCAAGTAGGGCATGATACAAAGTCAATACCTCCCCTGCGCAGTCCTAAAGTTTTTAGAAGTGTCTTGGCATATCTAACCTCTTCTATAGGGTCTGCCGTAAGAGAAATTCTCATAGTGTCCCCTACTCCCGCCAGCAACAAGGCTCCAAGACCCGCAGCCGACTTAATTTGACCCATTTTAAGTGTACCTGCCTCGGTTACACCGATGTGAAGAGGATGTTCAGACTCCGCTGACACCATCATACAAGCGTCATAATTCATCTTTACATCCGAAGATTTCATAGATATGACGATATCGTGAAATCCCATATTTTCCAAAATAGCCACATTTCTTAAGGCGCTGTCTGCTAAACCTCTGGCAGTAACTCCACCGTCTCTTGCTACAATATCTTTTTCCAAAGAGCCGCTGTTAACCCCTACTCTTATAGGAATCTGTCTGGCTTTCGCAGCCTCCACCACCTGTCGAACTCTTTCAATACTGCCGATATTGCCCGGATTTATGCGAACCTTGTCCGCTCCTGCCTCAATGGCAGCAAGTGCCAATCTATAGTCAAAGTGAATGTCTGCAACCATAGGGATACTAATTCCCTCTTTTCTAAGCTGAATCTTTGTGCGACCGAAAGCCTCCGCCGCCTCCAAATCCGGTATAGCCAGACGAATAATCTGACAACCCTCGCTATATAAAGTTCTAATCTGGGCTAAACAGCTCAAAGTGTCTCTAGTGTCCGTATTGCACATAGATTGAATGGACAAAGGTGCCCCTCCACCGATTTGAACATCACCGCAGAAAACTCTTAAAGTCATAATAACAAAATCTCCTATTGTCTGTTTGAATATATGTTATTTAATAAATATCAGCGTATATATAACTTGATATACTGCCCATGGGTTCCTAACCCTCTTTACGCATATTTTCAATATTTGCGTATATATCGTTTTGTATATTACTGACCGAAAAGTTTTGTAACATCGTTAAAGGTTACATAAACCAAAAGCATGATTATAATCATAATCCCTGCAAAGTGGAACTTGCTCTCAAATTCGTCGGTAATAGCCTTTCCTGTGACAGCTCTGATCCAGACGAAAATAATGCGACCGCCATCTAAAGATGGGAAAGGTAAAAGATTTATGATAGCCAAATTCAAACTGATAAGCGCTGCTATATAAGCCACATAAATAAAGCCTTTACTTGCGGAAGACCCCACCGCATTTATCATGCCCACAGGCCCTGAAATTGCGTCTTTGGAAGTGGAGCCGTCAATGAAACCTGCCAGTACCCGATACATCATTCTTGTCAGTTCCCAAGTTCCCGATACCCCCACCTTTAATGAATAGAGGGGCTTATGCTGAACCAAAGGTCTGATTCCTATAATATGCCTGCCGTCCTCTTCGGTAGCAGGTACAATATTAACGGTGACAGCTTCTTCATTAGGTTTTACAAAGGTAACTTTAAGGCTGCCTGCCTCGGATTCTTCAGTGATATAGCCCACCATATCATTCCAACTTGTAACTTCATGTCCGTTGATGGCTGTAATTTTAGATCCTGCAACAATTCCGGCTTCAGCAGCAGGCGAACCCGAATCTACTTGACCGATGGTATTGTCCACCGTACCGCTGAAAAAGACAATACCTGCTAATATGATAATACATACTATAACATTCATCATGGCTCCGGCTAACAGTATCAAGGTTTTCTGCCACCAGGATTTTTTAGCTAAATCCCGAGAATGATCTTCTTCTGTTGCCTCATAATCTTTTGAAGCCCTTTCTTGATTATCTGAAAAATTTGCTATTTCTTTTTCTAATTCATTTTTTTCATTTTTTTCAGCTTCTGTTTCCCCATCTTCACCCGAAAGCTCTTTTTCACTGACTTCACCGAAGAAAGCGCAGTAGCCTCCAAGTGGCAAGGCTCTAAGGGAATATTTGGTTTCTCCTTTTTTCTTCTGAAAAATAACGGGACCCATACCCAATGAAAGTTCGTCCACTCTGGTATTGCAAAGCTTCGCCACCGTGAAATGTCCCACTTCATGTACAAACACCAAGAGCAGTAATATGGCAAGCGTATATAAAATACTTAAAATTATTTGCATATTTCTAGTTCTCTTTTCTATATTTTTCTATAAGCTGTTTAGTTTCTTCTCTGACCTGACGCTCTATTTCTAAAATATCTTCAAGCCCCATATTTTTTTGGAGTTTATGGAACTCTAAAATATCGCTGATTCCGTTCTGAATATCACAGAAACGAATCTTCTCCTCTAAAAACGCCGCTACCAGTTCTTCGTTAGCTGCATTTAAGGCTATCGGAGCAGAACCTCCGACTCTCAAAACATCATATGCATATTGGAGAGTGCGGAATGTGGTTGTGTCAGGTTTTTCAAAAGTAAGACCGTCTGTAAGGCTGAAAAAGTCCAAACTTTCAAAGTCATTTGAAATACGTTTAGGATATGAAAGTGCGTAGCTTATAGGGATACGCATATCCGGATTTCCAAGCTGTGCCATAATTGAGTGATCCTTAAACTGCACAGCAGAATGAATAATGCTCTGTGGATGGATAAGTACCTGAATCTGCTTGGGTTCTACACCAAAGAGCCATTTAGCTTCAATCACCTCGAGACATTTGTTTACAAGGGTTGCTGAATCTATCGTTATCTTCTGTCCCATATTCCATTTAGGGTGATTCAAAGCCTGTGCCTTAGTAACATTTTGAAGCTGTTCAAAGCTGTAACTGCGGAAAGGTCCACCTGAACAGGTTAATAAAATGCGGTCTATGGGATTCTCTTCATTTCCCTGTAAGCACTGGAATATGGCAGAATGTTCGCTGTCTATTGGAAGCAACGCCCCTCCGCTATTCTCAACCATAGACATAATCAACTCTCCGCCGACTACCAGAGTTTCTTTATTTGCAAAGGCCAAAGTTTTACCCGCTTTAATGGCATGATATGTGGGCACCAGCCCTCTCATGCCCATTAGCGAATTAATCACCGTGTCCGCTTCAGACATTTCACAAGCTGCAACAAGCCCCTCCGCACCGTAAAGCACCTGAGTTCCGGAAATTCCTCTTGTCTTTAAAATCTTTTCCAGTGTCTCTGCACCCTCCTGATCGGCGGTAACTGCCAATAAGGGATGAAATTCTTCAATCTGATCTGCCAGTTCCATTACTCTGCGGGCGCAGGAAAGAGCCGTAACGGAATAGTCCTCAGGTGAACGTCTTATGACGTCTAAACTTTGAGTCCCTATAGAGCCGGTTGAACCTAAAATAGAAATTTTTTTCATACTATAAATCTGCCTTTCTCTAAATCACAATCTCCATACCAAACTGGAACCTATATACTGAAATCAAATTTACATATTAAAAGTAAATTTTATGCTATATACAATCTTGACAATCTTGAAATAAAAAGCTGTATATGGAATATTAAAGCATAACCAAAGTAATATAGTAATACACCAGCGGTGCGGTAAACAGCACGCTGTCAAATCTATCCATAATACCACCATGCCCCGGTATCAGATTTCCGTAATCCTTTATGCCCATCTTACGTTTGAAGATGGAAGCTGTAAGGTCTCCAAATTGAGATATCACGCCTCCTAGCACACCAATAATAAGGCAATGAATCAAGGCGGGCTTTGCAAAGAAATATCCAAAGACTCCGCAAAGAATAACGCTACCCAAGGTACCGCCTATAGAACCCTCAATAGTCTTTTTAGGGCTGATTTTAGGGCAAAGCTTATGCTTACCGAAAGCATAGCCTGTAAAATAAGCCATGATATCAGTACCAAAGGCTGTAAGGAAAATAAGCCATACCAGTATACCGTATTTGGCAAGCTGCTCAACCAATGTCACGTGAAAAGAGAAAAATACAACATAGAAAACCGCCGTTACAGTTACCATGGAATCTTCAAGCTTTCTCTCATCAATCTTAAATAAATAGAGTAAACTTAATACCACGACTCCGAAGAACCAAAGCATATAAAGCTGAATATTGTCTTTAGCAAAAAGATTTATCAGATAAAGTCCTACGGCTGCCGCCACAGCTATGGGATAGCAGGCATTTATGTCCATGGCACGAAAGCCCTTAATAAATTCATAAGAACCCATAATTCCTATGACAAAGCAGGCCGCCATTAGCGGATATCCTCCAAGCACAACCAGTATAAGAAGCGGAAGCATTATACATCCCGAAATTATTCTTGTTTTCATTTTTTACGTCCTCCAAATCTTCTGTCTCTCTTCTGAAATTCTTCGATACAACGTTCATATTCCTTTGGTGTGAAATCCGGCCAAAGCACATCAGTTACTACTATCTCACTGTAAGCTGACTGCCAAAGCAAGAAGTTTGAGAGTCTAAGCTCTCCGCTGGTGCGGATTATCAATTCAGGGTCGGGAACATCTGCATGTTCTTTTCCTGTCCAAAGATAGCGTGAAATCATTTCCTCATCCACATCTTCGGGCTGGAGTTTTCCGTCCTTTGCTAAAACAGCTATATCTTTAACAGCACGTCGTATATCATCTCTGCCCCCATAATTGAGTGCGATATTAAACTGAAGCCCTGTATTATTTTCAGTGGTTTTTAAGGCTCTTTCAAGACTGGCAACAGAGTCTTTCGGTAACTGGCTGTAATCTCCCAGTACCTTTACCTTAACATTGTTGGCATTAAGCTCAGCCAGTTCTTTTTCAACATAAACTACGATGAGACCGAAGATACCGTTAACTTCCTCAATGGAACGTTTCCAGTTTTCTGTGGAAAAAGCATATACGGTAAGATGTCCAACTCCCAATGTGCTGGAGCTCTTTACTATCTCTTTCATAGCTTTCATGCCGGCGTTATGTCCTGCCAGTTTAGGTAATTTTTTCTTAGTTGCCCATCTGCCGTTGCCGTCCATAATAACGGCGATGTGCTGTGGTATTCTTTCCATATCTAACATTTCAAATTCCCTTTATTGACAAAAAAGTCAATTTTGCTCTTAATTGTAAGCTTTATATATTTCCAAAAAACTAAAATCGAGGGGGCCTTTTCAGGCTCCCTCTTGGATATCACTAAACTTCCATGATTTCCTTTTCCTTATCTGCACAGAGGCTATCAATATCTTTCATAGCCTTGTCGGTAATCTTCTGAACTTCATCTAATTCTTTTTTCAAATCGTCTTCAGTAAGGTCTCCGCCCTTTTCTTCCTTTTTGAGAGCGTCGTTTGCATCTCTACGAAGATTTCGAACAGCAACTTTAGCGTCTTCGCCAAGTTTCTTTACTGTCTTTGTAAGTTCCTTACGACGTTCTTCCGTTACCGGAGGAATAGCCAGTCTAACCGCTTTACCGTCGTTGGATGGTGTAATGCCGATATTTGCTATATTAATAGCCTTTTCAATATCTCCTATGGATTTAGGGTCAAAGGGTGAAATAAGAAGAGTACGCGGGTCCGGTGTAGATATATTTGCAATATTCTTTAATGGTGACGGAACTCCGTAATACTCCACCATAACCTTATCTAATAAAGCAGGATTTGCTCTTCCTGCTCTTACTGTATTCAGTTCTTCCTTTAAAATCTGTTCACTCTTCTGAATCTTAACAACAAGATTTTCTTTTACGTTCATAATGTTCTCCTTGTGATTATCTAATGATTATCTGATGATGGTACCGATTTTTTCTCCGCATACGGCTTTAATGAGGTTCCCCACTTCAGCCAATGCAAATACATGAATAGCAATATGATTATCCCTGCAAAGAGACGCAGCTGTCGAATCCATAACCTTTAATTCCTGTTCCAATACCTGACTGTGTGTAAGTTCATCGTATTTAACAGCATTAGGATTTAATTCCGGATCGTCGGAATAAACCGCATCTACTTTCTTTGCAAGAAGAATAACTTCAGCTTCTATTTCAGCAGCTCTTAAAGCGGCAGCTGTGTCAGTGGAGAAGAAAGGATTGCCTGTGCCTGCTCCAAAGATAACGATATTACCCTCTGAAAGCTCAGCAGTAGCCCTACGTCTGATGTATGGCTCCGCTATCTCTTTCATTTCAATAGCTGTCTGTACTCTAGTAGGAATACCAATGTTTTCAAAGGCTGACTGGAGCGCTAAAGAATTTATTACAGTAGCAAGCATGCCCATATAGTCTGCTGTCGCTCTGTCCATATCCTTGCTGGTACGTCCACGCCAGAAATTACCGCCGCCTACAACGATTGCAATCTCTACTCCCATATCGTAGACTTCCTTAACCTGCCTTGCAACCTGACCGAGCATCTCGTCATTCAGGCCTGTTTTGCCTGCACCTGCAAGAGCTTCGCCACTGATTTTCAGCATTATTCTTTTGTATTTAGGTTCCATTGATGTCTCCTTTAATATTGTCAAAATTTATCTATTTGTTTCATTAAACTTCTGTAATATTTTATCAAAAAATCTCCTGTCTGTCGACTAATATCTGCTTTGAAATTTTGCATATCTTTTAAGGTATCTTTTAATTATCAAGACAAAGGTTAGCTTTGAAAAAGCTTTTAACCCTCCCCTGTTAATTTTTAAAATGATAAATGCGAAATTTTGAATATTTCTTAATCGAAAAACATAGTTTATACTTTGAAAAGTGAATACTTTTTACCTTGATATTTTAAAATTTCAAATATCAGCAACTATTTTTTAAGGAAATTTAAGCAAATTTAGACAAATAAGTAAAATTGCTACTTACTAATAAAAAACAGAATTTTCTTTACGTGTTCCCGCATACATTTCTTCAAGTTCAGACTTGTGATAAAGGTATCCCTCGTCGTCGTAATATTTAGCCTCTGTCGGACAGCCCTTTACACAGGCACCGCATTTAGTACATTTACCGATTATCTCTGAAATATTTTCACGATTTATGGAACCCATAGTGCAAACCTCCGCACAATGTCCGCAATTAATGCATTTATCAAGGTCGGTTTTCGGCTTCACCTTAAGAATATTGATTGCTACACCATGTCTATCCCTTGGAGTATAATAGGCAGGCAATTCAGGATTTCCGTCAACCTCAAAAGTATCGACACTTCCCTTTTCCAGTTTTTCTGCCGCTTTCTTTGCTAACAATCTTACTTCTTCCAAATCTTTATCATCAGGTCTGCCGCCCCCTAATATAGTGGAGAAAGAATGTTCGCAGGAAAATGCCCCAGCTGCCACACTGATAAAGCCTGACGCTTCAAGTGACATCTTAAGTTCGATTAGAGCGTCATCAAAGTTACGATTTCCAAAGGTTACAATGGAAATAGCCGGTGTTTTGTCCCCTTTTATATTGTTCTTAACAAAAGGTAATAATAAATTAGGCACGCGACCTGCATATACAGGAAAACCGCAAATAAGCAAATCTTCTTCACCAAAACTGTAAATTTCTTCCCTTGCATTCGGTAATGATACATCAAAGCTTTCCTTTAAAACTTCTGTTCCAATTTCGGTTTTAAGGCTGCCTGCAAGTGTTTCCGCTATTTTTTTAGTAGTGCCGGTAGCGCTGTAATACAGCACGCAAATTCTTTTAATATTAACCATCTGACTATATTCCTTATTTTTAATTTCAATTTATGAAAGGAGCTTTAGGCTTCTTCACATATTTAAAATCATAACACCCTCTTAACCTTAGCGCAAGCCACTAAATATCTTAAATTCCACTATTTAATAAATCTTAATTTCTAATATTTGCCTTAATCTAGGCTGTGGGATTTTCTTTAATTTATGTTATCTCTTCAAGCCTCAATTTCAGCTGTTTCATAAAGCCTTAATATACAATGCTTCAAAAAGAAAAACGGTTCAGGTTTTATCCTGACCGCTTTTCTTTATTTTCATTAATATAATAAGAAAGGTTGAAAAATTCTAGTTTTTAGTGATTCCTGCTGCTTTGGCAGTGGAAAGTGTAACGCTTATATCTTCTGAGGAAAAGCCGTTCATACCTGCCGTAGCAACGGTTACGGTAATTTTCTCTCCCACCTTATAAAGCTTAAGATGATTTTGAAGCTCTTCCATGCTTGTGATGGTGCTTCCATCCACAGCTGTAATTATGCAACCCTTGGCAAGTCCTGCTTTGTCTGCGCCGGAAGCCTTTATTACCTCTGCCACATAAACTCCCTCAGGCATTCCATATTGCTGGCGGGCATCCTGTGTAACGGTCTGTCCGCTGATTCCCAAATAACCTCTTTCCGACTCGGGAACTTCATTGCGGTTAGAATTGTTCATAATCTTTTCAATAATAGGTGTCACCTCATCAATAGGAATAGCGTAGCCTATGGAGTCAACCTGACTGCTGGCAATTTTAGCGGCATTAATACCTATGAGTTCCCCGTTCATGTTCAAAAGCGCTCCTCCGCTGTTCCCGGGATTTATTGCCGCGTTTGTCTGTAAATATTTGCCGCTAAAGGTCATTCCGTCGCTGCTTATGGTCATCTGTCTCGCCTTTGCGGAAATAACACCTGTAGTTACAGATTGACCGTAACCCAGAGCGTTTCCTATTGCCACAACTTCCTGACCTAAAGCTAAATCCTCGGATTTACCTAAAACCGCTACTTTGAGCTTGGAACGTGTCTCCTTGGACAGTTTGCCAAGATCCACCGATATAACCGCAATATCCTTTGAAGAATCATATCCCTTAACCTTTGCCTCAACTGCTTTGTCTTTGGTGACATCAGACTGGTTCTCATCAAAACTGAAAACAACAGTCAGCTCCTTGCTGCCGGCTATAACGTGATAATTGGTAACAATTAAAAGGTCGTTACCCTCTTCCCCGATAATAACGCCTGAACCGCTGGATTGCTGCTCCTGCTCAAAACTGCCGAAGAAAGTTTTAATTTCCGTTACACCTACATTAGTTATTGAAACTACGCTGGGCATACTGTTCTTAACAACACCGATTACACCTCCGAAATCACTTGAAGTTTTGCCTGAACTTGTCTGAACCGAACCGATACTGAAAGACTGCGTATCTTCCCCAAGTGCCGTTCCCACAAAATGATTAGTTACTGCAAAAGCCCCTCCAAAGACGCTTCCTGCTAAAAGTGCAACCACCAAAATTATGGCAACCTTTTTAGTCGTAGTGCTATACACACCTCTAAACAGGGATTTCTTCGGCTTTTCCTGAAAAGTATATTCCCTTCCCTGTCCGTATGTATATTCCCCCTCTGAAACATTATAGCCTTGACTGCTGCTATTTTTTTCATTATATTCCATACAATTATCCCCCAATCTGTTTAAGTCTTTTTGTATTTTAATTCTCCTAAATACAAGAGTTATTATACCCCTACGCACTTAAAATATACTTAAAAAAATCTTACGAATTTCATAAATTTCGATGAGAAAATTCATACTCTTTTATAATTATTTTTATCGCCATTAAGCTTCTTTTATGGAAATTTCCTGCTCCTCCAATATCTTGGTAATAACCAAATTTTGCAGATAGAGGTCAAGACCTGCAATGAGTTGCGGCTCAACAGTTACCACAAGGCTATTGTCAGCTATTGAAACCTCAGTTAAAGGCAGATTGCCCACATGCTCGTATCCAAGCATTTTATATGCGTTATAGGAGCCGTAGTTGAAAGTGTCCAAATTCCTTTCCTCTCCCTCACCTTTGCAGCTTATATTCTTATAAATAAGGCTCACTGTAGCCTCAACACCATTTGACAGATAGTGTTGAACCAGCAGATAGTGGAGCACCGCAAGGAGTGATGGAAATTGCGATGGAGCCTCACAGACAGTTTCTAAATTGTTAGGGATACCTGCTTTTTCTAAATGTCGTTCCCAGATACGTCCAACACCGCCATATTCTTTTTTGAAGTTAAAATTTTCCATATCAGCAAAAAAGTCCTTATTTACAGTCGCCCAAATAGCGCCTACCAATTTTTCCTGATAATATGCTCCCAAGAAAAGCCAGCTGTCGTCCTTAACCATCCTATGAAAATCATCAGATGTAAGGACTTGATACTTACCTCCAAAGGAATAAAAATTATCATAATCCGTCATGCCCAGTTTTTCTTTATAATTTTCTTTAGTAATCAGAAGTTTTCCGTACAGTTCCGCCAACTGCCCAATATCTGTTTCAGTTAGCTTTTTAACGGTAATTTCACCTGTTGGGCAAACAGCAATATATTTATTCATATTGTTAAAATCAATGTTCATATTCATGTCTCCTTTTAAATGCCGATATATTTATTTTTCTTCCGCCTCTTCAACATCTTCCATTCTTTCATCATAAAGCCTTGAATCCATTTCTACCAAATCAAAAATCAATTCATCACGAATTAGATGTGACCACACGGTATAAGTCGCCCTATAAAAATCATCTTCAATTTCTAAAGACTTTTCGATAATTGGGCAGGAATAGGGTAATTCATCAAAATCATAAACTAAAGAAAGAACCCCCTCTTCATCCAAATAGGGTTTTAAGGGAAAAGTTCTGCACTGGAGAGGTCGCAACTCCCTAGGGCATATAGGAGGAGTCTTACACCTGACAAAGCTGACATTTCCCACCCATGAATCAGGAAATTCAAAATCCTCCGCTCTCTGATTATCCCAATCAAGCCAGTCAGCGCTGTGGCTGTGAAGCAGGTGTTCTCCCGGATAAAGATAAATACCCATCTCATCCTTAATACCGTTTTCATATTCTACGATGTTTTTACATACACAGCAGGCGGCTCCGCAAAGTTTACCGCAATCATAGTCCAAGGGTGAAACTCTGTCTAACAGCTTATATATGGCTTTCCATGTTCTCTTCCCGATACTGCCGTTCATAATGCTAACGCTCCGCCTCTCATTCTTTCATTTAAAACTCTTCAAAATATATTATACTACTTAATAACATTTTTTTACAACATAAAAAAGCCTCGGCAAAAACCGAGGCTTAAATCAGCTAATATTATACGTTCATCTGAGCTGCTACTTCTGCTGCAAAATCTTCCTGCTTCTTTTCGATTCCCTCACCTACTTCAAAACGGAGCATTTCCACTACCTGCATGGATTTGCCGATAGCCTTTGCACATTCTTCAACATATTGAGCAACTGTCTGATCGGAGTTCTTTACGAACTTCTGATCTACAAGGCATACTTCTTTCTTGATAGCCTTAATCTTGCCCGGAATAATTCTTTCAAGCATAGCTTCAGGCTTTCCTTCTTCAAGGAGCTGCTGCTTAGCAATTTCAGTTTCCTTTGCAAGCCATTCTGCGTCTACGCCGCTTTCATCTACAAACTTAGGGCTCATGGAAGCAACCTGCATAGCAACGTCCTTTGCGCATACTGCAATTTCATCATATGTAGCATCAGTCTTGATACCTACAATAACTCCAATCTGACCTGCGTTGTGAATATATCCTGTATATACAACACCGTCAGTAGCAAGCTTCTGGATTCTACGAACATTCATGTTCTCGCCAATCTTAGCAATCTTAGCTGTGAGAGCTTCTTCAACTGTGCCACCCTCTTGGTAACCCATTTTCTTGAAAGCTTCGATGTCATTATTTTCAATAGTAAGACCGAGTTTTGCAAGATTTGAAACAAATTCAACAAACTCATCGTTTTTTGCTACAAAGTCTGTTTCTGAATTAACTTCAACAGCAGCAGCGGAAAGGTTTCCCTCGCCGAAAGCCAGCTTTACAAGACCCTCAGCAGCGATTCTGCCGGCCTTTTTAGCAGCTGTAGCAAGACCCTTTTCTCTGAGGAAGTCGATAGCCTTATCCATATCTCCATCTACTTCTGTGAGTGCTTTCTTGCAGTCCATCATACCTGCGCCTGTTCTTTCACGCAGTTCCTTTACCATACCAGCAGTTACATTTGCCATAGTATCTATTCCTCCATTCAATTACTTAATCTTGTTTAGATTAAGCCTCAGTAGTTTCTTCTGTTGCTTCCGGTGCTGCTTCGCCCTCGTCAAAGCTTTCGCCCTGATTAGCTTCGATAACAGCGTCTGCCATACGACCTGCAATAAGCTTTACAGCTCTGATAGCGTCGTCATTAGCAGGAATTACATAGTCAACATCGTCAGGATCGCAATTAGTATCTACAATACCGATGATAGGAATACCAAGGGTACGAGCTTCCTTAACCGCAATCTTTTCTTTCTTAGGGTCTACAATGAAGAGTGCTCCGGGCATCCCTTTCATTTCCTTAATACCGCCAAGATACTTTTCGAGCTTTTCAAGTTCAAGCTGAAGCTTGGAAACTTCTTTCTTGGAAAGCTTTTCAAAAGTTCCGTTAGCTTCCATTTCCTGAATTTCATAGAGTCTCTTGATTCTTGTTCCGATAGTCTTGTGGTTAGTCATCATACCACCTAACCATCTTTCAGAAACGAAATACTGACCACATCTCTTTGCTTCGTCCTCGATAGCCTGCTGAGCCTGCTTCTTAGTACCTACGAAGAGGATTGGACGACCTGTAGCCGCTACTTCTTTCATGAAAGTATAAGCTTCATCAATTTTCTTTACAGTCTTCTGTAAGTCGATGATATAGATTCCGTTTCTTTCTGTGAAGATGTAAGGAGCCATCTTAGGATTCCATCTTCTAGTCTGATGTCCAAAGTGAACACCTGCTTCAAGTAATTGTTTCATTGAAATTACTGCCATTTTAAATACCTCCGGTTTTTCTTCCACCGTTTCTCCACTAAGGTCTACCTTTATTGGCACCGTACCATAGGGCCCATGCGGTGTGCAAAATTATAAAATATAGTACTTCGCTAAACGCAAAGCCATAAACATGATACAACAAAATCTCCTGCAAAGCAAGCACTTTCTGCGATTTCTGAATTTTTTTCGATTACTTTTTAGAATTTCTTTCCTACAAAATTTCAGGTTTAAAAACCTGTCTAATCTAATCGAAAATTTCGTTCTATTTCAAAAATCACGCTTGTATCACAGGAGATTTCGGGATGACTTCCGCCATCATAACGCCTCTAAAAGATTTTCGTAAAATAACTGATAATAAGAGTATGTGTTAATCTAATTCATTTTTATAATCCCATTTTGCCTTTTGATAGAAAATAAGAAATCATGTAGCCTGCAAATCTTTGCTTAAGCTCCACATAGTTTTTCTTTGTAAGATACACCCTGCTGCCTGCTTCAAAGTGAACTACGGCTTCCGAATCAATGCTAATTATCCTATTCATATTTATTAGAAACCGCCCAACGCTAAAAAATCTCTCGTCGATGTAATCCATGAAAAATTCAAATCTCTGTCTTGTGTAATGGATTGTACCGTCACACATTTCGATTTTTGTTTTCCCGCTTTCGTACTCAAAATAATTGATATCTGAAAGTCTCAATTTACTAACTAAAGATTGCGTAATCAGTGGACAGTAGTCCGCGCCCTCATCGGTCGGAACCGCTCCACTTACACCACTAATTTTGTTAATATTCTTGCCCATAATACCATCTGTTTCTAATAAATCTCTTAAAGGCAATTTATACACTAACACCGTACATATGTCCTGTAAAGACCGTCAGGCAGACCTTTATACCCGGTGTAGCGTATATTTGTTCATTTTAATACATTTTGGAAAAGGTTATGAAATTTTTTAATTCGGTATTTTATTTTAGTAATGTTTATAGGCATAACTATTGCTGTTTCTGCACAGTTTCAGCTAATACCCGGAATCTTCGCTATCTTAAATTCCTTAATCACAGCCAAGCATTCGGCGCATATAAAAGCACTTCCAAACTCAACTAAATTAACCTCATTACGACATATTCTGCAATTTCTTCTCATATATTCCACCTGCATTCTTTCTTAAAACTCAAAGGGGTTAGTTAAAATCGAAATGTCCGCCTGACGTCTCCAACTTACTTTCCAACACGAGTCAAATCAACACTTGGGAAAAATAATATATGATTTGGGAAAAATAATTGAGGATTTCGGAAAAATTCTGTTTTGCACTTATTTTTCCAATAAATCAATTAGATGTTTTAATTTGATTTTTAGGCAATGCAGGGTTTACCCAAACCGTACGGTTTCCTGTAAAAATTACCATCCCCGGCTTTGCACCTGCCGGCTTTTTAACCAGCCTTACGGGCACGAAGTCCACAGGAATATTTTCACCGCTGCGAGCCTGACTATGATATGCCGCAATAGCCGCCGCCTCAAACACAGTTTTTTCACCTAGCTCATCCGCAGTTTTCCCCTCTGAAAACAAAATAACATGAGAGCCGTGAATATCCTTGGTATGCAGCCAAATGTCCTTATTTCCGGCAGTTTTAAAAGTGATGGTATCATTTTCTTTATTGTTTCTGCCCACAAGCACGCGGTAACCTGTGGAAGTGAAGTATTCCAAAGGTTTGGACTTTATTTTTTTAGGTGAGTAAACATTCTTGCGGCGACGAAGATATCCCCCCTCCACCAGTTCCTCTCTTATTGCTTCAGTCTCTTCAACGGAAGCGGCATTTTCCGCCATCGCCACTACCGACTCAAGATACCTGATATCCATATCCGTATCCTGAAGTTGCGCGGTCTTTTCGTGAACTGCGGTTTTTGCCTTACCGTACTTTTTGAAGTATATTTGGGCATTCTTTACTCCGTTAAATCGTTCATCCAGCGCAATCCTTACCATGCTGCCGTCATAGTAGTTTTGCAAAGATACTTCTTTAGCTCCCGGGGCAATTAAATGCAGGTTGGCATTTAACAATTCCCCGTACACCCGATAATTTTCGGAGTTTTGAGCATTATTCAAATCTTCCAAAAGCCTCTGCTTCTTCAGGTAGAGTTTCTCCAAAGTTCCTTTAAGCGCACGTTCCAAGTCCCCTGACTTCTGACGAACGCGATTTGATGAGGACTTATTTAGAAAATAATATTCTATCGCCTTGCTGACAGTATCAAAGCTCACTTTCCTGCAAGCACTTTCAAAATCGAGCAATTCCACTGCGTGAAATTCTCGTGGCACATCTTCTTCATCAATATAAACTGTCGGTGACATTCTTCCGTCACCGCAGACTTTCTTTCGAATGTTCTCAAGTTCTTCAAAGCTTTCTTGACAGCTGAAGTTTCTTTCAAGACCTGCCAGCTGCCTTGAAATTGCCGGCGAAATACCGCCAATATGGTAGAGCAATGCCTTGGCACGTACCTCAACCTCCTCCATACCTGTTCCATCTGCCAAA
>JBHBZU010000038.1:0-6401 GCA_041797745.1 Bacillota bacterium
GGGGTTATCCACCATTGTGAATCTTTTTAGAGCAAAGGTTACCGACAAACTACTCCGTGGAATCAATATCGTCTGCGGAATCATCATAATCTTCTACGGCTGCAAGCTGTTTTACAGCGGCATACTCATGGCAAGGGAGACCTTATTTTAGCTACCTGACCGTATTAAACCCTGCTTCGTAAATCCCCTTTTATTCCAATAAAAAAACGGCTTATAGAGCAAAAATCAAAAGGCGCACCAATCCAACTTGATGCGTCTTTTTTATCCTGTAGCTCTTTTAGCTCTTTTTATATAAACAGTTTCCTTATGTATCAGCTTATAGGCTGTCTTATTCCAAAGTATTTATATACTCCACCCTTATTTCAGGATTTGCCATTGTGCAAAGCACCGCCGCGTAGTCCAAGCCAAAGGTAAGTATATCTCCTGCATGATATTCTCTCGGCGCCTCCTCCACATCTACTATAAGATGGTCAGAAGAAGCCCCAACAATCTCTATGCCCTCTTCCCTTGGTTTTAAGCAGGAAAGTTCATGGCCGAAGTCTCCCTTTCCGATTCCCAAAAGGGCTCTGGTTCGTATTCCCCTATCTTCATATACGGGAACATTTCTGAAAGCGTCAATGCCGATTTCCCCAAAGGGATAAGTCGGCTTTTTACGACATTCCAAAACCTCTGCCTGAAGATTAAATATTTCAGTATACATATCTCCAATGTCCATACCCCAAACTTCGTGAAGTTCCTTTGCAAGCATTATATTGCAGCCTACTCTTAAGTGGTTAATGCCCTCCGGCATATCCCCGTCCAATACTCTTGCATAGGCTCTGGTTCCTCCGCCGGAAACAAATTCCAGCTTGCGCCCAATCTTCTTTTCTATTTCTAAAGCTAAATCTACCAGCTCCTGCAACTTCTCTTTAGTAGAAAGTATAGAACCGTAGCAACCCAAGTTGGTACCTATGCCGCACAAAACTAAATTCGGCATATTGTTTTCCACCTCAGCAACTATGTTCATCAACTCCTCATGGTTCCAAATACCCTCCCGAAGATCTCCTAATTCTACCATTAGGATAACTTTGTGATACAAACCGTGCTCTCTCGCAACGCTGTCGAAAGCATTGAGGGTATCTAAATCACTTTGAAGAGAAATATCCGCACATTTTATAATCCGTTCAGCCTCAGACCGCATAGGAATCCTTATAAGCATAAGCGGCTTTTTCAGTCCCGCCTCTTTCATCTTTTCTAATTGAAAAGCTCTGGAAGAAGCAATTTGTGCTACATCCGTTTCATCTAAAGCAAGAGCCACTCTTTGATCTCCCCATGTAACCTTATTTACGGCTGCCACCTGAATGCCTATTTCCCTACATCGCCCTGCCACATAATTTGCATTATGTCGAATCTGCGCCAGATTAACTGTCAATCTGGGATAACTCATGTTCATATACATACCTCCCTGTTTTCTCGTTGCTTATATTAAACCGATTATACCGCTTCGGCGTAAAACATTCAATATTCTAAAGGTTCTATTATTAATTTTATTCATATTTTTCGCTAAGCATACATTTTAACATATAAAAAAGCGATGGACCGGAGCAAATTAAATGCTGATTCATCGCCAACTAATTACTGCTTTTCAGTTAAAAAATTTAGGCTGTTCTAATAATAAATAACCCTTTAGGCTAAAGTTCTTAATTGTTCTAATTACCCAAATAAGCCTTTTTCACCTGTTCGGAGGTCAGAAGTTCGTCGCCGGTTCCTGACAATATTACCCTGCCGGTTTCCAAAACATAAGCATGGTGGGCAATGGACAAAGCCATCTGCGCATTCTGCTCTACAAGCAGTATAGTAGTTCCTCCTTTGTTGAGCTGCTGAATAATATCAAAGATTTGTTCCACCAAGATAGGTGCCAGTCCCATGGATGGCTCATCAAGCATAAGAAGTTTCGGATTGCTCATGAGAGCTCTCCCCATGGCGAGCATTTGCTGCTCGCCGCCTGAGAGAGTTCCCGCCACCTGTTTTCTACGTTCTTTCAGTCGCGGGAATTGCTCATAAATCATTTCCAGATTACCTGCAACGGTAGAGGATTCGGCTGTAAAAGCTCCCATATCAAGATTGTCTTCCACACTCATCTGAAGAAAAATACGTCTTCCCTCAGGTACATGGGCTAAGCCTCTCTCAACAATCTTGTGCGCCGGAACCTTTGCAATATTTTCACCCAAAAACTCCACGGAGCCTGTCTTTGAGCGCAGGAGACCGGATACCGTCTGAAGTGTAGTACTTTTACCGGCACCGTTAGCGCCTATGAGAGTTACAATTTCACCCTCATTTACTTCAAAGGAAACATCGCGAATGGCATGTATTGCACCGTAATATACGTTTATATCCTTTACTTTTAATATTGTCCCCATTCTACTGTTCTCCTTTGCCTGTTCCTGCACTTTTTCCCAAATATGCTTCGATAACCTGCGGATTTGACTGAATTTGCTCGGGCGTCCCCTTAGCAATTATTTTTCCGAAATTCAATACAGCCAGACCCTCACAAAGTTCCATCACAAGACTCATATCGTGCTCAATAAGCAGAACACATATTTTGAAAGTATCGCGTATTTTTCTTATTACTTCTGTCAGTTCCGCAGTTTCTGATGGATTCATGCCTGCCGCAGGTTCATCCAAAAGCAATACCTTTGGGTCTGTAGCTAAGGCTCTTAAGATTTCCAAACGTCTTTGAGCTCCATAAGGGAGAGCTCCCGCTTGAGAATCTGCGAAGTCCGCCATATCGAAGATATCTAATAGTTCCAAGGCTCTTTCATGCGCTCTTTTTTCTGCCTTGCGGTAACTCGGAGTATGAAAGAACGCTCCGCCTAAACCGTAATGAATGTCATTGTGAAGTCCTATCTTTACATTTTCCTCAACGGTCATTTTGTCAAAAAGACGAATATTTTGGAAAGTACGAGCAATTCCCGCCTGATTAATCTGAACGGTATTCATGCCTGAGGTGTCCTTGCCGTCCAGTAAAAATGTTCCTCTGGTTGCCTGATAAACCTTGGTAAGAAGATTGAAAACCGTAGTCTTACCTGCTCCGTTAGGACCTATGATTCCGGAAATTTCTGTTGGTCCTAAAGTTATGGTAAAGTCATCCACAGCGGTAAGTCCGCCAAAATCAATACCAAGACCTTGAATTTCCAAAACCGGACGTTGTTCTAAGTCTCTTTCCGGAAGAAGCGAATGTCCCTTGTAGTCTTTTAATGCTGCTTGAGCTTTTGTCATCTTCCTCCCTCCTTTCTTGCGCCTTTCCTGAATGCCGGCCTAACCTTTTCCGTTGTTAAAGTAACCATTCCACGTATCTGTGAATTGTTTGTTGCCAGCATTACCAAAATTAGAACTACCGCATAGGTAAGCATGCGATAATCTGCAAAATCTCTCAGCGCCTCAGGGAGAATGGTTAGAACAGCCGCAGAAATTATGCTTCCTGCAATATTCCCAATGCCCCCCAGCACTACGAATACCAGTACCAAAATTGAAGTGTTAAAGTTAAACTTTACCGGAGCCACTGTGGAATAGTTCAGGGCAAAGAGCGCCCCTGCCATACCTGCCAAAACGGCACCTGTTACAAAGGTAGTCATCTTGAAGTTTGTTGCCGATAAGCCGACAGATTCTGCGGCAATGCGGTTGTCGCGGATAGCCATGATAGCTCTGCCCTGCTTAGAGTTGATAAGGTTCATTACTATAAAAAGAGTGAACATGATGAGCAGGAACCCTGCCAGGAACGTAGACATCTTGGTAATTCCTGTAGCACCCATGGGGCCGTTTAGAATCATGGAACCGTTTTCTGTCATTATAATATTTTCCGCTGCGGTGGATATATGCAATCCGTCTTCATCCATTCCAACATAAATAACGTTCAGCACATTTCTGATGATTTCACCGAAAGCCAGCGTTACTATGGCAAGATAGTCTCCGCGAAGTCTTAATACCGGTATTCCGATTATAACCCCTGCAATTCCTGCAAAAAATCCGCCTGCTACGATGGCAATGAGAAGTTTCACTGCCACAAACGGTATTGACTGGAAAAGAGTTGCCGCAATTACCCCCGAAAACGCTCCCACACTCATGAAGCCGGCGTGTCCGAGACTCAATTCACCGGAAATGCCAACCACCAGATTAAGTGAGATTGCCATAACGATGTATGCGCATATCGGAACAAGCTGCCCCCGAAGAGAGTTGGAAATGAAGCCTCCCATGTCTAAAAGGCTTATTAGTATAAAGCCCACTATAGTTATTCCATAGGACCAAAGGGCACTACGCTTATACTGGTTCATATTCTTTTTTGATGACCAATTTTTGATTGTATTCATTGTGCCCCCCTAAACCTTTTCTGTAACTTTCTTTCCTAATAAGCCCGTAGGTTTTACCAGAAGAACCACTATCAGAACACCAAATACAATAGCGTCTGAAAGCTCTGTTGAAATGTAAGCTCTTGATAATATTTCTATAATCCCAAGAAGTAAACCGCCTACCATAGCCCCAGGAATCGAGCCTATGCCACCAAATACCGCTGCGGTAAAGGCTTTAATTCCCGGCATGGAACCCGTGGTTGGCATAAGTGTAGGATAAGCCGAGCAAAGCAGGACTCCTGCGATAGCCGCTAAAGCTGAACCTATGGCAAAAGTCATGGATATAGTTTGATTAACATTTATACCCATCAGCCTTGCAGCGTCATTATCTTCCGACACCGCTCTCATGGCCTTTCCCATTTTAGTCTTTGATGTGAAGAGCTCCAAACCCACCATAATAACTATGCAAATAAGGATAGTAAAAATGGTTTCAGGAGTGAGTATCAGCTGACCATCGCCAAATTCCACCGCTTTTAGCCCTACAAACATGGAGGTAAACACCTTAGGTGCACTTCCGAAAACCAAAAGTGCCGCATTTTGCAAGAAATAGGATACACCTATGGCGGTAATTAATACCGCCAAAGATGTAGTTTCTCTGAGTGGCTTGTACGCCAATTTTTCAATTAAGATTCCCAGCACTGTACATACTGCCATGGCTAAAAGCATGCCGAGCCATACGGGAAGTCCTATATATGTGAATGTACAGAATACCACATAGCCGCCAATCATGATTACATCACCATGCGCGAAGTTCAGCATTTTAGCAATGCCATATACCATGGTATAGCCCAAAGCTATGATAGCATATACGCTGCCTAAGCTCAGACCGCTTGTTAAATATGAAAGTGCCGTCATTATTTCTTCTACCTTTCGTTTCTTTTAATTCCCCTGCTTAATTACTGTTTGTCAACGTAGATACCGTTTTGGATTACACAAACAACCGGATCCTTAGAAACTTCACCGTTAGTTCCCCAAGTCATGCTCTTACCTGTAAGACCGTCAAACTTAGCCTCTTGTGTGAAGTATTCAACCATGGAAGTACATATGTCCTCTACTGCCATATCAGGAGTTACACCCTTAGTTACTGCCGCTTCATAGATCGCATATACACAGTCATAAGCGTCTGCTGCGAACTGGTTAGGAGTTTCTCCCGTTCTGCTCTTAAATTCTTCTACAAAGGCTGCAACCTTTTCATCGTTTGACCATGGGTTAAACGGTGTCATGAGCATAAGACCCTCTGCTAAAGATGTGTCAAAGCCCTCCATTGCAAGAATACCGTCCATACCGTCAACACCGAAGAATGTCGGCTGATAGTTCATGTTCTTTGCCTGAGCTAATATCATGGAAGCCGGTGTATAGTAGATAGGCATGAATACAACATCTGCACCTGCGTTCTTGGCACCGTTTAACTGAACGGAGAAGTCCGCATTATCGTCTGAAGAGAAAGTGCCTGTATAAACTACTTCAACATTATTTGCTTTAAGTTCCTTAGCAAATGCGGAGTAAACACCGGTGGAGTATGCGTCTGCATTGTTGTAGATAGCTGCCACCTTAGAACCCTTGAAGTTTTCAACAAAGTATTTACCCGCTGTAACTCCTTGATTTGGGTCTGTAAAGCAGAGCTGGAATACATTGTCTTTTCCCTTTGTTACATCGGAGGAAGAAGCGGATGGTGTGAGTTCAAAAACTCTGTCTGCATATGTATCGGCAGAAACTGCTATACAAGGAGTTGTTGTTACACAACCCAGAAGAACTTGAAGTCCCCAGTCTCTTAGCTTCTGATAAGCATTCGCGGATTTTTCCGCGTCGTTTTCATCATCTTGGAAGTTAAGCTCCAGTTTAAGTTCACCGCCTTTAGCATTGATTTCATCCACGGCAATCTGTGCACCTGTCATTACCGCTTTGCCATAAACCGCAGCCGGACCTGTAAGGGGACCGATACCTCCCAGCTTCAATACATTATCTCCACTTTCTGTCTGTGGGTTCTTGTCTCCACAAGCCACCATTGAAAACACC
>JBHBZU010000039.1:0-21216 GCA_041797745.1 Bacillota bacterium
AAATCTGATAATGGACGCGGCAAAGGATTTGCGAATGGAGCAAAAGGTGGCAAATGTTGAAAAGGATTATTTGGCAAAATTCGGCGAAAGTCAGGAAAAGACGGATGTTATGGGGCTTTTGAGTCAATCCCTTGATAAAGATAGCCCTGCCAGAGTTCAGAAACTGGCTTTGAATCTGCTTTCAACTATGGTGGACAATGAGAGTCCTGTAATGCCGCTTATGCATTTCATGGTGCCGATTGACTATAACGGCAGGAATACATTTTTGGAAATGTATGTTGACAAGGAATGTGAGGGGCGCAAAGGTAAGGCGGATTCGGCGGTAAATATTTTCTTTACCATTGATTCAGATGATTACGGCACCTTTGAAGTAGATATGCTGGAACGGGACGGTATGATTGACCTTGATATCAGAGCTCCGGAGGAGTTGCAAAGGGATATTCGTTCCGCCAAGAACAATATTCGGTCATCCATTGAAGAATCAGGCTTTAGATTGGCGCTATACAGAGTGGCGCCGTACAGTCAAAGCACATCGGTTGCCAGTCATTTCAAAGAGTTACAGGCAAAGAGCGGGGGCTTGGATGTTAAGATTTAAGCGGTGCAGTTTAGATTTAAATACGGCTATGGTTATCTAGTTAAACATGACTATGGGTATAGAGCTAAATATAACTATGGCTATAGGGATGTTCTAATTTTATGAAGAGCGCGGAGATAGACATTGGCAGTTTAAGTCAAAATTTACTTTATCAGTGAGTAAACTTGAAAGAAGTAAAAAGGGAAAGAAGAAAAGGAAAGGAGGTGCCTCATGGCAGACAGCAAGCTGAAAGTAGCAGCATTGAAATATGATAAGGACAAAGATCACGCCCCAAAGGTAGTGGCGGCAGGTTCGGGCTATGTGGCACAAAAAATTTTGGAGGTGGCGCTTCAAAACGGTATCACCGTATACCATGATGACAGCGCAGCCACACTTCTTACCAAGCTTGATGTAGGACAGGAAATCCCACCGGAACTTTACAAAATAGTGGTGGATATTTACATGGAACTTATGAAAGTTTCCGATGAAAAGAAAAAACAGTTAGCACCGGTAAATAAAGGATAGGACAAAAAAGAGGACGACCTCTGCTAAATTAAAAGCAGAGGTCTTTTTGTATGTATGAAATAAAACTTTCTGTTTAATTACTAACCTTGCAGGAGAGTAAGTACGCTCTGCGGCATCTGATTTGCCTGTGCGAGCATGGATGTTGCTGCCTGAACTAAAATGTTGTTTTTAGTGAAGCCGGACATTTCTTCCGCCATGTCTACGTCTCTGATTTGAGACTCGGCAGCTGTGAGATTTTCCTGAGAAGTTCCCAGATTATTAATTGTGTGTTCCAGTCTGTTTTGCATAGCACCGAAGCTTGCTCTTACGCTGGAAACTCTATCTATTGCATGGTCGATTACTGTGATGGCGGAATCTGCGGTATCTCTCTGAGTTAAGTCGAGGTTGTCAACTCCAAGTGCCTTTGCACTTGTATCAGGAGCGCCGAATCTTACATACTGACCGGCATTTGCGCCGATATGGAACGCCATTCTTACATCTTTGATATCACTTATTTTGATTGTGTCACCGGTTGCAGCCTTATTGGAAAGCCTTACATAGAAAGCTTCGTCCGCAATCTTCTTTGGCACAGGATTGTTGGAACTGTCGACCCAGCCAATTTTGTTGATTTCTTTATCCGCTTTGCTTACTGTGAAAGTACCGAGGGACTGACCCTCAGAATATTCTGTAGTTGTTTGAAGATCAAGAGTAAGACCGTCTAAAGCGGGATCTGTAAGACCGTTTGAAGAAGAAGAACTGTAGTTGCTTACACTGATGGCTACAGATGGATTTGTACAAACTGCGCCATCTTTGTAAAGTACAGCATTCATTGTATTTAAGAGAGAATCAACACCGGTGGCTTTAAATTCATATGTTCCTTTTGGAATTGTTGAACTTTGAGAAAAAGCAGAGGTGTTAATTTTAGTATCACCGGATTCTGCTATAGAGTCACCAACGTGGATGACAGTCGCAGTACCTGTGTAAGTTTCTGTTAAGTCGATTTTATCTACATTATTGATTTCAGGACCGTAAGCAACGCCGGCGGGATTTGAAAGGGTTGAAGTGATTTTTGCATTCATTTTACCGCTTAATAAAGGTTGCGTATTAAATTCTGTGTCCTTAGAAATACGTGTAACTTCCTTAGCCAGCTGATCAATTTCCTTTTGGATAGTTGCGCGATCGGAAGCTGTATTGGTATCGTTGGCAGATTGAACTGCTAACTCTCTCATTCTGTCGAGAATGCTATGAGTCTCGTTTAGACCGCCCTCAGCAGTCTGTATGAGGGAAATACCGTCGTTGGCATTGTCTGTTGCCTGATCGAGACCGCGAATCTGGCCTCTCATTTTTTCGGAAATAGCAAGTCCGGCTGCATTATCACCGGCACGATTAATTGCTAAACCTGAAGATAATTTTTCCAGAGCTTTTGAAGTTGCGATGTTGTTAGCGCTTAATGCTCTGTTTGTGTTTAATGCTGCGATATTATGATTAATTCTCATAACTTCGTCCTCCATTCATCCTTGAATTACTTGCGTCGTCCCTGACGCTCTTTATTTCATACACTAATTATTTCGGTGAAAAGTAAAAATACTTTAGGATTTTTTTAATTTTTTTATTTTATTTTTGCAAAAGATAATGTTGAGGGGATTTTACAGTAGGCGAAGTCTTTAATAATAAAACTTATTTAGCCGAGTTTTTCTATAATAAAAAACCTTTCAATCTTAAGGTTTGTAAGGTAAAGGAAGCTACTAACGAAAGTATTGAAACTATAGCTCAATGGACTGTGGAAGAATACTTGGATAACTTGACATGGGAGGAAACTTTTAATGAGATGTTTACTGATGAGAAAAAACGAAAGGCTGGCGTTGATAGAAATTAATCATAACGGAGAAATTGATAAATATCACTGATTACGGAAAAACGAATTGACAGTATATGCAAGCTTTATGAAACGAAGATTAAATTGCTTAAAAACTTTGTGAAAAATCAGTAGTTTTTAATGTTTACGAAATAATCACAAAATTTAGTTGTTTTTGTTTACTGAAAAATCAATATGCAGTATAATTATTGTGTGTAGCTATATTAATTTTAGGAGAATAATTATGGGTAAGATTTTAAAGGAAATAACAAGACCACTGGCTTTTGCGCTAGTTTTATGCATATTAGCAACAATGATTCCAGTATCTGAAACTGATATGAAATCCTATGCGGCAGAAACTAGTGATTTGGTGGGCGCACATACAGTAGTAGATGGGGAAGAATGGGGAGAGCGAAATATAAGCGGTGGAACCATAACCATCAATGCGGGTGTTATATTAAAGGTGTCTGGCATAGTAACGCTTAAAGAGGGAACAGTTATTGAAGGTGGAGGAGTTATCGAGTTTGGCGCAAATGCCTACTTTAACTGTGGTACAGGGAATGTAGGAAATGTTACTTTTAATAATGTTACTTTTTCTGGCTCCACAAGCACAAATACACCCATGATAAGTTCTCAAAATTATGTAAATATCATTTCCAATAATGTTACATATAAAAACGGAAAAACAGCTTCAGCAGAACATGCAAGTGTGTTTTTGTTAAATACTCCAGATTCAACTGTTACATTTCAAGGTGAGAATATATTTTTAAATAATAAGGGAGGAAAAGCTCCTGTATATCTTAGAGCAGAGAGAGAAAATGTAAATTTTGAGGGAAATGTCAGTCTTTCGGGAAATACAACTTCTAATGGAGAAGATTTATTTATTTATTCAAACGAAAACAGTAATAAAGTAAACATAAAGACAGATTTGCCTGCTGAACAGCAAATTCCTATCTGCTATACTAAAACAAAAATTAGCGATGGCTTTGAATTTGCAACAGCAGAAAGTGAAGCGCAGGCAACTGCAGCAGCGAAAGTTTTCTACCCTGCCGGTGAGAATTTCCACGACTATGGCGTTATCGCCGACGGAGCAAATCTAAAGTTTACAGAAAAAAAGGCTATAGATGTAAAGGTGACAGGTAAAGGTTCAGTAGCAATGACTGATTCGCAGGGCAGAAATATTATTGCCCTGTCTTCCTCAGGAACAGAACCCTTTACTGCCACTGCAAAGGAAGTACCGGGTAAGCAGGTCAACATTTCCCTTACACCAAAATCCAGCGCAGACTTTATACGAGAAGCCTCTTTTAAAGACTCAACAAATTTAGAGATTGCCAGTATGGGTGCTTGCCTCGCAGGCGAGTCAAAGACAATGAGCGTGACTATGCCGTCTGTAAGCGCGTCCTTTGACGCGACCTTTGATCGTGCAGTTACTTTGGTAAGTCTTGGCGGAATAAAAAAGCCTATGGCTTTTGCCACCGCTGATGACAGTTTAAAAAACCTTACTATTTCAACCATAGAACCGTCAACAGCCGTTGTTACAGTTAAGGCTGTTTGGATTAATTCAGCCAATGGAAACGTAATGCAGCCGACAGATGAATTTCTTTCAAATAATGAGTATGCTCTTAAGGTTACCGCAGAAGCGTTAAGCGGGAGCAGATTTGCAGGAAAGTCAGATCTGGTTATTAAGGCACTTGGTGAAAATCTCACAATAGGCGACAGCGACCAATACAGTGCTTCGGCGCAATCAAGCAACATTGAGGCACAAAAAATGGACATCAATGACGCTGTGGATTTGGGATATGTAACAGTGAAAATAAATCATATTGGTGAATATCCGGTAATATATGATAAAGATACTCACAGCCCGCAGGTTGTTGTTACCGATAAAAAACAATCTGCTAGTAACCAAAGCCAAATATTGCTCGCTGCTCGGGTAAAAAATGATACTTTGGGAACTCCATATAGCGAAAAGGTCAGCGCTGGGGAAGCAAGCGTATTTACACCAGATGAAATGATTTTGACAACCACTGCAGTGGGAAAACCTTATCTGCGCTTTGCAGGGGATTATACTGTTGAGATAACCGTTACCGACGCTAACTACGATGGTACATATGTGACAGAAACCGCCTTTAAGATAAATAAAAGACCAATCACTATTGCAGGAATTACTAATGCAGCAATCAGACCTTTTGATGACACAAGGGATGTGTCAAATGCGGCTTTATTATTTAACAATCTTGCCACAATAGGAGGGGCTGACAAGTTGGTATTGGGTATCGACTATGGGGCTACCTTTACATATAGTGATAAAAATGCCGATGTTCCTAAAACTATAATTGTTACAGGAATTAATCTTAAAAATACTGAACTTGCCAATAATTACTCTTTAGCCGAAACTTCATATAGCGGTGCAGGCGGAGGCATAACAAAGGTTACTCCGGAAGAAGTGGCAGGCGCGCTTAATTGGTCTGAAATTAGCGGACCGGGGTTAAAGCTGGGAGATATAGGTTTCGGTTTAGGTGCTGGTAAATATTTTGCAAATCCTTTTAAGCAATTACTTAAAGTTTTTGGAAGTGCTCAAATAACAAAGAAGCTGGATGGCGGAAGCGAAGTTGATGTTATAGGTACTACCTTACTTGAAAGAGATAGGAGATATCGCTGGGTATTTACACCAGCCGATGACACAAACTACACAACAGCTACAGGAATAATAACCCTTTGGCCGTCACAACCTATTAATGCCGTAACCTTATCGGGTATTGAAATACCGTCAGCAGGTGCGGTGAACAATTTGACTGTAAGCAGTCTTTCCGCAATCTGTGGACCTAGTGCTTCCAGCAGAGTGTCCTTTGATTCGATTAGTTGGTCTGCGGTTCACGAGGGAACTCCTGAAACTTTTAATACCGGCGATACTTTCAAGTATAATAGGACATATAAATTAAAAATAGTAATGACTGCAAATACAGGAGATAAATTTATTACCACAAAGGATGCTATTAAGATAGGTCTTTCAAATGCGAACAATGTTACCACCTCCATTGATTCAAGCGGTGGAGAACTGGTACTCTCCTTTACTTTAGAATTTCAGGTTGGAAAAGGCAATTTGAAAGAGGATATGTTTGCTGTACCTACTTCTGTAAATTATATATACAACGGAAAGAATCAAGATATTGCATTTACGCCGGCGGCGGAAGTCAGCAATAGCGGTCTACGTTGTGAAGTAAAGCTGGGAGCAGGTGGAACTTATGCAAATGGAAAGAGTGGCTATAAGGATGTAGGAAATGATCAGAATGTATATATAAAATTCACTCATGAAGATTACAACGGTGAAGTTTTAAAAACTCAAATTATGCATATTTCAGCCAAAGCTATTGAAAATATTGCTATTTCAGATGTTGAGAAGAGACCGTATGACAGCACTACTAAAGTAGCGGTCGCTTTAACATCTTCGGATATTTGTTCAGAGGATATGGGAAAGGTTACTTTCTCTGCAATAGGTGAGCTTTCAAACCCTAATGTAACAAGTGGCTCCGTTACCGTAACTGCTTCAAGCATTAAGGTAGGGGGCGAAAGAGGAAAAAATTATATTATTTCCCCTGCGGCTCTGACAGCTGTAAAAACAGGTACGCTGAATGTAATACAGAAAGTAACTCCAACTCATAGCGGAATTACTTATACTGCTGTTACTATACCGAATCCTACTTTCCAAGATTTAGCAATTACTATGACCGCAGTTAGAAACCCTTATGCTATGGGGCTAGGTCAGCTTTCAGGAAAAATTATATCCTATTATGTAGCGGGTGGAACAACTTATAACCAAGATGTGACAAACCCTGTTACTAAGACCAAAGAATATACTTGGGAATTTACCCCTACCGATTCTGTAAATTACAATAAAGTAAGCGGAAAAGCTATTTACTGGCCGGGGGCTCCAATTGAAGTTGTTACAGTTTCAGGAATAAATAAACCAAGTTCACTTCAAACACCGACTGCCAAATCCGATATCATACTTCGTTTTGCGGATACATCAGCTAATGTAACTGCAAGCAGTATTACTTGGTATGAAGAACCTCTGGTTATTAACGGCGTGGCGAAAACTTCCGGACATGCTTTAGGCGTTGGTGAGAAATTTAAATATAATAGGAAATACACATTGGTAGTTGAGTTGGACGCAAGGAATGGAAATGATGTTTTTGCTCCTGTATCGAGCTTTTCTGCAATAATGGCTTTAACCGGAGAAAATCTTAAATTTGATGTGGAGGTTTCAGGTAGCGGAATTAATGCAAAGCAGGCGGTTTTAACTTACCGTTTCGAAGCTCCGACAAGCAAGGGAACCCTTAGTTCAAATGACTTGGAATATCATTATTTCAATACCTACGCAGATTCGACTACTGAAATAACTAAATCCACAAAACTTAAAGGAGATTCTCCTGACACTAATTACGGAATTGAATATGTTTACACCGGAAGATATATCGGACCGGCGCCGGAAATAAGCGGTGGAGCTTTTGATGGAAAGTCATTGCAGTACTATAAACTGGCAAAGTTTACATACATAGTGAACGGGCGCGAGCAGGCGAATGCTCCACGCTATCAAAATTATGAAGCAGGAGTGCATTATATTACAATTAAGATGACGCACCCTGACTATGACGGTGATATCCAAAAAACTGTATCCATACAAATTCAAAAGTGTAACGTTCGCCCCGAGGGTTTGACTTACAACGGTAAGGCATATGATGGAAGAACTGCAATTAATCCGTTTGAGGTTAAACTGATTTGGATGCCGCAGAGCCCTAACTATGAATTGGGAACAGGAACTGCCATTGATAATAGTCTGATTAGCTATACTGCTGATTATGAATTTACAGAGGCGGATGTAAAGGCTGAAAAGTCTGTTCATGTTAAGAATATTCAACCTACAGCAAATAATTTTATCTTTGTAATAAATGATATAGCAAACAAGGTTAAAAAAGTCAGCGATACAGAGTGTTTCATCACTTGTGGTGCACTGATTACCAAATCCTCCATAACACCTATGGGAAATACTATTTTGAACAGGGGGGTTACTCTGGGAGTTTCCTTGTCAGCACTTTACGGAACATACATAACAACGGATTGTTCCATTGGAAACACAACCGAAGCCGCATTTATGCGCATGGTAAATCCTCAAAATAACAGTCTTAAAGTTCATGGACAGCTTGGTCTTGCCACTGAGGGCGGTGTAAGATTCATGACGGCTGCAGAACTTGAAGCAACCACATTAAAGGCAGACACTCCATATATTTGGAGATTTGAGACTGCAACGGCAGAACAAAACAATTACATTAAAGCAGTTACAGGTTCACAGATACTCTACGTTACGCCTACGGCATCAGGTGGTGGCGGAGGCGGTGGCGGCGGTGGTGCCGTTGAAGAAACAACGACTGCTGCTATTACAGGCGAGGGTGTAGTTGTAACCGGAAGCGGTATTGATGTTGCAGAGCAGATTCACGTTTACTTGGCAAAGGACGGCAAGCTTGTAATTGACCAATATTATTATGTAAATGACAAGGGTGCAGCTGTCCAAAGAGCTCTTAAGAAAGTTCCGGGAGGAAACGTTGTTGTAAATCAAGACGGCAAGGTGGTAATAAAGGCGATAATCGAAAACGACACCCTGAAAGCCTACATGAAAGGCGACAACTACCTCACAGTAGAGAAGAGAACCACAAACTATAAAGATATGAGTAAACATTGGTCAAAGCAATATGTTGACTTCTGTTCCAACCGTAATTTAGTGAAAGGCACAGGTGAGGGCAAGTTCTCTCCTGACAGCTCACTTACTCGCGGCATGGCAGCTACCATCTTCTATAGGTTGGAAGAATCACCGGCGCTTACAGATTCAGCCCGTTGGTTTGCCGACGTTGAGAAAGGCGAATGGTACTCTGACGGTATTGCATGGGCAGGTGGCGAGGGTATTGTTAAGGGTATCGGTATCAAGAACTTCGCACCTCATTGGGAAATCACAAGAGAGCAGATGGCGGTGATGATTTACAACTATTGTCGTATCAAGCAGGGAGCAAAGGCTGTTTCGGTGGACTCCTTGGATATGTTAATTTATCACGACTCACGTCAGATTTCCGACTGGGCAAAGGAAGCTGTGGCATATTGTTACAGCACGGGCCTCATGCAAGGTGATGAAGATGGAAACTTCTGTCCTCAGCTTTCTGCTACCAGAGCGGAGTTTGCAACTATCATGGAAAGACTGATTCGCGGAATCGTTAATCAGACTGTATAAGTATAAAGAAAAAATGACAGTTCAAATTATCGGGTAGATTAAAAAAATTAGGGATGAGTTTTGATTTATTTCAAAACCCATCCTTTTTTTGTAACATTCTTATAACTTACGTGTCTAAGTTATAAAAGAGGAGATAAGTCATGGATTTGGAAAGCATATATAAAGAATATTTTACAACTGTATATTGCTATATTCTTTCAATGGCTAAAGAGCCGGCAGTTGCGGAGGATATTACTCAGGAAACTTTCTTTCGTGCGATGAAGAAACTGGATGAATTTAGAGGCGACTGTGCTGTGCAGACTTGGTTGTGTCAGATTGCTAAAAGATTGTATTTCAATTATGCGGATAAGACAGCAAGACGAAAAAGAATTGATGAGGCAAATCCTACCACTGCATATGATGAGGCAAATCCGGCGGAAGAACTTGTTCGTAAAGAATATTCTGTGCGAATCCATCGTATTCTTCATAACATGAGAGAGCCTTACAAGGAAGTATTCATGTTAAGAGTTTATGGGGAATTATCTTTTCGAGAAATTGGAGAAATTTTTGGTAAAAATGAGACTTGGGCAAGGGTAACCTATCATCGTTCTCATAATATGGTTAGGGAGGTTATAGAAAATGAAGATAAACTGTAATGTGATTAAGGATTTAATACCTCAGTATGTTGATGGAGCTTTGAGTGCGGAAAGTAAAGAACTTGTGACAGAGCATATTGGTGAATGTGAAAGTTGTAAGGCGTATATTAAAGAAGTGGAAATGACTTACGCGGAATTGGATGGTAGCGCTGATGATTTTAGGGAAACAGATAGTAGTGAGGGAATAATTGTGCAGGGGGAACTTGCGGCTTTGAAGAAGATTAAAAGAAAAATAAATTTTAAGCGCACTTTAGCTGTGCTTATTACCGCAGGCTTTGCTGTAGTAGCGGTATTTGCAGGGTATTTATATATAAATGAACATCTTTCATATATTCCCTATGAGAAAACAGGTATTGTAAGCACAAATAATATATTAAGCACCCCCAATAATTATCAGATGTTATTGGCTTATAGCTGCGAATATGAGGGGGAAAATATAGAATTTATGATTTTATGTTCAAGCCCTGCCAGCAGAAATGAAAAACCAAAGGGCGTTATAGAGTTTGCGGATATGAACAAAGAATATGGAGAGTCAGTTGATGAAAACGGAGAGATACTCACTGAAAAATTAAGTAAAATATACTACTTGCCAAAGGAGGCAATCAATAAACTGCCGTTTATATACAGCCCTAAATACATGTTATTGGGAAATACCGATGAAATCTTGAATAAAGGGGAAATAAAGACCTTGGTTGAACAGTCCACTTTGATTTGGGAAAGATAATTTATAAAATTCTATATGCGAAAATCGAAAATAAGGAATGACATAAGGCGCAAAGAAAAAGTAAACCGAAAATTAAAAAAATTAATCAGAAATAAACCGTAAATTTTAAAATATCAACTAAAAATCAGCCGTAAATCAATCGTAAAATTTTACGATTGATTTACGGTTTAAAAAACTACGATGTTATTAAAGCAACTTGTTGATAAAGGATATGTATGTGTTTCAGGAACCGGAAGAGGTACGAAGTATATGATTTAGAACTTTTATATAGCTTCCAATAGCAAAAAACACTTGAAAAACACCTAAAAAACACCTAAAAATTAAATTTCATATTGCGAAATACTTGATTTAGGTTCATAATTAAGTATATATAGCAAGGATTAGCTATATTATTTTGTATGATGAAATAGACCAAGGAGGGGCTTATCATGAGAATTAACACGAATATCTCAGCAGTAAACGCAGGTAAGCTGTTGAAAGCTAATGACAAGTCGTTAGCTAAATCATTAGAGAAGCTGTCTTCAGGCAAGAGTATTAACAGAGCAGGCGACAATGCAGCGGGAATGGCAATTTCCGAAAAGCTAAAGGCACAGATATCTCAGTTAAACCAAGCCACTGCAAATGCTTATGACGGCATATCTTTTATTCAGGTAGCCGAGGGAGGCCTCGGGAATACCCACGCAGCTTTACAGTCAATGAGAGAAGTAGCTGTTCAGGCGGCTAACGGGACCAACAGCCAGTCCGATGTTGAAGCTTTGCAGCAGCAGGTAAGACAGTATTCAGCTGATATTGACGAAATAGCAGCCAACACCGAGTTCAATACAATGAAAGTTTTGGACGGTTCCTTTGCAAAGGACGGCTTCGACGTAAGTTTGGCGTATGAAGCGACAGAGGGTGTTTCCACAGTAAATATTGACCCTATGTCAGCAGAAGCTTTAGGCATTGCAGATTTAGACTTGACAACAGCAGAGGGAGCTCAAAGGGCAATTAGCGCCATAGACAGCGCAATCGAGATGGTATCCTCGCAGAGAGCGGATTTAGGCTCCATGCAGGACAGACTTGAGTACTCGGTAAACAATTTGGGAGTTACACAGCAAAACATGGTAGCCGCAGGTTCACAGATTAGTGACGTGGATATGGCGGAGGAAATGTCAGCCCTTGTACGCCAGAACATCTTATCACAGGCAAATGTTGCCATGCTGGCACAGGCTAACAAGCAAGCTTCTAGTGTTTTGAATTTGCTGGGTTAGGAAAAAGAGGCTTTAGAAACTAACTAAACTGACCCGACTAATAGAAAACAGGGTCATGAATCAGAGGCTTATAGGACAAAATGTTTATAAAAATCGCTGTACTCATTGTGATAGATGGGTACAGCGATTTTAAGTTTTTTGAAGTAATGTAGAGCCTTATAGGATAAAAAGAGTTGGAAGCTGATTGCAATAAATAGATATATTAATATTGTAGTATAAAAGGCTTTAGTAACAGTTTGTCCTATAAGCCTATAATTTATTAAAGTTGACAATAAGGGGAAAATATCCTTAATAATTACTGAAAGTAGGTACCAAAGGTACCTACTTTCAATTTTGTAAATTCACTTAAATTTTCTCAATTCAATATTTTTATTCACTTTCAAACTTGCAGGGATGTTTCAGAAGCCCCCAAGTTTAGCTATTAGCCCTGAAGTAAGGATAATACGCTCTGTGGCTGCTGATTAGCCTGCGCAAGCATGGATGTTGCAGCCTGTACTAAGATATTGTTTTTAGTGAACTGGGACATTTCTTCAGCCATGTCCACGTCTCTAATTTGAGATTCAGCTGCGGAGAGGTTTTCACTGGAAGTTCCCAGGTTGTTGATTGTGTGCTCGAGTCTGTTCTGCATAGCACCAAGAGCAGCTCTCTGTGCCGATACTGTATTGATAGCGATATCAATAGTAGTGATTGCAGTTTCGGAAGTTGCCTGTGAAGTCAGGTCAATGTTGCTAACGCCGAGGTCTTCAGCTTTCATGGACTGAACTGTAAGTCTTGTGTTCTGACCCTCATTAGCTCCGATGTGGAATGTGAGAGCATTTGTTGTGTCAACAACAGCGGTTACTGTTGCCTTACCAGCGTTGAAAGTTGCAGTTACATCGCTAACATTGAAAGCGGAGTTGGAAACCTTACCACCGTCCGGACCGGAGATGGAGTCAATCTCATAAACCTTAGTGAGTGTTGCAGCACCATCAGCGTGTGCGATTTTGATAGTATCGCCTTTTGCAGCTGTACCGCCAAGAGTGAGACCTGTAGCATCCATAGTAGCACCGTACTCATCTTTCCAAGCAGAACCGTCATAAGTGTATGTGGTGTCTACAGCAGGTTTGTTAGTTGCATTACCGGAAACTGTTGCAGTACCGCTTTCTTTCATGTTGATAGTGTAAGTACCGCTTGCTGTAAGGTTAGAACCGGCAGCTACAGAAATCTTTGCCTTATTGGTAGTGGCGTCGGAAGTTACCTTTGCAGCCATGTTACCGTCTAAGAGCTTCTTTGTGTTGAACTCTGTATCAGTAGCGATTCTTGTGATTTCCTTAGTAAGCTGGTCAACTTCCTTTTGGATTTCCTTACGATCGGAGTCAGTGTTGGTGTCGTTAGCGGACTGTACAGCCAGCTCTCTCATTCTCTGGAGAATGGAGTGAGTTTCGTTAAGTCCACCCTCAGCTGTCTGGATGAGGGAGATACCGTCGTTGGCATTAGATGTAGCCTGATTCAGACCTCTAATCTGACCGCGCATTTTTTCGGAAATAGCAAGACCTGCGGCATTGTCGCCTGCACGGTTAACTGCTAAACCGGAAGAGAGCTTTTCTAAGGATTTGCTTGTTGCCTTGTTGTTAGCACCGAGCAGTCTGTTAGTGTTGATTGAACTGATGTTGTGATTAATTCTCATAATATTTCCTCCTTGAAATGTTTCCTCACCATCCTTGGCGAGTTGAATTAATTAAAAATGTTTTTATTTCTGTGAGTTTTCTCACTTTGTTTTTGTGACTATAGCTAAACTCAATATTCTTTTAATCGTATTTCGACTTAATTTATGAGTGCTAACTTGTCACACTAATATCTTCGGCAAGCTTTAGATTTACTTTAGGGATTTTTATAAATTTCTTTATTTTTCTTTTCCCCTGTTTTAAGCTATGCCATAACCTGATTGGTTACACTAATATTTTCGGCAAGTTTCCAATTTAGTTTAGGAGAATTTGCAACTTTTTCTATTTAAATTATGGCTTGCAGAAGTAGGAAAAGAGAGGATTGATGAAATTGTTGATCCGGAAATTACTATTGACAGAGCCTTAGAAACATATTTGAAGAAAGGCTATTCAAGGTAGTGGATAAATCTAAAAATGGTGGACATACACAATAATTCAAACAAAAACCTGGAGAAATTTCTCCAGGTTTTGATTTTCGCTGTTCTACCCTTGACGCGTAGAGTATCCAGCGTTTCCAGAATTTTTCATATTAGTGTACTCTTAGACTGGAATTTTTCAAAGTCTTGTACTGTTTACGAAATGTTGGGCTAGATTACAGAAAACTTTTAATAAAACTTTTCTGTAATACTAACTTAAACGAAATCTGTAAGCAGGTGACATATACATATAGATATTTACATCAACATCAACATAAACACACATCAATATCAACATAAATACTATATGCCATTCACTCAAGACTTACTGTAAACATCAGTCACCTAAAACTTACTGTAAAAGGGAGAGTACGTTCTGAGGCTGCTGGTTAGCCTGTGCAAGCATAGCTGTTGCTGCCTGAGTCAAGATATTGTTTTTAGTGAATGCGGACATTTCTTCAGCCATATCAACGTCTCTAATCTGGGATTCAGCAGCAGAGAGGTTCTCGCTGGAAGTTCCGAGATTGTTGATAGTGTGCTCGAGTCTGTTCTGCATAGCACCAAGAGCAGCTCTCTGTGCAGATACTGTATTGATAGCATTATCAATAGTAGAAATTGCAGCGTCAGAGCTTGCCTGAGTAGTCAGGTCGATCGCATCAACACCAAGGTCATTCGCTTTCATGGACTGAACTGTAATCTTTGTGTTCTGTCCCTCGTTAGCTCCGATGTGGAATGTGAGAGCATTCTTTGTATCAACAGTAGCTGTTACATTGTTGCCTGCTGTAACTGTAATATCGCTGAGCTCGAAAGCGGAATTGGATACTTTCTGACCGTCAGGACCTGTAATAGTATCTACAACTATGCCCTTAGCATAGGTAGCCTTACCTGTACCTGTAGCAACAGTAATTGTGTCGCCCTTAACAACATTACCCTCAACTTCAATTTCAGAACTCAATACATTTCCGTTCTTATCCTTGAAGCTTGTTCCATCGAAAGTATACTTGGTATTTTCGGCTGGTGCTGATAAAACTGTATCGTGACCGGACTTGATAGCACCGGTACTTTCAGCATTTTCTTTTGTCTTAATGGTGTAAGTACCATCTTGAGTAAGGTTGGAACCGGCAGTCACTTTAACTGTAGCCCCTGTATTTGCTGTTACCTTTGCTTCCATGGAACCGTCGAGGAGCTTCTTTGTGTTGAACTCGGTGTCAGTGGCGATTCTTGTTATTTCCTTTGTAAGCTGGTCAACTTCCTTTTGGATTTCCTTACGGTCGGAGTCAGTGTTGGTGTCGTTTGCGGACTGTACAGCCAGTTCTCTCATTCTCTGGAGAATAGCGTGAGTTTCGTTCAGACCGCCCTCAGCTGTCTGGATGAGGGAAATACCGTCGTTAGCATTGTCAGAAGCCTGATTCAGACCTCTAATCTGACCACGCATTTTTTCGGAAATAGCAAGACCTGCGGCATTGTCGCCTGCGCGGTTAACTGCTAAACCGGAAGAGAGCTTCTCTAAGCTCTTGGATGTGGACTTGTTGTTAGCTCCTAAGAGTCTGTTAGTGTTGATAGCACTAATATTGTGGTTAATTCTCATTTTGTTTCCTCCTTGAAAATTTCTAATTTGCAATCCTTGCAAATTCATAAGAATTAAGATTGTGTATCAGTCTTCAAGGGTGGTGCGCCTACCAGCCCCTAAAGACCGGTTAAGCCGTGGCAGCCATGTGGCACTCGCCACAGCCTACTACCATAATTTATATCATCTAAAGAGGGAAGCGTGAGGCTTCCCCCTTTTATGATGAGAACATTACCTTATTTTGCGTCGAAACGCTATTTAATTGTAACGCCCTGTGGTATAAACTGCGTTAGACGAAACTAGCGGAGTAATGACAGTACGTTCTGAGGCTGCTGATTAGCCTGTGCAAGCATGGATGTTGCAGCCTGAGTTAAGATATTATTCTTTGTAAATTCGGACATCTGTTCAGCCATGTCAACGTCTCTAATCTGAGATTCAGCAGCAGAGAGGTTTTCGCTGGAAGTTCCGAGGTTATTGATTGTGTGCTCAAGTCTGTTCTGCATAGCACCGAGAGCAGCTCTCTGTGCGGATACAGTATTGATAGCGTTATCAATAGTAGTGATTGCAGCGTCGGAAGTAGCCTGTGAAGTCAGGTCGATGTTGCTAACACCAAGGTCTTCGGCTTTCATGGACTGAACTGTAAGTCTTGTGTTCTGACCCTCGTTAGCTCCGATGTGGAATGTGAGAGCCTTGCTTGTATCAACAGTAACTTCAAGTGAACCGTTTCCTGTAGTAATACCGCCTGCATTACCGGCAGCAGTTGCCTTAACATTGAATGCGGACTTGGAAATTGATTCGCCATTAGGACCTGTAACACCTGTGATTTCAAACTGTGCGTCCTCTGCAGCGGAATTTGTGAAAGTTGCAGCAGTACCTGTACCGGAAACTGTGATTGTAGCACCTTTCTGAGGAGTTCCGTTAATAGTTAACTTACCGATTGCAGTGGAAGCATCATGGCCGCCTGCATCTTTCCAACCGGTACCGTCATGTGTATATGTACCGTCGGTTGTAGGATCGCCGGTTGGGTCAGTAACAGTAACCGAAGTCAAAGTGGAAGCAATGTGACCTGCAACAGCCTTGTAATTAACTGTGTACTTTCCTGAAGCTGTAAGGTTGGAACCTGCGGCTACGCTGGCATCCATATTAGCGTCGGATTCAGTTAAAGTAGCAGCCATGTTGCCGTCGAGGAGCTTCTTAGTGTTAAACTCGGTGTCAGTAGCGATTCTTGTGATTTCCTTAGTAAGCTGGTCAACTTCCTTTTGGATTTCCTTACGATCGGAGTCAGTGTTGGTGTCGTTTGCGGACTGCACAGCCAGTTCTCTCATTCTCTGGAGAATAGCGTGAGTCTCGTTCAAACCGCCCTCAGCTGTCTGAATAAGGGAAATACCGTCGTTAGCATTAGATGTAGCCTGATTCAGACCTCTAATCTGACCACGCATTTTTTCGGAAATAGCAAGACCTGCGGCGTTGTCGCCTGCGCGGTTAACTGCTAAACCGGAAGATAACTTCTCTAAGCTCTTGGATGTGGACTTGTTGTTACTTGCTAACAATCTGTTAGTGTTAATTGCACTAATATTGTGGTTAATTCTCATCTTTTCTTCCTCCTTGAAAATAAAATGTTTGCCATCCTTGGTAAACAAAGAATTAATAAACCAATTTTTAATTTATATATCTACGAAGGTTAGTTCCTTTGGAACGTTCCGGAACCGTTCCTGAAAGAACTATACGTTCCATAAGGAACTAGTCCTTCGGTGATATCTTTTTGCGGTTAGCACCTAGTGTGCGGCTAGATACTCCTTTCTTGGATTTCAGCATAGCAGCGAGGTTTTGTGCCTGATTGCCTGTAAGTTCGCTTGCAGACTGAGCCGCCTTGTTCTCTTTGATGGTTTCATAGAGTTCCGAGCGGACAATGGACACCTCTTGGGGAGCGTCAATCCCTACGGTCACCTTATCGGATCCCGCTGACACAATCTTGACTGTGATTCTTCCGTCGATAATTATTGATTCGCCGGCCTTACGGGAAACTACTAGCATTACTTTCCGTCCTTTCTACCTGAGGACTTGAAAGGGTAGTAACGTACCTCATAATCAGGATTTGTCAATATTACCTGGCGAGCTTCTCTGGTCTTGGCGTTAAGAACGATAGGACTTTTGAGGTTGAGGGATAAATCCTCAAGCTTTGCCGGTAAGGTAGCTATAGAAAGGAATATTAAATCATCTTCGCTCTCAACTCCGCATGCTTTAAGATCGTCTTTAAGCATTTTAGGAGCATAGTCTTCTACCATATCCCATGGTTCAAAGACAAGAAAGGAGGGGAAGATATCCCCGGTATGCTGGAGATACAGAAGTGAAAGTTCTTCGTCATAATCATGTTGGAAAATGGCAAATTCCTTACAATCTTCGAAACCGTATAGCCCTACCGGAAATTTGTAAACAGCATCTTCGTCAACGTGGACGGTGCCAAAATTACGTGTGTTCAATTCCATTTTAGTCTGTGTTTCCTTTCATATAATATTTAATATTATGGCAATCTGTTATTCATAGTGGGGAGAAACCGATATTCCAAACTTTTTTCTGTTGGGAGGAGGGATTACCTTTTCGGGAAGTAATCCAACGGATTGGTTGCGGTTTCCTCGTCTACCCTCCCGAAAAAAGGGTAGACGAGTCCCGTATAAACACAGACTGCTCTATGTAAAATGTGCATTTTGCACATGACATAGACAAAATCTATGTTTTGGGTAAAAGGTTTTCTGTTGTTGGCTGTTCCTTTTCTCTTAAAAGCTAGGCTTCTTGGGAAAATGTGCTCTCTTCTGGGGGTACGTAGTTCGGATCGGCACTCTTTGGAAAATAAATAGGACCACCGGTGTACGTAATGATCAGATGTGGCATTTCCTTAACTTCAAGCTCCAGTTCAGGCGGCTCAAAGGTTACCCCCTCAAAGTCCTGAAGACCTGAAAGGTCGAAATTGATGGAAATGTCGCTATCTCCCATAGGGAAGTAGTTCGCATATTCCGCATTGAAGCTCATACCAATGGTATCAGCCATGGCTGCGGTGGATCTACCAACCTGAGAATAGCGCAGGTCGCTGGTCATTGCGTCACTTAGGTTTACGTTCAGTCGGAATTTTCCGAAGCCGTCGTAACCTGCGGTGGCTGTGTATGACAGGTTATCAAGAGATACAGCGTCCTTGCCGTTTGAACCCTTAAAGCCGTCCATGCTGAGATGGAGTCGCTTTGGACGAATGTTTATGCCATTCGTGTCATGATTACGAGTAATCTCCAGCTGGGTTGTGCTTTTAGAAAGAGATGTCGGGCGTTTGCTTTCGACATACTCGAAGGAAATAGGGACAGACTCGATTTTTAATAGAGGTTCAGCTCCCATTTGTCTTCTCCTTTTCTAAGGTTTTGATAATGAAATAGTTAATTGATTTGTATCTTTAACATCTTAAAGGTGGTCAAAGAGGGATGGTCCGATAATCTTGGAGCCAACCTGCAATGCTGCCTGATAAGATGTATAAAGCGAGGTGTAGGTGGTGTAAGATTCAGCATAGTCCACGTCTTCGATGGAAGACTGTCTTTTCTTGAGATTAAGGTCCTGAGTACCTATACGGTTCTTGGAATAATCAATGTATGCAGTCTTAGCACCTATGTTGGTGAGCTGTGTAGTAACAGTTGATACAGAAGTTTCAAATCTACCATAGAGAGCTTCTGCATAAGCTACGTCATATCCCTCATCGTTAGAGAGGGAAAGGGCATTTACAATGTCACCGATGATATCGTAGAGATTGTTGGTAACCATCTTAGGTATTTTGTTATTGCTGGCATCCAAGACAAAATTACCTGCCGCGTCTTTTTCATATACAGTTTCACCTGTTTTAGGGTCGGTGAGTACCGACTGACCATAGCCCATTACGTCGATTCCTGTAATGGAGTATTCAAATATGGAACTTTTAATAATGTTTTCCGATTCATTAAATTCAGGGGCTAAACCTATATCAAGATATAGGGAGTCGTCGCTGAGATTTGCTACTGTGGCGGCGTCACTTAAATCTGTGAGTACATGGTTGTTGTAAACCATCTTACCTGTTGCCTCATCTATGGAAAACGGCTTCTGATCGGAGTTGGAACCGCCGAAAATATAGAAACCTGAATCATTTGAGTTCATGGATTGGAAAATCTGCTCTCTAATGCTGGTAAGCTCATTTGCAATGATTTTACGGTCCTTTTCGCTGGTGCTTACGTTTAAGCCCTGAACGATTTTTCCTTTAGCTTCCTTAAGCACATCCTGAATGCCCATGAGGACTGATTCGGAACTGGTGAGAATGGAATCAGCATGTTCCAAATTGGAAGAGTAACCGACGTTACGGTTCAAACTTGTTCTTACCTGATATGCCTTAACTGCCGCTGCGGTATTCTCTGACGCCCTGAAAATCTTACTTCCTGAAGATAACTGATTAAGGGTGTTCTGAGTACCGGCAGTAAGGGCGTTTACATTATTAAGATATGTGTTTTGCATCATCTTGGATGTTACTCTCATGCTTTTTGTCCTCCTTGCTTTTCCTTACATTAGTATTATCGTCTTAAATAAGATTTACATTAGGAAAAACTTAAAATTTTGTTTCATTATATACTAACCGGATATGCTAACTAGCGACCGACTAAACCTGTGCCGTTTATGAGCTTGTCCAGCATTTCATCAATAGCTGTGAAATATCTTGCAGCTGCATTGTAGGCACTTTGGAAAGTGAGCAGGTTGCTGGCTTCTTCATCAAGGGATACTCCGGAGGTGGATTCTCTGGAGTTGTTGATGGAAGCGAGAATGGTTGCATTTGTGGTCTGATAGTTTTTGTTCATTTCAACATCCAGTGCCAGCGTTCCGCCCATGGAAATCAGATATTCGTTGTAGGTACCTGTAAACTTATTGGCTGAATCAGGGTTGCTTGGGTCGACAGGGAATCTGTTGTCCTTGGATATTGAAGATATCATCCTGAGTACATTGTCGTTTCCTCCTGCGAGGCTTGCTTTTCCGTCAAGGGCGTTGAAGTCCTTGGTAGTGGTTATGTACAGAGGATTGTTAATCCAGTTCGCTGAAATTGCAATGTTTGCTGCGGTAATCTCTTTGGAATTGTCTGATGGCTCAAAGAGATTTTTTCTAGCAACAGTCATCTTTGTTATGGTGCCGTCAGGCTCGGTTTCCGCTTTGAAAGCTTCCTTGGCATGTACCATATCAATGCCTGATAACTTGGTAGACGGAATTAAATCCCCTATGGCAGAAGCATTTGTAAGAGTGTAATTACCGTCGGAATCTACCGTATAATCAGTATCCTTAACCAGAGCCTTGGACTCAACATAGGTCTTGAAAAATTCCATAGCTGAAACGTCTTGAGCATGAACCTTGATACTGGTAACAGGGTCACCGTTTACAATATCGGAAATAGTAACCTCGCCGCTGCCGTTTTCAAAGTGGAACTTGTTCACAGCACCTAAATAACTTTCCATAAAGCCGCTGTCAAAGCCTGCTGCCTTGGCAACATTACTGCTTAAAATCGCAATAGCGTCCTTGTTGGTTGTTTGGAGGCTGTTTATGGAGTTGTAGTTTTCTGCAAAATTTCTTGCAAAAGTGTTTAATACGTCCTGATAATACGGGATACCTCTGAAATCGTTTTCTCCCTTGACAATATTTGCATAATCACCATGTCCGTTAATCATATC
>JBHBZU010000040.1:0-4454 GCA_041797745.1 Bacillota bacterium
CAATAGAGAAAAATCCTATTGTAAAGGGTGTTACTTTTTCCGGAGGCGAACCTTTTTGTCAGCCCAAGGAGTTTTATGAATTAGGTAGCATTCTAAAAGAAAAGGGCATTAATCTCATGTGTTACAGCGGATGGACCTATGAAGAACTTTTAGAAAAGGCAACTACAGAAGAATATGTTGGAAAGCTTTTAAATATATTAGATTACCTTGTGGATGGGAGATTTATTCAATCTGAAAGGGATTTAACCTTGCTTTTCAGGGGCAGTAAGAACCAAAGATATATTGATATGAATGCCACTCGTAAAGAGGGACGGGTAGTTTTAGCAGAGTAAATTTAGTATTTTGGTAAGTATTTGGTAAGTATTTTTAAAAAATGCTTGTAATTTGTGGAAAGACTATGATATAATGTTCCATGTTCGAGTGCGAACTTAAAGACATGAATATTGTTTTATTAAATGATAATTGCAATATACCACTAGAATTTGAAGGAGGTGCGGTAAGATGTCAAGAAAATGCGAGATTTGCGGTAAGGGACAGGTTTCCGGAAACAACGTTTCCCATTCCAACAGACACACCAGAAGAAAGTGGAATGCTAACATCCAGACTGTAAAGTTACAGGAAGAAAATGGAGCAGTTAGAAGAGCTAACGTATGCACAAGATGCATCAGATCCGGCAAAATAAACCGTGCCATCTAAGTATATACGCATTTAAGACCCGTATTTGACGGGTCTTTTATTTTATCTTAAAATAGGAGGTGGAGGGATTTTATTATGGTTACATTAGAAAACGAATTTGGAAAAATTAAAATCACCAAGAAAGCTATAACAAGATGTATCAGTGAAGCTATAGCTGCTTTTGAATATGAAATCTTTCCAACCACAGCTAAAGGGAAAGTAGTTCCTCTAAAGAGCAGAGGTCTTTTTAACGACCTTTCCCGTGAAGTTGAAATTAATTATACGACGGAAAAAGGTTTAGAAATAAAATTTTATCTTCTCCTTAGATTTGGTATGAGTATTAATGCGGTTACTAATCGAATTTTTGATACCCTAATATCCGAAATGCAGGCTTGCTTCGGATTTGCACCTACGAAAATAACCATTGGTATTACAGGTATGTATAGCAAGGACTTGAAAAAAATAGCTAAACGTAATTTAGAGGTTGTCAGATGAATTTAAACGATTCGGTGAAGACTTTAAAAGGAGTCGGAGACAAAAAAGCGGCACTCCTTGAAAAAGTGAATATTAAAACCTTAAATCAACTGTTAGGGTATTTTCCAAGAACATATCAGGATAGAACCAACATAAAAAAAATCAAAGAGCTTGTTGATGGAGAAGAAGCCCTTATAACAGGCATTGTTACAGGAATGCAACTTACCGGAAAAAACTACAGGAGACCTACCTTGAGGCTTTTAGTAGATGACGGAAGCGGGCTTATGGAAATAATATTTTTCAACGGCAGGTGGCTAAAGTCATCATTTAAAATAGGGGTGAATTATACTTTTTTTGGAAAAGCTGAAGTTAAAAACGGAAAAAACTCCATGCTCCATCCTGATTATTCAAAAGGAGACACTGAAGAAAAGGGTATACTGCCTGTTTATCCTTTAACAGAGGGCTTACGGCAGTCAGATTTTCGCAAGTGGATTAAAGAAACCTTGACTTTAATAGATTTGGAAGATGAGCATTTACCAAAGCCTGTTATTGAAGAAAATCGTCTCTGTCCCTACGGCTATGCTGTAAAAAATATACACTTTCCCCAGGAAAGACAGAGCCTAAAAATAGCAAGATATCGTTTAATATTTGAAGAGTTGTTGATACTTCAGGTAGGGCTGTTATATTTACGAAAAGGAAATGTAGCTTCAAAGGGTATAAAATTCTCTTCAAATGCAGGAGAAGAGACTTTCATAGCAGGCTTTCCTTATGAACTCACCGCTGCTCAAGAAAGAGTAGTGAAAGAAATAAAAAAAGACATGGAATCAGACTCTGTTATGAATAGATTAGTTCAAGGAGATGTGGGTTCGGGAAAGACCGCAATAGCGGAAATTGCACTTTTTAAGGCCGTTAAGAGCGGTTATCAGGGTACTATGATGGCTCCTACTGAAATCCTTGCCAAACAGCATTTTAATGAGCTTTCGGATACCTTTTCACCCTTTGGGATTAAGGTGGGTTTCTTGGGGGGCAACCTTACAACTAAAGAAAAGAAGACTGTTTTAGAGCAGATTGCTAAGGGCGAAATTGATATTGTAGTCGGAACTCATGCCCTGGTTCAGCCTAATGTGGTTTTTAACAATCTGGGGATGGTTATCACCGATGAACAACATCGCTTCGGTGTGAATCAACGAAAGCTTTTGAGTCAAAAGGGAAACTCTCCGGATATGCTGGTTATGACGGCTACGCCAATTCCAAGAACCTTGGCGGTTATTCTCTATGGAGACTTGGACGTATCCGTAATTAACGAGCTGCCGCCGGGGAGACAGACCATAAAAACCTTTAGCATTACCGATAAAGAAAGAATCAGACTTTATGAATTTATGAGAAAGGAAGTGGCGTCAGGTAGACAATGCTACATTGTTGCACCTCTAATCGAAGATTCGGAAACTATGGAGCTGAAATCAGCAGAAAGTCTCTATGAAGAGGTTAGGGGAGGTTTCCCTGAATTTAGGGTGGAACTGCTTCACGGCGGAATGAAACAGGCTGAAAAGGATCAGGTTATGGGAAACTTTGCCATGGGTGAAGTGGATATTTTGGTGTCTACTGTAGTAATTGAAGTTGGAATAAATGTGCCTAATGCTACACTTATGATTATTGAGAACAGTGAACGCTTCGGGTTGGCACAGCTTCACCAGTTGAGAGGACGAGTAGGGCGAGGGCGCCATCAGTCATACTGCGTATTGGTTCTTGGCGGAGGCGGTGAAGTTGCCAAAGAAAGAGCAAAAATAATGTGCCAGTCCGCAGACGGATTCTACATTTCAGAGAAAGATTTGGAACTTAGGGGACCGGGGGAAATCTTCGGAACCCGTCAACATGGTATTCCTGATTTGAAAGTGGCTGATTTAGCCAAACATACGAAGATTTTAGCAATTTCACAGGAAAAAGCCAAAGCATTAATAGGAAAGGACCCTCAGCTGAAAAAGCCTGAAAATGCAGGGCTTCGCGAAAAAGTTCAGGGTTTGTTTAACGAAAGTTTAACTTTATGAATATAAGGAGTTTAAAATGAGAATAGTATCGGGAGATTACAAGGGGCGTAGATTATTTATGCCACAGGATTATAATATAAGACCAACTACTGAAAAGGTAAAGGAAGCCATCTTTTCCATGATTCAGTTTGAACTTCAGGATTCAGTTTGTGTGGATGTATTTACAGGAATTGGGAATTTAGGACTTGAGGCGCTTTCGAGGGGGGCAAAACTCTGCTATTTCTGCGACAACAGTCGCAGCAGTCTGGCTTTGGCAAAACGTAACATCGAGCTTTGCAAGGCGGAGAGTAAGAGCAAGCTCATACCGGGGGACTATACCAAAACTATATTAAGTATTCCAAATAAGGCAGATATCATATTTTTAGATCCCCCTTATCAAAAGGGACTTTTATTGGATTGTTTCAGCAAAATAAAAGAAGCTGATTTACTGGCAGAAGACGGACTCATTATAGCTGAACATGGTAAAAGAGAAGATTTACCTGAAGAAATCGAAGACTATAAAAAAATTAAAGAAAAAAATTATGGCAGTATTGCGGTTTCTGTTTATAAGCATAAATTGCAGGCTTGATTTAGAATTTGATTAAATGTTTTAATTGATTTACAACTATGAAATCAGGGTTTCGTTTTATAATTTGGTTTTGATTTGGCATTTCAGGCTTTGGTTTATGCTTTGATTTGTAGAAAGAAATATAGTTGTGTTTTGTTCTAAAATTTGATAAAATATATTATAAAATTCGGGAGGAGTGCAGATGAAAAGAAAAGCACTTTATGCAGGTTCCTTTGACCCGCTTACAAACGGACATTTGGATTTGATTAAAAGAGCTTCCAAGCTTTGCGATGAGCTGGTAGTAGGAGTTATAGTAAATCCTAATAAGACTCCATTTATCACTGTAGAAGAACGTAAGAAGCTCATAAAAGCAGTTACAAAGGATATTGAAAATGTCCAAGTAGATTCCTTTTCAGGACTTTTGGCAGATTATGTGAACGAAAACGGATATGATATGGTAGTAAGAGGACTCAGAGCTGCTTCGGATTTTGAAACTGAACAGGCTATGGCTCAAATGAATGACCGTCTTTACAAAGATAAGGTCGAAACTATTTTCCTTATGACTTCACCGGAGTTTTCTTTTGTCAGCTCCAGCGGTGTAAAGGAAGTGTTTAAACTTGGTGGAAAAATTGACGGCTTGGTGCCGGAATATGTATTAGATTACATGAAGAGAGAGAAACTTTAGGAGGAATCATGGAGAATTTTCAGGGAAC
>JBHBZU010000041.1:0-48589 GCA_041797745.1 Bacillota bacterium
AACTTTCGTATATATAATCATATTTATTACGCTTTTGTTTTCCAAACCCTCAAGGAGAAATTTGAAGCTCAAGTATGTGGCGGAATGGCTGTTTTGCATTTACTTTTGCGCCATTTTAAGTATTACCGGTATGCTTAGCTTAAGCCTATCAAGTTTCAGGCTGACAGGTTTAAGATATAGCCTGATACCCCTTATAGACGGCTACTTAAAGCCTATGACCTTGAACTTTATATTGTTTTTGCCTTTCGGCTTTCTTTTACCTTTAGCGCTATATGCAAATAAAGGAAAAGGCAAGTCCTCATCGATTCACGGATGGACTTGGTACCATGCTTTGATAGTTGGTTTGGAAGTCTCTCTTGCCATTGAAATTATCCAGCTTTTTTTCGGAAGACTGGCAGAGATAGATGATGTTATTATGAACGGTTTAGGCTCAACAGGAGGTTACGCATTATATACCTGCCTGCACCAGCTTCGTAAAAAAGCGTCAAAAGGTATTATTTGGCTTCTTATTTGGGTAGCGGTGGTGATTGCTTCATATATGGCACTTGGCTATGTTATCATGGGGCATTTACCTATTTAACTAAGTGTATAGTTTGTGTTATTATTAATTTGTATAGCTATAAGAAAAACGCTGTTTGGGGGATTTAATGGCAAAGGAGATTACAAAAACATTCCACATCACAACCTTTGGATGTCAGATGAATGAGCATGATTCCGAAGTTTTGGCAGGAATGCTTATGGAAGCCGGATTTACGCCGGTAAAAGAAAAGAAAGATGCAGGTGTTGTTATTATGAATACCTGTTCCATTAGAGAAAACGCAGATAAAAGATTCTTCGGTACACTTGGTCAGATGAAACGTCGCAAGGAGGCAGGAGACAATTTTATTATGTGCGTTTGTGGCTGTATGTGCCAGCAGCAGCACATTATTGATACCATAAAGGAGAAGTATCCTTGGGTAGATCTTATCTTCGGTACTCACAACATTCATACATTCCCAAAGCTTTTGAAGAACTGCATTGATGAACAGAGAAAGATTGTTGATGTGTGGCAGGAGGGCGGAGATATTGTTGAGGGTATGCCCTGTAAGAGAGTTTACAGGCACAAGTCCTATGTGAATATCATGTACGGTTGCAACAACTTCTGTACATATTGTATCGTTCCTTACACCAGAGGCAGAGAGCGCAGCAGGCTCCCGCAAGATATAGTAAAAGAGATAGAAGATTTGGTGGCTGACGGGGTAAAAGAAGTAATGCTTCTTGGACAGAATGTAAATTCCTACAAAGGAGGAGATACCACTTTTGCACAGCTTATCCAAATGATAAACGATATAGAGGGCTTGGAACGTATCAGGTTTATGACCTCTCATCCGAAAGATTTGTCACAGGAGCTTATTGAAGCCTTTAGCACTTGCGATAAGCTTTGTAAACAGATACATCTGCCGGTTCAGGCAGGCTCCTCAAGAATACTTAAAAAGATGAACCGCCATTATGACAGAGAAAAGTATTTAGATTTAGTAAAGCGGTTAAAGGCGGCTGTTCCGGAAATTTGTATAACTACCGATATAATTGTGGGATTTCCGGGAGAAACAGAGGAGGACTTTGAAGAAACCTTAAGTCTTTGTAAAGAGGTTCAGTACGATTCAGCCTTTACTTTCCTTTATTCCATTCGCAAGGGAACTCCGGCAGCCACTTACGATAATCAAGTGCCTGAAGAAGTTAAGCACGAAAGATTTAATCGTTTGGTGGATATAATCAATGAGGGTTCAGCGAAAAAGAATGCTGCCTGTGTCGGTCAAAGGATGAAAGTTTTAGTGGAGTGCGAGGCTAAACGAGAACGAGGAGACGGGCTAGCTGCACATAAACAAGGACAGGTAACTCTTTCGGGAAGAACTGACGGCTTTAAGCTGGTAAATTTAGCAGGTTCTAAAGCATTGATAGGGGAAATTGTCGAGGTGGAAATTATAAGCGCCAATACCTTTAGTCTGGTAGGCGTTTTATGTGAATAGAAAGGTTATTTCGATGAAAGCTAAAAGAAAACTAAATCCCGTAATTATAGGGGCTACAGTGGTAATTATCGTTGCGCTGGCGCTTATGACGATTCAGGCATTGCCAAAGGTGGAAAAGCAAAAGTCTTCAAATTCACTGAAAAATGTAGAAATTTATCTTGATGACGAAAACTATAAGATTGGTGCAAATGACACCGTAATTATTCCTGCGGGAAGACCGAGGGTGCCTCAAATTATGTGTGATAATCGTAGGGTTGAGATTTATCAGGCATTCTTTCCTGATGAGCAGGAAGCAGCTACCGCAACCATCAAGCTGGGAGAAGAAGAAAGAACGGTTAAGTTTATTAAGGATAAGTCTTTGGGCTTGGAATTTCAGTATGACGACCGTATTCAGTGGGCAGGGGATATTCCGAATGCCATTTATGAATCTTCAAATCCAAAGGTGGCAAAGGTAACTCTTTCGGGACAGATTATTATTACAGGTGTCAGCAATGAGCCTGTAACCCTTACCGCTTCTAACGGTTTGGAAAAAGAAGAATTTACTATTACAAGGACGGTAAAGGCGCCTATAAGCGTATATATTCTTACAGGACAGAGCAATGCGGCCTATTATTTTGCAGATCCCAAAACCGCCAGCCAAACCAAAAAAGGTACGGCTTATGTATATGACCAGTCCGCAGGTATTTATTCCGTTCAGTCCATGAATCATGATGATGACAGCCAAGCCAGAGGAAATATTGAGGCAGGGATTGTAAAGTCCCTTTATGATGATTTGGGAGAAAAGGTTATTATTGTAAATACAGGGCGTTCAGGTGAAAAAATTGAAACCTTTGAACCGGGGCAGTCTTCATTTTTATATACCGAAGACGCTTGGAAGAATATAAATTATATCTTTAGAAATGAATGGTTCCAGCAACGGTTTGAACCAAGAATACGCAGCTACATATGGGTTCAGGGAGAATCGGATGATTGGAGAAGCCCTGAAGACTATATGGAAAGCTTCATGAGGTTCCATCAAATCATGAGATCTGATAAATACGGCTTCAACTATGCTTTCATATCACAGATTGTACCCAGATTTTTCAGACCGAATGACGCACAGGAACGTTTAGCACAAGGCTATGATGATATCTACATGGCTACCAGAGTTACTAACAGCTTCGCTTCAAGCACAGGTGAGCTTCGGTCGGACAATTTACATTACACTCAAAAAGGTGACAATTTGGCAGGAGAAGATATTGGACACAATATAGCTTTTGTATATAAGGGACTCGGAAAAGCACTCATTGAGGGCGAAAACGAGTAAAGGAGGATTAGAATTTTGAGACGACTTGGAAGTGTACCTATCTGGCTGGTTATCGCAATGCTTGCGGTAGCTTCAGTGTCCAGAGGAGGCTACAACAATATTGTGGGCTGGTTCATGAATATGATTTTACTTTTGCCAGGTATTATTATCGGCATTTCATTTCATGAATTTGCACATGCGTATGTTGCCACTTTGTGTGGCGACCCTACGCCGAAAAATCAGGGGAGAGTTACAATAAATCCTGCTTCCCACGTGGATCCGGTTGGATTTATATGCCTGCTTTTTGTGGGTTTTGGATGGGGTTATCCTGTGGTGATTAACCCTAGTAATTTCAAACATCCAAGAAGAGATGAACTTTTGGTTTCCTGCGCGGGAGTTGCTATGAACTTTGTTATAGCTTTAGTCTTTGCAGGGCTTATGAAGCTGATTTTTGTAATAAGTCCTGTGTTTCTGGTTGGACATTCAGGAGGAATTATTTGGAGAATGCTTCAGGATGTGGTTTGGGTGAATTTAGTTCTTTTGGTGTTTAACCTCATACCTATTCCGCCGCTTGACGGCTTTGGCATAATTACACAGCTTTTTAACTTAAGAAACACAAAGTTTTATTGGACAGTTTATAACTACGGTTTCTATATCTTGCTGGCTCTCATGCTGCTGGATATTACAGACCTGGTACTTACACCTATATTGAGCTTTTTAGCCGGTGTGGTTTTCGGAATCTGGGGAATATGATAAATTTTGGGGCTATAAGGAGGCTTATAGGAGAAAAAAGGCAAGAGCGAGCAAAAATAGGGCTTATAGGACAAAAATAGTTGGTAAAATATTTGAGACAGGCGATAAATTCGCCTGTCTCATTTTTTAAAGTATTTTATAGATTGTGAATTAGTTAAAATTTATCTTGGCTTAATGCAGAATCTTTCTCTGGAAGTGTGCATATGGCTGTTCATAGCCTTTATACCCGCTTCAACATCTCTTGCCTTAAAGGCTTCAAATATAGCACGATGTTCTTCAAGTACGTGCTGGAGATAATATGTAGTATCTTCAGGGGGCTTGCGGATATGCTTCAGGTAGAGCTGATAGGATTCCAGCACTCGTTCCAGCATGCGATTGTGGGAAGAAGCGTAAATAAGCTCATGGAAGCTGGTGTTGATATTCAACATCTTTTCAAAGTCATCTTTCATGGTGTAAAACTCCATAAATTCGAAAGTTTCTTCCAGTTGCTCAAGTTCGTGTTCCGTAATTCTTTCAATACCCCAACGAACAGCCTGAATTTCATACACTGTACGGAGCTCAAAGAGATCAATTATGTCTTGATCTGCCAAACCAACTACAAATGCTCCGCGATTTGGGATATTTTCAATAAGACCCTCTGTTTCCAGCTGTCTCAACGCTTCTCTTACAGGAGTACGACTGACACCGTATTTATTGCAGATGTGCTGCTCTGTAAGCTTTTCACCGCTTTTCATCTTACCTGTAAGAATATCAGACTGAAGTTCGCTGAAAAGATTGTTTGAAAGCGGTTGATTGTTGGTTTTGTCTAACTGAAATTTGTACATAACCATAATATTCCTCACTTATTTTAAATACAAAGAGTAGTATTTTCTTATTTCGGAAGAGATAACACACGTGTGTACAACCCATCCTTTGTATACAATAATACTTTACCACAAAAATGAATGCAATTCAACTCCTTTCATAAGTATTTTTGTAGAAAAGGAGGAAAGCCTATGATATAATTTTATTATCATTTAGATTTTTAGGAAATTAAATGGAATGCATTAATTTCTCAAATTATGGAGGAGTATATGAAGCAGATAAAAATAGGCTTGTTAGGTTTAGGGAACGTTGGCAAAGGTACATATGAAATTCTTAAAATGAATTATGAGCTTATCCAAAAAAGATTGGGGGTTCAGTTTGAAGTTTCCAAAATTCTTGTAAATGATATTAAAAAAGATAGAGGTATTAAATTAGAGTCCGGTGTTTTAACTTCAAATGCGGAGGATATTTTAGAAAATCCTGAAATAGACATTGTGGTGGAAGTCTTAGGCGGCGTTCAGCCTGCTACAGACTATATGCTCCGTGCCATGAAAAACGGCAAACACGTAGTCACTGCCAACAAGGCGGCGGTGGCGGCTAATTATATGCAACTTATTAATGCGGCAAAAGAGAACCGTGTTATCTTTAAGATGGAGGCTTCCGTGGCGGGTGCCATCCCTATCCTTACCTCAATACAGACGCAGCTTGCGGCTAATTCTTTCACAGAGGTGATGGGTATCGTAAACGGAACCACAAACTACATCCTTACCAAGATGACTGAAGAGGGGCTTGCTTATGAAGAAGTTCTTAAGAAAGCGCAGGAACTGGGCTTTGCCGAAGCTGATCCTACAGCAGATGTTGAGGGGATTGATGTGGCAAACAAATTGACAATTCTCATGAAACTGCTCTTCGGAAAGTATATTGCTCCTGAAAATATAGCCCGCAAGGGTATTACTCAAATCACCATGGAAGACATTCAGGAGGCAAAAAAGAGAGGTTGCAAGATTAAGCTCATTGCCCACGCAAAAGTGGATGAGGCGGGAAAACTGTCTTGTAGCGTAGCTCCGATGGAACTTTCAAAAGACCATCCTCTTGCAGCGGTCGGCAATGAATTTAATGCAGTTTACGTTATCGGGAATGCCTGCGGAGAGCTTATGTTCTACGGAAGAGGGGCAGGACCTCTGCCAACGGGAAGCGCTGTGGCAGGGGATATTTTGAGCGTTATAAGAGAAATGTAATACGGGAATTTTTATATATAAAAAGGTGCTTGATTTTTCATAAGAAAATGTATACAATTATGAAAGATGGGTACAAACCGTAAAGATTCGCTTCGCGATGTACAATAGATATTATTGGAGGAAACTATGAGTTTATACAAAGAATGGACGAAATTAATCGAGGAACAGACAGACGAAACCTTTGAAAAATTTTGGGAAGAATATGCGGCTGCGGAGTCCAAGATTTATGCAGACTTACTTTCAGGTAAGAAAGAACATATTGAGGGCAAATTTGAGGATTTTACAAAGGAGTACGAAGTGCGTCCTGTTATGTTCATGGGCTTTTTAGATGGCATTCAGTCCAGCATTAAGGAATCTTTTGCTTTAGATAAGATTAAAGAAGAAAGTGACATCAAAATGGATATCCTTTGGGATCGTCTATTCTTCAACATGATTAGTGCAGAGGCGGAACACCTGTACGGCTTGGAAGAATGGGACAATATATATACCCTTGAAGAACGTCAGGAAATTGCTGATGAATGGAGACGTTCCAGAACAGTGGTTAAGGAAAAGCTGCCAGGTCGTAACGACCCGTGCCCATGCGGCAGCGGCAAGAAGTACAAGAAGTGTTGCGGAGCTAACAAATAATTATTTATTAAGGAATCAGATAAGATGAAGAGTGCTAAAGGCACAGCTGAATATGTAAGTCAGAACCTCACAGATTCTCAGGTTTGTGAGGTTTTGGATACTTTAAAAAATATGTATCCGGATGCAGAATGTGCTCTTAATCATGGCAGCGTGTATCAGCTTCTTGTGGCGGTGGCACTTTCTGCCCAAACTACAGATGTATCAGTAAATAAGGTTACACCTGCACTTTTTGCGAAATATCCGGATTCACACAGTCTTTCTTTAGCGGCAGATAAGGATTTTGAGGGAACAGTTTCGGAGGTGTCGGAACTCATTCGCAAAATAGGTATGTACAAAACAAAGGCAAAGAACATTGTTAAATTGAGTCAGATGTTGGAAAAGACATATCATGGCGTGGTACCTGAGGATTTTGATTCTTTGATAACCCTTTCGGGCGTTGGCAGAAAAACAGCCAACGTTGTTCTTGCTGTTGGCTTCGGACATCAGACTATGCCTGTTGATACACACGTATTAAGAGTGTCTCACCGCATTGGTCTTGCAAGCGAAAAATCCTTGGGCAATCCTGATGCTACGGAGCAGGAGCTTATAAGAATTATTCCTGAAAATCGTCTTACCGAGGCACATCATAGTTTAATTTTTCATGGCAGACGTTGCTGTATTGCACAAAGACCTAAATGTATTGAATGTGGAATAGCAAGGTACTGTTGTTTTTTTGCCCTAAATCAAAAAAATTAAACTTATTTGGTAACTGAAACAAAAGAAAAAATGGAGACAGTAACATGGCTATACATATAGTATTCGTACAGCCGGAAATTCCACCGAATACCGGCAATATTGCAAGAACCTGTGCTGCAACCGACAGCGTGCTGCACCTGGTAAAGCCTTTGGGTTTTTCCATTGATGACAAGTCGCTGAAAAGAGCGGGGCTTGATTATTGGCAGTATGTGAAGCTTGAGATTCATGAAAGTTTGGAAGACTTTATGAAAAAATACGGTTCCGAGGGTGAAAACCGTCGAATGTGGCTTGCAACAACAAAAGGCCCTAACCGATATTCAGATATAAAATTTTTAGACGGAGACATGATTCTTTTCGGTAGGGAAACTGCGGGTTTGCCAAGAGATTTTATAGCGGAGCATGAGGCACAGGCTATAAGGATTCCCATGAGCGCAGATACAAGACTTCGCTCGTTAAATCTTTCAAATTCAGCCAATATCATACTTTTTGAAGCCTTGAAACAGTTGGATTTTCCGGGGTTGAAATAGGCTTTCAAAAATATTTAAGTATAATCTCGATATAAAATAAAATAATATTGCTAATTGCATACAAAAATGCCTTTAAAAATGGTATAATACAAATGTATTGTCTTAAGAGGGGAGGTTTATGTATGCAACTTGGTTTTGGAATGAGAACCGAACAGTCTCAGAAGCTGGTTATGACTACTGAGCTGGTTCAGGCAATTAAATTATTACAGCTAAATTCCTTGGAATTGTCTGCATATATGCAGGAACAGCTCTTATCAAATCCTGTGCTTGAATCATCGCAAACAGAACCAAACGCGCATTCAGAAACCGTTGTAAACAGAGACGATTGGAATGACGACAGATATCAGCAGTCTACCGATTGGACAGAACAAATTGAAAGGCTCATCGACGCAGGAAAGACGGATATCAGTTATAGAAGCTATGATATGGCGGCAGGTGAAGCAAGCGAATTTAACTATGAAAATTTCGTCAGCAGTACGGAGACCTTAAAGGATCATCTCATGAGCCAGCTTCATTTGGCAAGGCTTGAGGAAGATGAAAAAAAGATTGCTGAATACATAATCGAAAGCATTGATGATAACGGTTATCTGTACATTCCCATTGGAGAAACTGCTTCGATTTTCGGTATCTCTCACGGCAAAGCGGAGGAAATATTATCGGTAGTTCAGAGCTTTGAGCCTACAGGTGTGGGGGCAAGATCCCTCCAAGAATGTTTAAGACTTCAGCTTATAGCTAAAGGAGAATACACAGAAGAACTGGAAGAGCTTATAAGCCGTTACATGACAGATATAGCGGAAAACAAAATTACGGTGGTTGCTAAAAATATGGATTTGTCCGTAAAGGAAATTCAGGCTATGGCAGATGTTATCAAAGCCTTGGAGCCAAAACCCGGCAGGCAGTATGCAAGCAGCGCCGCCACCAGATATATCATTCCTGACCTTTCTTTAGAAAAAATAGGAGATAATTATATAGTTTCCTTAAATAACGGCTCCATTCCGCACCTTAAAATTAACGGATACTATGAGGAACTGTTGAAAAAATCCAAGAATGACAAGGAGCTGAACCTGTACTTAAAGGAAAAGGTAAATTCTGCCATATGGCTGATGAAATGTATTGACCAGAGAAACTCCACTATTATGAATGTGGCAACTTCTATTGTCCATCATCAGAGGGAATTTTTCGATTTTGGTGAAGACTATCTGAAACCCCTAACCTTAAAACAGATTGCCGAGGAGGTGGGGGTACATGAGTCCACCGTCAGCAGAGCTGTAAACGGTAAGTATCTTCAAGCGGGAAGCGGTTCCTATGAGCTGAAATTTTTCTTCAAGAATGCATTGCCGTCAGCGGCAGGGGCAGAAGCTGTAGCCACCTTGCAGGTAAAGAAAAAGATTAAAGAAATGATTGGTCGTGAGGATACAAAATCACCTCTTTCAGATCAGATAATCTCGGATACTTTCAAGAAAGAGGGCATAGACATTTCCCGAAGAACCGTTGCGAAGTATCGGGATGAGATGGGTATTTTGTCTTCTTCCAAGCGGAGAAGATATTAAAAACGTTACTAAAGCAGTATGGACTGCTAGTATATATTAAATTATTTTGTCTTATATTTTAGGAGGAACAATATGGCTATTAAAGTGGGCATTAATGGATTCGGTAGAATTTCAACAACTCTGATTCGAGCAATTTTAACAATGCCCGAAGTAGAAATTGCAGGTATCAACCTGAGAAACAACGATCTGGACTATATGGTTTACATGTTAAAGTATGACTCAACCTTTGGCAGATTCCCTGCAAGCGTTGACAAGTACGAAAAGGGTTTGGTTATCGACGGTAAGAAAGTTCCTGTTTATGGAGAAGAAGATGCCAATAACATTCCATGGGCTGAGTGTGGCGCAGAGTACGTCGTTGACGGTACAGGTGCTTATGTAACAAGCGAAAAAGCTCAGGCTCACCTGAAAGCCGGCGCTAAAAAGGTAATTATGTCCGCACCGGCAAAGGACAAGGAAACACCTACATTCGTATATGGCGTTAACCATCAGGATTACAAGAAAGAAATGAACATAATTTCCAACGCGTCCTGCACAACTAACTGCCTTGCACCTATCATGAAAGTTATCGAAGACAACTACGGAATCAAGGAGGGACTCATGTCAACAATCCACTCCGCGACTTCAAAGCAGAAAGTAGTAGATTCACGTTCTATGAAAGACTGGAGAACAGGTCGTTCCGTCTTCGGAAACATTATTCCGACAACTACAGGTGCTGCTAAGGCTGTAGGCTTGGTTATTCCGTCACTTAAAGGCAAGATGACAGGAATTTCTTACAGAGTACCTACTGCGGACGTTTCTGTAATTGATGTTAACATCGTTTTGGAAAACCCTGCAAAGTATTCCGTTATTTGCGAAAAAATCAAGGAAGCTTCCGAAACTTATATGAAAGGTATCCTTGAATACGTAGATGATGAGGTTGTTTCAGGCGACTTCATCGGAGACCCTAACACTTCCATTTTTGATGCAAGACAGGGTATCGAGCTCAACGACCACTTCTTCAAGTTCGTTGCTTACTACGATAATGAATATGGCTATTGTGTAAATCTGCTGAACATGTTAAAGCATATGGCAGCAGAAGATAATAAGTAATTAAAACTGGAAAGGATTTCATTATGAAAAAAACTGTACGTGATATAGATGTGCGTGGAAAGCGCGTTTTAGTAAGATGCGATTTCAACGTTCCTATGCAGGAGGGCAAGATTACGGACGACATTCGTATCGTTTCAGCTTTACCTACCATTAAATACCTCATGGAGAATAATGCAAAGATTATTCTCATGTCACATATGGGACGTCCTGAGGGCGAGCCTAATATGAAGTTTACCTTGGAGCCCGTTGCAAAGAGAATTGAAGAGCTTCTCGGAAAGAAAATTGTTTTTATCAGCACACCAACAGTTGTTGATGAACAGGTTAAGGAAGCAGCTATGAATCTTAAAGAGGGCGAAATAATGCTTCTTGAAAATGTTCGTTTCCGCAAGGAAGAAACTAAGAACATCGACAGCTTCACCAAGGAACTGGCTCCGCTTGGAGAAATTTTCGTAAACGACGCATTCGGTACAGCTCACAGAGCTCATTGCACTACAGTAGGTATTGCAGATTATCTGCCATGCGTATCAGGTTTCCTTATCGAAAAGGAAGTGAAGTTTTTAGGCAATGCTGTTGAAAATCCGAAGAGACCTTTCGTTGCTATCATGGGCGGTGCTAAGGTTGGAGATAAGATTCCTGTAATAAGAAATTTACTCAAGAAAGTAGATACACTCATTATCGGCGGTGGAATGTCTTACACATTCTTCAAGGCAATGGGACTTGAAATCGGTACCTCCATTCTTGATAAAGACAATGTAGAACTGGCTAAGGGTCTTTTAGAAGAGGCAAAGGCTTTGGGCGTGGATATGCTCTTACCGGTAGACTGTGTGTGTGCCAAGGAATTTAAGAACGACACTGAATTTGGCGTATACGATAGAGAAAATATGCCGGCTGATATGATGGGTATGGACATCGGTCCAAAGACTATCGAGCTTTACAAAAAGGCTATCGGAACAGCAGGCACTGTTGTCTGGAACGGACCTGCGGGCGTATTTGAAATGGATAACTTTACAGTTGGTACTCGCGCTATTGCAGACGCATTGGCAGAATCCGATGGTGTTACTGTAATCGGTGGCGGAGATTCAGCTGCCGCAGTAGAAAAATACGGACTCAAGGACAAGATGACACACATCTCAACAGGTGGCGGAGCTTCCTTAGAGTTCCTTGAGGGAAAGGTACTTCCTGGCGTAGCGGCAATTCAGGACCTTTAATTGATTTAGAGTTTATGTTAGTAAAAGGAGGTTGCGTAAAATGATTAATGTTGCTATTAACGGGTTTGGGCGTATCGGCAGACTGGCTTTTCGTCAGATTTTTGATGATAAGGAGACTTTTAAGATTGTTGCTATCAACGACCTGACAGACCCTAAAATGTTGGCTCATCTCTTAAAGCACGATAGCGTGCAGGGAGGCTACAGAGGGCATGAAGTCTTATGGGATGAAAATTCCATAACTGTGGATGGCGTAGATATTCCTATTTATGCAGAGGCAGACGCAAGCAAATTACCTTGGGGCAAGTTAGGCATTGATGTGGTGCTGGAATGTACAGGTTTTTATACATCCAAGGCGAAATCTCAAGCTCATATTGACGCAGGGGCTAAAAAAGTTCTTATTTCTGCACCTGCTGGAAACGATTTGCCAACTATTGTTTATGGAGTAAACCATGAGACTTTGACAAAGGACGAGCATATTATCTCCGGAGCCTCCTGCACAACTAACTGTTTGGCACCGATGGCAAAGGCACTAAATGAATATCGAGAACTTAGAACCGGCTTTATGACAACTATTCATGCATATACCGGAGATCAGATGATATTGGACGGTCCGCACAGAAATGGCGATTTGCGCAGAGCCAGAGCAGGTGCTATAAATATCGTACCTAATTCCACAGGTGCAGCTAAAGCCATAGGTTTGGTTATTCCTGAGCTTGACGGAAAGCTAATCGGCTCCGCACAGAGAGTACCGGTGGCTTCGGGCTCCATTACCATTCTTGATGCTACTCTTAAGGATACGACAGATTCCGTTACTGTTGAGGGTATCAATGCGGCTATGAAAGCGGCGGCGGATCAGTCTTTCGGATATACCGAAGAGGAACTGGTTTCCAGCGATATCATCGGCATGGAATACGGCTCATTGTTTGACGCAACTCAAACTTTGGCGCAACAGTGCGGAACTCATATTTATGAGGTAAGAGTTGTATCATGGTACGACAACGAAAACAGCTACACTTCGCAGCTGGTTAGAACCCTTAGATATTTAGGTAAATTCTTATAAAGGATATGTACCATATAGGTAAATATATTAAAGTAAGGAGAAAAAAATGAAAACTCCATTTATAGCAGGTAACTGGAAGATGTTCAAGACAAATGCAGAAGCCAAGGCTTTCGCTGAAGCCTTTTGCAAGCTCTATGAACCCGATGATGTGAGAGTTGCCGTTTGTGCACCTTTTACACAGCTTGCAACACTTAAAGAAGCTTTTAAGGGAACTAAGATTGGAGTGGGTGCACAGAATATGCACTTTGAAGATCAGGGTGCCTTTACCGGCGAAATCAGTGGGGCTATGCTGAAAGAAATCGGCGTTGATTACTGTATTATCGGACATTCAGAGAGACGTCAGTATTTCGGAGAAACTGATGAAACTGTAAACAAAAAGCTTCACAAGGCTTTCAAAGAGGGAATCACACCTATCCTTTGCGTAGGTGAGACCTTGGAACAGCGTGATTCAGGCAAGGAGTACGATGTTGTAAGGCAGCAGCTTATTGCTGATTTAACAGGGCTTAAAAATGAGCAGATTAGCAATCTGGTTATTGCATATGAACCGATTTGGGCAATAGGCACAGGTCGTACAGCTACTCCGGAGCAGGCTAACGAAATGTGCGGAGCTATTCGTGATATCATTGAAGAGCTTTGCAATGTTGATGTCAGTTGCGACGTAACTATCCAGTATGGCGGAAGTGTAAAGCCGTCAAACGCAACAGAAATTATGAACATGGAAGAAATCGACGGAGCTTTAGTTGGCGGTGCCAGCTTGGTAGCTGAAGATTTCATTCAAATCGTAAACTTTTAATTTATAAAAACGGAGGTAAGATATGTCATTTATTGAAGACGTATGGGCAAGAGAAGTCTTGGATTCTCGTGGCAATCCAACAGTTGAAGTAGAAGTATTACTTGAAGACGGTAGCGAGGGTAGAGCTATGGTTCCATCCGGAGCTTCCACCGGTATTCATGAAGCTGTAGAGCTTAGAGACGGTGACAAGTCCAGATACCTTGGTAAAGGTACTCAGAAAGCCGTTGATAACGTAAATGAAATAATCGCAGAGGAAGTTATCGGCTGGGACGCATTTGACCAGGTTGGTCTTGATGAAATGCTTATCGAACTTGATGGCACTCCAAACAAGAGCAAACTGGGTGCAAATGCTATTTTAGGTGTTTCACTTGCTACGGCAAGAGCAGCTGCGGATTCTTTGGGATTGCCTTTATTCCAATACATCGGCGGTGTTAACGGAAAGGTTCTTCCAACACCTATGATGAACATATTAAACGGCGGTTCCCACGCTGATAACACAGTGGATATTCAGGAATTTATGATTATGCCTGTTGGAGCACCGTCCTTTAAGGAAGCTCTCCGTATGGGTGCTGAAGTATTCCACAACCTAAAGACAGTGTTAAAGGGTAAGGGACTCAACACGGCAGTTGGCGACGAGGGCGGTTTTGCACCTAACTTGGCAACTAACGAAGAAGCTATTCAGGTTATTATCGAAGCCATAGAAAAAGCAGGGTACAAGGCAGGCGAAGATATTTGTATCGCATTAGATGTTGCCGCTTCCGAATTTTATGACGGTGACAAGAACATCTATAACCTGACAGGAGAGGGAGTTTCCCGCACCGCTACCGAGATGATAGATTATTATGAAATGCTTATCACAAAGTATCCTGTAATCTCCATCGAAGACGGCCTTGCAGAAGACGACTGGGATGGCTGGAAACAGTTAACCGACAGACTCGGAAAGAAGATTCAGCTGGTTGGAGACGACCTTTTCGTAACCAATACTGAAAGACTTGCTGACGGTATCGAAAAGAATACGGCTAACTCCATTCTTATTAAATTAAACCAGATAGGTACCCTTACTGAAACTCTTGACGCTATTGAAATGGCAAAGAGAGCAGGATATACAGCAGTGGTATCCCACCGTTCCGGCGAAACAGAAGACTCCACAATTGCAGATGTTGTAGTTGCAACAAATGCGGGTCAAATAAAGACAGGTTCCCTTTCAAGAACTGACCGTATTGCTAAATATAATCAGCTGCTTCGTATTGAAGAACTTTTGGGAACCTCTGCAAAGTATGCAGGAAGAGAAGCCTTTTACAATCTGCGCTAATTAGGTGCTGATTAATAATAAGGGCTGACTGTTAACGGTTATTTACGGCTAATATTAAAAGGAAATCCCCGAAACGTGTATTTTCGGGGATTTTTATTGTTTAAAACCCTGTTTATCAGATCTGCAATAATTGACAGAAAAATCCGTCATAGGTATAATTAATTATATGAGATAGAATAAATTTTTTTCGGGGGACGGTTGAGAACATGGCTATTGAGTTGAACAAAAACCGCATTGCACAGTGCAATGTGGGAAATAATCTGGACGTTATTGCAAGTCTTGACCCTAAAGGGTATGGGGTTTATAAGATTTTATATGATTTAGCAACAGCCAAAGCCGGCGGGTCTTACAGCATGGCTGCTGCAAAGAAAATAAATGACATTTTATCAAAGGGAGAAAAGGTTTTCTTTATTACAGGCTTTGTACTTACCCCGTTTTTGAAAGCGGAGACTGATGGTATTGCAGGCACTGTAATGCTTGCAAGAGTACTTAAAAAAGCCTATGGCATAGTTCCCATATATTTTTGTCCGAAAGACGCTGAAAGGGGATTAAAAGCCCTTACAGATAAGTTTGAAGCGGCAGGTCAGATAATAGTTTTTGAAAAGGATGTAAATTTAGCAAATTCGCAGGCGGAAGACATAATCCAAGGAGAGTTTTTCAATAAGCATTTAGAGGGTAAACTGCCGAAAGCGTGCATTTCCATAGAAGCACCGGGAGCGAATGTCGCAGGAGTGTATCACAATGCCGCAGGTCTTGATGTAACCTGTCATGAGGGTAAGATGGATATTCTTTTTAAGAAACTTCAGGAAATGGGAGTAACCACTTTTGCCATAGGTGACCTGGGAAATGAGATAGGTATGGGAGCATTGGGCGAGGGCATTTGCAGATATATTCCGCGAACAGCTAAAGGAGAATGTAACTGTGGCTGTGGAGGCGGTATCCTTGCAGCTACTTGTGCCGACTATTTGGTGACAGGAACCACTAGCGACTGGGCGGCTTACGCACTGGCAAATGCAGTAGCTTTTATCAGTGATAAGATGGAATTGTCGCCGGATAGGGAAACAGTGAAGCTGTTACTGGAAAGCGAGGGACAATATGGTCTCATAGATATGCTGGGAGAGCCTATTGCGGCGGTGGACGGCTATGATTTGGAAATAAACTTGATGGTTGTTTCCTTGATGAATAAGTTGGTAAAGGACTTTAAGGAACAGTCAAAACCGTATATTAAATGGTATGAGGAAGTAGCCCTTAAAGGATATTTTGAAGAAAAGGTATAAAATAAATTATTGCATGAATGCATACAAATAAGAGGAGATAGGAAGATGAAAAAGCTTAAGCTGGATTTAAATGCTGATTTGGGAGAGGGTACAGGTCTCACTATTTCAGATGTGGATAGAGGTATTATTGATGTGATTACCTCTGCAAATATTGCTTGCGGATATCATGCGGGAAATAAGGACATCATGGAGGATGCGGTAAAATATTGCAAGGAGACGGAAACAAATATTGGCGCACATCCGGGTCTTGACGATAAAGAAAATTTCGGGCGTTTACCTATGGACATAAGCCCCAAAGAAGCCTATAGCTTGGTTTTTAAACAGATTAGGGACTTGCAGGAAATTGCCGCAAATCAGGGAATTAAGCTCCACCACGTAAAACCCCATGGGGCACTATACAATATGGCGGCAAAGGATTTTCCTTTGGCACAGGCTATTGCTAAAGCGGTATGCGATTGCAGCGCCTACAATGGAGGGTGTCAGCTTAAACTTTACGGACTTGCAGAAAGCAAGATGGCTGAGGCGGCAGCGGCGGAGGGAGTTTCGTTCTGTGCGGAGGTGTTTGCAGATCGTGCCTACAATGATGACGGCAGCCTTGTTTCCAGAAAGGAAGAGGGTGCTGTTATTACTGATAAAGAGGCAGTGGTTGAAAGGATTCTGAAACTGGTTAAGAAAGGTAAAATTACCACTATCAGCGGTCGCGATATTTTCATTAATGCAGATACGGTCTGTGTTCATGGGGACACTGCCGGGGCCTTGGAACTGGCAAAGGCAATCAAATCCGTGCTGGATGATAAAAATTTAGATATATTTTAGGTATACTTTAGGTATACTTTAAACTTCTGTTTAGGAGACTTTCAAAAGGGAAAGTCAGATTTCTGAAACCACAGAAGTATAGAAAGCAGGATAGTATGAAATTTGAGATTTATCCATTGGGGGACAGCGCCCTTACGATTTGTTTTGGCGATGAAATCGCGCCCCAAATAAATGATAATGTATTAAAAGCAGCAGAAAGTATTGAAGCCCTTGATTTATCGGGGCTTTTTGAACTGATACCCACCTATTGCACTTTAATGATTCATTACAACAAGCAAGTGTACAGCTTTGCGAAGATATCAAAAATTTTAAGTGAGCTGTTGGGGGATTTACCTGAAAAGTTTGGAACTGCTTGGGGAAGAAATATTGAAATACCTGTTTGCTACGGAGGAGAGCTGGGACCTGATATTGAGAATGTGGCAAAGCATACAAAGCTTTCGGAGGATGAAGTGGTCAGGCTTCACAGTGAAGCGGAGTACAGGGTGTATATGTTGGGTTTTTTGGCAGGCTTTCCCTATTTGGGAGGTCTTAACCCTAAACTTGAAACACCAAGGCTTGACAGCCCAAGAACCAAAATAGAGGCTGGCAGCGTGGGGATTGCAGGAAAACAGACGGGAGCCTATTCCATAGCTTCTCCTGGAGGCTGGCAGCTTATAGGCAGAACTCCGATAAAACTTTACGATATAAGAAGACCAAAACCGGCTTTGTTGCAGGCAGGTGACCGAGTAAGGTTTAAACCTATAAATTTTGATGAATATCAGGAGCTTGTTCAATCTTTTGAAGAGGAGAATGGGGATAGCTCCCCGATATATTCAAAGGAAAGCTCAAAAGAAAGAATTGAAGAAATAGAAGAAAGAGAAAGAAAAGCGGAAGAATGTGCTGCTTTTACCGTTAAAAATGCCGGTTTTCTTACCACTATTCAAGACCAAGGCAGAAACGGTTACAGAAGTATGGGAGTTTCCGTATCGGGAGCTATGGACAAAGCCTCTGCCGCTCTTGCAAATATGCTTATTGGAAACTCATATAAAGAAGCTGTATTGGAATGTATGGCTATGGGACCTGTTTTGTCATTCTCAAAGGATACCCAAATTGCCATTACAGGTGCAGGAACCACTCCTAAAATAAACGGTGTTGAAGTAAAGGAATACAAAGCAATAAAAATAAATGCAGGGGATGAATTAAGCTTCGGTCCTGTGACCCAAGGGATGTTTATTTATATAGCCTTTGAAAACGGCATAGATGTTCCAAAGGAACTTGGAAGCCGCAGCACCCATATGAGAACACAAATGGGAGGGCTTGAGGGAAGAAAGCTTGTTAAGGGGGATTGCCTGTTTTTAAGGAAACCTTTTAATAAGACCTCTGTTAAAAACAGGGAAGAAGATTTTGGAAAAATCCTTTCTTTTAGAACGGTATGGCATAAGGAAATAACCTTAAGAGTAATTCCTGACAGATTTGAAAGCAGGTTTACAAAAAAAGGTATAGACACCTTTTACAGTTCCCAGTACACAGTTTCAACTTCCTGTGACCGTATGGGTTACAGGCTTGAGGGGGAAAAGATAGAGCATATAGATGGAGCAGATATTATAACCGATGTGGTAATAATGGGCTCTGTTCAGATAACGCCAAAGGGACAGCCTATAATCATGATGGCAGACTGTCAGACCACAGGGGGTTACACAAGAATAGGAAACATAATAAGCGAAGACCTGCCAAAGCTTGCACAGTGCACACCGGGATGTAAAATAAAGTTTGAACTGTGGAGTAACTGAAAATAGAGGCTATTTGTATTTTTAACTTTCAATTTAAAATTTAAAAGTTGAAATAAATGAAATAGGCTTTAAGGGTAAATATGACAGAAAATAGGACATTAAATTGTAGTCAGCCAAACAGGGCAAATTATAAACAGTTAAGATGGGAAAGAAAAAATGGGAAATGAAATGTATAGGGATATGGCACCGAAGCAGGTGCGCAGCCTCATTGCAGAAGAAAAAATAACAGGAGCAACCAGTGGAATGTGCGCAGGTTTTGCACAGGCAAACTTGGTTATCTTAAATAAAGAGGACGCAAAGGAATTTGAGGAGTTTGCCTTAAACAATCCAAAACCCTGCCCGATTATTGAAATTACACAGGACACTTATTTTACAAGCACCTGTGCCGAAAAGGGAAATATTTTATCGGAGATACCTAAGTACAGGATTTGGAAAAATGGACAGCTGGCAGAAGAACCTTTGAATGTGGAAAAATACTGGCAAGAGGGCATGAGCTGTTTTCTTATAGGTTGCAGTTTTTCCTTTGAAGAGGCCTTAATTCGCGGTGGCATTGAGGTAAGACACATCGCTTTAGACAGAAACGTGCCTATGTATCGCTCAAATATTTCTTGTAAGCCCTCGGCTTTAGGAAAATTTTACGGACCTGTGGTGGTGAGTATGAGACCTATGACCAGGGAGCAGGCGGAGGTCGCCATTGAGATTACTTCCCGTTTTCCGAGAGTTCATGGAGCCCCGATACACGTGGGGGATCCTAAATTCCTTGGAATTAGCGATATTATGAAAGTTGATTATGGGGATACACCTGTGATAAAGGATGGGGAAATTCCTGTGTTTTGGGCATGCGGTGTAACACCTCAGGCAGCTATTGAGCAGGCGAAATTACCTTTGGTTATAACTCACGCACCGGGACATATGTTCATAACAGATTTGTTAAATGAATCCTTGGCGCAGGGGGGCTGAAGCCGCATATAAACTCTAAAAGAAAAAAATCAACAAGCCCATGAAAAACCTATGAATTTACTTGATTTTTATGAGCTCAAATGCTATACTCTAATAGTTAATCATATAAGGAGGTGCGCAATGAAAACTTTTCTTATGGTAGTTCTAGCTATCGCCAGCTTAGTACTTATCGCAAGTATTCTGCTTCAGTCAGGAAATAGTGCAGGTTTATCCGGTTCTATCGGCGGTGGTGCGGAGCAGCTTTTCGGAAAGAAGAAAGGTCAGGGCTACGAAGCGATTCTTTCCAAGATTGCTACAGTGGCAGCTGTTCTATTCATCGTTCTTTCGCTTGCACTTGTAACAATCGAATAGGGTTGTTCTAAATTAGTTTTTTATTTATTAAATTAAATTTATATCATTTTACTTTGTAACTTTAAGAGGTATCTATGGATGCCTCTTTAGTGCGTTTCAAAGTGAGAGGGAGGAAAAAATGGGTTTAAAGTTTTTAGTTCCTATTTGCGCTCTCATAGGTCTTTTGGTTGCTTATGCATTAAGCGCATGGATCAAGAAGTGCGATCAGGGAACAGACAGAATGAAGGAAATTTCCGGATACATTCGTGAAGGTGCCTTTGCATTCTTAGAAAAAGAGTACAAGACAATGGTATTTGTAATTGCTGCACTCTTCGTAATTATTGGTTTTGCTATTAGCTGGAAGACAGCGGTTCTTTACGTAGCCGGTGCTCTTCTCTCAGTACTTGCCGGTTTCTTTGGTATGAATGTTGCAACACGTGGTAATGTACGTACTGCAAATGCAGCTAAAGAAAGCGGGATTGTAAAGGCTTTGTCCGTTGCATTCCGTTCAGGTGCTGTTATGGGTCTTTGCGTATCAGGTCTTGGACTTTTAGGTATTGGCGTAGTTTTCTGCGTTTTAGATCTTACTACAGTAACTGAATGTGTAACAGGCTTTGGTCTTGGTGCTTCTTCAATGGCGCTCTTCGGTCGTGTAGGCGGTGGAATCTACACTAAGGCGGCAGACGTTGGAGCTGACCTTGTAGGTAAGGTTGAAGCAGGTATTCCGGAAGATGACCCACGTAACCCTGCCGTTATTGCCGACAATGTAGGTGATAACGTTGGTGACGTAGCAGGTATGGGTTCCGACCTCTTCGAATCCTATGTTGGTTCTATTATTTCAGCACTTACACTTGCAGTAGTTGCGGCAGCTAACTCAAACGGAGCGTTTTCTGCTGAAACAGCGGCAATTTTCCCGCTTCTCCTTTCCGCAGTAGGTATCATTGCTTCCGTAATCGGTATTCTTTGCGTAAGAGGTAAAGAGGGTGGAAACCCTGCAAATGCTCTCAATATGGGAACTTACATTGCAGGAGCTATTGTAATTGTTGTAGCTATCGTTCTCTCAAAGCAGATGTTGGGCAGCATGAATTATGCATGGTCCATCATTGCAGGACTTGTTGTAGGTATTGCTATCGGTAAGATTACAGAAGTTTATACTTCTGCCGACTATTCTTCTGTAAAGAAGATTGCTGAACAGTCACAGACAGGTGCGGCTACAACTATCATTTCAGGTCTTGGCGTTGGAATGATGTCTACACTTTGGCCTATCATTTTCGTATGTGTAGGCGTTTTCGTTGCTTTCAAATTCGGTGGTATGTACGGTATCGCTCTTTCTGCTGTAGGTATGCTTTCTACAACAGGTATGACTGTTGCAGTTGACGCTTACGGTCCTGTATCCGACAATGCAGGCGGTATCGCAGAAATGTCCGAACTTCCTGAGGGCGTTCGTGAAATTACTGACCAGCTTGACTCTGTTGGTAACACAACAGCAGCTATCGGTAAGGGCTTTGCAATCGGTTCCGCAGCACTTACAGCTCTTGCACTCTTCGCTTCCTATGCTGAAGTAACTAAGCTCGAGGCTGTTGATCTTCTTCAGCCTACAGTTGTAATCGGCCTGTTTGTCGGTGCTATGCTTCCATTCCTGTTCTCCGCATTTACAATGAATTCCGTTGGTAGAGCGGCTAATCAGATGATTGAAGAAGTTAGACGTCAGTTCAGAGAAGATTCTGGTATCATGGCTGGAACTTCCAAGCCTGACTACGCAAAATGCGTATCCATTTCAACAGGTGCAGCACTCAAGGAAATGATTATCCCTGCAATTATGGCTCTGGTAGCACCGGTTCTCGTAGGTATTTTACTCGGACCTGCGGCTCTCGGCGGTATGCTTGCCGGTGCACTTGCTGCCGGCGTACTCCTTGCTATCATGATGGCTAATGCCGGTGGTGCTTGGGACAACGCTAAGAAGTATGTAGAGGGCGGCGCTTACGGTGGTAAGGGTTCAGAAACTCACGCAGCAGCAGTTATCGGTGATACAGTCGGTGACCCGTTCAAAGATACATCCGGTCCATCCATCAATATCCTGATAAAGCTCATGACTATCGTTTCCGTAGTATTTGCTCCGTTATTTGTAGCAATCGGTGGACTTCTGTAGTCAATGAAATATTGTAAAATCAGCGGTTAGGCTTTTCCTGACCGCTTTTTTCATATAGATTAAGAATTTTTTAAGATTTATATTAACTTTTTCGTAATAACCTGTGTTTATTATGGTATCGTGGACAGAAAGGATGGGAAAAGTGATGAACAGCATCCCTAACAGTGAAATTAATATATTAGTAGCAGATGATGATAAGGAGATTGCGCAGGCGATTGAAATTTATCTCAGAAACGAGGGTTATCGCGTTTTTAAGGCATACGACGGATTAGAGGCAGTGGCTATTGCTGAAAAGGAAAACCTGCAGCTGATAGTCATGGATATTATGATGCCGCATATGGATGGCGTACAGGCAACTATAAGGATTAGAGAAGAAAAAAATATACCGATTATTATGCTTAGCGCCAAAAGTGAAGATTATGACAAGATTACCGGACTCAATGTGGGAGCGGATGACTACATCACTAAACCTTTCAACCCATTAGAACTTATAGCCAGAGTCAAGTCTCAAATTCGCAGATATACAGACCTTGGCAGCGTAGCGGGAAAAGAGCAAAAGGGGATTTTTCGCACAGGAGGTCTTGAAATCAATGATGACGCCAAGCAAGTGAGTCTTGACGGAGAAGTGATTTCTGTGACTCCAACGGAATATGGTATTCTAAAGTTCTTGACGGAACATGCCGGCCAAGTTTTCAGCATTGAACAGATTTATGAAGCTGTGTGGAACGAGCCGGCATTCAATCCGGAAAACACGGTAACGGTACATGTGCGTCGTATCAGAGAAAAAATAGAAATTAATCCTAAAGAACCTAGATATCTCAAGGTTGTATGGGGCATAGGGTACAAGATTGAAAAGCTGTAAAATAGCAGGGGGAAGTTATGAACGAGAAAGAAAAAGAAAGAGGTAAGGGGCAACAGTCGGTTGAAATGAAGCAGACAGGGCAGCAAGGCTCTGAAATGGAAGATACACAAAGGGAAAGATACAGGGATAGAGGGGGAGCCTTTTTAACAGGTGTCCTCAGTGTGTTATCTGCCGTTTTTGGAACAATATGCGGCTTGTCTACAAGCATATTTGCAACTGTACAATTTATGTATGTGTCTACAGAAAACAATGGCTGGGCATATATAGGGCAAATGGACACCTTGGATTTTATCAAGCAGCATGATGTGGCAGGTTACAGCCTTGCAACCGCCATTATATCAGCAATTCTTTATTTTGCACTTATGATTACTCACATGGTGGTCACAGGGCGCTATAGCAAGACTAGGGATGGAAACATTTATCTAAATTGGTTTGATAAAATTTGGTCGGAAGTTCAGATTGTAGCGGGAGTACTGGCGGCAGTAGGTGCAGTTTATATGTGTTCGCCTATCTATTTAGTGCTTATGCGGGATACCTATATGGACTTCTACGTTCCTTTTGAAATCAACAAATATGTATTTGACATTCCAAACAATCTAACCCTTGCTTTAAGCGGTTTGGGTATGCTTTATCTGATATTTATTGCCGATACTTGCCTGATTTCTCTGATAAAGAAGATTAAGGCACATCAGTTTTGGGACAAGAGTTTATTCGGAGGCTGTATTATATCACTGGTTAGAATGTTTAGAACCAGCAGTTCCACAGCCCTAAAGATTACACTTTTGCTGTGCGTTATGGTACTGATGTCATGTATGTGGCTTCCTGCAATAATATTTCTTGTTTTAATTTTCATGTTTGTTCCTAAGCAAATGAAAAGGCTGGAAGAAATAGAAAAAGGTGTAAACGAAGTTAAAAACGGAAATCTTGACTATAAGATTCCGATAGATACAAATATAAAATACGGTTTGGGAGAGTTGGAGCGTATTGCAAGGGGAATTAATGAAATAAGTCGTGCGTCGGAGATTGCGGTAGAAAATGAGCTTAGAAATCAACATTTAAAGACTGAACTCATAAGCAATGTTTCCCATGACTTAAAGACACCTCTGACCTCCATGTTAAGCTATATAGATTTAATGAAAAAAGAGGGTTTAAATTCCGAAAATGCTCCGGAATACTTAAGAATCATTGATGAAAAGACCCAGCGCCTTAAAATTTTAACTGAAAATCTTTTTGAAGCAGCCAAGGCTTCTTCAGGAAATATGCCATGTGATATTACAAATATAGATTTGGCGGCTTTAGTAAGTCAGTCCGTAGGCGAAATGGGAGAAAAGCTCGAAGAAAGAGGACTGGAGACAATAGTTCGCAATGATTGCGCAGATGGTGATACCATGATTCAAGCTGACGGTCAGCTGATGTGGAGAGTTATTGAAAATCTCCTGTCAAATGCCATCAAGTACGCTATGGCAGGCAGCAGAGTTTATATCAATCTTTCCAAGACCCAAGATACAGTAGTGATGGAAATTAAAAATGTTTCCAAGAATCCGCTTAATATTCCGCCGGAAGAGCTGATGGAAAGATTTACTCGTGGAGATGAGAGTCGCAATACCGAGGGTTCGGGTTTAGGACTTGCCATTGCAAGAGATCTCATTAACCTCATGGGAGGTAAATTTGAAATTAAAATTGACGGTGATTTGTTCAAGGCTATTGTTACTATGAAGCCTGCAAAGGAAAATAAGCAGTATTGGGCAAGTTCCGCAGTGGTTACTCCGTCGGAACAGGCGCAGAAAGTGATGGAAACAGACCTTATGTAGCTTAAAGTTAAAATCAACAGAAAAATATTTTATTAAAGAAACGTGCCGGAGCTCGTCCTCAGGCACGTTTTTGTGATATAATTACCCCAAGTTACATAGTCATTTCATCATATCTTCCTATGTAACTTATACAATCAAAGATATGATATAATGACTGCTAAAGCAGTCATTATATAAAAATCATATAGCCGTGCGAATATTTTGCTTCGTAAACTTCAGCAAAAACGCACATGGCTGAATTATATCATGTAAACATGATATAATTACCGCTAAAGCAGTCATTATATAAAAATCATATAGCCGTGGGAATATTTTGCTTCGTAAACTTCAGCAAAAACGCACATGGCTGAATTATATCATGTAAACATGATATAATGACTGCTAAAGCAGTCATTATATAAAAATCATATAGCCGTGGGAATGTTTTGCTTCGTAAACTTCAGCAGGAGAAAAAATGAAAGATAATAAAAAATCAAATGTAGTAATAGGAAAACTTTCAAAGCATAAAAAGGGATTCGGCTTCGTAACACCTTTAGATGTGCTGGAGGAGTTAAGAAATCCTAAAGATAATATCGGAAAAGATATATTTATAGGTCGTGACGGCATAGCGGGAGCCATGAACGGAGACATAGTAGAGGTAACTATTCAGCCTGCAAAATACTTACAGGCTCGTTCCGAGGCTAAAATTACCCGAATAGTAGAACATGCGGTTAAAGAGGTAGTCGGTACCTTTCACAAAAATAAGAAGTTCGGATTTATTGTGCCTGAAAGTAAAAGTATCGGCGAAGATGTCTTTGTGCTGGCGGAAAACTTCGGCGGAGCTGAAAACGGTGATAAGGTTCTGGCAAATATTATTGCTTATCCTACGCCGGAGGTCAACGCAGAGGGTCATATTGTCGAAATTGTGGCAAGGGCAGGCGAACCGGGAGGCGATATTAGAGCCTTGGCACGCGCTAAGGGCATGAAATATTCCTTTCCCGAAGAAGTTACCGCTGAAGCGAAAAAAATTCAGCAGAGAGCCGATTTTGAGGGTATATTCACACATAAGGCACAAGCAACAGACAAGCTACTGTCAAATCGCAGAGATCTTAGGACAAAAAAGATTTTCACCATAGACGGAGCGGACTCAAAGGATTTTGACGATGCCGTCTCCATAGAAAAACTTTCAAACGGCAATTATCTTTTGGGAGTTCACATTGCCGATGTCTCTCAATATGTAAGGGAAAACAGCCCTTTAGATGTGGAAGCCTTAAACAGAGGCACCAGTGTTTATCTGATTAATCAGGTTATTCCAATGCTTCCGGTGGAGCTTTCAAATGATATTTGCAGTTTGAATCCTGGAAAAGACAGGCTGACTCTTTCTGTGGATATGGAAATAGAACCTAATGGAGACATTATAAATCACGAAATCTATGAATCTGTTATCTGTTCCTGTCATCGCATGGTATATGACGATGTTTCGGATATTATCGAGGGAAGCTGTGGGAAAGAAAATGTTGAACCGAAAAACTTTATAAGGCTTAAAGAAAAATACTCGGATATTTACGAAGACATTCTCATGATGGCGGAGCTTGCGGAAATTTTGCGTATTAAGAAAGAAAAGAGGGGCAGCCTCGATTTTAATGTGGGTGAGGCTGCTATTAAAATAAACGAAGAGGGCTTTGCCTATTCCGTAGAGCTTGTAAATCGCAGAGTTGCCAACCGCATGATAGAAGAATTTATGCTGGTGGCAAATGAAACTGTGGCAGAACATTTTTACTGGATGGATGCACCTTTTGTTTATCGTATTCACGAAAAACCGAATACGGAGAAAATGCAGGAATTTAAACAATTCTTGCGAAGCTTCGGCATTTCGCTAAAAGGAAATGTGGATAACATACATCCTCTTACTTTAGCGGGTATCTTAAGAAGCGTCAGCGGTACAGCCAGAGAAGCAATAGTCGGAACGGTTATGCTGCGCTCTATGCAGAAAGCTTTTTACGGTACCGATTGCCAGGGACATTACGGCTTGTCTTTGAAATATTATTGCCATTTTACCTCGCCTATCAGAAGATATCCTGACCTGATGATTCACAGAATCATTAAGGAATATCTGCATGAGCAACCCTTCGGTGAGCGCATAAATAAGTTGCGTTACATTGTGCAAAAAGCCGCGGATGACTCCTCCGCAGCTGAACGAACAGCTTTGGAACTGGAAAGAGAAGTGGACAAACTTAAGAAGTGCGAGTATATGATAGCCCACATTGGTGAGATAATGGACGGGGTCATAAGCGGTGTATCTTCTTTCGGCATGTTTGTTGAATTTTCAAATACTGTGGAGGGGATGGTTAGGCTGGAAACTCTTACAGATGATTATTATGACCATGAGCCTGAAAAATATCGTATTATCGGGCGAAATACCGGTCGCATTTTTACTTTAGGTCAGCCTGTGAGAGTAGTTGTTGAGGCTGTGGACTTGGAGTTAAGAGAAATTGATTTAATTTTGGTATCTTCAGATAAAGGTGAAGTTGCCGGCGCTTTGGAAAAGCATAACAGAACAGGCAAGACAGGCTTTGCTGCAAGATACAAGGGTAAGCCTATAGAAACCAAAGGACATAAGGGGCATAAAACGGCAAGGACGGGCTATGGCAAGGGCAAGACAAACTCCAAAGGAAAAGGTAAAGGAAGAAATAAGGGGAAAAGAAAATAAATAGCTTACAAGAAAAAAGATAAAAAGTGGCAGAAGTCGTCCTTTATTTTCAACATGAAAGAGACAGAGAATTTCTCTGTCTCTTTTACTATGTCTCTATGTTTCCATATTTCCATATTTCCGTATTTCCGTATTTCCATGTTTCTCTGTTTATATGTTTATAATATATAGCGTGTTATCTTAACTTTGTTTCCAAAATTCATAGAGATGGATGGTAATCGTATAAAGCAAGTACAGTGCTATCTTAACTTTGTTTCCAAAATTCTTTAGTGAAGAGGATAATGACTGTGAAAATTTCAAGTCTTCCAACTATCATAAGAATGGAAAGAAAGACTTTTAAGGCAGGACACCATACGCTGAAATCACCTCCGCCGTTAAGCGAGCCGAAGCCTAGACCCATATTTGAGAGGGCTGATATGGAGGTGGATATGGTAGTAATTAAATCCAAACCTTGCAAGGAAAGCACCAAAGTGCCAAATATGAAAGATGTAATAAACAGAAAAATCAGTGAGGTAGTTTGAGAAACCACATTTGCCGAAATAGGCTTATTACCTAATTTTACCGCAACTACTGCATGAGGGTGCAATCTTTGGTATAGATTGCGAAAAACCAGCTTTACAGCAATAACAAATCTGCCAACCTTAATGGAGCCGCTGGCTGAAGAGGTACAACCGCCTATAAAGAACAGGCAGAAGAGCAGGAAACGGGAAAAACTGGGCCATGTATTGTAGTTTGCTATTTCATAGCCTGTAGTTGTACCTATGGCTACAACCTGAAAAAATGCGAAGCGGAGAGTTTCTCCGATTGAGTTGTAAATATTCGCATGCAAAAGATTTACGAAGATTAAAGTTGATATTCCCACAAGTATGCCCCAAAAGGCTTTCAACTCAGGACTGAAAAAGTTCCTTAAATCTCCTCGCAAAAGATATGGGAAGAGAGTGACGTTTGTGGTGGCTAAAAGGGTGAAAAAGCAAATCACAGTTTCCACATAAACAGAATTATAATAAGTGATACCCTCCGGTGCAACAAACAAAGCTGCCGTACTTACGGTGGTGAGTGTTGTAATCAGAGCTTCAAAGGGTTTCATCTTGTAAATAAGAAGCACAAACTCCATGAGGGTAAAACCTATGTGTACTCCGAAAAGTGTTTTAGCCGAGTCTGAAATACGACCTGAAAGCTTAGCAATACTTGTTTCTGCATAGTAGAGATTTTGACCGCTGATACCCATAACAGGAAGAAAGGAAACGGCGAAAACAATAATTCCCATGCCGCCAATCCAATCCATTGTAGCCATCCAAAGCAATAGACTTTTTGGAAGATTAGTCATTTCCAGAACGGAAGCACCGGTAGTGGTTACACAGGAAGTGGCTTGGCAGACTGCGTCAATTACGGAGTTTGTATAGCCTGAAGCGAGGAATGGCACGGCACCGACAAGAGAAGCACTAATCCAAACCAAAGTGGCGACTAAAAAACCCTCTTGAGATTTTAGCATATGGTGTGTCGGCTTTTGCGCCAGCAGGCAGGCAATATTGCAGATAAACACTACGCCTATGGTAACTATGAAACCGTTGGCTACTTCCGTTTCATTATAATATAAGGCTGTTGCCAATGATGGAATCATCACAAAATCCATAACCAGCAGAAGCATATTTATTGTTCTTGAAATGAGTGTGTAGTTCATTTATCTACTCCTGTTGGGATTCCAAAAGTGTTTGCTGAAAATGATGACAACCGTTGTTAATTCCAATCTACCTGCAAGCATGATGAAGCAAAGGAAGAGATGGAGGGCGTCGGGCAATACATCATAGTTTACTATTGTGCCGCTTAATGCAATGCCGGGACCCACATTGTTAATGCAGGCAGCTGCTGTTACAAATGAAGAAACTCCATCAAGTCCGCTTAAAGTTATAACGGCGGTGGCTGTCAAAGTCAGTGCAATATGAAGAAAGAGAAAACCGGTTACAGATTGAATTACTTCACTTGAAACCTTTTGTTTTCCGACTTTAATATCAAGTACCGCATTTGGATGGAGGCGAACTCCTATCCCTCGTTTAATCATTTTTACCAAAATAATAAATCTAAATATTTTAATTCCGCCTGCTGAAGATGAAATGCAACCACCTACAAACATGAGGGTAAGCAATAGCAGTTTTGGAAATATGGGCCAAAGAGTTGAGTCGGCGGAATAGAAGCCGCCTGTTGTAAGGGTAGCAAGCACATGAAAAGCAGATCTGGAAAAAGTTGAATATATGCCTACCGAAGCACCCGAAAAAAGTAAGTATGAACCCAGCAGCAAAGTACATATAGCAAATAAAATAAGGTATACCACAGGTTCAAATTCCCTTAACGCTTTCTTAAAATTACCGGTAAAGAGGTTATATTGGAAAGTAACATCGGTTCCTGCAATTAGCATAAATACTGAAAAAACAAGATAAATATATGTACTTTCGAAGTGACCTACATTGGTGTTATAATTGGAAAAGCCGCCGGTGCTTAAGGTGGTAAAAGAGTGAGTCAGAGCGTCAAAAAAGTTAAGTCCTCCAAGCATTAGGAGAAGAGTTTCGGCTAAGGTTAAAACCGTAAGCATAAGCAATATCTTGCGGGCAGTATCGGAGAGCTTTGCAGAAACCTTGTTTACCTTGGTGCCTGACATTTCAGCTCTGACTATGGAATGTCCTTTGACACTCAAAGCGGGTAAGAGGGCAATAGGAATAAACAGTATACCGAAGCCTCCTATCCATTGGGAAAAAGACCTCCAAAAAAGCAGGGCTTTTGGAAGAATTTCAACATCGCGAAAGGTTGTGGCGCCTGTGGTGGTAAAGCCTGAAAAAGACTCAAAGATACATTTAAAAATATCAGGGCAAAAGCCTGAAAAATAGTAAGGTACAGCACCTAAAAAACCTGAAAAAATCCAGCAGGAAATAACGACAAGAAAGCCATCTCTAATCTTAAAATAAGAAGTAGATGGCTTTATTTTTTTTACGAGTATAGTGCCCAGTGTTATGAGTGTGGCGGCAGTTATTGCAAAAACCCGAGTCATATATATTTCATTGTAAAACAGCCCTACCAAAGCAGGTGGGAGCATTGCAAATCCAAGTACACTTGCAAGTACTGAAACAACTCGTGCTATGCCTCTGTAATTCAGACACATACTAACTCCTTATATTTTACCCGAAGAGATGAAGTCCTTTTTTCTGCCTTAATAATTTTTCCAAAACAGGAATTTCGGAAAGCAGGCAGAGTATGATAACTTTATCATCTTCAATAATTTTGGTGTCACCGGTAGGAATAATAAGGTTATTGTTTCTGTGAATTGCAACGATAAGCAAATCATCAGGAAGCTCCAAATCGCGGAGAGGCTTATTCATAATAACCATATGATCACAGGCACGAATTTCAACAATCTCAGCCTGACCTTGAATCAGGTGGGTAGAAATAACACGTTTAGACCCTTGGATGAAGCGCAGGATATTGCTGACACTGATATCTAAAGGATTTAAGGCAACGTCAATGCCCATGCTGTTTGTAAGACCTGAATAGCTTTCACGACTTACCTTGGCAATAACATCTTCAATACCGTGACGCTTGGCAATGAGGGCAAGAAGAAGATTTTCTTCGTCAAAGCCTGTGGCAGTAACTACTGCGTCCATTTCATCGAGGTTTTCATCCTCCAGCAAAGTGATGTCTGTGGCATCACCATGGAGAATCATAACATCATCAAGGTTGGCTGCCAGATAATGACAACGCTCCTTATCTTTCTCTATAATTTTTACAGATATTCCAAACTCCGACAGCTTTTTTGCAAGGTAGAAGCCGGTTTTTCCACCACCTACAATCATAACTTTTTGCAAGTCGTTATACTTTCCCTTTACATGTACTTTTTCATTCAGTTTAAGGATATCGTCTCTGCTTCCGATGACGTAGATACTGTCCTCTTCTTCGATGATGGTATTACCATGAGGAACTATAACCTTACCGTTTCTTGAAATGGCAACAGCCAGCATACCCGGGAGAACCGTGCGGAACTGAGTCATAGGCAGCCCTGCCAGTTTCGGCAGCTTGTTTACCTTAAATTCCAAAAGCGAAGCCTTGCCTGATGTAAAGATACCGTTTCCCAAGGTATATTTTTCGACCAGATATTTATATATTTCGTTTGTAATAACATTGTCGGGATTTACGATATAATCAATCCCCATAGTTTCCTTAATGAAATCCATTTGGCGCAGGTGTTCAGGGTCTCTGACTCTGGCAATAACCTGTCGACAGCCAATTTGTTTAGCAAAGGAAGCGATGATGATATTTTCCTCATCTTCACTGGTAGAAGCCACCAAATAGTCAAAGGAACTAATGCCTATTTCTTTAAGGGTACGAACTTCGCGTCCGTCACCGGCAATAGTCATAACATCCATATGTGAATTTAATTTTTCCAGAACACTTTCGTCCCTGTCAATTACTGTAACTGAGTGGTCTCCGCCAAGTAACGCTTCAATTACCTTGGAACCTAGCTTACCCGCTCCAACTACTGCAACTTTCATAGTATGATTCCCTTCCTCAATACTCTTAATACACAATTTTGTTGCCAAATTTTAGGAAATAATACAGAAATAATAGTTTTTAGTACTATTTTGCTTATTATCTCTTTTGATTACAACATTATAATTATAGCACGATTTTTTCTCTAAACAAGGAATTTCGCCAAGGCTTAGCATAAATTGCGAAAAATATTGAAAAATATGATGAAAAGACGGAACATAATTGATTTTTAGGTTGCCACGTACTACAATATTGTTATTGTATGAAGCAAAAGATGTACAAAAGGATACAAAAGGAGAATTATGTCAAATATTAAATTGATAGCATTGGATTTAGACGGAACCACGTTGGATGATACCGACCACATTTCCGTAAATACTATAGATACGTTAAACGAGGCGGTAAATCAAGGGATTCATGTGGTGGTTGCCACAGGCAGACCTATAAGCGCATTGCCGGAAGACATCAGAGGAGTGAAAGGAATTGAATACACCATTACTTCCAACGGAGCAGTCATTACAAGACTTGTAGATAGTAAATTACTGCACAAGGAAGTTCACGACGCTTCCGCCATTGAGAAGATTGTAGAGGTGCTGAGGAATACCAACTATATGACTGAAATTTTCATTGACGGTATAGCCTATATTCAGGAAAATTTTTTCTACGACCCTAACAGCCATAAGTTCGGGGAGAAGCGTGCCGCTTACATAAGAGCTACTCGCCAACCTGTCGAAAATATATACGATTATATGCTGCTTAACAAGGGCAATATTGAAAATATTAACGTGAATTTCTATAATCAGGAAGACCGTATGAGGTTTTGGAAGGAGGCTGACGCAATGGGAATTGCCACAGTAACCTCTTCTTTCTTCAGCAATGTTGAATTAGGCGGATTGCATGCCAGCAAGGCTCACGCTCTTTTAAAGCTGGGAGAACTTCTAAAGGTTGATACAGCCAACATGATGGCTTGTGGCGACAGCCCTAATGACATCCAAATGTTACAGACGGCAGGCTTTTCTGTTGCAATGGGCAATGCCGTAGATAAGGTAAAGGAAATTGCGGACTATGTTACTGACACGAATCAAAATGACGGTGTAGCCAAAGCTGTGAGAAAATTCGCATTGGAAAAGTAACCTGCGGATGTAAAGGAATAGGATAAAAACACAGGCTGAAACGGGCTATCTATGTTAAATAAAATATTTTAAAAACATATGGCAATCCGGTTTCAGCCATAAACTAATCTAAAAAAGATACAAGAAAAACAGGAACGGGGAATGAAGCAAACTTAAATTAAAAGGCTAAAATTAGCTAATACCGTAGGTTTGCTTTACAAGAACCGTTCTTTTTCATAAGTTCTTATTGACAAAATATAGAAAAAAAAAAATATTATGGAAAAAATAAATATACAAAATATGGAAAATGAATCACGCAAATAATATAAATTAAAAGGGGAAGCTATGACCGGGGAGAGAAAGAATATCGGCAGGCTAGGAGAGGAAGAGGCTTGCAAATACTTATTAAGAAAAGGCTACATTATTTTGGGAAGAAACTTTAATTGTAAAAGTGGGGAAATAGACATCATTGCTGAAAGCGTTGAGGGCACCATATGCTTTGTGGAAGTAAAGACTCGTCGCAGCAGAAAATATGGGGTGGCGGCAGAGGCTGTCACCTTTGAAAAGCGTAAGCATTTGCAAAGAAGTATTGAATTTTATCTACTTTCCAATGGCAGATACAAGAAGCGGCAAATCAGGGCGGATGTTTTGGAAGTATACTTAAAAGGTCAGAGCGGTTCAGGGGACTTTAATATTAGAACCATGGAAATTAATCATATTCAAAATATCGGGCTTTTGGATTGAACTTTTCTATATGAATTTTAGAATAGATTTTGCATGCTTTTTATGTTCGGCGCCGTAAAAAGCTTCAAAGAGATGAAAGGAATCAGATTTTATTAAGGTTAATATCGTTTGTGAAAAAGGAGATGGCTTATGTTTTCTAAAATAATTACAGCAGGGCTAAACGGTATAGAGGCATATTCGGTTTTAGTAGAAACTGATACCTCAAGGGGACTGCCTGCCTTTATAGTAGTGGGGCTTCCCTCTGCCACTGTAAAGGAAGCAAAGGAAAGAGTCAGATATGCCATTGAAAATTCCGGTTATGAATTTCCTGCAAATAAGATAGTTACCAATCTTTCTCCGGCTGACGATAGAAAAGAGGGGAGTTACTTCGATCTTCCCATGGCACTTGGGGTACTTGCTACAAATGAGCGCAACGGATTAAAGGAAGAAAAGTTAAGGGAATACGGGGTCATAGGGGAATTGGCGCTAAATGGCGAGGTCCGTCGTATAAACGGGGCCTTACCACTTGTTATAGGATTCAGGAAAAACGGAATTAAAAAGGTGATTCTCCCTATGGACAATATCAAAGAAGTTGAGGCGGTTACCGGACTGGAATTTTATCCGATCAGCTGTTTATCCCAAGGAGTAGAACACTTAAACGGCAGTAAAGCTATAGAGCCCTTAGGTCATGAAACTTCCATATCAAACAATATCAATAAATATTCTTTGGATTTTTCTGAAGTTAAGGGGCAGGAAACAGCTAAAAGAGCTTTGATTATTTCCGTGGCGGGAGGACACGGTATATATTTCCACGGTTTTCCGGGGAGTGGGAAAAGCATGCTTGCTAAAAGGATTCCAACTATTATGCCAAAACTTTCTTATGAAGAAATGTTGGAAATAACCATGATATATTCTGTGGCAGGAAAATTATCAAAAAAAGAACCCATAGTTTTTGAAAGACCTTTCAGAGCACCTCATCACTCCATTACAAGAGCAGCTTTAATAGGGGGAGGGAACCATCCAAAACCGGGAGAAATCTCCTTGGCTCATAGGGGAGTTTTATTTTTAGATGAATTTCCGGAGTTTTCAAGGGAAACTTTGGAGACACTTCGGCAACCTATTGAGGAGGGGGAGATTATTATCAGAAGAGGTGAACGCACTGCAACTTTCCCTTGTGAGATGATATTGGTAGCAGCAGGGAACCCTTGCAGATGTGGGTACTACGGAGCTGCTTTTCGAGAATGCAGATGTTCCCTAAAGGATATCAGGAGCTATCAATCAAAGCTTTCAGGTCCTCTCATAGACAGAATTGACATGCACATAGCTGTAAATGAAATTAACCCCTCAGAGATTTTAGAAAAAGAAAATGAGGATAAAGAAAATCCATGTCTTGATTCCCAATTCATGAGAGAAATGGTGCAACAAGCCAGAAAGGTACAAAACAAAAGGTTCGGGGGTAGCAGGATTTTAAATGCTCATTTGGAGGGTAAGGAACTTAAACAATATTGTACCTTGGAAAAGGAGGCTGAAAATATGTTAAAAACAGCAGCCGGCAGATTCGGGATGAGTATGAGAGCTTGCACAAAAATTATTAAGGTATCCAGAACGATAGCGGACTTGGAGCAAAGCGAAAAAATACTGTCGTCACATGTGGCTGAAGCCCTGGGATATAGGGCATTAGATAAATTATATAAATGAAGAAAAAGTACATAAAAGCTTTACAAAAACGTAAATTGAAAGGCAAATCGAATTGAAGAAAGCCGTATTTTACGGGCTTTCTTCTTAATTAAACTTGGGATGAATTATAAAAATAAAGTAGAAAGGATTATATATGAAAGAGGGTATGGTAAAGTACGGTGAAGAGGGATACCCCAATAGTTTATATACTATTGCGAATCCGCCGAAACAGCTGTATTACAGAGGAGATATAGCTTTAGCAAACAACAGTTTATGCGTGGCACTTGTGGGTTCGAGAAAAGCGACCGAGTACGGCAGTTATGTAGCCGGAAAAATGGCAGGGCGGTTGGCAGAAAACGGAATTACTGTGGTGAGCGGTATGGCGGCGGGCATTGATTCATATTCTCATAGGGGCGCTTTGACAGCCGGGGGAAAGACCATTGCTGTTTTGGGAAACAGTGTGGAAATTTGCTACCCCAGAGGTTTAGAAAAGCTGAAAGGGCAGATTGAGGAAGAGGGGCTGATATTGTCGGAGTATCCGCCTGAAACCCGCCCTGCCCCCTTTACTTTCCCTCAGAGAAACAGGATAATCAGCGGACTTTGTGAAGCCACCTGCGTTATAGAGGCAGGTCTAAACAGTGGTTCACTAATCACTGCTGAATTTGCGGCGGAGCAGAACCGATTGGTCTATGCCGTACCCGGCAATATTACGGGAGTCATGAGCATAGGCTGCAATCGTCTTATACAGGATGGAGCTATGGCGGTGGCGGTTATTGATGATATTATAAATGATCTTGCTGCTAAAGGTCTTTGCAGAAAAAGAGAGGGACCGTCATATATAATGAAGAAACTTGGAGAGGATGAAAAGGAAATTTATGAATTTATTTTAGATAATGGGGAAGCTACTTTTGAAAAGATGTCTTTAGCCTTGAAAAAACCGCCAAAGGAGTTGATGGGAACAGTAACTATTTTGGAGATGAAAGGTCTACTTCAGGTATGTTTTGGAAAAATTCTTATTGCAAACTAAAAAGAATCGAAATATAATCATAACTTGTAGACGAAAACTCGTTTTATTGGAGGGAAAAAGTGGCAGATAAGAAAAAAACGTCGGAAAATAAAAAGACATTGGTAATAGTAGAGTCTCCATCTAAAGCAAAGACTATTGGAAAGTTTCTGGGAAGCAATTACAAGGTTATTGCGTCTGTAGGACATGTAAGAGATTTGCCTAAAAGCTCACTTGGAATTGATATAGAAAATGACTTTGAGCCTAAATACATTCCTATCAGAGGTAAGGGAGACCTTATTAAAAGTTTGAAAAAAGAAGCAAAAGCTGCTTCTAAAATTTTACTTGCAACTGACCCTGACCGCGAGGGCGAAGCTATTTCATGGCATTTGGCATTTTTGCTTGGAATTGACCCCAATACAAAATGCCGTATTGAGTTTAATGAAATTACAAAGAACACTATAAAGGCGGCTATCAAAGAACCGAGAACCATCAGACTTAATATGGTGGATGCCCAGCAGGCAAGAAGAATTTTAGATAGACTGGTAGGATACCAGATTAGTCCGTTACTTTGGAGAAAGGTGGCAAGAGGACTGTCGGCGGGAAGAGTTCAGTCAGCGGCTTTGAAAATTATCTGCGATCGTGAAAACGAGATTAAGTCTTTTGTTCCAAAGGAATATTGGACAATTAGTGCTCAGTTCGATAAGAAAGAGGGGAGAACTTCCAAAAAGTTCAAGGCTCTGCTTAGTGAATATGAGGGCAAGAAGATTACAACTGATAAAAACTTTAAGGATATCACTCTTTCCAACGGGCAGGAGGCAAAGAGTGTTTCAGACATTTTAAAAAAGGGTAAATATGTAGTCAAGACTATTGACGAGAAAGAAAATCCGAAAAAGCCATATGCGCCTTTTACTACATCTTCACTTCAACAGGAAGCTTCTTATAAACTGAATTTTAATACTCGTAAAACCATGATGGTGGCACAGCAGCTGTATGAGGGTATTGATATAAAGGGTTATGGTACTTTAGGTATGGTGTCATACATCAGAACCGACTCTGTAAGAATCTCCGATGAGGCTAAGGCGGCAGCAAAGGCTTATATCTCGGAAAACTTCGGTGATAACTATTGGGCTGAAAATGTATTCTCAAATAAGAAGAAAGCCGTGCAGGATGCCCACGAAGCCATTAGACCGTCATATGTGGAATTGGCACCTATCCTTTGGGATGGAAAAGCAAACAAGTTTGTGGATAACAGCTTGCTGGTGGGCTCCATGAGCTCCGACCAGTTCCTGCTATACAAGCTGATTTGGTCAAGGTTTATGGCAAGCCAGATGACTTCTGCCGTTTACAAGAGTGTAACTGCAAAAATTGAAAATAGCGGTTATATATTCAATGCCAGAGGATCTAAACTTATCTTCGACGGATATCGTAAGATTTACATGGCCACAGACGATGATGCAAAAGACAATCTGCTTCCAAACATCGAAATGGGGGAAGTGCTTCACGCGATTGATACGATTGCCGAAGAGAAGCATACTCAACCACCTGACAGATTTACAGAAGCAATGCTTATCAAAACTCTTGAAGAAAAGGGTATCGGAAGACCGTCAACTTATGCTCCTATAGTATCAACCCTGACAGAGAGAAGATATGTGAAAAAAGAAAAGAAAACTCTTGTTCCTACAGATTTGGGATTTGTGGTAACGGAGATGTTGTCCGAATATTTCAAGGAAATAGTAGATATCGGCTTCACTTCAGGGATGGAAGAAAAGCTGGACAATATAGAAGAGGCAGGAGAGAATTGGAAGAAAGTGGTATCTGATTTCTATGGTCCTCTTTCCGAAGAACTGGAAATTGCTGATAAAAAAATTGAAAAAGTAAAATTAGAAGATACCCTGACAGGTGAAATGTGTGAGCTTTGCGGAAAGCCGCTGGCTGTTAAGCATGGGAAATTTGGTGATTTCATTGCCTGCACAGGCTTCCCTGAATGTAGGAACACTAAAAAGATTCAGGCAACTATCGGGATTCAGTGCCCTAAATGCGGAAAGGATATCGTAAGTAAAAGGGGCAAATCAGGTAGGATTTTCTATGGTTGCAGCGGATATCCCGAGTGCGACAAGGCATATTGGTACAAGCCTATCAACAGAAAATGTCCTAAATGCAGTGAACTTTTGGTAGAACATAAGGTAAAGGGCTATGTATACGAATGCCCTAACGAAAATTGTGATTATAAAGAATAATAGCGGTGAGGAGGAAAAGATGGGAAAAATAGAATTTCACGCAACCACCATTGTGGCGGTAAGAAGAGGACCTGACGACATTTGCATTGGAGGTGACGGACAGGTTACCATGGGTCAGTCAACTATCATGAAACATGGTGCAAAGAAAGTTAGAAAGATATACAAGAATACAGTAATAAGCGGTTTTGCCGGTTCTGTGGCAGACGCTTTCTCTCTCACAGAGAAATTTGAAAGCAAGCTGGAAGAACATTCCGGAAATCTGAAGCGTGCGGCAGTAGCATTAGCGCAGCTTTGGAGATCCGACAAGGCTATGCGCAACCTTGAAGCCCTTATGATTGTGGCGGATAAGGAAAGTTTATTGGTTATATCAGGCAACGGAGAAGTTATTGAGCCGGATGAGGATTTTGTAGCCATCGGTTCAGGTGGAAACTATGCATATGCGGCAGCCAGCGCCTTATTTAACCATACAGATATGGGAGCTGAGGAAATTGTCAGAGAATCTTTGGCGATTGCTTCAAACATCTGCGTTTACACAAATACCAATGTCAGTGTGGAAAAACTGTAGGAGGATTAGAAATGGGAAACACTTTATACCAGATGACTCCGAAAGAAATAGTAGCGGAGCTAGATAAATACATTATTGGTCAGGATTCAGCAAAAAAATCTGTTGCACTGGCCCTTAGAAACAGATATAGAAGAAGTCTCCTATCTGAAAAGATGAGAGAAGAAATTACGCCCAAAAATATTCTCATGATGGGTCCTACCGGTGTAGGTAAAACTGAAATTGCAAGAAGACTGGCTAAACTTATGGACGCGCCTTTCGTAAAGGTAGAGGCTACGAAGTTTACAGAGGTGGGATACGTTGGAAGAGACGTGGATTCCATGGTAAGAGACTTGGTAGAGGCGAGTATAAGAATTACTAAACAGGCTAAACTTAATGAAAAGTATGCGGTAGCAGATGAAATCGCCGAAGAAAAGATTCTTCAGGCTATTATCCCAGGCGGCAAAAAGAACCAAGGGGGACAGGGCGGCGGTCTACGTAACCCTTTTGAACTGCTCATGGGGAACTATTCAAATTCTCAAAAGGCACAGTATGAGAAGATGAAAGAAGATGAAGCTGCTAAAAATCAGACACCGGAAGCAATGGATACGGAACTTGCAAGGGAACAGGTTCGTCAGCAGTTAAGAGATGGTCTTTTAGAGGGACAATATATTGAAATTCAGGTGCAGGAGCAGTCTAAAGGAAATCAACTGGATATTGGCGACGGTGGCATGATTGCCATAGGGAATATCTTTGGTGACATGATGCCTAAAAAGACCAAGAACAGAAAAGTCAAGGTCAGCGAAGCCAGAAAGATTTTAAGAGAACAGGAAGCACAGAATTTAGTTGATATGGATCAAGTAACAGAGGAGGCTCTTCACAATGCGGAGCAAAACGGTATTATCTTCATTGATGAAATTGATAAGATTGCTGGTTCCGAGTTCAGATCCGGAGCAGATGTGTCGCGAGAGGGAGTGCAGAGAGATATTCTGCCAATCGTTGAGGGTTGTGTAGTAAATACCAAGTATGGTCCTTGCAAAACGGATCACGTACTGTTTATCGGTGCCGGCGCTTTCTCCGTATCAAAACCTACAGATTTGATTCCGGAGTTGCAGGGAAGATTTCCTATAAGAGTAGAATTGGAAAACCTGACTAAAGAATCTTTTGTTAAGATTCTTACTATTCCACAGAATGCGTTACTCAAGCAACATAAGGCTTTGTTGGAGACGGAGGGCGCAGAAATTGAATTTACAGATGATGCCGTAGAAGAGATTGCCACCATATCTTTCTTAATGAACGAGCAGACTGAAAATATCGGAGCAAGACGTCTTCATACTGTTTTGGAAAAGCTTTTGGAGGACATCTCTTTCAACATTCCGGAAGCGGAAAATAAAAATATTACGATTGATGCGGAATATGTAAAAAATAAGTTTGAAGAAAAAATCCACGAGCAAGATGTTGAGAAGTATATCCTGTAATTAATAGAACTTGTTTTGATAATTGCGAATTGTTTGTTGAACGAATATTTTTTTGAAAAATCAAAAAATGGTTGCGCTTTGACAGATAATTTCGTATAATCAGATTGAAAAGGGTCACGGTATGTGGAAGTGGCTACATTTATCGCAAGTTTTATTGAAGAGGGGAGAAAAAATATGATAGAGCTTTTAACTAAAGTTCGTAAAATGAACTGGGTGCTGCAAGAAAGCAGCACAGGGGCTTTTTCATTTAACGATTTATGCGAAATCCTTAGCGAAATTATGGCAGCTAATGTTTATATTTTAAGCAGAAATGGTAAGGTTTTAGGCGTGCGTTATGAAGAAGAACCGACACGTACGGCCATTGTTGAAGAAGATGGAATCAAAAAGTTTCCTGAATCCGCAAATGAAGCGCTTATGGCAGTAGATGAAACTACAGCTAATTTGTCAAATGCAGAGTCATCCAAGCTTTTACAGTTTGAGCATGACGATTCTGAAAAATACTTCACTATTGTTCCTATTTTAGGCGGTAAACAGAGATGGGGAACTCTTCTACTCAGCAGACGTACTCCTGAATTTACAGCTCAGGAATTGGTACTCGCCGAGTATGGTGCAACAGTAGTGGGTCTGGAAATTATCAGACAGAAGTCTATTGAAAAGGAAGAAGAAGAAAGAGAAAGAAATGTAGTTCAAATGGCTATCGGAACTCTTTCCTATTCCGAAGTAGAGGCTGTAAGACAGATATTTGCAGAACTTAACGGCACAGAGGGGCTTTTAGTAGCAAGCCGCATTGCCGATCGTTTCGGTATTACCAGATCGGTTATCGTAAATGCCTTAAGAAAGTTAGAGTCTGCCGGCGTCATCGAAACCAGATCTTTAGGCATGAAAGGTACACATATTAAGGTACTAAATGCCAAATTTAATGAGGAACTTGCCAAGTTAAAGTAGGAAGAGCTGAATTATTTGTTAACAGACGGAGTGTAGCTTATCTATGACTGCTACACTCTTTCTTTATACAAAAAAAATTGTATGTAATATTCAGAAAAAGATTGTGAAAAAAGTAACGACATTATTGACCGCTATGGTGGTCTGTGTTATATTGGTTTTGGAACTATAAAACTATTACTATTAATTGAAAAGAGGATGACTTTATGTATCGCATTATTAGAAAAGAAGCGTTAAAGCCCACCGTTATTTTGTATGAGATTGAAGCTCCGATGATTGCTAAAAAAGCTCAGCCGGGGCAGTTTATTGTACTGCGTGTGGATGAAGACGGCGAACGTATTCCTATTACTATTCACGATAGTGACATAGATAAGGGCACAGTTACCATCATTGTTCAGACCATAGGTGCAACTACCGAAAAGATGGCTCATATGAATCAAGGCGAGTGTCTGCACGATTTCGTAGGTCCATTAGGAAAACCTACTGAAACAGAGGGAAAGAAAAAAGTTTGTGTAGTAGGAGGAGGCTTGGGCTGTGCTATTGCATATCCTGTATTAAAGAAATTCCATGAATGCGGTGCCGAAGTGCATGCTGTTTGCGGATTTAAGAACAAGGATTTGGTTATCCTTGAAAAAGAATTTAAGGAAGTTTCTGATGTTATGAAAATCTGTACAGATGATGGTTCATATGGTCAGAAAGGTATGGTTACACAGGCGTTGCAAGAATTAATCGAAGCAGGTAATACCTATGACGAGATTTTTGCAATAGGTCCTATGATTATGATGAAGTTCGTTTGTAAAACAACTGAACCATATGGTATTCCAACAACTGTCTCCATGTCACCTATTATGATTGACGGAACCGGTATGTGCGGTTGCTGTCGTCTGACTGTTGGCGGTGAGATGAGATTTGCTTGCGTAGACGGTCCTGACTTTGACGGTCATCAGGTTGACTGGGATTTGGCTGTAAAGCGTAATCAGATGTACCGTGAATTTGAGTTGAAGAAACATGAAGAAACTTGTAATCTTTTTAAACAGGAGGTAAGGTAATATGGCTAACATGAGTTTGAAAAAGAATGAGATGCCGTCCCAAGAGGCAAACCTCCGTAACAAGAACTTTTTAGAAGTAGCTCTCGGCTATACCGAAGAGCAGGCTTTAGATGAAGCTGCCCGCTGCTTAAACTGCAAGAATCATCCTTGCGTTAGCGGTTGTCCTGTTAATGTAAATATTCCGGATTTCATTCAGAAGATTAACGAAAAGGACTATGAGGGAGCCTATAAAATCATCAATGAAACCAGTTCACTTCCTGCTGTTTGCGGTCGTGTTTGTCCGCAGGAGACTCAATGTGAAATGCATTGTGTCAGAGGGATAAAGGGTGAGCCTGTCGGTATCGGTCGTTTGGAAAGATTTGTAGCTGATTGGCATAACGAACACTCAAATGAAAAGCCTGTAAAGCCTGTTTCAAACGGTCACAAGGTGGCTGTTGTAGGTTCCGGCCCCAGCGGTCTTACCTGTGCCGGTGACTTGGCTAAAAAAGGTTATGAGGTAACTGTGTTTGAAGCACTTCATTTAGCAGGAGGCGTTCTGGTTTACGGTATTCCGGAATTTCGTCTTCCAAAGGCTATTGTTCAGAAAGAAGTAGACGGCTTGGAGGCTTTAGGCGTTAAGGTTGAAACCAATATGGTTATCGGACGCACTTGCTCTATTGACGAGCTGATGGAAGAATATGGCTTCGAGGCGGTATTTGTTGGGTCAGGCGCAGGACTTCCTATGTTTATGCATATTCCGGGTGAAAACTTAAAGGGTGTATATTCAGCGAATGAATTTTTAACTCGTATAAATCTTATGAAAGCTTATCGTCCTGACAGCGATACTCCTATCATGGACTTGGCAGGCAAGAGAGTAGCAGTTGTTGGCGGCGGTAATGTTGCAATGGACGCTGCTCGCTGCTCCAAACGTTTAGGTGCGGAGGTTTGGGTAGTATACCGTCGTGGCATGGAAGAACTTCCTGCAAGACATGAAGAAGTTGAGCATGCCATCGAAGAGGGTATTATTTTCAAGACCTTAAATAACCCTGTTAAGATTAACGGAAATGAGGATGATTCCGTTGTATCAATGACCTGCATTGAGATGGAATTGGGAGAACCTGACGAATCAGGACGTCGTCGTCCTATCGAGAAAAAAGGCTCCGAATTTGATTTAGATGTAGACGCTGTTATCATGTCTTTAGGAACTACTCCAAATCCACTGATTAAGAGTACTACCAAGGGTTTGGAAGTAAACAAAAAAGGCTGTATTATTGTCAATGAAGAGGGACTTACATCTCGCGAGGGTGTCTATGCCGGAGGAGATGCTGTTACAGGAGCGGCAACAGTTATTCTCGCTATGGGAGCGGGAAAACTGGCTGCGCAGTCCATTGATGAATATTTGTCACAAAAATAGTTTTACTTAAGAATTTTGATTAACGCAGAAAGCGTGATTGAATTAAGAAAAAGGTGTCCGAATTAGGTGAATGTTCACAAGCACATTTTTGAAATCACCTAATCTATGGGGCATATGAGGCGGACAGTTTTGGCTGTCCGCCTTTTGTTATCTTAAATTCGTTGTGGTATTATTATCCTATGATATGTATTTTAATCCTACAAAATGTTACGCTATAAAATGTTATGGTAATAATCCGAAAAATGTAGGCAATAACCCGAAAAACTTGTTGACTTGTTGGCTTGTTTGATATACACTACTCAAAATTAAAAAAGGAGTAAATAGGGTTTTACGAAGAAGTGTAAAACTTGCCTAAAAACTGTAAACCGTGATACAATTCCTCTGGGAGATTAAGAACAATGATTAAATTTGACGAAAATAATGAAGTAATTGAAAATGATATATATAAAGCTATTACAGTAGGCTTATCCATGGGAGAAGACATTTCTTACTCAATGGAGGAACTTGCTCAGCTTGCCAAGGCAGCGAATGCAGAGGTTTTGGGGAAGATGATTCAGAATTTGGAAAAGCCCAATACGGCGACTTTCATCGGTAAGGGTAAGGTTGAGGAATTGGCGTTGATGTGTCAGAACATGGAGGCGGATACCGTTATCTTCAACAATGAGCTTTCAGGCATGCAAATTAGAAATCTTGAAAACGCTTTGGATGTAAGGGTAATTGACCGTACCATTCTGATTTTAGATATTTTCGCAGCTCGAGCAACCAGCAGAGAGGGAAAACTTCAAGTAGAATTGGCGCAGCTTCAATACAGAATGCCAAGACTTTTGGGTTTTGGTAAATCACTTTCCCGTTTAGGCGGAGGCATTGGTACCAGAGGGCCGGGAGAAAAGAAGCTTGAAACCGACAGACGCCACATTGAAAGAAGAATGGATGACATTAAGGCAGAACTTGTCAATATCAAGAATGTGAGAACTACGCAACGCTCCAGAAGAGAAAAATCGGAGATTCCCGTAGTGGCATTGGTAGGATACACAAACTCAGGAAAGTCTGCACTTATGAACCGCTTACTTACGATTGAAGAGAATCAGGAAAAGTCTGTATTTGAAAAAGACATGCTTTTTGCTACTTTGGATACTTCTCAACGCCGCATTTCCCTGGAGGGTAACAAAGAATTTATTCTTATTGACACAGTAGGTTTTGTCAGCAAGCTGCCACACCAGCTGGTGAATGCTTTCAAGGCAACTCTTGAAGAAATGCATTATGCAGACCTGCTTTTACAGGTGGTGGATTCCACTTTTGAAAATAAGGACTTCCATATTGAAGTGACAAACAGGGTTTTAGAAGAGATAGGAGTAGGCAATAAGGAAAAAGTGATGGTTTATAACAAGATAGACCTTTGCGAAGAGGATTTTCCTGAAGCGGACATCTGTATTTCTGCAAAATACGGTACCGGTGTAGATAAGCTGATGAAAATTATTGAAAGCAAGATTTTTGCAGGTCGAAAGACCGTAAAAATGCTTATACCTTATACCAGAGGAGACATCACCTCTTATCTTCAGGAAAAGTCGAATGTGCTTCAAATGGATTACGAAGCAGAGGGAACCTTGCTTAAAGTAGAGGTGAACGAGGCGGATTATAGCCGCTTGGAACAGTATATAATAAAGGAATAGATATGCTAAAGACTGTTATGGGGCGAGGCTCCGCGGAACAGATAATTGAAAAATCCAAGTTCATTGCTTATGTGGCGCCTGCAACTAACCGCGAGGAAGCGGAGGCTTTTATCGCAGAAATCCGTGAAATGCACAAGGACGCCACCCATAATGTGCCGGCAATGGTCATAGGCGAGAACATGCAGATACAGTGGGGAAGTGATGACGGAGAACCCGGAGGTACCTCAGGCACGCCAATGGTTCAAATGATTACTAAAGAGGGCATTACCAACGTTGTTGTGGTGGTTACACGCTACTTTGGAGGTATCAAGCTGGGACCGGGAGGACTTGTACGTGCCTATACCGGCAGCTGCAAGCTGGGGCTTTTGGCTGCCGGACTTTGTGAAATGAGGGAAAGGGTGAGGTTCACAGTTTCCATGGGATATTCCTATCTTGCCAAGCTTCAGAATATGGCTAAAACACAGGAAGCTGCGGCAGGGGGCTTTGACATAAAAGATATTATTTATGCCGACAATGTAACCTTAACGCTGGAAGTTGAGGTGAACCGATTGGAGACTGTGAAAACGGTAATAAACAACCTTACAGGCGGTATGGCGGAGATTCTTTCAGAGGAGAGGAACATGGTTAAAGTTCCGATTAAATAGATGGCAATGATTAAGAAATTGAAAGAGAATATATCAGAAAAAAACCTAACGAAATTGGAAAAAGAAGATGTGGCGAAAGCGAGTAATTCTGATGTATTAGAGGATGGAAATATACATACAACAGAGGATAGAAAAACTGTTGCAAGGGAAATGGAAAAGGCTGGCAAGGTGGAAGCAGCAGAAATGGAAAAGGCTGATAAGACGGAAAATGAAAAGGTGACAGCTGAAGACACAATGGTACCAAGCATGGATGAAGTGCAGATTAAAAAGCTGGGGAGAATACAGTTTTGGGTGGTGCTTGCCCTGTTTGTAGGCGTGGGTATTATCACAGAGGCAGTGACCTATTTCTTTGGAAAGACGGCAGGAACAGTAGCTTTATGTATAATTGCAGTGATTATTTCCGTTTTTCTATACAAAGATGAAATCTTGTCTATTTTTTCTCGAAAAAACCGTTGACAGACGTAGGCTCATATGGTAGTATGATAAAGGTTTCACTCAAGAAACTACACCATATTGCGAAGTAGCTCAATGGTGGAGCAGGCGGCTGTTAACCGCAAGGTCGAGGGTTCGAGCCCCTCCTTCGCAGCCAATTATTAAATCAGCAGATTGGGCTAGAATCCGCGAGGGCAAATCAGTCCGGTTAACTGATTTGAGCGGAGGTTTTATCGGAGCTGATTCAGTTGCGAAACGAGGTAAGCTCTTCTTCCGCAGTCAATTCAATAAAAAAGTAGAAAAACTACTTGACATAGTAAACTAGATACTGTATAATTTATAAATGTGTCAAGCACTTAAAAATGCAGCACACAAGGGGGTTTAGCTCAGCTGGGAGAGCATCTGCCTTACAAGCAGGAGGTCACAGGTTCGAGCCCTGTAACCCCCACCAAATACATGGCCTGGTAGTTCAGTTGGTTAGAATGCCAGCCTGTCACGCTGGAGGTCACCGGTTCGAGCCCGGTTCAGGTCGCCATTTATTTTACTAGTAGTTATGCTGGTGTGGCTCAACGGTAGAGCAGCTGATTTGTAATCAGCAGGTTGGGGGTTCGATTCCCTCCACCAGCTCCAATAGAATCAACTGAATACTCTTCGAGGGATTCCCGAGTGGCCAAAGGGGGCGGACTGTAAATCCGTTAGCTAAGCTTTCGATGGTTCGAATCCATCTCCCTCGACCAACATTAATGTGCGGAAGTGGCTCAGGGGTAGAGCATCGCCTTGCCAAGGCGAGGGTCGCGAGTTCGAATCTCGTCTTCCGCTCCAATTTTTTTCTTTACTTCGCGGATGTAGTTCAGTGGTAGAACGTCAGCCTTCCAAGCTGATCATGTGAGTTCGATTCTCATCATCCGCTCCAATTCGTATTGATTATGAATGTGGGCTCGTAGCTCAGCTGGATAGAGCATCGGCCTTCTAAGCCGTGTGTCTTGGGTTCGAATCCCAACGGGCTCACCATTTTATAATATACTAGAATGGGGTATAGCCAAGCCGGTTAAGGCAACGGACTTTGACTCCGTCATTCGTAGGTTCGAGTCCTGCTACCCCAGCCATACGACCCATTAGCTCAGGCGGTAGAGCACTTGACTTTTAATCAAGGTGTCCCGAGTTCGAGTCTCGGATGGGTCACCAAAGTTTTATTGATAAGTCAGCGCTATCTCTGCTGGAGAGGTGTCCGAGCGGTTTAAGGAGCTGGTCTTGAAAACCAGTGATCCCGAAAGGGACCGTGGGTTCGAATCCCACCCTCTCCGCCATATCTTGCATAGTTTGACAAACCATGGAGAAGTACTCAAGTGGCTGAAGAGGACGGTTTGCTAAACCGTTAGTGTTCATTTAAGGGCAGCATGGGTTCGAATCCCATCTTCTCCGCCATTTAATTTGCATGGGTTTAATATAGGGGTATAGCTCAGCTGGTAGAGCAGCGGTCTCCAAAACCGCGTGCCGTGGGT
>JBHBZU010000042.1:0-8393 GCA_041797745.1 Bacillota bacterium
GAAGAAGAGAAATCTTTGTTAGCCCTTTCTTTTGAAATTGCAAGAAAAGTAATGCGTCAACAGGTAAAAATTAACAAGGATACAATCCCTGCTATGATAGCGGATATAGTAAAGGAGCAGGAGTCACCTGTGAGAGTGATTCTTTCCGAATACCAAAGTACTTTGGATTGTCACATTGACACAGACTTAAAAGAAAAAATCAAAAAGCTCCTGCCGGAGATTAAGGTTCATGTCATTCCTAATGACGACGCTGCGGAGCTTATTCAGATAGAGACCGCAGAGGGCATGATTGACGCAGGTATCGGCGGTCAGCTTATGAGATTACAGGAAGCTACAGCTGATCCGAAACCGGATTATGATGACTAGAAAATAAAGCTTGGCTAAGGAGTTACGATGAACCACTCAAGATTTTTAGGGAGGATACAGACGGCTGATACTTGCAAGAGATTCGGCAAGATAGACAAGGTTATCGGCATGATGATTGAATCTATCGGCCCGTCCTGCAAGATAGGCGACCTTTGCAAAATTTACGATGAGGACTTTCGTAAATACACTTATGCGGAGGTAGTGGGCTTTAAAAACAGCAGCGTCCTGCTTATGCCTTTTGAAGAATTAAGTGGTGTGGGAGTAGGTAATTTCGTAGAGTGTACCGGCAGCTGCCTCAAAATAGGCGTTAGCGAAAAGATGATTGGCAGGGTGGTAAACGCCATGGGAGAGCCTATTGACGGAGGCCCTGAAATTGAAGCGGCGGACAGATATGAAATACAGATTCAGGCGGCAAATCCGCTGACAAGACCTAGAATAAACGATATTTTAGAATTTGGAATTAAAGCGATAGACGGACTTTTAACCATAGGTAAAGGTCAACGTATGGGAATCTTTGCAGGTTCAGGAGTAGGTAAGAGTACCCTCATGGGTATGGTTGCCAGAAATGTAAAAGCGGATATTAACGTCATTGCGCTTGTAGGGGAAAGAGGCAGAGAAGTTCGGGAATTTATCGAACGTGACTTGGGACCTGAGGGCATGAAACGTTCCGTTTTGGTCATTGCCACCTCAGACCAACCTGCATTGCAGCGTATGAAGTGTGCGCAGACAGCCACCACCATTGCCGAATATTTTAAGGATCGAGGTAAAGACGTACTGCTTATGATGGACTCTCTCACAAGATTTGCCATGGCGCAACGTGAGATAGGGCTGGCTACGGGGGAACCGCCTGTTGCCAGAGGCTACACTCCAAGCATTTATGCTGCTATGCCGAAGCTTTTGGAGCGTACGGGGAATTTTGAAACAGGCTCTATCACAGGAATTTATACCGTGTTGGTGGAGGGTGACGACGTAAACGAACCGATTTCCGATACGGTCAGAGGTATCATTGACGGGCATATAGTGCTTTCCCGTAGAATTGCTGCAAGAAATCATTACCCGGCCATTGATATTTTGGGAAGCGTCAGCCGACTTATGAATGATATCGTTACACCTGAACAAAAGGCGGTAGCCAACAAGCTGCGAAATCTCATGTCGGTTCATGAAGAAAACTATGACCTTGTAAGTATCGGAGCCTACAAATCAGGCTCCAATCCGGAGCTTGACGAAGCCCTGACTCACATTAAAGGAATTGATCAGTTTTTATGCCAGAGAACAGACGAGAAATTTACTTACGAAGATACTGTAAATATGATGACTACTGCGGTTGAATAGTTTGTGGAAATATTGTATAATTAAATAATGTGAACATAAAATATATAGAAAATTATAAATAATGAAAAAATTTAAGTTCAACCTCGAAAAACTCCTGTCTTACAAAGAGCAGGTGCTGAAAAGCGAAATGCAAAAGCTTTCAAATATCATGGCTGATATTCAACATCAGGAACAGCTGATTGAACAGCTTAAAGAGAGCTTGATTGTGGCAGGCAGAGAACTTGAGGAAAAACTGAAAGCGGCGGTATCCGGCGCAGAATGTCAGAGGTATCAGAACTACATTGAAAATTTAAGAGAAAATATAGAAAAAGCGAAGCAACATTTGGAAGCTTTGAATGCTGAAAAAGATAAACAGATAGACATTATTGCAGAGGCAAAAAAGGAAACCAAATCACTGGAAACCTTAAAAGAAAAGAAGTATGCCGAGTATGTGGAAGAGGATCGCAAGCTCACAGAGCTTGAAATCGCGGAATTTATTTCAGCAAAAGAGACGATGGCGGAAGAGGATTAAAGGCTTCTTTTGCAGCATTTTAAAATATCAAAAATATTAAAATATCGAAATATCGTCTACAAGATTTTGATAATGCCCTTACGGGTTGCATAGCATATTAAATATATGCGTATATGCGTCTTTAAGGTTATTATAATAAAAATTTAATACGGAAAGGAGGTGCAAGGATGGATATGAGCACGTACATGACCCAAGCCATAGGCGTTGGTTCAAGTGGATTTACTGCTCAGACCTCTGGTAGTGCCGCACCATCAGGCAAGAGTTCGGAAACTGATTTTCAGTCGATGTTCGCAGCCATGGTCGGAAACACATTATCTCCTAATTCTGAAACGTTAAATGCCACAGATTTGCTCAAGTTAAACTTGCAAAACAGTGACGCAGCGAATGCATTCTCAACGCAAGGCTTTGCATTAGCAGACTTGCCTGGACAAACTTTCGGGCAGGCGGAGCTAAGCGACGGCACTTTAGCCGGAGATGTTTTGGCAGAACTGAACCAATTTGGTTTTGATGTTACCAAAAATCTCTACAATCAGTATCTTTTGGACAATCAGTTTGCCTCAAAGGACGGAAAGCGGGCTAAAGGCATTGCGGGAGCACTTATGGATGAAGCCGTACTTCTTCAAAACGGTAAAGCGGAAGACATTCTGCAAACCATAGAAGAGCTTCGGAAAAATCAGAAAGCAGCCACAGATTCAGCAATGAATGCAATAGCAAATGTCGCTATTCGGGGACAGTTTGGAGCAGTTAATGCAGCAGAGACAGACATCAGCACAGAATCATCTAAAGATGTATTAACCGCCATAGATGAGTCCCTGACACAGACTACACAAAACTTATTTACCGAGGCTAATCAGAACAGCGCAGAAATTTTCAGCGAGCAGTCGTTAAAAGCGACAGCTTCAAAAGAAGCTTTCTATTTAGCAGGTAAAGACGGTAGCAGGTTAACGGAGGCAGAAACAAAGGCTATGGAAAATTTTGAAGCCCTCAAGTCAGGTGAACAGGCTTTAGGCAGAGAAATTTTATCAGAAGCAAGCACATTTCAGAATTTAGGCAGCGCCCAAAGGGCGGATGAAAAAGCTGTTCTTAATCGAAAAGATGAAGACTTAAAGGTTGAAAATCACAACGGTTTGACAGCAGGTTTTTCAACAGAAGCTTTGAGAGGCACAGAGGTTGGAAAAACCGAAACCTTACCCGGAAGCAGTTCGACACCTGAAGCTTATCGACAGGTAAGCGACGGTGTGAAGATGGCTCTGGGAGATGGTGGCAAGGAATTTACTATGCAATTAAACCCTTTAGGTCTCGGAAAGATTAACGTAAAGTTATCTATGACAGGTCAAAAGCTGAAAATTGACATAGTGGCAGCCAATCCTGAAACTCAAAAACTGCTCCTATCTCAAGCAGAAAGTCTTGCAAAGGAATTAGGACTCGCAAACATAAATGTTGACGGAGTTCAGATTCATGCACAGACCCAAGGCAACCGAGAGAACTTACATGTGGCAGCTACTACAGGTCAGGATTTTGACATGAGTGCCGGCGCAGGTCAGCAGGAGGGACAGCAGAGAGAACAGAATGCCCGACAAGCAGCAGCTTCAAATCACTTTATGACAACAGGCGAGCTTGAATCTCTTGAAGAGATGTCAGAAACTTACCAAATGCTTAAAGCGGAGATGGGGCGACTGAATTATCTTGCATAGCCACCGCGAAAGGAGAAATACATATGCCAATTGATACAAGTTATATGTACAAACCGGGTGCGACTACTACCGGCGTAGAGAATATTACAAGTTCTTCTACAAAAGGTAAGTCGGATCTTAACATGACGGATTTTCTTCAACTGATGGTTGAACAAATGAAAAATCAAGATGTCAACAATTCTATGGACACGTCACAGTACATTAATCAACTTTCTCAGTACACCATGATTCAGGCAGTTACTGAAATGTCAACAGCAGTCAAGAACGGTTTCGCCAACTTGCAGGAAATGACTCAATCCACCTACAGTATGTCGATGATTGGTAAAGAGGCTACCATTGCGGAAGAAGACACTACAAGCGAAACAGGCGGTCTCAAAACTACTACAGGTATTATTGAGGGTGTTACGTTTTACAAAGGCTCACCGATGGTTATCATTAATGGAGAGCAGTACGAGCTTACCAAAATCATGGGCTTGTCAGAAGCTAAGTCCGGCACGGCTACTCAGCTGGCGCAGGCAGCGATTAATGCGGCTAATGCAGCTGCTTTGGCAGCAAATTCCGCTACTAATTCAGCAAACAGCAACATAAACATGGCAAATACAGTGATGGAAATGGTAAACAGTGTATCGACAAACAATGAAAAAGAAGAGGAAAAACCTGCTACGATTGTGCCGAATACACCAAGTACAGCAACACCAACAACTACCACGGTTAGTCAGGACGCAACTAACCTAGCGGCAGAAAATGCTGCAGCACAGAAACTCGCAGAAGAAAACTAATGTGAAGAAGCGAGCGCTAGGATTATTTAAGGAGGAAAAGGATGTCTGACCAGATAATCAACAAATACAACTACACTCAAGATGTATTGATTCGACAGGCTCAACGAATTGATAGAACCAGCGGAACTACTACCGGAGTTGCCGGAAACACATTAAAACAGTCGCTTGAGGGTTCTTTCAAAACTTTGTTGGATGAGCGCATATCTGAACAACTGGAGAAAGTCACTTTCTCAAAGCACGCAGCTATGAGAACTTCTCAAAGAAACATCAGTCTTACTGATACAGATGTGGCGAAACTCGGAGAAGCCTGCAATAAAGCAAGCAAGAAAGGAATCAAAGAAGCATTAGTTGTGATGAACGATTCGGCTTTTATCGTAAATGCACCAAATAAAGTGGTGGTTACAGTAGTAGATAAAAACGAATTAAAAGAAAATATTTTTACTAATATTGACGGCGCCTTATTTATATAACTGAATTGTATAACTCATAACTGAAATTAAAAAATTAAGTTATAGCTAAATTTAAGTTTATATCAATATCGGGACTCAAATCCCCACACTTTTTATAGCTGGACCTTTCAAGGAAGCTATGAAATCCCGACTGACTGACGGATTTCAAAAGTGGGCGCATTTGAAAGGAGAATTTAATATGTTAGCATCCATGTATTCAGCAGTTAGCGGTTTATCAGCTCACCAGAAGAAAATGAATGTAATTGGTAACAACGTTTCCAATGTTAACACTTATGGCTATAAGTCATCACGTGTTACATTTGCAGATGTGTTCTATCAGAATTACTCTGGAGCGTCAGCTCCGACAACTACCACAGGTGGTACCAACTCAAGTCAGCTTGGTTACGGAACTTCTCTGGGAACCATTGATAAGCTCCTCTCAAGAGGCGGAAGCGCAGCAACAGACAAACCTTTGGACGTTTATATTAACGGCGATGGACTCTTGCCTGTTCAGGATGCCTCCGGAAATACGCTTTATACAAGATTAGGTAATTTCTACTTTGACGTAGCAGGTAACTTGGTAGATGGAACCGGAAAAAAGGTTCTTGGTCTTACTTGGGACGAAAACGGTGTAGTACAGCTTGACAAAGACGGTACAGCTTCAACCTCGGCTCTTCAGGCAATTACTGTAGATCCTGAAATTTTCAAGAAGCTTACAGCTGTATCCGTTGGTACAGGTGGACAGATTACCGCTATTCAGGAGGGTGACCCTCAGGTAAATCTTGCCTCCGGCACAAGCTGGGTAGCAGGAGCTACTATCGGAAAAGAATCCAACTACAGCGGAGCTTTAAGAATAGCAACTGCTATTCCGTCAGGAGCAAGACTCATAGGCACAGGCTTCACCGCAACCGGTTTGGACACTAAGTCCGTAGCGGTTATCGGGGGAGAACATGCATTGCCGTCAGGTGTCAAGGTTAAAGAGATGAATCCAAGTGATTGGGGCGCTGCTCATACAGCACTTAAGGCATTAAGCAAGTCCGACTCCGGCAGCTACAGCTTCATACTTGAAGATGTGAATAAGTGGACCATAAGAGACGGAGAGGGCAACAAGCTGGCAGCAGATATTTCAACAGCAGATATCACAAGCACATACAAGATTAACTTTGACAACGCTGCAGGTCTTGCAGTTGGCGACAAGTTCAGTATCGAGCAGAAAGACGCAGTTGTTCTTAACGGAGCGGCTACATTGGTAGACGGAAATAAGCTCCAGTATACATACAAGGATCCAAGCGGTTCCACAAAGACAGCTACAGTTACAGGTACAGTAACTCCGGATGTTCCGTCACCTGGAACACCTACTAAATACACAGCTACTTTTGAAGTTCCTGTTTCTTCAACAACAGGCAATTCAGCTAAGCAACAGATTACTTTCGAAATACCTGCTGATAAGTACAACCTTTCCAGCGTAGCTCTCGGAACAGTAACTCCTGCAAAAATCGACCTTACTGCAAATATTTACACTAAGGCCGGTACAACAGAAAAGATTACACAGACATGGACAGCGCCTACAGGTACATCTACTACAGGCACTACAGGTCTCACCTTTGGTGACATTACCCTTACAGTTGACGACGCCAAGTTCGGTTCTTTGAACTTAAAAGGTCTTACCAACAAGCAAATCGGTAATGTAAGTGCAGGAGACGGTACCGTTATTACTATCGGACAGCTGGCACTTGCAACTTTCACCAATCAGGACGGTCTGAATCAGGAGGGACACGGTTACTACACTATCACTTCCAACTCCGGCAACGCAACTATTTCGGTACCGGGAAATAACGGAACAGGTACAACAGTATCCGCTTCTTTGGAAATGTCCAACGTAGACTTGGCTTCCGAATTTACTGAAATGATTTTCGCACAGAGAGGTTTTCAGGCAAACTCCAGAGTTGTAACAACTTCAAATACTATTCTTGAAGAACTTGTAAATTTGGTTAGATAATTAATCGGATAAACTATATAGGGTGGGTGCCTAGCACCCGCCCCATACCTGATATTAAAGGAGAACAATCATGATTACACTTACTAAATTAAATAAAAACAAAAGTGAAAAGTTCTATATTAATTCAGAGTTGATTGAAACTATCGAAGAGAAGCCCGATACAACGCTAAGGCTTGTCAATGGAAAGACATATGTAGTGGCAGAAAGCTCTGCGGAGGTTTTCCAAAAGATAGTTGCTTTTAAGAGAAGCATTTATGGCAGATAGTAGAAAGACTGGAGCGTAGTTTATGGAAATCACAAATATAATAGGTTTTGGAACAGCGGTATTCGCGGTAATTTTCGGTATTGTAGTAGGTGACGCAGGAATCAATTTTGCTTCCATGGGTAACTTTATTGACGTAAAGAGTATTTTCATCGTAGTGGTGGGAACCTTTGCGGTACTGGTAGCAGCTACACCTTTCAGAATTGTAAAGAAGCTTCCAAAGCACATGAAGCAGATATTCTTTAAGAATAAGCGTGATCCGCTGGAATACATTGAAATAATCACGGAACTTTCCAAAGAAGCTCGTAAAAAGGGACTGCTGGCTTTAGAAGATAAGGCTAACGGCTTTGAGGACGAATTTCTAAAGGAAAGCGTTTTGTTTATCGTGGACGCTATTGAACCGGATAAATTAAAGGCAAGATTCCAGCAAAAATTAGACTACATTTACATGAGAGACGCAGAAGAAAAAAAGTTCTACGACTTAGGTTCAGCCTTAGGTCCCGCATTCGGTATGCTGGGTACTTTGGTAGGACTGATTAACATGCTTAAATCCATGAATTTGGACGGCGGCGCAGGCAGTTTGGGCGAGGACATGTCCGTAGCTCTTATTACGACTTTCTACGGCTCACTTATGGCAAACTGTATCTTCACACCTTTAGGAAACAAACTGGAGGATGCGCAGGCACAGGAAATGCTTTTCAAAGAAATGATTATCGAGGGCGTTATCTCTATTAAGGAGGGTGAAAACCCTAAATACATCGAAGAAAAATTACTTAACTTCCTTGATGATGACGCTAAAAAGAGTGCTGAAACACCGGAAAGCAAGGAGTAGCATATGGCAAGAAAAGAAGCGTCAAAACCGAATAAAGATGCTTGGCTTAACACCTATGCGGATATGATTACCCTCATCCTTGTATTCTTCGTACTTCTTTATTCCATATCCACTGTGGATCAGAGCAAATACAGACTGCTGGTAAAAGCCTTTACCGCAGACAAGGACA
>JBHBZU010000043.1:0-15681 GCA_041797745.1 Bacillota bacterium
AGGTACAACCTTCAAAAGAAATCCGGTGGCTATAGCGAGGAGGCCACACCTGTTCCCATCTCGAACACAGTAGTTAAGCTCCTTAGCGCCGATGATACTTGGTGGGAGACTGCCTGGAAAAGTAGGACGTTGCCGGTTTCTTTTTTAATAAGGCCCCATGGTCAAGCGGTTAAGACATCGCCCTTTCACGGCGGTAACCCGAGTTCGATTCTCGGTGGGGTCACCATTTATGACGGATGTTCAGCATCCGTTTTTTTAGTTTTTGCAACGGTTTGGGGCGATTAAAGCCAACTCCCCTTATACCTGCTTCCCTTGACCACGGGGCAAATATTACGTCGATTTTGGCATAATTGTGGCAAAGTGTGTGGAGGTAAACTTGAGTAGTATTAAGGCGTGTATGCCCCAATAATTTTCTAATTGTGTCAACTTCAATTCCACCGTTTTGTAACAAACTTGCTGATATATGCCTAAAGCAAAGCAGTACTGATACTACCACTTTTAAAAAAGTAAAAGAAAATTTGAAAAAACTAGAAAATTGTACAAAAAAGCCGGAAAAGAGCTTGTAAAAACGCAAGGAAGCATTGACTTTTCAAGCTTTATGCGGTATCATGAGGAATACTACAATAAGTGTGACAAAACTTATATTATTTAAGAGCGTAGAGAAGTAATTTAAGGGTCATACATGGAAAGCCTTGCAGTTAAATACAAACTGCAAAGGTGAAAGGTGTTTGTGAAATGAATAAAAAAGAAGTTTACAGACTAAGCGTGGCTAAAAATAAATATGGTTTTACGCTTATGGAGACACTGCTTGCGGTTATAATCATAGCTATTTTGTGTGCCTTTTCATTCATCGGAATAGCAGGCATGACTGACAAAATAAAGCAAACAAAGCTTGATAATATTGCACAGAGTATGTATGTCAGTGCTCAAAACAGGATAACAGAGCTTGCGGCAACGGGGGAGCTTTCCAAGCTCATAGCTGCTAGAGGAACAGGGGCGCAGGAAATAAGACCGATTCCCGATACCTACAATGCTCCGTCGGATTGGGGCGATGAGGTAGACAAGCAGCTTGCAAAAGAGCTTTGTTACATTTACAGCGACAAAAACGGCAGTGAAACCGACTCGGAGCTTATCGACTTATTGCTTCCTAAAGGCAGTATCAGCGACGCTTTATTGGATGATAATTGGATTATAGAGCTTGATGTGGAAACAGGCTATATTTATTCCGTATTTTATTCTGAAGATAGAAGCAGCGTCGCTTTTTATACAAAGGATTACGCATTGGCGGACGGAACGCTGAGAAACTTTGACGGGCGCAGCAGCCAAAAGGGCATAGACAAGGTCGGCTATTACAGTGGAAATACGCAAATTGAGATGTTTAGCGAGCTGAAAGAAATGAATGCAAGAGTAAACATCGTAAATGCTGATGAGCTTAGAGCCGAGCTTATTGTTAATGTTCCTGTTGATTTGGTCGGCAAACAGCTTAGCTTTGACATAAAGGTAAAGGGCTTAAAAAGCGGAAATACTGTAAGCTTACCTCAGGTGTTTATTCCGGCAGGAAGCGTGCAGGTAAAGCATAAGCTTGTTTTGGACAATCTTACAGAGGGCAATAGTTTCAGGGAACAGTTTTGCACCACCCGTTCGGGAATATTGGGTTTAACCGCCTCGGCTCTTAGAGCAGGAGAGGACATAGAGATTTCCTTTACTGTAAAAAGTGATGAGCCTAATGTCCCGAATGCTTCTGCAAAGGGGGTAACAAACAGCCTCTTTGCTTCACTTAGCACAGGCAGTTTAGGAGAGAGCGGCGGCGAAGCCGTAATTTCCTGCGGACGACATTTGCAAAACCTTAACCTTGCAACCTCAGGAATAGCAAACGGTGAGGTGGTCTCTGCCGTACAGGCTTCAGACATAGATTTCAGTGACAACTCTGACGGTGAAGCAGCCTACATGAAATGGGCAACTATTTACAAAGAAAGCGGCAACAGGATAAGAGCATTTAAACCTGTTACAAACGACGGACTGAAAAGCTACTTAGGAGCAAAAGACACTAAAATCGTGGATATGCACATTTTAGACCAAGGCACAAAGGCTGCGGGAATGTTTGCGAGCTTTAAGGGCGATGAAATAAAGGGCGTAACGCTTATAGACCAAAAAATTGACGGCGGCACAAATGTCGGCGGGCTTTGTGGTATAGTAAATTCGACAAATTTAGTAAAAATTACCGAATGCAGCAGCTATCTTGTTGAACAGGAGGGCTCACGCAAGTACGTATTCAAAGGTGACAAAACCTATAAGGACAATATTTATATAAAAGGAAAAGGTAATGTTGGCGGACTTTTAGGACGTGCAGTTTCTCAAACTGAAATTACCAAGAGTCTTGCTGCAACTGTAATAAAGGGAAGCGGAAATTTAGGCGGAATTGTAGGTGGCACCACCGCAAAGTCTCAAATCAGCACATCCTACGGAAATTCTTATATTTTGGCGGATTCCGCTTCGTCGGCAGTGGGGGGACTCGCAGGAAGCCTTAATGGAGCCTCGACAATAAGTAACTGCTATACTTCCGGTCTTGGAATTTCACAGGTGGCAGGAATAAGTAAGGCGGCAGGCTTTGTGGCAAGCCCTGTTTCATCTATTCTAAATTCCTACAGCGCATTTGATATATCAGGAGCAAATGCGGCAACAGGATATAGCACGGCGGAAGCATGCAACAGCACAAGCAGGACATATTATTTAACAGCAGGAAATGTTATCAGCGGTACACAGCCTTACGGCTTTGCGGACATAGCCACAGGCAAAACGGCGCTGGGCTCCGCTTTTTCATCAGATAATAATGCAAAGGATTCATACCCGTATAATTTGGATTCATATGAGCCAAAGCTTAAAACCTATCCGTACCCGTCAATATTAGGACTTAACCATTATGGTGACTGGGCTCAAGGCAAAAAGCATAAACTTGGAAAGGTTGGATTGTTTTATTGGGAAAAAATGACAGGTGGAGATGAGGATGGCTATCAGATTTATGTTGCAAGTCGCAAAAAGAACGATAGCGGAGTTTTCGTAGATGTAATTGAAGATACTACAAACACAAGGCATGGAGATAGCGGTTCTGTAAAGGAATACGGCTACGGCTACTATGTGGCTAAAAAGGAATCAGGCGTTGGTACATACAATTTGACAACTGCGCCTACTTGGGAAACTGCAAAGCTTTCTGTACCGAGCAATACCAATGCAGACGCACAGGCTTCACTTGCTGCTAAATACGGAGACTATGTGTTTACCTGTTATACAGTTTGCGGTGAAACAAATCCTGCCTCTGCATATAACGCAGGTACAGCTTATATGCATATGACTGCAAACGAGCAAAACGCAGGCTTTAAAATTCAGGCAGAGGGCGAACCGTTACTTAGCTACAGCTTTAGCCCGTTCTTTGCAAAGGCTATATCTTTGCAGGGGGCGTCAAGTACCGGTATAAGCTCCACGGTTGGAACTGCTGCAAATCCTTACCGTGTCCGCTGTGCAGACCAACTCCAATTCATAAATTGGAACAGCGTAAATAAAAATAATTTATCTGATTATGAACCGCAGAGAAAATCAAGCTATTTTTATAATAACTATTATCCTTATCTTCAAGGAGCAAAGGTAAATTTAGGATGGTATTTAGCTACATACAACTGGTGGGCTAAAAACTTTGAGCTTGCCAGCAACCACACCGGCAGTCAAAACCAAAGTTTTGTACAAGACCATGATATAAATGGCAAAGATTACAGCTTTACACCAATAGCGGCATTCGGAATCACATCGAAAGATAATATAATTGGTCTTGGAGACAGAGAATATAATACGGTGCTTGAGTATTGGTTTGGTGGAAGCTATAACGGACAAAGCTATAAAATCTTAGATTTGCCTGTAGAATCAACTTGCTATGCTGTTGGACTTTTCAGTGCAACCGCAGGAGCAAAGCTTGAGAATATTGTTATGTCAAGAAGTGAGGGAAGCACAGAGCCACCTGTTGTTAAACGACCGGCAGCAGCTAAAACGGGAGCATATGTAATAGGTTCCCTTGTGGGAGTAGCCCTTGACTATGGCGAAGCATATAACGATTATAGTGGATATATTAAAAACTGCGCGGTTGCAGGGTATAAGGTCATAGACCAAAGTGCAGGCAAGGTTTTTCCGGGAGAGGCTAACATAGGCGGCTTGGTAGGACTTCTTAAAACTAGAATGGAGGGCTGTAGCGCTGTTGTTGATATAAATATCGAGACTTATGCAAGGAGAGGCGGAACCAGAGGCGATTATATTCGTGCAGGCGGCATAGCAGGCGCTAATTTCACACGCATAATAAATTCATATTCAGGAGGAAGCCTTGCATTTGCAAGCAACTTAACTGAACCGACTAAATCCGCAGGTGGAATTGCAGGCGGTTCCATAGGCATGAGATTTGTTAATTTTACAGAATTATATTCCACAAATAATCAGGAATATAGGAACTGTTACACGTATATGAATTTACCTGATACGATGGTAAGGTCAAAAATTTACGTTATCGCGGGACCCGCTGACAGAGAGGGTCAAGAGGGTAAAGGCATAATTGATAACTGCTACTATAGCAAAGCTATTGCAAAGCCGGGTTATGTAGTAAGCCCGATTAGCTGGAGCCCTGCTAATGTAACACCTCTTACCTTGGCGCAGATGTCAAATCAAGAGGTAATAGCGGAAAAAGGCAATTTACTTTTCACAAATGCACTTAACACAAAAGGTATTTCCTCTGCAAACTTTGCCGCTGTAACGGAGGGATACAGCTTCCCATGGGGATATCCAAATCTTTTGGGGAGAAATTATCCGTTTGCTTCAATCATTAAGAATATGTCAGGTTCTGCCATAATGGCAAATGCCCATTACGGCAGATGGCCAAACAGCTCTTTAATGATAGTATTAAAGCACAGGGATGAATATATAAACAACGGCAACTTTTCAGCAGGGATAGGTGAAGATGGACTTAACCAATCACAATATTCAAACCTTTTCTCAGGATATATGCAACCGATAAATGCAAGTAATGCTTACAGCAAATCGAAATTTGACGGTTGGTATCTTAAAAAATCTGACGGCACATACGAAAAGGTGCTGGATGAAAAGGGAAAGATTGCTACAAATACTGCTGTTGATTCATCGGGAAAATATATAATCAAAGACGGAAAATTCGTAGACAACGGCGGGCAGAGCGTAGAGCTTTATGCTATGTGGTATAAAGAAGCAATTATATTTGTTAATAACAATAAATATAAAGCAGACGGTTCAAACCTGATACATGATAACGAACAAACCGGAATTAAAAGAGAATTTATATTAATAGCGCGAAACCCAAGAACAGACGGTGACGACAGTACGGCTTCGTGGTATGCAATTATAGGAGATTCCGGCAGAAATGCAGTCAGTGCAGTTGGCATAACCGTTCAAAAGGACCTGGCAGGAAACTACAAGCTTGCGGATAAGGTGACTGATGATATGCGTTGGCAGGTAGTAACAGGAAACGAGTATTTTGAAACCGTTACATCTAACTTGCGTTTGGGAATAGATAGAAATAATACCGCAATTTTGGTGCGCACAGGAGGACTTATTGAATCCAAGTACGACCATAATGCCGGAAGACACAACCTGTATTTCGGAGAAAGATTCTATAGACTTCTTTTAAATGACCAAGCGGATGGCTTATATTTTGACATTTCCGGCGATAGAACTTTCGGAAATACCGATGGCGGAATGTACCTGTTCGAATACAAGGCTGAGGGAGAATTGCATGATTAAAGGCATTTTTAATAAATTAAAATCGGAAAAGGGGGCGAGCGCCTTGCTTGCCCTCGTAACCCTGCTTGTTACGGTAATGATATCCTCGGTTATTGTTTACACTGCGTTTTCCAATCTTGGAAGAATCAGAACTTCGCAAGGGCAGGAACAGGACTTCCTTGCGGTCAGCTCGGCGGTTAATATGTGTAAGGCTGCATTTAAGGGTGACAGCGTAAGTTACACTTATACGGAAACTCAAAAATACGCAGAGGATTTTCCAACCTCGGATCCGGTGCAGATTTCATATTCTATGCCTATCTACAAAGAAAGCGGCAGTGCAAATCATGAAAACTTTTTGCAGGATCAGATTGTTGCTTGGGTGAAAGCTAATCAGGGGATTATAAACCCGCCGATAAAGACTTTAAATTGCACAGTTGAAACAGAGGTTGAGGGTGCCGAAAAGCAAGATATTATAAAGCCTGTGAATATAGACATAAGCTTTGACGGCGCAAAAGATGTGATAACTTTTAAATTTGCAATAAAGGATACTGTTTCGGGAGAACTTTCGGATAAGTATAAGATAACAATGCGTATGGATATGGAAGAAACCATATCTCAAACACGCACAAGTGGAGGAAGCGGCGACACAGCCCTTGTGTCGAAAACTGATTATACCATCAGCTTTGCCAATCCGCAGGTTAGAAAGGGTAACAGCTAAAGTAAGCTAGGTTGCATAGCAGTTACACAAATTTACTTTAGACAGATATAAATAAGGGTGCAAAGAAACGGAGAGCCTCATGCTTAAACGGATAAAAAATAAAAAAGGGGAAACTCTGATAGAAGTTTTAGTGAGCCTTGTCATAATAGTTCTTATAATGGTAATGCTTCCTGCTGCGGTTGTGGTTGCGGCGGACTTAAACAGCAAGGCGGAGAAAGAAAACCTTTCAAGCACTATGCAAAGAGATAATTTAAAGACTGCTACTGTGAAGATAAAGTATGACGAAACTGAAAAGGATTTAACAGGTAAGGTTAATGTTTATGAATCTGAGGGATACTATTTTTACGACTACAAATAGAACGAAAGAAAAGCTGAAGCATAAAGGCGGAGTAACCCTCGTTGAAATGCTGATGGCAGTCATTGTACTGATTCTTGCAACAGGGCTTATTACCCTTGCCCTTGATTTCGGTATTTCCTCATTCAATAAATCCAATATGGAAGCGGAGGGGCAGATTTTATGCTCAACCCTTGCTACTGCCGTAAAGGATGAACTTAGATTTGCCAGAAATATTGAGGGTAGCGAAATTTCGGATATTAAGTTTTTCAGTATGAATTTAGGGGCAAAGGATTGCAGTTTTAAAGTAGAAAATTCCGCTTCGGGCGGGGCTTCGGGTGCAGGCTATATTATGCTTAAAACTCCCAAGGGCAGCTTTGATTTAGTTCCTAAAAGTACTTATGTTTATGGACTTGGTGCGGAATTTGCACGCTTTGAATGGGACGAAAACGCCAGTCCGCGTCCTGCTTTCAGCATTGAAATAGAAGTAAGAGCAGAGGACGGAACGAGAATTTCTTCAGAGGAATTTACCGTGGAACCGCTTAATTTTATTTAGCGTGAAATCTTGTATCAAGATATGTTTTCTTTTGAATTTTGAAAGTAAATTGAGTTAAGTTTTTGGAAAAATTGCCGATAATAATTATAGTGAGGGAACATTATGGCATACAAAAGATTAGGAGACATTTTATTAGAGGCGGGAGTCATTTCCGAGGAGCAGTTAAATGCTTCACTTGCTGCCGGCAAGGAGCAAAAAAAGAGGCTCGGAGAAATACTTATCGAAAACAAAGTGCTAACTGAAAGAGAGCTCATTGATGTGCTTAAATATCAGCTTGGCGTTGATTTTATTGACCTTACAAAAGTTGATATTTCAGTACAGCTTGCACAGATACTACCTAAGAATCTTGCGAAAAAACATGAGGTTGTGCCTGTTAGATTAGCGGGGGATACGCTTTACATTGCGATGTCCGACCCTCTTAACTTCGTTGCAATTGAGGAAGTAAAGAGCGCGGCTAAAAAGCGCGTCGTTCCTATGATAGCCACAAAGGAAGCAACTGAACGTGCAATAAATACGCTCTACGGCAATGAAAACGTATCAAGAGCCATAGATGAAATGCAAAAGTCTATGGGGGCAGAACCGATTCAAAATGTTGCTGTACTGGGTGAGCTTGATATAGAGGGAGATGACAAAGCAGCTCCCGGAATCAGACTGGTAAACTCAATAATTGAGCGAGGCGCGCAGGAAAATGCGTCAGATATACATATGGAGCCAAGAGAAGAAGGGCTAACCATAAGAATGAGAATTGACGGAGTTTTGCGTGAACTGCTGACAGTTCCTCAAAATTTGCAGTCCTCGGTAATTTCAAGAATAAAGGTAATGGGGGATATGGACATCGCCGAAAGGCGTATCCCACAGGACGGCAGAGCAAACATCAGGGTAAAGGGCAGAGATATAGACTTGCGTATCTCTACGCTTCCGACTAAATATGGTGAAAAGATTGTTATCCGTTTCCTTGAAAAATCCGCACAGCTTTTGAGCAGTAAGGGTATAGGACTTGAGGGAAAGCTCCTTGAAAATTATAAAGAGCTGATATCAAATGCAAACGGAGTAATACTTATAGCAGGGCCGACAGGTTCAGGAAAATCAACTACCATGTACACAATGGTAAACGACTTAAATCGTGAGGAAGTAAACCTTGTTACATTGGAAGACCCTATAGAATATAATATTGACGGTGTAAATCAGGTACAGATAAATGAAAAGGTGGGAATGACCTTTGCAAACGGTCTGCGTGCCATCTTAAGACAGGACCCAGACATAATAGCAGTCGGAGAAATTCGAGATGGCGAAACAGCTGAAATCGCAATGCGTTCTGCGATAACAGGACATTTGGTGCTTTCCACCATACATACAAATTCAGCCATTGCGACTTTGGACAGACTGGTTGATATAGGCGTTGAACCTTATCTTATAGCCAGTGCACTGAAAGGCGTTATCGCCCAAAGGCTTGTTAGAAAGATTTGTCCAAGCTGCAAGGAAAGCTACACTCCAAGCGAGGATGAGCTACTCTCCATAGGGCTTGAACCGCAAAAGGTGAGAAGCATCAGTTTTTACAGAGGTAAGGGCTGCCCTGATTGCTTAAATTCGGGTTTTCGAGGCAGAACTGCGGCATTTGAAATGCTCATACTTAATTCGGAAATAAAGCAGAAATTCAGAGAAAAAGCGCCGCACCATGAGCTTACAGAGGCTGTTTACCGTTCAGACTTCGAAAGTATGACACATAACTGCCAGAATTTAGTGCTTTCGGGAGTTACAACAGCTCAGGAAGCCAAGAGGATACTGCATACAACAGATTTATAATTAACGTAAATGGTGTCAGCGTATAAGCTATCCAAAAGCTGCATGCATTGCAGGCAAAGGTGAAAAGATGAACATAACTCAAGTTATACAAGAAGCAAAAGAAAGGCGTGCTTCCGACATACATATAGTATGTGGCTTGCCTATCAGGATAAGAATTGACGGTTCCCTTAACAATTTTGACGAGCATGTGCTTACCCATGAGGATTGTGAGCAATATGCAAAGGAACTGTTAAAAGAGGGATACAAAAAGCTTGAAAGCACAGGCGAGGTTGATGCTGCCGGTACATATGCCCAAAATATACGTTGCAGATTAAACGTATTCAAGCAGCAAGGTCATGCCAGTTCCGCTATAAGAATTTTATCGGATAAAATTCCGGAGCTTGAAAATTTGGGACTTCCTCCGATATGTGAGGAATTTGCAAAATATCCGCGAGGAATAGTGATTGTAACCGGAGAAACAGGTTCAGGTAAATCTACCACCCTTGCGGCACTTTTAAACAGGATAAACAACACAAGACCGCAACATATAATAACTCTGGAGGATCCCATTGAGTACATATACAATCCGAATAAATGTACCATAAATCAAAGAGAAATCGGACAGGACACTGAAAGCTATGAAACAGGCTTAAAAGCAATATTAAGAGAAGACCCCGATGTAATTTTAATCGGTGAAATGCGAAGCCTCGATACGATTGAGACTGCACTTACCGCGGCGGAAACGGGGCATCTTGTCTTTGCGACCTTGCATACAAACAGTGCGCCGGATTCCATAGACAGAATAGTGAATGTCTTTCCGGGAGAAAGACAGCAGCAAATCAGATTACAGTTAAGCATGACTCTTAGAGCAGTGCTTTCCCAGCAGCTTCTGCCACACAAAAGCGGCAAAGGTCGTGCCCTTGCTTGCGAGGTAATGGTGCCTAACTCCGCAATACGTGCATTAATCAGAGAGGGAAAGACTCCACAGATTGCAAGCGCGGTACAAACTTCGGCAGCCCAAGGAAATATTTCAATGGACAATTTCCTTACAAATCTTGTAAAGCAGGGTGCAATAACAAGCGAAGTAGCTATTGAAGCGGCTCACGATTCGGATTTTGTGCGAAAGCTGATTGGCACAGGTACAGGATTTTCAATAGGAACCAGCGACAGAATCTTTAGATAACGGTTAGAAATTTAAGACATAGTCAGCATATGTTTAATACATGGCAAAGTATAGTAAGACATATTTTGCAGCGTAAATAAAAAGAATTAAAATTTTGCGAAGTCTACAATACGTAGAAAAAGGACTGATATGGTAACATACAAGTATAAAGCCTTGTCAAAAAGCGGTGCAGAGGTTACAGGCGTAATAAAAGCGCAGAACCAAGGCGAAGCGGTAATGAAGCTCAAGGAAGAATTTGGAATTATTTTAGAAATTAAAGAAATAGTGAGCTTTAACCTGTTTGAAAAGAGGCAAGAGCGAGCAAAGATAAAAGACAAAGAAATTGCACTTATGTGTCAGCAGTTTGCCATACTTTTGACCGCAGGACTTCCAATAGCAAGAACGGTTGAGCTTGTGGGCATAAGGGCTGAAAACAAGGCACTAAAGAGCATTTTGATGTCAATCGCAGAGGACGTAACGGCAGGTCATGATCTTGCCAGCAGCTTTCAGATGAGAGCGGAGAGGTTGCCTACCACTTTCATAGAAACAATTCGCGCAGGAGAGGAATCGGGGGGACTGGAGTTGGCATTTGGCAGACTGGCAGGCTTTTTTGAAAAAAAAGCAAGTATTGCCGACAAGGTAAAATCAGCTCTGGCCTATCCAATCTTTGTAATGATAGTTGCGGCAATAGTAATTGCCATAATTATGGGTTATGCGGTGCCTGTATTCATAAAGGTATTTTCTGAAATGGATGTGGAGCTTCCGCTGATTACAAAGGCACTTATTGCGATGTCGAATTTCTTCAGAGTGGCGACGTTGCCTATGATATTTATAATAGCGGCAATACTGCTTATATACAGGATGTTATACAGGCAGGAAAAGTGGGCTATACGCTTTGATAAAATGAAGCTGAAAACCCTGCTTCTCGGTAAAATCAGACTGATGAGTTGCTCAAGTCAGTTTGCCAATACCTTTTCGACAATGCTTGCAGCAGGAATACCGGCGGTAAGGGCGCTTGCGGTTACCTCAAAATCCCTTACAAATGCTTATCTTGCAGACAGACTTTTAAGCACCGTAGTCGATGTTGAGCAGGGACAATCCATTGGCAATGCCATAAAAAAAGTGAGGGAACTTCCTGATTTGCTGGTGGAAATGACCTCTGTGGGCGAGGAATCAGGTTCGATGGAGCATACCTTAGAGGTTATAGGCAGGTACTATGACAGCGAGGTTGAATATAAAACAAATAAGGCTGTAAAGCTGATAGAGCCGATTATAATATGTGTGCTTGCCATGTTTGTAATATTTGTTTTATGCTCCGTATATCTTCCGCTGTTTTCAATGTACAATGCGTTTTAAACAAAACGGGCGTAGAACACACACATAAGACATAATAAAACATAATGAATAAAAAGGTTTTAACGGATAGACCTTAAAGCTTTCCGATAAAATATAAACACCCCGTAGATAGATATATCAACAAAGGAAAAGAAACATAGGAGATTATTGAAATGAAAAAGATGAACAAAAAGGGTTTTACCCTCATGGAAATGCTTATCGTAGTTGCTATTATAGCAGTGCTCGTAGCAATCGCTATCCCTGTAATGAACGCACAGCTTGAAAAGGCAAGAGAAGCAGTTGACGCTGCAAACCTCCGTTCAGCGTATGCGGAAATTTCAGCAGAGGCACTTCTGAATAATGGAACAAGTACGCCAAAAGATGTTACACAGAAGCAGACAAAGGCAGGCTGGGAATATGCTGAAATAGACTTCCCTAAAAACTTTAAAGTGGACCCTCCAAAGGCTTCAGGTACGTGGACTGTAAAATGGGTTACTACATCAGGCGGAGCGGTACAGGCTACTAACTAATAAACAGTAGTATTTACCTTAAATTTCAACCTAACAAACCTCACCCTTTATTAAGGTGTAGAAAACAATAATTAAATTTTGCCTCGGAGGTGTAGGGGTGCATCTCCGAGCTTTAATGATGTTATTGGAAGTAAAAAAGTATGAGTATTTTTATCACGCCGTATTTTGCGGCTTATGTGCTTTGCGTTACCTTTGTAACAGGTCTTGTAGCCGGCAGCTTCTTAAACTGCCTCGCCATCAGAACTCTTACGGGGGAACCTATTGCAAGGGGGCGTTCACATTGTCCTTTTTGTAAGCACACACTATCTGCGCTTGACCTTGTTCCGCTTTTCAGTTTTTTGTTTCTTGGCGGAAAATGCAGATATTGCAAAACTAAAATCAGCGCAAGGTATCCTGTTGTCGAGTTTTTGACAGCAGTGCTTTATACGATGATTTTAGCAAAATATGGATTTTCCTTTAGGGCACTGGAGCTTTTGATTTTGTGCTCACTTTTGATTTTGGTATCACTATGTGATATAGACGAATACATTATCCCCGACAGGTTTATTTTAACCGGAATTATTTCTAAAACAGTTTTCGTTTTATTGTCGGGAGATATTACAACTGCGCTACTTGGCGCACTTTACGGAGCATTCTCAGTATCGCTTCCGCTTTTGCTGTTGTCGCTTCTGCTTGATAGGCTTTTGAAAAAAGATACTATGGGCGGCGGAGATATAAAGCTGTTTTTTATGGCGGGAATGTACTTTGATTGGAAGATAAATATTTTCGCATTAATGTTTAGTGCGATATTAGGAATACTTACGGGACTTTTACCTGTAAGTAAGAATGAAGAAAAGCATATACCGTTTGGACCCTCAATTTCTGCTGCCTATGCAGTATGTATGTTTTGGGGTCTTTCGGCGGTGAATTGGTATCTTAGTTTTTTTTAGACGGATAGGGAGCAGAATATGGCTAAAGACTACATAGGAATAGGAATGGGAAACGGGCTTGCGCTGATGTATCAAGGCGGAACTAAAGCTCGAGCTCTTATATCACGTATGCCTGAAAATCTCATAAAGGACAGCGAAATAGTATCCCCTGAAATGCTTGCGAAGTTTCTAAAAGAAATGAAAAAAGAGGGAGGCTTTAGGGGGAGAGACTGTGCATTTATACTGCCGGAATTCAGCACATATTTTAGAACGTTGCAAATGCCGGTTGTAAGTGAAAAACAGCTCAAACTTAATCTTCCTTATGAATTTAGAGATTTTGTGGAAAATGAGAGCATAAATTATAACTACGATTATGCTGTGGACAGTTATGAAAAAGATGAAGACGGGAACATAACCGCTCTTAACCTTTTCTCTGCGGCTGCTGCAAAGCCTGTTATTACTGAATACGAAAGAATACTTTCAAGAGCAGGTCTTAGGATGAAGCTGGCATTGCCACGAGAAATGGCTTTATTAAGCCTTATGCGCCATGCCATAGCAAAGGGGGAAAATCCCGATAAAACCTATGTAATAATAGATATAGGCTTTTCCTCAACAAGAGTATATATCTTTGAGGGAAGCAAGCTGGCTGCGGCGAAGAAAATAGAGGCAGGTGGCAGGGAAATTGATAATGCCATAGCTGAATATTACGGAATAGACGTATATCTTGCAGCTTCATATAGGGAGTCAAATCATGAAGATATTTTGTCCAGTGACGTTTGCGACAGAGTTTACAACGGAATTTCTCTGGAAGTAATGAAAGCCATAAACTTTTACAGATATGAGAATCAGCAAAGTGAGTTCACTCAATGCTACATATGCGGAGTTTGTTCAGATACAGAGGAGTTTGTCGAAAAACTTCTTGAATACATCCAACTTGATAGAGCGGATTTGAGCGAGATATTGCCAAAGGAAGCGAGCGCTCTTTCTGATATTGCAAGAGCGGTTGTGGCAGTAGGTGTAACCTTGTAGGGAGGAATGGCTATGGCAAAGAATAAAAATAAAGAAACAAGAGCAAAGCTTCCAACAAAAACTACGATGAATTTGTATCAAAAAGAGGTTACAGATAATTCGATGTCAAGGGTACTACCTGTTGCACTTTTACTTATTGTCTTGATTTTGGTTTTTGCGAAATTTGGAGTTTTTGAAAGGCTTAACGATTTAAGCAGACTCAATGGAGAGGTTTCAAAAGCTGAAGCGGAGCTGGAGCTTTTTAACAACAAGCTCTCGGATTATAACGAGGTTGAGGGTAAATATTTAAGATACACAGGCAGCTTTATGTATTTGGAAGAAAGTACCTTGGTTGACAGGCTTGACATTATAAACCTTATAAACAAAAAGGTATCAAATGTGGGGGCTTTAATAAATTGCTCCATTACAGGAAATACCGTGAGCCTTGAGGTTTCCGTGGGAGTCCTTGACGATGTCAGAAAAATCAGGCGCCAGCTTGAAGATGTTTCGTGGGTTACGAACATTACGGTAAACACCGCTTCCAAGAATGCATATGGCAGGGGAGCAGACGTAACGGCGCAAATAGTATTTGATGTGATTTATGATGAAGAAATTGACTATGGCTTGGAAACCGTTGAAGCCGAACAAGACGTGAGAGGAGGCACAAGATGAATCTTAACAGAAAAATACTTTCAGTAAGAGAACTTGCGCTGCTAGGTATTCTCATAATAACAGCAGTTTACTATTTTGTAATTCAAGGGCCTGTGGCAAAGCAAACAGCGGCTTACGAGGAAAAACTTGCGGAAATAAATATTCAGCTGGAAGAAGCTCAAGTTAAAATGGTTGAAAAGGCTCGCATGGAAAAAGCCATAGAGGATATATTCCAAAAATATGACGAAAATCCGCCGATTACTCCGAATTATAACAATGTAAATCATATAATCGGTGAGCTTAACGGCATTTTGGCAGAAACCTATGATTACAATCTGACCTTTGACGCGGAGAGCATAGATTCAAACTATGAAAATATAGTGAGGAGACCTATTGCCATATCCTTTTCCACAAGTACCTATGATATGGCTATTGCAAAGCTTCGTCAGATAAATAAGTCGCCAAACAAGTATTTAATTCAAAATGTTACAATAACACGTTCGGATTATGGTTACAACGATTATTCCGGCAGAGCGTCTTCACAAAGCAAATATACAGTGGTGATGACTCTTACCAGCTTTGAATATAAAGAAAATTAATTTCTTGGACAATTAGCCCTTTGAGATTTTGGGTGTATGAAAAGCAACATTGTTATATTTATCGTCAACCTTGCCCTCAAGCTTATGGCACATACAAAACTTTCATAAGTGTACCTAAAGGCTTGACACAAAGGGGGTATTTCACGTACAATAACAATGTTGCTTAATTATATGCGGATATGGCGGAATTGGCAGACGCGCAGGATTTAGGTTCCTGTGGGAGACCGTGCAGGTTCGATTCCTGTTATCCGCACCATAAAAAAATAGATACCATTTGGTATCTATTTTTTTAATATGAAGAAGATAACGGGAAT